>NZ_JBVICQ010000002.1:0-925432 GCF_055572815.1 Streptomyces sp. NPDC030296
CCCGAAGGGCTTCATCGTTCGACTTGCATGTGTTAAGCACGCCGCCAGCGTTCGTCCTGAGCCAGGATCAAACTCTCCGTGAATGTTTACCCGTAATCGGGTCGACACCACGAGAGCGGAACCACCGGAGGAATGATCCGATGGTTCACAGCGTCCTCGCTGTGTTTTGTTTCAAAGGAACCTCGCCCCAGCCGAACCGGCCGGAGACGGGGTATCAACATATCTGGCGTTGATTTTTGGCACGCTGTTGAGTTCTCAAGGAACGGACGCTTCCTTTGTACTCACCCGAGTATCTTCTCGGGCTTTCCTCCGGGCGCTTCCCTTCGGTCTTGCGTTTCCGACTCTATCAGACCGTTTCCGATCCGATTCCCTGTCGGCGGGCTTTGCCTTTCGGCTGCCTTTGGGCCTCTCGGTTTCCCTCGCGGCCTTTCGGCATTCACTACGTTAGCCGATTCCCCCGGCAACTCATAATTGAGTTCTGCGGACTCGAATCAGGGCATGCCTAATTCGCCCCCGCCGAGGGGATGTCGTAGGTAGTGGGTGGCCGCTTCCGGCTGCTGGCTGACTGCCGTACCCGGTTCAAGCGGCTCGGGCTACGTTACGGACCGCCCGGAGGCGAGTCAAGTTCGGCGGCGGCGGGGGACATGGGCCCGATAGGGGCTCACGGTGGGGTCGTCGGCGATCCAGAAGCGCCAGGGGTGGACGCCTCCGTCACCCGCGACGCCCGTACGGGGACCGTTGCGTACCTGGTCGGAGTGGACAGGTGTGCCGGTCAGGACGGTAAGAGGGGGATCGTCGGGGGAACAGGCGTCCGTGCCGTCGAGGGCGCGGTCGACGTCCAGGGCCGTGGCCAGGCGGGCGGGCCCTTTGGCCAGTTCCTTGTCATTTCGGGCCGAGATTCGACGTTTGCGAGCCAACTCCGCGCCCTCGATCACCTCGCCGGCGCGCAGCAGGACCGCGCTCGCCCAGCCCTCCGGACCGCACACCAGGTTCATGCAGTGCCACATGCCGTACGTGAAGTACACGTACACATGGCCGGGTGGACCGAACATCACGGCGTTGCGGGCGGTGCGGCCGCGAAACGCGTGCGAACCGGGGTCGTTCTGACCGTCGTAGGCCTCGACCTCGGTGATGCGGAGCGCGATCGGACCGTCCGGGGTGGTGCGCACGAGGACGCGTCCCAGGAGGTCTGGGGCGACGTCCAGGACGGGGCGGTCGAAGAACTCTCGGGCCAGGGGCGTACGGTCGGGGGTCGCGATCATGGCGTACGAGCGTAGTCCAGAGGGATGCGGCCGATGGGTGGCGAGGAAGCGTCCTCCTTGGAAGTGTGGGGACCCGGAACCGGTCACCGTCGGTTCGCGTTTGTAGGGATCAAGGATCCACGCCACACAGAGCGATCCACCCACACAGAACTACAGAGCCACACAGATACACAGGCGTTGCCTGACGGGAGGAACAGACATGGGGTTCAAGCGACTGCTCGCGAGCCTGGGGGCCGGTGGCGCTTCGGTCGAGACGGTGCTGACCGAGGTCAATGTGGTACCGGGCGGTGTCGTCCAGGGTGAGGTGCGGATCCAGGGCGGTTCCGTGGACCAGCAGATCGAGGCGCTGTCGGTCGGGCTCCAGGCCCGGGTCGAGGTCGAGGGTCAGGACGCCGAGTACAAGCAGGACATCGAGTTCCTGAAGCAGCGTCTCGGGGGTGCCTTCGAGCTGAAGGCGCAGGCGGTGCACGTGGTGCCGTTCGGGCTGGAGATCCCCTGGGAGACGCCGGTCACGACCATCCAGGGCCAGACGCTGCCGGGGATGCACATCGGTGTGACGACGGAGCTGGAGATCGCGCGTGCGGTCGACTCCGGTGACCTGGACCCGATCAACGTGCACCCGCTGCCGGCGCAGCAGGCGATCCTGGACGCGTTCATCCAGCTGGGCTTCCGCTTCAAGAACGCGGACATGGAGCGCGGCCACATCCGGGGCACGCGGCAGAAGCTGCCCTTCTACCAGGAGATCGAGTTCTTCCCGCCGCAGCAGTACCACGGGCTGAACCAGGTCGAGCTGAGCTTCGTCGCCGACGAGCGCGAGATGGACGTCGTGCTGGAGATGGACAAGAAGCCGGGACTGTTCAGCGAGGGCAGCGACTCGTTCCGTTCGTTCCGGGTGGGGCTGCAGGACTACGGGAACACGGACTGGGCCGCCTACCTGAACCAGTGGCTGTCGGAGGTCGGCAGCAAGCGCAGCTGGTTCTAGGCTCTGAACCAACCCACAGATCCCACCAGGAGGTACCGAGGTGACCGAGCCGAAGAGGCCGCCGCTCCCCCACGATTTCCATCCGGTCGTGCCGTCCTTCACGGTCACGAGTGAGGACGTCGAGCCGGGGGCGACGCTCAAGGACGCTCAGGTCTACTCGGGCGGGAACACCTCTCCGCAGCTGCGCTGGGAGGGTTTCCCGCCGGAGACCAAGAGCTTCGCCGTGACCTGCTACGACCCGGACGCCCCCACGGGCAGCGGGTTCTGGCACTGGGTCGTGTTCGACATCCCGGTGTCCGTGACCGAATTGCCGGCCGGTGCGGGGTCGGGGAAGTTCGAGGGACTGCCCGAGGGCGCGGTGCACGCGCGCAACGACTACGGGACGCGTGACTTCGGTGGGGCCGCCCCGCCGCCCGGCGACCCGGCACACCGTTATGTGTTCACGGTGTACGCCGTGGATCAGGAGGAGCTCGGTCCGGATTCCGACGCTTCGCCCGCCGTGGTGGGATTCAACCTCCGTTTCCACACGCTGGCGCGCGCCCAGCTCATCGGGGAGTACGCCGCTGTAGCGGAAAAGTAACGAAGCCGGACGTTCATTGAACGTTTGCCCGCCTCTGGTCTTGGAAGTGATCAGAGGCGGGCATTTTTTATTGCGTTGTCCATCTCGGCGTGCCCGGCCACAGTTGATCCAAGCCTGCCGGGGGGTGGGCTGGTGCACAGGAGGTGGGCTGGGATGCGGGACACGCTGGTACTGAACGCGAGCTTCGAGCCGCTGTCGACGGTGACGCTCAACCGAGCCGTCGTTCTGGTGCTGCAGGACAAGGCCGTCGTCGAGCAGACCCACCCCGAACTGCGCATGCGCGGAGCCGCGGTCGACATACCGGCGCCCCGGGTGATCAGGCTCTGCCGGTACGTGAGGGTGCCGTTCCGAAGACAAGCGCCATGGTCCAGGCGGGGTGTGCTGGTACGGGACAGGCACAGGTGCGCGTACTGCGGCAGGCGGGCGACGACCGTGGACCATGTGGTGCCGCGGTCCAAGGGTGGCTCCGACAGCTGGCTGAACACGGTCGCGTCGTGCGCGGAGGACAACCACCGCAAGGCGAACCGGACTCCGGACGAGGCGGGGATGCCGCTGCTGCGGCAGCCGTTCGAGCCGACTCCGGCGGACGCGATGCTGCTGTCCCTGGGACATGACGACTTCGACGCGCTGCCGGACTGGCTGTCGAAGAGCGCCGCGTAACCGGCGTCGTCACCAACTGCTGTCGTACGGCGAACGGGCCCGCTCCTCCTGGTGGAAGGGCGGGCCCGTTCGCCGTGTTCAGTCGATGGCCGGCTTCTCGCGGCGGTCGGCGTTGCCGTCGGCCGGCTTGGGAACGGTGGGGCCGCCGCCCAGGTTGCCGAAGTTGCCCATGGCGCCGGAGAGGCCCTTCAGGGCGTCGCCGATCTCGCTGGGGACGATCCAGAGCTTGTTGGCGTCGCCCTCGGCGATCTTCGGGAGCATCTGGAGGTACTGGTAGGAGAGGAGCTTCTGGTCCGGGTCACCGGCGTGGATGGCCTCGAAGACCGTACGAACGGCCTGGGCCTCGCCCTCGGCGCGCAGGGCGGCGGCCTTGGCCTCACCCTCGGCGCGCAGGATCTGGGACTGCTTCTCACCCTCGGCGGTCAGGATCGCCGCCTGGCGCGTACCTTCGGCGGTGAGGATCGCGGCGCGCTTGTCACGGTCGGCGCGCATCTGCTTCTCCATCGAGTCCTGGATGGAGGTGGGCGGCTCGATCGCCTTCAACTCGACGCGGTTGACGCGAATGCCCCACTTGCCGGTCGCCTCGTCGAGGACGCCGCGCAGGGCCGCGTTGATCTCCTCGCGGGAGGTCAGGGTCCGCTCCAGGTCCATGCCACCGATGATGTTGCGGAGCGTGGTGACGGTGAGCTGCTCGATCGCCTGGATGTAGCTGGCGACCTCGTAGGTGGCGGCGCGGGCGTCGGTCACCTGGTAGTAGATGACCGTGTCGATGTTCACGACCAGGTTGTCCTGGGTGATCACCGGCTGGGGCGGGAACGGCACGACCTGTTCGCGGAGGTCGATGCGGTTGCGGATGGAGTCGATGAACGGGACCACGATGTTGAGGCCCGCGTTGAGCGTGCGCGTGTAGCGGCCGAAGCGCTCCACGATGGCGGCGCTCGCCTGTGGGATGACCTGGATGGTCTTGATCAGGGCGATGAAGACCAACACCACCAGAATGATCAGGACGATGATGATCGGTTCCATCGTTCGCTCCCCGTGCCCTTCTCCGCCGCGGCGCCTGTGGAAGATCTTATGCCTGTTTGCCTGTTGAGGATCTTGCTCGTCGAGTCTGGCAGAACAGCGCCTGCCAGGTGGGACGTTCGGTGCATTGCGTGATCGCGTCGTGACCGCCTCGTGCGAGGTCACATGACGATCGCGGTGGCTCCTTCGATCTCCACGACGTCGACTTCCTGGCCCACCTCGAAGGTGAGTCCGGAGTCGAGGGAGCGGGCGGACCAGATCTCGCCGCCGAGCTTGATGCGGCCGCCGGAACCGTCGACCCGTTCCAGGACGACGGCCTGCTTGCCCTTCAGGGCGTCGATCCCCGTGGCCAGTTCGGGCCGTCCGGTTCTGTGGCGGGCGGCCACCGGCCGTACGACGGCGATGAGCGCCACGGACACGGCGGCGAACACGACCACTTGGAGGACGACACCGCCGCCCAGTCCCGCGGTCACGGCGCCGGCGACGGCGCCCAGGGCGAGCATGCCCAGTTCCGGCATCGCGGTCATGACGAGGGCGATCCCGAGCCCGGCCGCGCCTATCAGCCACCACACCCATGCGTCGATGCTGTCCACATCGTCCATGGTAGGACCGGGATCGCCCCGCCGACAGAGCGCACGGCCAAAGATCGCTTACAGCGGATCCGCCAAGTCGGTTGCGTCCGGCCCGGGTTGTGGAGCGGTGCCGCCCGACTGGCGGGTCGGCGGGGGAAGTCGGAGGTCAGGTGAGGGGCAGGCCCTGGGCCGTCCAGCGCTCGCCGACCTGCTCGACGACGAGCGGGAGACCGAAGCAGAGGGAGAGGTTGCGGGAGGTCAGCTCCAGCTCCAGGGGGCCCGCGGCGAGGACCTTGCCCTGACGGATCATCAGGACGTGGGTGAAACCCGGGGGGATCTCCTCGACATGGTGCGTGACCATGATCATGGAGGGGGCGATGGGGTCGCGGGCGAGGCGGCCGAGCCGGCGGACGAGGTCCTCGCGGCCGCCGAGGTCGAGGCCGGCGGCGGGCTCGTCGAGGAGGAGCAGCTCGGGGTCGGCCATCAGGGCGCGGGCGATGAGGGTGCGCTTGCGCTCGCCCTCGGAGAGGGTGCCGAACTTGCGGTCGACGTACTCGGTCATGCCGAGGCGGTCGAGGAAGGCGCGGGCGCGGAGCTCGTCGATCTCCTCGTAGTCCTCGTTCCAGGTGGCCGTCATGCCGTACGCGGCGGTCAGCACGGTCTGCAGGACGGTCTGGCGCTTGGGGAGCTTCTCCGCCATGGCGATGCCGGCCATGCCGATGCGGGGGCGCAGTTCGAAGACGTCGACCCGGCCGAGGGTCTCGCCGAGGATCGTGGCGGTGCCCTTGCTGGGGTAGAGGTAGCTGGACGCGACGTTGAGGAGGGTGGTCTTGCCGGCGCCGTTCGGGCCGAGGATGGCCCAGCGCTCGCCCTCCTTGACCGACCAGGAGACCTGGTCCACCAGAGCCCGGCCCTCGCGGACCACGGATACGTCCTCCAGCTCCAGAACATCGCTCATGAGCGCGCTGTCTCCCCTTGCAGTGTCGGCCTGTCTCGGCTGTCGCGTACGCCTGTGGTTGGAGCCACCGCCGGGTGGGCGCAGCCCTCAGGGAAATCTACGCCACCGGTCGGGCCGTCCATTCCATCGGTCGGTCCTTAGGGTGGAGGCATGCTCTCGGAACCACGCTCAGGACGCCTTGCCGCATGGGGAAATGCCCTTCTTGCCGGACTTGTCTCGCCGGATGACGCGGTGCTCGCGATCGTCGGGGAGGACGCGGTGCATCGGGTGGAGGGGCTGCCCGGCGAGTCGGGGCCCGTCGGGCTGACGCTCGCGCTCGGGCGGCTGAGGGCGCTGGGGGTGACGGGGTTGCGGGTGGCCCTGCCCGCGCCGGGGCATCCGTTGGGACTCAGCGGGCCGCCGGAGTTCAACAAGCGGGCGCTGGAGGCGGAGGAGGCCGTGGTGTGCCACGGGGGTGCGCTGGGGCTGGTGCCGGAGGTGTACACGGCGGGGCCTTCGGGCGACGAGCACGTCGAGGTGGTCTGGCACTGTCTGGAGGTGCGGGAGGCGCCGCCCGCCGATGTGCCGTCCCTCGGGGAGGCCGAGCGGGAGCTGGCGGAGGCGCTGCGGGACGCGACGGCCGTGCTGTCCCGGTTGGACGTGGCGGCGTCGGGGCCGGTCGCGGAGGCGGCGATCGACGCCTACCGGGCGCGGGCCGAGCGGGGGCGTGAGGTGCTCGCGCCCGGGTATCCGCCGCGGGCCGTGCGGGTGCTGGAGCTGGCGCAGCGGGTGGGGTTGTTGATCTCGCTGGCGTACGAGAACGGGCACGGGGGTGCGGTGAGCGCGTCCGAGATGGGCTCCCGGGTGGCCGCGTTGCGACCGGTGGAGCGGACGGCTCGGCGGGCGCAGGTGGCGGCGTACAACGCGTTCGTGGAGGAGCGGGAGCGGGGGTAGTGCGCCCCGTCGCCCCGGCGTCCCGGCCCGTTCGACAGAGTGAGCATTTTCAGCGTGACCACCTATCAGGTGACAGCTCCGGCGCCTCTGGCGTCGAGCACCTGCCGGGCAGGCAGTCAGTTGAAAGCGTCGGTCATGCAGTCCGCCCGGCAGTCGGCAGCCTCATAGCGCTGGCGGAGGGCGGCAGCTGCTTCTTCGCGCTCCACGAAGAGGTACCCGTAGTGCTGGCGCGCCACCCTGGTCACGTCTCCGACCGTGACGATGGCCGGTTCGCCGTCTGCGGCCCGTCGACGCGCTCCGGCGATAGCCATGTCCGCAGAGCGCAGCAGGTTTCTGGAACGATCCCGGATCACGGCTGCCTGGGCGCGTTTCGCCGAGAGGGGACGCAGGGTACGTCCTCTCCAGACATAGCCGGCGGCGACAAGGATGAGACCGAGCGCTACGAACAGGAGTCCGCCTGGGGCGTGAGGTCGCATCTATCCAGTCTTCACCACTCGCGTGGTCATCGTCATGCCCGCATCGGCGGCCGATTGTCGACGTCTCACTGCGGCCCGCGCCCACCGGATCATCCGGATCTGTGAACGCAAGGACGTCCCAATCCTCGCCGCCACGCCTACATGGGAGCCGGCCCATGGGTGACAACACCCCTCGGACGCCCGCCGGGCCGTGACCTCACCCCCACCCAGCAGACCATCAGCCGAGCAATGGCCACGGCACGGGCACCGGTCGAACGCGGCGTCGCACGACTGAAGTCCTGGCGGATCTTCCGCAAGTCCCGGTGCAGTCCGAATCGAATGTCGTCAATCTCCGCGGCCGTGCTCACTCTGGAGCGGCAACGCTGAAAGACCTCAGTCACCGGGGGGGGGGACGGCCGGGGACCGTGGACATGGCTGACCGGCCTTCCGGAGGGGTCCGGAAGGCCGGTGGTCACTGTGCTCCCGGGGTGGAACGTCAGTGGTTGACACCCAGGTTGCCGAAGGCCGGGTTCAGGACGCCCACGACGCTGACACTGTTGCCGACCGCGTTGACCGGGATGTCGATGGGGGCCTGGATGACGTTCCCCGAGATGACGCCCGGCGAGCCGACGGCCTTGCCGCCCGCGTGCGCCCCGCCGTCGGTGGCGGAGGCCATGCCCGCACCGGCGGCGACGAGGCCCCCGGCCACCATCGTGACAGCGGCGGCCTTCTTCAGGTTCTTCACTTCTGAGCCCTTCCTCGCGATCACTGCGGCGGTCGCACGCAGCACGCACTGAAGAACGGCGGGGCCCTGCCGAGGATGCGCCATTCGGAGGACATACACCCGACGGTATGAATCTCAGATCGGAGGGGAACCTTCCGGGTTTCCGGACAATCGACACATCATCCGGTCACACCGTGACGCACCGCCCACAGCGCGGCCTGGGTCCGGTCCGCCAGGTCGAGCTTCATGAGGATGTTGGAGACGTGGGTCTTGACCGTCTTCTCGGACAGGACCAGGGCGCGGGCGATCTCCCGGTTGGAGCGGCCGTCGGCGATCAGGCCGAGCACCTCCCGCTCCCGCTCGGTGAGCGAACCTCCCCTCCCCTGACCGGAGTTGGCCTCCTCCTGGGAGAGGAGCACCCCGGCGACCTCCGGCTGGAGCAGGATGTGTCCGGCGTGCACGGAGCGGATGGCGCCGGCGAGGGCGTCGGGGTCCACGTCCTTGTAGACGTACCCGGCGGCACCGGCGCGCAGGGCCGGGACGACGGTGCGCTGCTCGGTGAAGCTGGTGACGATGAGCACGCGCGCGGGGTTGTCGAGTTCGCGGAGTCTGCGGAGCGCGTCGATGCCGTCCAGGCCCGGCATCTTGACGTCCATGAGGACGACGTCGGGCCGGAGTTCCTCGGCGCGGGCGACGCCCTCGGCGCCGTCGGCGGCCTCCCCCACGACCTCTATGTCGTCCTGCACCTCGAGGAAGGTGCGCAGGCCCCGGCGGACCACCTGGTGGTCGTCGACGAGCAGCACCTTGATTGCGTCAGCCACCGGGGACCTCCATCTCGATCGTGGTGCCCTTGCCGGGCGCCGATTCCACGGTCAGCGTGCCGCCGACCCCGCTCGCCCGGTCGCGCATGGAGACGAGGCCGAGGTGGCGTCCCGCGCGGCGTATGGCCTGCGGGTCGAAGCCGGTGCCGTCGTCGGTGATCCGCAGCACCGCGCCGGTGCCCCGGCGCTCCAGGGCGACGTCGACGTGCTCGGCCCCCGAGTGGCGCAGGGCGTTGTGCAGGGCCTCCTGCGCGACGCGGAGCATGGCCTCCTCCTGAGCCGACGGCAGCGCGCGGGCGCCGCGTGCGGAGAAGGTGACGCGGGCGCTGTGCGCACGGTCGAGGACGTGGACCTGGGTACGCAGGGTGGCGGCCAGGCCGTCCTCGTCGAGTCCGGCGGGGCGCAGTTCGACGACGGCGGCGCGCAGCTCGTCCGCGGCCTCGGCGGCGAGGGCGGCCACCTGCTGGAGCTCGCCCTTGGCGCGTGAGGGGTCGCGGTCGACCAGGGCGGCCGCCGCCTGGGCGGTCAGCCGCAGGGAGAAGAGCTTCTGGCTGACGGCGTCGTGCAGCTCGTGGGCGAGGCGGGAGCGTTCCTCGGCGATGGTCAGCTCGCGGCTGCGCTCGTAGAGGCGGGCGTTGGTCAGGGCGATCGCGGCGTGCTGGGCGAGGATCGACAGCAGTTCCTCGTCGTCCTCGGTGAAGCCGCAGCCGCCCTCCGGGCGGGGGCAGCGCTTGTTGGCGAGGAAGAGGGCGCCGATGACCTCGTCGCCGTCGCGGATGGGCAGGCCGAGGAAGTCGACCAGGTCGGGGTGGGCGGTGGGCCAGCCCTCGAAGCGCGGGTCCTCGCGGACGTCGGCGAGGCGCTCCGGGGTGGCCTCGTGGAGCATCGCGGCGAGGATGCCGTGCTGGCGCGGGAGGGGGCCGATGGCCTTCCACTGCGCGTCGGTGACGCCGTCGACGACGAACTGGGCGAATCCGCCGTGGTCGTCGGGGACGCCCAGGGCGGCGTACTCGGCGTCGAGCAGCTCTCGGGCGGAGGCGACGATCGTCTTCAGGACGTCGCGCACCTCCAGATGTCTGC
Source organism: Streptomyces sp. NPDC030296 (assembly GCF_055572815.1). Taxonomy (NCBI): domain Bacteria; kingdom Bacillati; phylum Actinomycetota; class Actinomycetes; order Kitasatosporales; family Streptomycetaceae; genus Streptomyces; species Streptomyces sp. NPDC030296. Next base: position 10,051 of record NZ_JBVICQ010000002.1, read on the forward strand.
TCATGGCCAGCAGCGCCGAACTCACCGCCGCGAGGCCCGACCGGGGACCTTGACTCATGAGCTCACCGTACCGGCGGGGTCCGACAGCGCGGATCGGACCGCCGACCGCGCCGCCCCGGCCGTCGGACCTAGGTTCCGGGGGTTCCGGGCCTACGACCGGACCTAGGTCCCGGGGCCCCGACCGGTGGCCTAGGGCGAAGGGCCTTGGCGTACTGGGGCCCGGGTACGAGGCGGTGGGGAGGGCCGGGTTCCTACGTTGGGATCACCGCCGACCGGAGCGGGAGGCGGCGGACGACGAGGGGACGATGTCATGCCGGTGGCGATCATCACGGGGGCTTCCAAGGGCCTGGGACGGGCGCTGGGGGAAGCGCTGGCCGAGCGGGGATGGGACCTGGTGCTCGACGCGCGGACCGAGGAGGCGCTGCGGGGCACGGCGAAGGAGCTGGCGGCGCACGGGACGCGGGTCGAGGCACTGCCGGGGGATGTGACGGACGCGGCGCACAGGGCCGCGCTCGTCGCGGCGGCCCGTGCGCTGGGCGGGCTGGACCTGCTGGTGAACAACGCGAGCGCGCTGGGCGCCGAGCCGCTCGTCCGGCTGGAGGAACTGGCCCTGGACGGGCTGCGGCGGGCCCTGGAGGTCAATGTGGTCGCGGCGCTGGGGCTGGTCCAGAAGGCGCTGCCGCTGTTGCGGGCGTCCGACGCGGGCGCGGTGATCGACGTCAGCTCGGACGCGGCGGCGGAGGCGTACGAGACGTGGGGAGGGTACGGGGCGTCGAAGGCGGCGCTGGACCATCTGTCGGCGGTGCTGGCCGTGGAGGAGCCGGGGCTGCGGGTGTGGGCGGTGGATCCCGGCGACATGGGCACCGATCTGTACGCGGCGGCGGTGCCGGACGACGACGATCCGCGGCCGCGTCCGGAGAGTGTGGTGCCGGCGTTCCTGCGGCTGATCGAGGGGAGGCCGGCCAGCGGCCGGTACGGGGCGCCGTCCCTGCTGGGGGCGTGATGAGGACGGCGCTGAAGGTGCCCGGGGACCGGTCGGCGCGGGTGCCGGTCGAGCAGCGCGGGCCGGGGCTCGACCGGGATTCCGTACGGCTGCTGGTGTCGCGCGGTACGGGGGTGTCGCACCACGCGTTCGTGGAGCTGCCCCGGCTGCTGCGGGCCGGGGACCTGCTGGTGGTGAACACGTCGTCGACGCTGGCGGCGGCCGTCGACGGGGTGATCGGGCACGCGCGCGTGGTGGTGCACTTCTCCACGCGGGGCGATGACGGGCGGTGGGCCGTCGAGCTGCGGGATCCGGACGGCAGGGGCACCACGCGCGCGCGTGCGGGTGGTCCCGCGGGGGCGGCGGTGCGGCTTCCCGGGGGTGCGGGGCTGGTTCTGGAGGAGCCGCTGAGCAGGCGGGGCGGGCGGCTGTGGTGGGCGCGGGTGTCGTCGCCGGACGTCCTCGGGCTGCTGCGGGAGCACGGGCGGCCCATTCGGTACTCCTATACGGATCGGGACCAGCCGCTGTCGGTGTACCAGACGGTGTTCGCGCTGCCCTCCGAGGACGGGGCGGGCAGTGCGGAGATGCCGAGTGCGGCGCGGCCCTTCACCCCGCGGCTGGTGGCGGAGCTGGTGAGCCGGGGGGTGCAGTTCGCGCCCGTCACCCTGCACACGGGGGTCGCGTCGGCGGAGGCGCACGAGCCGCCGTACCCGGAGCGGTTCGCGGTGCCGGAGGCGTCGGCGCGACTGATCGACGCGGTCAGGGCGGGCGACGGGCGGGTGGTAGCGGTGGGAACGACGGCGGTGCGGGCGGTGGAGTCCGCGGCCGGGGCCGACGGTGTCGTACGGGCCGGTGAGGGGTGGACGGATCTGGTGGTCACTCCGGAGCGGGGGGTGCGGGTGGTCGACGGGCTGGTGACCGGGCTGCACGAGCCGGAGGCGTCGCATCTGCTGATGCTGGAGGCGGTCGCGGGGCGGGCGGCGGTGGAGCGGGCGTACGAGGAGGCGCTGGCGGGGGACTACTTGTGGCACGAGTTCGGCGACGTGCATCTCATCCTTCCTCCGGAGACACCTCACCGTGTGCATTGCGCCAGCAACTGCACGTGAAGACACGGCGCTGCCGATGTGAGGCCGGGCATAGGACCCACATCACGTACGAAGCTGCCTAGGAGATAGATACGCCCGGTTTGAACGGGACAGACGTGCTGTTCTGTCCCGTTTTGCCGCTTCCGCGTCCACTAAGCGGCATCGTACGTCACACCTTTGCCACCGGATTTTGCGGCCGCTAAGAATTGCTTCCGTCGCTCGGCGCCGTGGGTTTCCGCCCACGGCGCTTGTGCTGGAAAGCAATGTCCCCACCCGGCCGAGAGCGACCTCCGCGCCAACTCGAAGAGGTCCATCACTCATGTCGCTGTACGCCAAGAACCCCGGTCACCGTCCCGTGCTGTCCAAGGCCCACAAGCTCTCGTTCGCCGGAGTGGCCGCCGTCGGCGCCGCCGCTGTCGCGTTCTCGCTGGTGCCGGCCGAGGCACAGACCGCCACGAAGACGGTTTCCGCGGCGCCGGTGGCGTTCAGCCAGAGCCCGGCCCAGACGGTCAAGGCGAGCGTCGTCGACCAGGCGTCCGACGCCCAGAAGAAGGCGGCCCTGGTCGCCGCGCAGAAGAAGGCCGCGCAGGAGCGCGCGAAGAAGGAGGCCGCGAGCCGGGCCGCCAAGCGCGCCGCCCAGGCCAAGGCCGCCCCGAAGACGTACCCGAACAACCTCGACGGCTGGATCCGCGAGGCGCTCGACATCATGAAGAAGCACAAGATCCCGGGCACGTACCACGGCCTGCACAAGAACATCATGCGGGAGTCCTCGGGCAACCCGAGGGCCATCAACAACTGGGACATCAACGCCCAGAACGGCGTTCCGTCGATCGGTCTGCTCCAGGTCATCAAGCCGACCTTCGACGCCTACCACGTCCCCGGCACCGCGTGGAGCCAGTACGACCCGGTCGCCAACCTGACGGCCGCCGCGAACTACGCGGCCCACCGGTACGGGTCGATCGACAACGTCAACAGCGCTTACTGAGGTCGGCGCGGACCCCGGTGAAGCGTCGAAGGGCGGCACCCCTGGTGGGGTGCCGCCCTTCGGCGTGTGTGCCGGTGCCCTCGGTTACTTCCGCATGACCTCGGGCTCGTGGCGGCGCAGGAAGCGGGCCACGAGGATGCCGCAGACGACGCCGATCAGGACCAGGGCGACCATGTCGAAGGCGTAGACGCCGGCCGTGTGGTCCCACAGCGGGTCCGTGTCGCCGGCCTCCTTGGGCGGGCTGATGTTGTTGAAGTCCAGCGTGGCGCCGGCGGCGGCGACCGCCCAGCGCGACGGCATCAGGTACGAGAACTCGTTGACGCCGGGGCTGCCGTGCAGGGCGAAGAGGCAGCCGGTGAAGACGACCTGGACGATCGCGAACATGACCAGCAGCGGCATGGTCTTCTCGGCGGTCTTCACCAGCGAGGAGATGACCAGGCCGAACATCATCGACGTGAAGCCGAGGCCCATGATCGGGATGGAGAGTTCGAGCATCACGGCGACCTTGCCCTCGCCGAGGATCAGGGCCTCGTCGGGGATGGTCCGGCTGGCGAAGCCGATCGCGCCGACCATGGCGCCCTGGAGCACGGTGACCGTACCGAGGACGATGACCTTCGACATCAGGTACGCCGAGCGGGACAGACCGGTCGCCCGCTCCCGCTCGTAGATCACCCGTTCCTTGATCAGCTCACGGACGGAGTTGGCGGCGCCCGCGAAGCACGCGCCGACCGCGAGGATCAGCAGCACCGTGGTGGCGGTGCCGTTCGGGATGGGCAGGTTGGTCGCCGGGTTCACCCTCCTGACCAGCAGGTCCTTGTCCGGGTCGATGAGCAGGCTCACCGCGCCGAGGACGGCGGGCAGGATCACCGTCAGCGCCAGGAAGCCCTTGTCCGACACGATCACCGCGAGGTAGCGGCGGACGAGGGTGCCGAGCTGGGAGAACCAGCTCTGCGGCTTCGGCGGGCGCATCGACTGCGGCGGCGGCATGTGCACCGACTGCGGGGCGACGGCGTCGATGTCCGCGGCGTACATCTGGTAGTGCTGCGAGCCCTTCCAGCGGCCCGCCCAGTCGTAGTCGCGGTAGTTCTCGAAGGCGGAGAAGACGTCGGCCCAGGTCTCGTAGCCGAAGAAGTTCAGGGCCTCCTCGGGAGGGCCGAAGTACGCCACCGAGCCGCCCGGCGCCATCACCAGCAGCTTGTCGCAGATCGCGAGCTCGGCCACCGAGTGGGTGACCACGAGGACCGTGCGGCCGTCGTCGGCGAGGCCGCGCAGCAGCTGCATGACGTCGCGGTCCATACCCGGGTCGAGGCCGGAGGTCGGCTCGTCCAGGAAGATCAGCGACGGCTTGGTCAGCAGCTCCAGGGCGACCGAGACGCGCTTGCGCTGACCGCCGGAGAGGGACGTGACCTTCTTGTCCTTGTGGATGTCGAGCTTCAGCTCGCGCAGCACCTCGTCGATGCGGGCCTCGCGCTCGGCGGCCGTGGTGTCGGCGGGGAAGCGGAGCTTGGCCGCGTACTTGAGGGCCTTCTTGACGCTCAGCTCCTTGTGCAGGATGTCGTCCTGCGGGACCAGACCGATGCGCTGACGCAGCTCGGCGAACTGCTTGTACAGGTTCCGGTTGTCGTAGAGGACGTCGCCCTGGTTGGCGGGGCGGTAGCCCGTGAGCGCCTTGAGCAGGGTGGACTTGCCGGAGCCGGAGGGGCCGATGACCGCGATGAGCGACTTCTCCGGGACGCCGAAGGAGACGTCCTTGAGGATCTGCTTGCCTCCGTCGACGGTGACCGTCAGGTGGCGCGCGGAGAAGGAGACCTCACCGGTGTCGACGAACTCCTCGAGACGGTCCCCGACGATGCGGAACGTCGAGTGGCCGACGCCGACGATGTCGTTCGGCCCGAGGAGTGCCGTGCCGCCCTTGGCGATCGGCATACCGTTGACGAACGTGCCGTTGTGGGACCCGAGGTCACGGATCTCGAAGCGGCCGTCGGGCGTCGCGTGGAACTCGGCGTGGTTCCTGGAGACCTGGAGGTCGGAGACGACCAGGTCGTTCTCCAGGGCACGACCGATGCGCATCACCCGGCCGAGGGCCAGCTGGTGGAACGTGGTCGGGCTGCGGTCGCCGTACACCGGCGGCGCCCCCGCGCCACCACCGGGGCCCTGCTGCGCATGGCCCTGCTGATGCGGGACCTGGGGCTGCTGCGGCTGCTGCCAGCCCGCCTGCGGTGCCTGCTGGGCGGCGTATCCGGCGCTCGCGCCCTGCGCGGCGTACGGCTGCTGCTGCGGCTGCGACACCGCCGCGGCCGTGCCGGAGAGGCTGACTCTCGGGCCGTCGGTCGCGTTGCCCAGGTGCACGGCCGAGCCGGGGCCGATCTCCAACTGGTGGATCCGCTGGCCCTGCACGAATGTGCCGTTGGTGCTGCCGTGGTCCTCGATCACCCAACTACGGCCGCTGAAGCTGATCGTGGCGTGACGCCAGGAGACCCTGGCGTCGTCGAACACGATATCCCCCTGCGGATCACGTCCGAGGGTGTATGCCCTGGACGGATCGAGCGTCCAGGTTTGTCCGTTCAATTCCAGTACGAGTTCCGGCACTCCATGCCCCACTGAGTTGTCCCCCGAATTACCCCCATCACAGGGAGTCTAGGGATGTCGAACATCGGGGGGAACTATTTCAGGCTCAACCCCTTGACCGAAAGTCGGGCCTTGTGAAGAGAACGTACGGGGGCGTCGCCCCGTCCCGTTGACGGGGTTGAAACCGGGCCGGAGAGTGGTAATCCCACGCGAGGGGGACATCAGCGGTGCAACACCGCGATGCGGATCGGGGGGTCCGACCATGAGCAACCGGAGTGCCGGCCAGGGCGGGAGCGTGCGCTGGGGGGACGTCGTGTTCTCCGCGATCGCCGCGGCGAGCTGGTCGTTGATCGGGATGGCGAGCACGGCGGCGCTCGGTCTGCATCTGCTGGAGGCCGACTCCGCGGGCGAACTCGGGCCCATGACCGCGGCGCTCGTGGCCCTCGGTGCGGGTGGGTCGGTGACCCCGTCCGGCGATGTGTCCGTCTTCGGCCTGGAAGGGGCCCAGGCCACGACCGCCATCGAGATCACGCCACTGGGTGTCGGCCTCGTGGGGGCGCTCCTGCTGGCCTGGTTCTTCCTGCGCTCGTTGCGCGGCGCGGGAGTTGTCGTCACCGCGGCCGAACTCCTCGCGCGGGTGGGCGCGGTGGTCGTCCTCTTCGCTGCGCTGATGGGCGCTCTGGCCTACGCCGGCCAGGCCGTGATCACTCTGGACGGCGGCGATCTGGGCCTCGACGAGCTGCCCGGCGGCGGTGACCTCGGCGGCGTCGAGATCCCCGGCCTCGGGGACATCGGGGACATCGGCGGCGGGCTGCTTCCGGACCGGCTCGGCGACCTCGCCGGTGCCGACGCGCAGGTGGGGTTCACCGTCGACGCGGCGCCCACGGTGCTGGGTGGCCTTCTGTGGTGCCTCGGGGTGCTGCTGGTCGCCCTGCTGGCCTCGCGCCGCACTCCCCTGCCGCGCGGCCTGGACGCCGTGCACCGGGTGGTACGGCCCGCCGTGTCCGCGGTGGTGACCGTGCTGCTGGTGGCGGTCGCGGCGGGGCTCGCGGCGGCGGCGTACGCGGCGGCCGGGGACCCCCACCCGAAGCGGATCGTGGGCGCGGCCCTGCTCGGAGCGCCCAACGGTGTCTGGCTCGGCGTCCCCCTCGGCCTGTTCGTCCCCTGGGACGGAAGGGCCACGGGAGCGCTCGCGAACCTGCTGCCCGACCCGCTCGACGCACTGCTGCGCGTCGACGCGAACGAACCCGTCACCCTCGGCCGCCTGGCCGAACTGGACTCCCGGGTGTGGCTGTTGGGCGTGGCGGCCGCCCTGATGATGCTGTACGCGGGGGCGTTGACCGCCGTGCGTACGCCTTTCGCCGGGCAGGTGTCTCCCCCGACCGCCGGGGGTGCGGATGGTGCGGGTGCACGGGGCGGGGGCGCGCTCGGGTTCGCGGGGCGCTGCGCACTTCGGTTGGGTATCGCGACGGCGGTGGCACTCCCCCTCCTTGTCCTGCTGACGGAGGTGTCGGTGGACGCCTCGCTGGCCGTGCTCGGCATCGACGCGTTCGACGCGGGCATCGAGCTGCACGGGCGGGCGGCGGCGGCCCTCGTGCTGGGCGCGGTGTGGGGTGCGGGCGCGGGCGCCGCCGGGGCGCTGCTGGCGTGCGCCACGGGGGCGGCGGGGCGGCGGGCGGCTTGGCCGGCCCTCAGCGCCTCGGGTCCGGCCCCGACCCCCGGGTCCTCCCCCTCGCCGGCCTCCCCGTCGGGCCCGTACACGCCGGGTACGCCGTACCGGCCGCCGAACCCGGACACCAACCCCTATCTGAGGGTGCCGGAGGGTCTGCTGCGGCCGGGGCAGGGTGGGGGGCGAGGGGAGCAAGGTGGGGGGCGAGGAGACGGGCGGGGGTCTCCGGAGGAGCCGGGGCCGGGCGGGAGCGGGCGGAGTGCTGCCGGGCGGGGCGGGGAGGACCGGGGTGCGGGGAGCGGTCGGGGGGCGGTCGAGCAGGGCCGGGAGAACCGGGGTGCGGGGGGCGGGCGAGGGGCGCCGGGGGCGGACCAGGGTGCGGGGAGCGGCGGTCCGGGGCCCGAGGGGCGACGGCCGCCCGATGTGTACGGCGCGCCCACAGTGGCGAGGCGGTTCACACCGCCGCCTCGTCGGCCGGGGCAGCGACCGGGCACGGGGCCGGGGACAGGGTCGGGGGCCGGGGCCGGTAGCGGGTCGGGGTCGCGTGGCGGTTCGGGGGCCGGGCGGTGGCCGACGCCGCCGCCCCCACCGGACGACGGGCCGCCGCCTCCGCCTCCACCGCCTCCTCCAGCGCCGGGGGCAGGGCCACGGGGCCGTTGAGAGGCTCTGCGCGGAGGGCCTCGGGGGCAGGGCCGCAGGGCCGTCGGGAGGCTCTGCACGGAGGGTGTCCGCGCCGGTGGAAGGGGGCGTTCCGGTGTCGCCCCGGCGCTTCGTACACGATCCGGGTCCCCTTCAGTCATTGGTAACCCAGAGTTCTCCGTCCGCTGGGCGGACCTCGGGGGCGCGAGGCGCGGGGTGCCGGATACGGTTGGACCATCATGAGCGCTTCGCAGACCTCCTCTGACGTCCCCACTCTCCTCGTCAAGATCTTCGGCAAGGACAGGCCGGGCATCACCGCCGGGCTGTTCGACACCCTTGCCGCGTACTCCGTCGACGTGGTCGACATCGAGCAGGTCGTCACCCGTGGCCGGATCGTGCTGTGCGCCCTGGTGACCGTGCCGCCGGCCGGTCAGGAGGGTGATCTGCGGGCCACCGTCCACGGCTGGGCGGAGTCCATGAAGATGCAGGCGGAGATCATCTCCGGCCTGGGCGACAACCGGCCCCGCGGTCTCGGCCGCTCGCACGTCACCGTGCTGGGACACCCGCTGACCGCCGAGTCCACCGCCCGGATCGCCGCGCGGATCACCGCGACCGGCGGCAACATCGACCGTATCTTCCGGCTCGCCAAGTACCCGGTGACGGCGGTGGAGTTCGCCGTGTCGGGCACTGAGCCGGAGACACTGCGCACGGCGCTGGTCACCGAGTCGGTGGCGCTCGGCGTGGATGTGGCCGTGGTCGCGGCGGGGCTGCACCGGCGGGCCCAGCGGCTGGTGGTCATGGACGTGGACTCCACGCTCATCCAGGACGAGGTGATCGAGCTCTTCGCGGCGCACGCCGGGTGCGAGAAGGAGGTCGCCGAGGTGACGGCGGCCGCGATGCGCGGCGAGCTGGACTTCGAGCAGTCGCTGCACGCGCGTGTGGCGCTGCTGGAGGGGCTCGACGCCTCGGTGGTGGACAAGGTGCGCAGCGAGGTGCGGCTCACGCCGGGGGCGCGCACACTGATCCGCACGCTGAAGCGGCTCGGTTTCCAGGTCGGTGTCGTCTCGGGCGGCTTCACCCAGGTCACGGACGATCTGAAGGACCGGCTGGGGCTGGACTTCGCGCAGGCCAACACCTTGGAGATCGTCGACGGCAAGCTGACCGGCAGAGTCGTCGGGGAGATCGTGGACCGCGCGGGCAAGGCGCGGCTGCTGCGCCGGTTCGCCGCCGAGGCGGGGGTGCCGCTGGCGCAGACCGTGGCGATCGGCGACGGGGCGAACGACCTCGACATGCTCAACGCGGCCGGTCTCGGCGTCGCCTTCAACGCCAAGCCGGTCGTACGGGAGGCCGCGCACACCGCGGTGAACTTCCCGTTCCTCGACACCGTGCTCTACCTCCTCGGCGTCACGCGGGAAGAGGTCGAGGCGGCGGACACGCACGACGAGCAGTGAGCGCCGGCGACGGCGTGTGACGAGACGGGAAGGCCCGGCAGCGCTGCGCTGCCGGGCCTTCGTCGCCTGGGCGGTTACTCGGTGGGCGCCCAGTAGTCGACGAGGGTGCCGACGCCCGGTTCCAGGCTCTTCCAGGAGCCCTCGAAGGTGATGACGGCGTAGCCGGCGGCCGGGAAGTCTCGACGGCTCATGCGCTCGCGGGCGTCGCCCTCGGCCTGGCCTGCGAGGATCTCGGCGAGCGCCTGGACGCCAGGGTTGTGGCCGACCAGGAGGACGGTCTGTGCGTCGTCCGGGGTCTCGTTGAGCAGGGCGATCAGGTCGCCGGGAGAGGCCTCGTAGATCCGCTCCTCGTAGACGGTTTTCGGTCGCTCGGGCAGCTCGTGGACGGCCAGCTTCCAGGTCTCGCGGGTCCGGACGGCGGTGGAGCAGAGGGCAAGGTCGAAGGAGATGCCGCTGTCGGCGAGCTTGCGTCCGGCGACGGCGGCGTCCATTCGGCCCCGGTCGGCGAGGGGCCGCTCATGGTCGGACACCTGTGGCCAGTCGGCTTTCGCATGCCGGAAGAGGACAATCCTGCGGGGTTCTGCGACGCTCATGGGTCCCAGCTTCGCACGAAACAGGCCACGGGGCGCAGGGAGTTGAAGTGCGGATATCCGCGACCTGTGTCCGCGCCGCCGTGGGCTCGGCCGAGCGTCACGGGACGAGGGCCGTCAGGAGCCGCTGTATGCGCTCGAAGACATGGGCGACCAGGGGGTCGCCGCTCGCGGCGTGTGCGTCCGCGGGGTTGAGGATCAGCAGCAGGAGGGTGACGAAGCCGAGGGCGGGCAGGGCGAGGGCCCACCAGGGGAGGCGGATGTCCATGCCGCCCGTGGGTGCCGGGGCCGCCGGGTGGGGTCGCGTGTGCGTACGGGCCGACATGCCGCCTCCGAGGTCTTCGCGTCGTCGGTGGCCGCTCCTCCGTAGGGTTCTCGCGAGTCCCCCGCGGCCACACCTCGAAGCTACGGAATCCGGGCGGCACGGCCTATCCGGTGATCCACCCACTTCACCCTGAGACTCACCCCCTAGGGGATGGGGGGTCAGCCCCACCATGGGGGTGGGGCGCGGTGACGTTCACGGGCCCTCGGCGCCCGAGGCCCCGAGGGTCACGGGGAGGCGATCGCCGCGATGATGCCGATGACGATGAAGATGGCGAGGAACGAGCCGAAGACCACGAGCATCTTCTTCTGGCCGTTCTGGGGGTTCGGGTCGAGCACGGGCATGCGCCCAGTCTCGCACCCCGCCCCTCCGCGCGGCACCAGGGGGTGGGCCTGGACGCCCTCCCCGCACTCTCGCCCCGGCACCCGGCACCCGGCACCCGGCAACCCGGCCCTCGCCCCCGGCCCTCGCCCCCGGCCCTCGCCCCCGGCCCTCGCCCCCGGCCCTCGCCCCCGGCCCTCGCCCCCGGCCCTCGCCCCCGGCCCTCGCCTCCGGCTCCCGCCACTCGGCCTACGGCCCGCCGCCTCAGTCGGCCGTCGTGGTCGTCAGTCGGCCGTCGCGGTCGTCTCGTCCTCGATCATGCGGTCGCGGCCCGCCAGGGCGCCCACCGCGATCTGCGGGACCATCAGGGCCGCCATGAGGGCCAGGGGCAGGCCCCAGCCGCCGCTGTGCTGGTAGAGGACGCCGACGAGGAGCGGGCCGGGGATCGAGATCAGGTAGCCCGTGCTCTGCGCGAACGCGGACAGCTTGGCGACGCCTTCTCCGGTCCGGGCCCGCATGCCGACGAGGGTGAGCGCCAGCGGGAAGGAGCAGTTGGAGACGCCGAGCAGCAGCGCCCACACCCAGGCGCCGCCGGCCGGGGCGAGGTACAGACCGGCGTACGAGAGGAGCCCGCAGAGGCCCAGGGCGACCGCGATGGGCCCCTGGTGGGGCAGCCGGGTGGCGAGCCGGGGGATCACGAAGGCCAGCGGTACGCCCATCACCATCGTCACGGCGAGCAGTACACCGGCCGTGTCCGCGGGGACCCCGGCGTCCCGGAAGATCTGCGGCATCCAGCCCATCGTGATGTAGGCGGCGGTCGCCTGGAGCCCGAAGAACACGGCGAGCGCCCACGCGGTACGGCTCCGCGTGACACGCGGCGCGGCGCCGTGCTCCGGCCCGGGCGCCGCTCCGCCCCGGCCCACGGCCCCGGGTACCTCCCGGCGAGCGGAGCCTGAGCCGACCACCGCGTCCTGACAACCGGACCGTGAGCCGACACCCGCGTCCCGGCCAGCACCCCCGGCCACACGCCCCGTGCCCCGCGCACCCCCGGTCCGTACGAACGGCAGCCACGGCAGTACCGCCACCGCCGCGAGGGTCGCCCAGGCGGTGAGACCGGTCTGCCAGGTGCCGCCGAGCGCCTCGGTCAGGGGGACGGTGACGGCCGCCGCGGCGGAGGTGCCGAGGGCGAGGGCCATGGAGTACAGGCCGGTCATGGAGCCCACCCGGTCGGGGAACCAGCTCTTGACGATGACCGGCATGAGGACGTTGCTGACGGCGATGCCCATCAGGGCGAGGGCGCTCGCGGCCACGAAGCCGGCGGTGGTGCCGGTGTAGGGCCGGACGACCAGCCCGGTGGCGATCGCGGCCATGCCGGCGCAGACCACGGCGGCGGGGCCGAAGCGGCGCGCCAGCCGCGGGGCGAGGCTCCCGAACACGGCGAAGCAGAGGGGTGGTACGGAGGTGAGGAGTCCGGCGACGCTGCCGCTCATGCCGAGTCCGTCGCGCACCTCTTCGAGGAGGGCGCCGAGGCTGGTGATGGCGGGCCGGAGGTTGAGGGCGGTCAGGACGATGCCCAGGACCATCAGGCGGGTCGTCCACGCGCGCGTACCCGGTCGCAGGGTCGTCCACGCGCGCGTGCCCCGTCGCTCGCGCTCGCCGGGCGACTCGATCCGGTCGGGGACGCGGGTGGATATGGACGTCGTCCTCGGGGATTCCTCACTCGCCATGCCTTCCATCATAGAATCATAGGATGATTGGTTGTCGAGCCTCTCGCCGAGGCGGCTACACCCTTCGCCCCGGACCGTGCGAAGGTGTGCCATGCCCCTGAGTCATCCCCGCCGTTCGGCACTGTCCGAGCAGGTCATCGCGGCGCTGCGGAACCAGATCACCTCGGGCGAGTGGCCGGTCGGCTCCCGCATCCCGACCGAGCCCGAGCTGGTCGAGCAGCTGGGCGTCGCCCGGAACACGGTCCGCGAAGCCGTCCGCGCCCTCGCGCACAACGGTCTGTTGGACATCCGCCAGGGCTCCGGCACCTTCGTCGTGGCGACGAGCGAGCTGGCGGGGGTCATGCACCGCCGCTTCGCGGACGCCGACCCCCGGCACATCGCCGAGCTGCGTTCCGCCCTCGAGTCGAGCGCCGCCAAGCTGGCCGCCGAGCGGCGCACCGAGAAGGACCTGAAGCAGCTGGACACGCTCCTCGCCCGGCGTGAGGAGGCATGGGCCTCCGGCGATGCGGAGACCTTCGTGTCGGCCGACGCGACCTTCCACCTGGCGGTCGTCGCCGCGTCCCACAACGACGTCGTCACGGCCGTCTACGCGGACCTGGGCGAGGTCCTGCGGGACTGGCTGCGCGACGACGTCGGCGCGGAGCTGACGCCGGAGGCGTACATGGACCACGCCCGGCTCGTGGACGCCATCCGGGCGGGCGACGCGGAGTCGGCGGCGGCGGAGGCGGCCGGCTATCCGTTCCACTGCCGCCCCTGAGGGGTCAGTCGTCCGGCCTGCCGCCCCTGAGGGTCAGTCGTCCGGCCTGCCGCCCCTGAGGGTCAGTCGTCCGGCCGCTGGTGGCTGAACCACACGGCGCGGACCTCCTTCCAGCAGCGCCCGGTGAACCGCACCGTCTGCGCGGGACCCGTCTCGACGGGGGCGCCGTCGCTGTCGATGTCCCACCAGCGCGCGCACTCGATGTGCAGGCGGACCCGGTCGGGATCCGGGTAGGGGTTGAAGCAGTACCCGACCACGCGGGAGCCGACGACCGTGTAATTGCAGGCCGCCCCGAAGGGGTCGGGACGGTCGGCCGTCACACGCGCGTGCCGTGGTCCGGTCGGCTTCCGGGTCTCCCCGCGCGCGTTCGGGATCGCTTCGTACGGAAGGGACAGTACGAGAGCCAGGGCGACGGCCACGGGGGCGAAGCTGCGGGACAGACGCACAAGGGAGACCTCCTCGGCCGAGCGGCTGGGCGGTGTACGTCCAGCGTGCGCGCCACCCGGCCGGGGCGGCCCGTCGGATGGGCCGAACGGGGGATGCGCGAAGGGCCCGTGTCCGGGTGGACACGGGCCCTCGACCCGACCGTCAGGCCGCGGGTGGCGTCACGCGCCGATCGCGTGCAGCCCGCCGTCGACGTGGATGATCTCGCCGGTGGTCTTCGGGAACCAGTCGCTGAGCAGGGCGACGACACCGCGGCCGGCCGGCTCCGGGTCCTTGAGGTCCCACTCCAGGGGCGAACGGTGGTCCCACACGGAGGCCAGCTCGCCGAAGCCCGGGATGGACTTGGCGGCCATGGAGCCGATGGGGCCGGCGGAGATGAGGTTGCAGCGGATGTTCTGCTTGCCCAGGTCGCGGGCCATGTAGCGGCTGGTGGCCTCCAGTGCGGCCTTGGCCGGGCCCATCCAGTCGTACTGCGGCCAGGCGTACTGCGCGTCGAAGGTGAGGCCGACGACGGAGCCGCCGTTCTGCATCAGCGGCAGGCAGGCCATGGTCAGCGACTTCAGGGAGTACGCCGAGACGTGCATGGCGGTCGCGACGGACTCGAACGGCGTGTTGAGGAAGTTGCCGCCGAGCGCGTCCTGCGGGGCGAAGCCGATGGAGTGCACGACGCCGTCGAGGCCGCCGAGCTCCTCGCCGACGACGTCGGCCAGGCGCCCGAGGTGCTCCTCGTTGGTGACGTCGAGCTCGATGACCTTGGTGGGCTTCGGGAGCTTCTTGGCGATGCGCTCGGTCAGCGTGGGCCGGGGGAAGGCGGTGAGAATGATCTCCGCGCCCTGCTCCTGGGCCAGCTTGGCGGTGTGGAAGGCGATGGAGGACTCCATCAGCACACCGGTGATCAGGACGCGCTTGCCCTCGAGGATTCCGCTCATGGTGATCAGTGACCCATTCCCAGTCCGCCGTCTACGGGGATGACGGCTCCAGTGATGTACGAGGCGTCGTCCGAGGCGAGGAACCGCACCGTCGCGGCGATCTCCTCGGGCTGCGCGTACCGGCCGAGCGGCACCTGCGAGACGATGCCCGCGCGCTGCTCGTCGGTGAGGATCTTGGTCATGTCGGTGTCGACGAAACCGGGCGCGACGACGTTGAAGGTGATGTCGCGCGAGCCCAGTTCACGGGCGAGGGACCGCGCGAAACCGACCAGGGCGGCCTTGGAGGCGGCGTAGTTGGCCTGGCCGGGCGAGCCGTAGAGGCCCACGACCGACGAGATCAGCACGACGCGGCCCTTCTTGGCACGCAGCATGCCGCGGTTGGCGCGCTTGACGACACGGAAGGTGCCGGTGAGGTTGGTGTCGATGACCGAGGTGAAGTCCTCCTCGGACATCCGCATCAGGAGCTGGTCCTTGGTGACGCCGGCGTTGGCGACGAGGACCTGGACCGGACCGTGCTCGGCCTCGATCTCCTTGTAGGCCTGCTCCACCTGCTCGGAGTCGGTGATGTCGCATTTGACCGCGAGGCAGCCCAACTCCGCGAGGGCGGCCGGCGGCTCGCCCGAGCGGTATGTGTAGGCGACCTTGTCGCCGTTCTCGGCGAACGCGCGGGCGATGGCGAGGCCGATGCCCCGGTTGCCTCCGGTGACGAGAACCGAGCGGCTCAACGGATCACCCTTTCCATAGCGGTCTGCACACCTGCCCGATTGCCTGGACGGCAGGCGCCTTCCTCGAAAACCTATCGGTCGGGCCCGGCGCGCGGGCATTCGGGCACTGACAGTGGCGTGGGGGACTCACTGTGGGGTCCCTACAGAAAGGCATCGTGGTCGGCGCGCAAAGATGTGGTCCGGGTGCCCGCGGGCGCGACATGATCGGACCCGACAGGCCACGACAGCAGGGAGACCTCGGTGCCTCATTCCATCGACGAAGCCTTCACGGCACTGCCGCTAAGGGCCCTGGCCGACGCCGCGCTCGCCCGCGCCCGTGCGCTCGGGGCCGAGCACGCGGACTTCCGGTTCGAGCGGGTGCGCAGCGCGTCCTGGCGGCTGCGGGACGCCAAGCCCGCCGGGTCGTCGGACACGACCGACCTCGGGTACGCGGTGCGCGTGGTGCACGGCGGGACCTGGGGGTTCGCCTCCGGTGTGGATCTGACGATGGACGCCGCCGCGAAGGTCGCCTCGCAGGCGGTGGCGATGGCGAAGCTGTCGGCGAAGGTCATCGAGGCGGCCGGGTCCGACGAACGGGTCGAGCTGGCGGACGAGCCCGTGCACGCGGAGAAGACGTGGATCTCCTCGTACGAGATCGACCCGTTCACCGTCCCCGACGAGGAGAAGACCGCGCTGCTCACGGACTGGAGCGCGCGGCTGCTGGCGGCCCCCGGGGTCAACCACGTGGACGCCTCGCTGCTCACCGTGCACGAGAACAAGTTCTACGCGGACACCGCGGGCACCGTGACCACGCAGCAGCGGGTCAGGCTGCATCCGTCGCTGACCGCCGTGTCCGTCGACGAGTCCAGCGGTGAGTTCGACTCGATGCGGACCCTGGCGCCGCCGGTCGGCCGGGGCTGGGAGTATCTGACGGGCACCGGCTGGGACTGGGACGACGAGCTGGCGCGGATCCCCGAGCTGCTCGCGGAGAAGATGCGGGCCCCGAGCGTCGAGGCGGGCCTCTACGACCTCGTCGTCGACCCGTCCAACCTGTGGCTGACCATCCATGAGTCCATCGGCCACGCCACCGAGCTGGACCGCGCGCTCGGCTACGAGGCCGCCTACGCCGGCACGTCCTTCGCCACCTTCGACAAGCTCGGCAAACTCCGTTACGGCTCCGAGCTGATGAACGTCACCGGTGACCGCACCGCCGAGCACGGCCTCGCGACCATCGGGTACGACGACGAGGGCGTCGCGGGCCAGTCCTGGGACCTCGTGAAGGACGGCACCCTCGTCGGCTACCAACTGGACCGCCGTATCGCCCGGCTGACGAAGCTCGGCCGTTCCAACGGCTGCGCGTACGCCGACTCCCCCCGGCACGTGCCCGTGCAGCGCATGGCCAACGTGTCGCTCCAGCCGGATCCGGCCGGGCTGTCCACGGAGGATCTGATCGGCGGTGTCGACCGCGGCATCTACGTCGTCGGGGACCGGTCGTGGTCCATCGACATGCAGCGGTACAACTTCCAGTTCACCGGTCAGCGGTTCTTCAGGATCGAGAACGGGCGGATCACCGGGCAGCTGCGGGACGTCGCCTACCAGGCGACGACGACCGACTTCTGGGGTTCCATGGCGGCCGTGGGCGGGCCGCAGACGTACGTCCTCGGCGGTGCCTTCAACTGCGGCAAGGCCCAGCCGGGCCAGGTCGCCGCGGTCTCGCACGGCTGCCCCTCCGCCCTGTTCAAGGGCGTCAACATTCTGAACACCACGCAGGAGGCAGGTCGATGAGCGCGCCCGTCAACAAGGCACACAAGCCGCACGAGATCGTCGAGCGTGCTCTCGAACTGTCCCGGGCCGACGGGTGCGTGGTCATCGCCGACGAGTACTCGACGGCCAACCTGCGCTGGGCGGGCAACGCGCTGACCACGAACGGGGTCACGCGGGGACGGTCGGTGACCGTCGTCGCCACGGTCGACGGCAAGGAGGGCACCGCCTCCGGTGTCGTGTCCCGCTCGGCCGTCACCGCCGAGGAACTGGAGCCGCTGGTCCGGGCCGCCGAGGAGGCCGCGCGCGGGGCCGGGCCCGCCGAGGACGCCCAGCCGCTGGTCACGGGCGTGCCGCCGTCCCCCGACTTCACGGAGCCGCCCGCGGAGACCTCCTCCGCGGTGTTCGCCGACTTCGCCCCGGCGCTCGGCGAGTCCTTCGCACGCGCGCGTGCGGGCGGCCGAGAGCTGTACGGCTTCGCCAACCACGAGCTGGTCACCAGCTATCTGGGCACGTCGACGGGGCTGCGCCTGCGGCACGACCAGCCGAACGGCACGCTGGAGCTCAACGCCAAGTCCCCGGACCGTACGCGCTCGGCGTGGGCGGGCCGCTCCACGCGGGACTTCAAGGACGTCGACCCGGCGGCCCTGGACGCGGAGCTGGCCGTACGGCTCGGGTGGGCCGAGCGTCGGATCGAGCTGCCCGCCGGACGGTACGAGACGCTGCTGCCGCCGACGGCGGTGGCCGACCTGCTGATCTACCAGATGTGGTCGGCGTCGGCGCGGGACGCCGCCGAGGGCCGGACCGTGTTCAGCAAGCCCGGTGGCGGCACCCGGATCGGCGAGCGGCTCACCGACCTGCCGCTGTCGCTGCGCAGCGACCCCTTCGAGCCGGGGCTGGAGTCGGCGCCCTTCGTGCTCGCCCACTCCTCGGGCGGCGACAGCTCGGTGTTCGACAACGGGCTGCCGCTGAAGGCGACCGACTGGATCCGCGAGGGCGAGATCGCACATCTGCCCACCACCCGGCACAGCGCGGGCCTGACCGGTCTGCCGGTGGTGCCCGCCATCTCCAACCTCATCCTCGACGGCGGCGAGGACCGCTCACTGGAGGAGATGGTCGCGAACACCGAACGCGGGCTGCTGCTGACCTGCCTGTGGTACATCCGCGAGGTCGACCCGGCGACGCTGCTGCTGACCGGGCTGACCCGCGACGGCGTCTACCTCGTGGAGAACGGCGAGGTGACGGGCGAGGTCAACAACTTCCGGTTCAACGAGTCGCCGGTGGACCTGCTCGGGCGGGCCACCGAGGCGGGGCGCACGGAGAAGACCCTGCCGAGGGAGTGGAGCGACTACTTCACCAGGGCGGCCACCCCCGCGCTGCGGGTGCCGGATTTCAATATGAGCTCTGTCAGCCAGGGCGTATAACCTCGTAGTCGTTCGTGGTCGGCCGCCTCCCGGCTGCCGGCCACCATCCGAAGATCATCGAGGAGACACGAGAACCGTGACGGACATCGTCGACGAGCTGAAGTGGCGGGGGCTGTTCTCCCTGTCCACCGACGAGGACGCTTTGCGCAAGGCTCTCGCGGACGGTCCCGTCACGTTCTATTGCGGTTTCGACCCGACCGCGCCGTCCCTGCACGTCGGGCACCTGGTGCAGGTGCTCACCGTGCGCCGGCTCCAGCAGGCCGGCCACCGGCCGCTGGCGCTGGTGGGCGGTGCGACGGGTCTGATCGGCGACCCCCGCCCCACGGCGGAGCGCACGCTCAACGACCCGGAGACGGTGGCCGGCTGGGTGGGCAGGCTGCGCGCCCAGATCGAGCCGTTCCTGTCCTTCGAGGGTGAGAACGCGGCCGTCATGGTCAACAACCTCGACTGGACCGAGGGTCTGTCCGCGATCGAGTTCCTGCGGGACATCGGCAAGCACTTCCGCGTCAACAAGATGCTGACGAAGGACTCCGTGGCCCGCCGTCTGGAGTCCGACCAGGGCATCAGCTACACCGAGTTCAGCTACCAGATCCTCCAGGGCATGGACTTCCTCCAGCTCTACCGGAGGTACGGCTGCACGCTCCAGCAGGGTGGCAGCGACCAGTGGGGCAACCTCACGGCCGGCCTGGACCTGATCCACCGGCTGGAGCCGGGCGCCGAGGTGCACGCGCTGGCGACCCCGCTGATGACCAAGGCGGACGGCACCAAGTTCGGCAAGACCGAGGGCGGCGCCGTCTGGCTCGACCCGGAGATGACGACGCCGTACGCGTTCTACCAGTTCTGGCTGAACGTGGACGACCGGGACATCAGCCGGTACATGCGCATCCTGTCCTTCAGGTCCCGTGCGGAGCTGGAGGAGCTGGAGCGGCAGACGGAGGAGCGGCCGCAGGCCCGTGCCGCGCAGCGCGCGCTGGCCGAGGAGCTGACGACGCTGGTGCACGGGGCCGACCAGACGGCCGCGGTGATCGCCGCGTCGAAGGCGCTGTTCGGCCAGGGCGAGCTGGCGGAGCTGGACGAGCGGACGTTGGCCGCGGCCCTGTCCGAGGTGCCGCACGCCAAGGTGGCCGAGCTGGCGCCGGTCGTGGACCTCTTCGCCGAGGTCGGGCTGGTGCCGAGCAAGTCCGCGGGGCGGCGCACGGTGAAGGAGGGCGGGGCGTACGTGAACAACGTGAAGATCACCGCCGAGGACGCCGTACCGGCGGCGGAGGACCTCATCCACGGGCGGTGGCTGGTGCTGCGGCGAGGGAAGAAGAACCTGGCCGCCGTCGAGGTGACGGGGGCCTAAGCCGAGGGGCGTGGGGCGGAGCGGCCGCGGGGTCGCTCGGCCCTGACGCCCCTTTGCGCGGCAGGCGTCTCCCGGCCCCGGTCGGGCGGCCCTCAGGCTCGGTGTTTTCTCTTGCCCACCGTCGACATGTAGAGGCTGTCGCCCAGATACACGATGGCCACCGCGGCGACCACCTGGAAGATGTGGCGGCTCCAGTCGATGCCCTTGGTCTCGTCGACACCGAAGCCCCGCGCGATGGCGTTGCCGACGACAGCGCCCAGCATGCCGAAGATCGTCGTCAGCCAGAGCGGGCTGTGCTGCTTGCCCGGAATGATCGCCTTGGCCAGCAGGCCCAGCACGAGTCCCACGATGATCGCCCACAACCAGCCCATGGCTGCCTCCTCGTACGGCTCGACGTGAGCTGTACGGCCAGTGTCGGCCCGCCTCCTCTACGCCGCATGTCGGGCGGTCCCCTACGCGGGGCGGCGCATTTCGTCCCGTCCCGGCGGGAGGAGACCCGGTCTCCCAGGCGACGCAGACGCGGCGTAACGTGGACAGGGACCGGCCCCCGTTCACCGTGCGGGACCGGCAGGGGAACGGGCCGGGCAGCGTCCGATACAGGCGGGTGGTGGAACGCGATGCGGAAGCAGAGCAATGCCGAGGTCTTCCGGATCACCGGCGCCCGGCAGGGGCTCGCCGACGACGTCCGGGGCAGGCAGCGACGCTATGTCATCTCGATGTCGGTCCGCACGCTCTCGGTGATCGCCGCGGCGGTCCTCTGGAACGTCGAACGGCACGTCGCGGTCGTCGCACTGGTGCTCGGCATGGTTCTGCCGTACATCGCCGTGGTGATCGCCAACGCGGGCCGGGAGAACGCGCCCTCGCTGCCGTCGACGTTCATCGCCCCGCCCGTGCGGCCGATGATCACGCCGCCCCCCGCCGAGGGGTCCGCGGAATCCTTCTCGGAGGGCGACCCGGCGGACTCCGCGGGCCGTCACCGCAGTGAGCCGCGCGAGCGCGCCTGAGCCGCCGGTGGTCCGCTCGAAGCGGAATCCCTCCGACCACGAACCTCAAGAAAAGCTCAGATCAATCATGTAGTTCCTGTGCCGGGCAGAGGCTTACCCGTGACATACTGCGTACGCGCTCCGCATCCCCCGTCGGAGCGACAGACCGACGCCGGGCAGCTCCCCCCGTGGCTGCTCGGCGTCGCCTTTTGTGCGGCTAGGGTCGACGGGTGAACATTCTCGACGTCCCCGGTTCCGATCCCGGCTCCCCCGCCTCCCCCGTCTGCTCCGCCAAGGGCTGTCGTGCCGACGCGGTCTGGGTGCTCGCCTGGAACAACCCCAAGCTGCACACGCCGGAGCGGCGGAAGACCTGGCTGGCGTGCGAGGAGCACCGGGAGCATCTGTCCCAGTTCCTCGGTGTGCGCGGGTTCCTCAAGGACGTCGTCACGCTGAAGGAGTGGGAGGACCGCGCCTCGTAGGCGCGGAGCGCTCACCCTCCGATCGCGGACATCGGTCGGTCGGGCTGGACGAACGACGGGTCGTCCAGGCCGGCGCCCGCCTTCTTGCCCCACGTCGCCAGACGCCAGACGCGGGCGATCTCCTCGTCGGGAGCGCCCGAGCGCAGGGCCGCTCTGAGGTCGGTCTCCTCGCGGGCGAACAGACAGGTGCGGACCTGGCCGTCCGCGGTGAGGCGGGTGCGGTCGCAGGCGGAGCAGAACGGTCGGGTGACGGAGGCGATGACGCCCACCCGGTGCGGGCCGCCGTCGACGAGCCAGCGCTCCGCCGGGGCCGAGCCGCGCTCCTCCTGGCCCTCGGGGGTCAGGTCGAAGCGGGTGCGCAGGGAGGTGAGGATGTCGCCGGCGGTGACCATGCCGTCGCGCTTCCAGCCGTGCTGCGCGTCCAGCGGCATCTGCTCGATGAAGCGCAGCTCGTAGTCGTGCTCGACGGCCCAGGCGAGGAGGTCCGGGGCCTCGTCGTCGTTGAGGCCGGGCATCAGGACCGAGTTGACCTTGACGGGGGTCAGACCGGCCTCGCGGGCCGCTTCGAGGCCCTCCAGGACGTCCTTGTGGCGGTCCCGTCGGGTGAGGGTCTTGAAGACGTCGGGGCGCAGGGTGTCCAGGGAGACGTTCACCCGGTCCAGGCCCGCCGCCTTCAGGGCCGTCGCCGTGCGCTTCAGGCCGATGCCGTTGGTGGTGAGGGACATCTGGGGACGGGGCTCCAGCGCCGCCACGCGCTCCACGATGCCGACCAGGCCGGGGCGCAGCAGTGGCTCACCGCCGGTGAAGCGGACCTCGGTGATGCCGAGGGTGGTGACGGCGATGTCGATGAGGCGGACGATCTCGTCGTCCGTGAGCAGGTCGGGCTTGGCCAGCCACTGCAGGCCCTCCTCGGGCATGCAGTAGGTGCAGCGCAGATTGCACCGGTCGGTCAGCGAGACCCTGAGGTCGGTGGCCACTCGGCCATAGGTGTCGATGAGCACGTGGGCCCCCTCCCGCGCCGGATCAGTCGTTCCCTGACACCTGCGAGCCTACGTGACACCGGTGACGACATCACAGGCCCGATCCCACGAGACACGGCGAGGGGCCGCCGTAGATCCCTACGACGACCCCTTCGCAACACGCCCCTAGTGCGCGCCGGTGCCGGTGAGGGAGCGGACCTCCAGCTCGGCGTACTTGGCCTCGTCGGGCTTCTCCTTGGACAGGACGGTGCCGAGGAAGCCCATGAGGAAGCCGAACGGGATGGAGATGATGCCCGGGTTCTTCAGCGGGAACCAGTGGAAGTCGACGTCGGGGAACATCGCCTTCGGGTCGCCGGAGACCACGGGGGAGAACAGCACCAGGCCGACGGCGACGATCAGACCGCCGTAGATCGACCACAGCGCGCCCTGGGTGGTGAACCGCTTCCAGAAGAGGCTGTAGAGGATGGTCGGCAGGTTGGCGGAGGCGGCGACCGCGAAGGCGAGCGCGACCAGGCCGGCCACGTTGAGGTCGCGGGCGAGGGCGCCGAGGCCGATGGAGACGATGCCGATGAAGACGGTCGCCCAGCGGGCCGCGCGGACCTCCTCGGCGCCGGACGCCTTCCCCTTGCGGATGACGTTGGCGTAGATGTCGTGCGCGAAGGACGACGACGAGGCGAGGGTGAGGCCGGCGACCACGGCGAGGATGGTCGCGAACGCCACCGCAGAGATCGTGGCGAGCAGGATCGCGCCCCAGGCCGAGTCGACGCCGCCCAGGTGCAGGGCGAGCAGCGGGGCCGCCGTGTTGCCGGACGGGTTGGAGGCGATGATCTCCTTCTGGTCGATCAGCGCGGCGGCGCCGAAGCCGAGGGCGATGGTCATCAGGTAGAAGCCGCCGATGATGCCGATGGCCCAGTTGACGGACTTCCGGGCGGCCTTGGCGTTGGGCACCGTGTAGAAGCGGATCAGGATGTGCGGCAGGCCGGCGGTGCCGAGGACCAGGGCGATGCCGAGGGAGATGAAGTCCAGCTTGGAGGTGCCGGTCGCGCCGTACTGGAGGCCGGGCTCCAGGAAGGCGGCGCCCTTGCCGCTGTTCTCGGCGGCGGTGCCGAGCAGATCGGAGATGTTGAAGTTGAACTTCAGCAGCACCAGGAACGTAATGAGGAGCGTGCCGCCGATCAGCAGCACGGCCTTCACCATCTGGACCCAGGTGGTGCCCTTCATTCCGCCGATGGAGACGTAGACGATCATCAGGACGCCGACGAGGGCGACGATCAGGATCTTGCCGGCGTCGGAGGTGATGCCGAGGAGCAGGGAGACGAGGACGCCCGCGCCCGCCATCTGGGCCAGCAGGTAGAAGATCGACACGACGATCGTGGACGTGCCGGCGGCGGTGCGCACGGGGCGCTGGCGCATGCGGTACGCGAGGACGTCGCCCATGGTGTAGCGGCCGGAGTTCCGCAGCGGCTCGGCGACCAGGAGCAGGGCGACCAGCCAGGCGACCAGGAAGCCGATGGAGTAGAGGAAGCCGTCGTAGCCGAAGAGGGCGATGGCGCCCGCGATGCCGAGGAACGACGCGGCGGACATGTAGTCGCCGGAGACGGCGAGGCCGTTCTGGAAGGCGCTGAACTGGCGGCCGCCCGCGTAGAAGTCGGCGGCGTCCTTGGTCTGGCGGCCGGCCCAGACGGTGATGGCGAGCGTCGCGAGGACGAACAGCCCGAACAGGGTGATGATGAGCGGCCGGTGCTCGCTGGCCTCGTTGGCCGCGAGGACTGTCTGCTGAACGGGGCTCATGCGCCGCCCTCCATCCGGGACTTGATCGCCTCGGCCTTGGGGTCGAGCTTCGCGGCGGCGTGCCGCGAGTACCACCAGGCGATGAGGAACGTGGTGACGAACTGGGCGATGCCGAGGACGAAGGCGATGTTGACGTTGCCGAGGAGCTTGGTCCCCATGAAGTCGCCGGCGTAGTTGGAGAGCAGGACGTACAGCAGGTACCAGGCGATGAAGGCGACGGTCAGCGGGAAGGCGAACGACCGGTAGGAGCGGCGCAGTTCACCGAACTCGGCGCTCTCCTGGACCGTGGTGAACTCCTCGGCCGAGGGGAGATGGTGTTCTGCCTTCGCGGGGGGCGGTGCGTCGGTTGCCACGGAGTCTCCTCGCTTATCCGCCGCGGTCGCGACGGTGGATGGGGACGATTTCGCCGTCGGATCGGGGGACGGGTCGATTTCGGACATCTGATCGGCTCTGTTCCTAGCGGTGATGGGGCGCACGATCGCGCTCGGGCTCCCTGCTCAACGTCACGGCGGCACGCGAGGACCGGTTCAACCGTCTGTCGTTCTTTCGAGAATCGATTCGGCGACGGATCGACACAGGCGTGGCGGTAAGGGATACCCCTCTACTTCGCCCGGGGTCCTCTCAAGTCATTGCTGGCCAGGGACGGCGGGGGATAGCTTCGGGGCGCACCACCCAGTCATGCACCTGCCCAGGCACTGATGTGCCCTGAGCCGGTTTCTTTGAGGATGATGTGGAGATCCCATGGCTCATCTGCGCTCCAGCCGGCGGCTCGCGCTCGCGGTACCGGTGGCTCTTTCGCTGACCGCCTCACTCGGTTTCCTGCCGGGTGTCGCCTCGGCGGCGCCGCTCGCCGCACCCACCGCCGCGACCGCCACCGCGGAGGGCCCGAACCTCTCGTACGTCGTGAACACCCGGACCGACCGGCACACCATCGCCTCGGTGCAGAAGGCGATCGCCGCGGCGGGCGGCAAGGTCGTCATCACGTACGACCGGATCGGTGTGATCGTCGTCCACTCGACCAACCCCGAGTTCGGCGCGACGATGCGTGCCACGCGCGGTGTGCAGTCGGCCGGTCTCACCCGTACCGCGCCGCTGGCGCCCGCGGGGACGACGGACGAGGGCGCCGTCGACTTCCTGACGGACGCGGAGGCCGCGAAGGTGAAGGCCGCCTCCGCCGACATCCCCGACGCCGAGCCGCTCGAGGCCGACCAGTGGGACCTGCGCTCGATCGGCGCCGACAAGGCCGCCAAGATCAACGACGGCAGCAGCAGGGTCACGGTCGCCGTCATCGACACCGGCGTCGACGACACCCACCCGGACCTCGCGCCGAACTTCTCCAAGTCCCAGTCGGCGAACTGCGACGGCGGGGTCGCGGACACCAGCGAGGGCGCCTGGCGGCCGTACACCGTGGACGACTACCACGGCACGCACGTCGCCGGTGAGATCGCCGCGGCCCGCAACGGCATAGGCGTCGCAGGTGTGGCTCCCGGCGTCAAGGTCTCCAGCATCAACGTGACCGACAAGAAGAGCGGCCTGTTCTACGCGGAGAGCGTCGTCTGCGCGTTCGTGTTCGCCGCCGACCACGGCGTGGAGATCACGAACAACAGCTACTACGTGGACCCGTGGCTCTACAACTGCATGGAGGACCCGGACCAGAAGGCCATCGTCGACGCGGTCAACCGGGCCCAGCTGTACGCCCAGAAGAAGGGCACGCTGAACCTGGCGTCGGCGGGCAACTCCAACCACGACCTCGCCTCCGACGCGATCGCGGACGCCACCAGCCCCAACGACACCACTCCGGTGACGCGCACCATCGACCCGAGCGAGTGCTTCGACGTGCCCACCCAGCTGCCGGGTGTCGTCACGGTGAGCGCGACGGGCGTGAAGAACGAGAAGTCGTACTACTCGACGTACGGCAACGGCGTCGTCGACATCGCGGCGCCGGGCGGCGACCGCCGTTACCAGCTGCCGGACACCCCGTCGAAGGACGGCCGCATCCTGTCCACGATGCCGGAGGGCAAGTACGGCTTCCTCCAGGGCACGTCGATGGCGGCGCCGCACGCCTCCGCCGTGGCCGCGCTGCTGAAGTCCACGCACCCGTGGGCGTCCCCGAAGCAGCTGCAGTGGCTGATGAAGGCCCAGGCCGACAAGCAGGCCTGCCCGACGACGTACGACCAGAACGGCGACGGCACGCCGGACGCCGTCTGCGAGGGCGGTCCCCGCGCCAACGGCTTCTACGGGCACGGCATCGTCAACGCCCTGAAGGCCGTCAAGTAACCCACCACCGGGGCGGACCGGCACCCCGGGGGGAACGGTTCCCGCACAGCTCGTACCGCTCATCACGCGAAACGAACTGGAGACAGCATGACAGCGCTCAGCAAGCGCTCGCGTCGCCTGGCGGCGATCCCCCTGGGGATGGTCCTGGCGACGGCAGTGGTCGTCATACCCGGCGCCACGGCCTCGGCGGCAGAGGTGACCGCCGGGGCCGCGGCCGACGCGACACAGCTCAGCTACGTGGTCAACGTCCGCCCCGGTCACGGTCCGTCCGCCAAGGTGAAGAAGGCCATCACCGAGGCGGGCGGCACCATCGTGACGTCGTACGACAGGATCGGCGTCATCGTCGTCCACTCGGCGAACGCCGACTTCGCGCCCGCGATCCGCCGGGTGCGGGGCGTGGAGTCGGCCGGTGCCACGCGCACCGCGCCGCTGCCCGCGCAGTCCACCACCGATGTCGGCACCCCCAAGGTGCTGACCGCCGAGGAGATCGCGGCCGCCGACGCCGCGGCGGGCCAGGACCCGCTGGAGTCGTTGCAGTGGGACCTGCCGGCCATCAAGGCGGACAAGGCCCACGAGGTGTCCCTGGGCAGCCCGGACGTCACGGTCGCCGTCATCGACACCGGTGTCGACGACACCCACCCCGACATCGCGCCGAACTTCGACCGGAAGGCGTCGGTCAACTGTGTCTCGGGCAAGCCCGACACGACCGACGGCGCCTGGCGGCCGGGACCCACGGAGAGCCCCCACGGCACACATGTGGCCGGGGAGATCGCCGCCGCCAAGAACGGCGTCGGCGTCACCGGTGTGGCACCGGGCGTGAAGGTGTCCGGCATCAAGGTGTCCACGACGGCCGGCTTCTTCTACACGGAGGCCGTGGTCTGCGGCTTCATGTGGGCCGCCGAGCACGGCGTGGACGTCACCAACAACAGCTATTACACCGACCCCTGGTACTTCAACTGCAAGAACGACCCGGACCAGAAGGCGCTCGTCGAGGCCATCACCCGGGCGTCCCGGTACGCGGAGAAGAAGGGCACGGTCAACGTCGCGGCGGCCGGCAACGAGAACTACGACCTCGCGGCCGACGAGATCACCGACCCGACGTCCCCGAACGACACGACGCCGTCGGACCGGGTGATCGACCCGTCGAAGTGCCTGGACATCCCGACCCAGCTGCCCGGTGTCGTCACGGTCGCCGCGACCGGCGCGAAGGGCGTCAAGTCGTCCTTCTCCAACCACGGTCTGGGCGTCATCGACATCGCCGCGCCCGGCGGCGACTCGACCCGTCTGCAGACCCCGACGCCGCCCGCCACCAGCGGCCTCATCCTGGGCCCGCTGCCCGGCGGCCGGTGGGGGTACATGGCGGGCACGTCGATGGCGTCCCCGCACGTCGCGGGTGTCGCCGCCCTCATCAAGTCGACGCACCCGTACGCGCCGGCACCGCTCGTGAAGGCCCTGCTGTACGCGCAGGCCGACGCGACACCGTGCACGGACCCGTACGACCTCGACGGTGACGGCAAGGTCGACGCGGTGTGCGAGGGGCCGAAGAACTACAACGGCTTCTACGGCTTCGGCACGGCGGACGCGCTGGACGCGGTCACCAAGTAGCAGCTCACCAACGAGAAGGTCATCAAGGAGAAGCTCTCCTCCGGGGAGCGTCGAGGCCGGGCGGTCGGGTACCGTCCGGCCCTTCCGCTGCCCCGGCACCCGTGTTGATCCCGTCCACACCGCACAGTGGGCGCATGACCGACATGGGCGCGGACACGGGCGCGGGCAAGAACGCGAACAAGGGTGCGGGCGTGAGCGGGGGCAGGGGTGCGGGCATGGATGTGAGCCTGGCGTCGGCGTGGGCGGCGCTGGGCGGCGACCCCGGCCTGCTGCCCCGGGTGTCGGCGGTCGTACGGGAGGGGGCGCTGCCCGCTCGCCTCCCGGTACGAGAGCTGGCGCGGGCCTGTGTGGGCGTGTGCGCGCTGGCCGCCGCCGAGCTGGGCGCGCTGCGGGCCGGGCTCACGGAGGTGCCCCGCGTAAGGGTGGACGACAGGGCGGTGGCCACGGCCTTCGTGAGCGAGCGGCACCTCCTGATCGACGGGCGGGCGCCGGTCGCCTTCGCCCCGTTGTCGCATTTCTGGCGCACGGCGGACGGCTGGGTGCGGACGCACGCCAACTACCCGCACCACCGGGCGCGCCTGCTGTCCGCGCTGGGGCTGCCCGAGGGTGACGCGACCGCCGTCGGGGCGGCGCTCGCCGAACGGTCGTCGCTGGAGATCGAGGAGACGGTGTACGCGGCCGGGGGTCTCGCGGTCGCGCTGCGGACGCCGGAGCAGTGGGCGGCGCACGACCAGGCCGCGGCGGTGGCGGCCGGGCCGCTCGTCGAGCACGACCGGACGGACACCGCGCACGCGCGCGTGAGGCCACCTTCGGACGCGCCGAAGGCTGCGGCGGTGGCCGCGGCTGCGGTCTTGTCGGGTGGGACCCCGCTGCTGCCCGCCGCCGGAGTCCGAGTCCTCGACCTGACCCGGGTGATCGCGGGCCCGGTGGCCACCCGCACGCTCGCCCTGCTGGGCGCGGACGTGCTGCGCGTCGACCCGCCGGGGACGCCCGAACTCCCCGACCAGCACATCGACACCGGCTTCGGGAAGCGGTCGACGGCACTGGATCTGACTCGCGCCGCCGACCGGCGTGTCTTCGAGGAGCTGCTGGCCGACGCGGACGTCGTCGTCACCGGGTACCGGCCGGGCGCGCTGGACCGGTTCGGCCTCTCCCCGCAGGCGCTGCTCGCCCGGCGGCCCGGCCTCGTCGTGGCGCAGCTGTCGGCGTGGGGCCCGTACGGGCCGTGGGCGGGACGGCGGGGCTTCGACAGCCTCGTCCAGGTGGCGACCGGGATCGCCGTGGCCGAGGGTTCGGCGGAGCGGCCGGGCGCGCTGCCCGCGCAGGCCCTCGACCACGGAACGGGGTATCTGCTGGCGGCGGCCGTGCTGCGGTCGCTCACCGAGGGGTCGGCGGACGGTCACGGACGGGTCGTACGGCTGTCGTTGGCGCGGACGGCGGCGTGGCTCCTGGAGAGTGCGGCGCGGGGAGGGGAAGGGCTGCGCGGGGAGGGGCGGCGCGGGGAGGCGCCGCGCGCCGGTGGCGGTGGGGGCGGGGGCGGGGCGTTCGACGGGGCGGAGGGCCGGCTCGCCGAGCGGGACAGTCCCGTCGGACGGCTGCGGTACGCGCTGCCGCCGGTGTCCTTCGAGGGCGGACCGGGTGACTGGGCTCGGCCGCCGGGGCCCTGGGGAGCGGACGAGGCCAGGTGGGGGTGAGGCGCCCGGTGCGGACAGCGGTGGCGCGAGGGCGTGAGGAGACGGCGCGCGTCTGAGACATGCGCCTCCCTGGTGCTTCTCTGCGCGTGTGCCGTCCTGAGAGAGCGGCCGCCTCGGGTCGTACGGATGGGTGGAATGTCGAACTGCCGGAGATTTTCCGGTACTTGCCCAGTTCTGGTGCGACCGGGGGACTTTTCGGGGGTGAGCCTGACGAGACGGAGGGCGGAGGAGAGCGGGGCGCGGGAGACCGGGGCTCGGGAGGCCGGGCGGCCGCCCTCCATCGGCGCCGGGGAACGGCCTTCCGGACCGCGGCACGTGGGGTGGGTGCCGACGGGCGCCGGTCGGGCGGTCGGGCTGCTTCTGCTGCTGGCGGTGGGCGCGCTGATCCCGCTGTTCGGGCCGCGGGTCGCACTGGACGGCACCGGTGAGGCCGGGGCTCCCGGGGCGGGCGGGGTCGCTCTCCTGCGGACCGTGCTGCTGGCCGCGCTGTGCGTACCGGCGGGCGAGCTGTTCGTCGTGTGGCTGGCCCGGCGGGTGCCCGGCGGCCCCCGACAGACGCCACGCGGCTGGGCGGCGGGGGCGGCGGCCGCCGGTTGCGTGGCCGCGCTGGGGCTGGCCTCGGTGGTGGCGACCGGCAACCTCGTGCCGGACTCCCCCGCCGACATCGACGTCGGCGGCCTCTACGCGACGCGGGACGGCCGGCTCGCCCTGCTGGAGGTCAACGCGTTCGCGGCGGTGGCCCTGTGCGCCCGGTCCCGCCGCCCGCTCACCCAGGTGGTGCCGCTGACGGCGATCGTCGTCGCGGAGGCGTTGCGGGCACACCCCACCGTCGAGGACGGCCCGCTCGTCGGCACGGCCCTGACGTTCGTCCACCTGCTGTGCGCGGCCCTGTGGGCGGGCGGGTTGCTGTCCGTCCTGCGCACCCTCGGCACGCGCGCGTGGCGCGCGACGGCGGGGGCGGGCGCGGCGCTGCTGGGCCTGTACGCGCGTGGGGCCGCGGTTCTGCTGGCCGCCGTGACCGCCACCGGGTCGTGGAGCACGCTCCGACGGATGCCGCCGGGCACGGTCCTCGACCAGCTGCCGGAGACGGCGTACGGGCGGGCCCTGCTCGCCAAGGTGCTCCTCATGGCCGCCGTCGCAGCGCTCGCCCTGCGGGCCCGGCTGCGGCTGCGGCACGTGACCGATCCGCTGGAAGCCTGCGCCCCCGCCCGCGCGGAACTGGTGGTCCTGGGTGTGGTCGTGGCGGTGTCGGGCCTGCTCACCGCGCTGCCGGTACCGATCCGCTGGTGAGTGCCGATACCGGGCGGCAGAGGGTGAGCACCGGCGGTCGGCGACAAAGGGTGCGCACTGGCGGCGGGGCCCGACCTGGCTCAGGGCGTCGCCGGAACCGGTCCGCCGCCGGTGGGCGCCGGCAGCCCGGCCTCCAGGGCCCGCAGGAGGCCCCGGGCCAGCAGGTACTGGGCGGCGATGTACGTGAGCATGATCCACAGATCGGGGCGTGGGAGCTGCGGCCACTCGGCGACCCCGGTCGCGATGAGCATGTCCGACAGCACGAAGAGCGCGCCCCCGGCACCGGCGACGGCACCCAGCCGTGCGGCGGAGCACGCCATAGCGGTCAGCAGCGCGCTGTACCCGGCGACGGGCACGCGCAGGTCCGCCGGCAGCCCGGGCCACAGGCCGGCCACGGCGACGACGAGGGCTAGCGCGTACACGGCGGGCAGCCGGAGGGCACGCGCGCGCGACCCCCGCTCCCCCGCCGCGGGTGAGCCCTTGCCCGCGGCCTCGTGCGAGGCGCTCGCCTGCCGGCCCCGCTTCCCGAAGAGGACGAGGTAGCAGACATGGCCTGCCGCGAAGCAGCCCATCCCGGCGAGGAAGGCAGGCTCGGCGTCGGAGAGGAGGAGGACGTCCCCGCCCCAGCCGCAGAGGAGGGCGGCGATCAGCAGCCGCGGGCCACCGCGTGCGTGGACGTACGCGGCGAGCAACGGCATCAGCAGCGGCTTGGCGACCATGTGCCCGGGGGAGAACCCGGCGGCGAGGGAGCCGAGGTCGACGGCGGCGGCGAGCCCGAAGCCGACGAGGACGACACGTCCGGTGTCACGGCTCACGCGGCGGTCTCCGTGACCGCCGGCCTCTCCTCTGCGGCCGCGCGCCGCGCCGCCGGCCCCCAGCCTGGCCCCCGGAAGACCCGTCCGGCCCGCTCACTCCAACTCTGTGCCGCCCTCAGGTCCTTGGCGATGGCGACGTACTCGTGGGTGGCGACCCGCAGCGGGTTGTAGGTGCCGATGTTCTTGGTCAGGCCGTAGACGGGCCGCTCGGTCTCCGCGACGAAGGAGCCGAACAGCCGGTCCCAGACGATGAGGATGCCGCCGAAGTTGCGGTCGAGGTAGCCGCCCTGGGAGGCGTGGTGGACCCTGTGGTGCGAGGGCGTGTTGAACACGAACTCGAACGCCGGGTGCAGCTTGCCGATCCGCTCCGTGTGGATCCAGAACTGGTACACGAGGTTGGCCGACGAGCAGAACGCGAGCGCCGCCGGGTGCACGCCGAGGGCGATGAGCGGGACGTAGAAGGGCCACACGGTCCAGGTGGTCCAGGGCTGCCGCAGAGCGGTGGTGAGGTTGAACTTGCGGCTGGAGTGGTGCACGACGTGGCAGGCCCACAGGATCCGCACGACGTGGTGGCCACGGTGCGACCAGTAGTAGAAGAAGTCCTGCGCGAGCAGCATCAACGGGACCGTCCACCACAGCACGGGCACACGTAGCGGGGTCAGCTCGTAGATCGCCGTGTAGAGGGCGACGATCGGGATCTTCCACAGGAAGTCGAACACGAGACTCCCGAGTCCCATGCCGACGCTCGTCGCGGCGTCCTTCGCCTCGTACCCGGCGGCATCCTCGTCCGGATGGAGCCGGTAGCTGATCACCTCGATCACGGTGAGCAGCACAAACGCGGGTATCGACCACAGCACGACATCGGGCAGGTTCGGCATGTGGGCACCGTAGAACCGCTGGTGAGCTGGGGCTAGACGTTGTTACTGACAAGTATTACCGGTGGTACGCGCTTGCTTCTTGGCGTCCTCCACCAATCCGGCGGGCAGGGTCAGGACGACGGCTCCCGGCGGCCCCGAAAAGGGAGCCGCCGATCAGCCGCCGATCATTCGTGCGGGGGCGCGACGGGAGGGGCACGATGCAGGGGATCGAGGTGGCACTGGCCCGACTGGCGGCGACGGTGGTGTCGTCCCTGGCCAGATCGGTCGCCGGGTACGGCACCCTGCCCGAGCACGAGCGGCTCGCGGCGGTCGCGGCCGTGCAGGACGCCTTCGCCGCCGCCGACGTCACCGTGGACCGTCTGTTCGCGGCCGACCTGGACCCCGAGCGCCTGCGCACGGAGTTGCGCGCCCCCGTCGCGGGCCTGTCCTCCCGCGCCCTCGACCTCTACGACGACCTGCTCGGGCTGTGCTGCGCGCACCTGGTCGAACAGCTCACCGCCGAGCCGTCGTTCGCGGCCAGGGCGGCGGTGGAGCACACCCGTCGCTCGGGCCGTACGGAGGGCCTGCTGCGCGACCTGACCGCCGCCCGCCCCGGGCCGTGACCCTCGACTTCGAGCAGCGGTACGCGGACTTCGTCGCGGAGACGCAGTCCCGCCTGGAACTCTTCGGCATCACCCTCGGCGACCGCCGCCGCGCCGAGTGGCCGCTCGACACGGCGTGTATCAGCCTCATGGTGAGCGGTGACCGCCCCGGCGACCCCGCCCTCGACGGCCTCGCCCCGCCCGGTGCTGCGCCGGCAGCCCTCAAGGTGGAGCAGGCGCTGGCCGACTGCGACCGGCTCGTGCTGCGCGGCCCCGCCGGATCCGGCAAGTCCACCCTCGTCCAGTGGCTCGCCCTGAACGCGGCCCGGCGCGGCTTCGGCCCGGAGCTGGCGGCGTGGAACCCGTGCGTGCCGTTCGTCCTGCGCCTGCGGTCGTTCGACACACCCGCGGGCCTGCCGACCCCGGAGGACTTCCCGCCGGCCACCGGGGTGCCGCTGCGCCCGCCCGACGGCTGGGTCTCGGAACTCCTCACGTCCGGGCGGGCGTTGGTGCTGGTGGACGGCGTCGACGAAGTACCCGCCCGGTTACGCGGCCGCACCGAGGCTCCCTGATGTGCGCGCTGCTCTTCGGTGGGGCGGCCGTCACCGAACTGTCGGGGCTCGAAGCCCTGACGTCGCTGAGCTGGCTCACGGTGAACGAGGAGCACCAGTGGCGGAGTTTCCTCGCGGCCGGGGTGTTCTCCCCGTTGCGCACCCTTCAGATCCTCGACGTCCCTCGGGTCGACCTGGCCGAACTGACGGGCCGACACGACCTGGCGGAGGTCCACCTCGGCACCGTCAGGCACGTGGACAACCTCGCGGCGCTCACCGAACTGCCCGCCCTGCGCCTGGTCCGACTCCTCCGCTGCGGCCCCGTCGACCTGGCACCCGTGGCCGCCCCTCGCCCACGTTCACGTCAAGCTCCGTGACTGCCCGGAGGTGCTCGGCACCGGCCTCTTCCCCCCGGACCGTCTCACCGTCGAGTAACGAGCTGTCAGTCGTGGCCCGTATCCTCAGGGACCATGCTTGATGACCTTTCGACCGCCGCGTCGCAAGCTCCCTGGCCGGTCGCGTATCCGCAGGGATACGCGGTTGTTGACGTGGAGACGACCGGGCTCGCCCGGGACGACCGGATAATCTCCGCGGCTGTGTACAGACTGGACGCGCGCGGCGAGGTCGAGGACCACTGGTACACGCTGGTCAACCCGGAGCGCGACCCGGGACCGGTGTGGATCCACGGGCTGACGAGCGACGTGCTCGAAGGGGCGCCGCTGTTCCGGGAGATCGCCGAGGAGTTGTCCTCGCGGCTCGCGGACCGCGTACTCGTCGCGCACAACGCGGTGTTCGACTGG
Source organism: Streptomyces sp. NPDC030296 (assembly GCF_055572815.1). Classification (NCBI taxonomy): domain Bacteria; kingdom Bacillati; phylum Actinomycetota; class Actinomycetes; order Kitasatosporales; family Streptomycetaceae; genus Streptomyces; species Streptomyces sp. NPDC030296. The sequence goes on from NZ_JBVICQ010000002.1 coordinate 44,478, forward strand.
TCGATGCTCGCGCGGGAGTACGCGCGCGCCGAGACCGAGGCGCCGGTGCGGCAGCGGCTGTGCACGATCGCACTGTCGAAGGAGCTGGAGCTGCCGCTGCCCAACCACAAGCTGGAGTCGCTCGCGGCGCACTTCGGTGTCGTACAGCAGCGCGCCCACCACGCGTTGGACGACGCGCGGGTGCTGGCGGAGGCGTTCCGGCCCAGTCTGCACGCCGCCGCGAGCCGGGGCGTGCGGTTGCCGCTGCTCGAGTGCCGGCCGCTGACCGAGTGGTCCGCCTCCCCGACGATCGGGCGGCAGGCGTCAGGCGGCTACTCCTCCGGTGGCTACCGGGCGGGCAGTTGGCGGCCCTCGCGCAAGCGGCCCCCGTGCCCGTACCCCAACCCCGGCCGGTACGAAGAGGGCAAACCTCTCAAGCAGGGCATGCGGGTCGCGTTCTCGGGGGACACGTCGGTCGAGCGGGAGCTGCTGGAGGACCGTGCGGTGGAGGCGGGACTGCATGTGGCGACGAGCCTGTCGCGGGTGACGAGTCTGCTCGTCACCAACGACCCGGACTCGGGCACGTCCAAGACCGTCAAGGCACGGCAGTACGGGACGCCCGTGATCGACGAGGCGGCGTTCGGGCAGCTGCTGCGGGACGTGGAGCCCGCCGCCGAGGAGTGAGACGGGCGCGTACGGGTGATTGCCGGGCGACTCGCCCGCCGTCCGCTCGCCCGTACCGCGTCGGCGCCGCACCCTGTGGCGCATGGCACGTTGCGAAGTCTGCGGAAACGACTACGGCATGACCTTCGAGGTGCACGCGCAGGGCGCGGTGCACGTCTTCGACTGTTTCGCCTGCGCGATCCACCGGATGGCCCCGATCTGCGAGCACTGCCGCGTGCAGATCATCGGCCAGGGAGTCGAGGTCGAGGGCCACTGGTACTGCGGCGCCCATTGCGCGCGGGCCGAGGGGAGGGTGGGGATCGTCGACAAGGTCTGATCCGTCCCGCCGGGCTACGGTCGCCCCGACCCCCGAGGCCGTAGCCGGCCGGCCGAGCGTGCACCCGCCCGAACGCGCCCCACGACCGAGTTGTACGGTCGTGGGGTGTACCGCTTCCTGTTGTCCCGGCAGTGGGTGATCCTCACTCTGCTCGCGCTCGTCCTGATCCCGACGATGGTCAGGCTGGGCTTCTGGCAGATGCATCGGTACGAGGAGCGCTCCGCGCGGAACCAGCTCGTCGCCGACGCGCTGGCCGCGAGGCCGGTGCCCGTGGAGCGGCTGACGTCCCCCGGGCACACGGTGACCAGCTCCGAGCGCTACCGGACGGTGACCGCGCAGGGCCGGTTCGACACCGACGACGAGGTCGTCGTCCGCCGCCGCACCAACGCCGACGACGAGGTCGGCTTCCACGTCCTGACGCCGTTCGTCCTCGACGACGGCAAGGTCCTGCTCGTCAACCGCGGCTGGATCCCCTCGGCCGGGCCCAGCCAGACCGTGTTCCCCAAGATCCCCGCGCCGCCCGCCGGTGAGGTCACCGTCACCGGGCGGCTGATGCCCGACGAGACGACCGAGGCCAGCGGGATCAAGGACCTCAAGGGACTGCCCGACCGGCAGATCATGCTGATCAACAGCGGGCAGGAGGCGAAGCGCCTCGACGCCCGGGTGCTCGGCGGGTATGTCGCGCAGACGGCGCCCGAGCCGAAGGGCGACAGCCCGGAACCCCTCGGCAGCCCCGGCGACGAGAACGCCGCGCTGAACTACGCGTACGCCCTCCAGTGGTGGCTTTTCGCCGCGGCCGTCCCCGTCGGCTACGTCATCCTCGCCCGCCGGGAACGCCGCGATCGTGAGGCGGCCGCGGCCACCGCCGAGCAGGCGGACGACGAGGAGAAGACGACGACGCCCTCTCCGGCGTAGCCGCCTCGCCCGGCGTCGCCGCCTCGCCCCATCCGGCCGGCCCGCAAGACCTCGCCCGTGCAGCGGTCCGCCGGGTCAGCGCCCCGTCGCCCTGTCCCGCCAGTAGGTGAAGGTCCGCTCCGGCTCCGGCAGCAGGTTCCAGGGGTGGGGGGTCATGTGCCGGCCCAGGCGGCGAAAGACGGGGGCGGCCTCGTCGGGGCGGTGGGCGCGGGTCAGGGCGAAGGCCAGGACGTTGAGGTCGGTGACGGCTTCCGCGTGGGGCGGGGCAGCGGCGTCGAACCAGTTCCGCAGCGCCAGGTCGATCTCGTGGACCGCCCGCGGTTCGTTCCAGTTGCCGCCCGTTCCCAGCGACTCGATCGGTGTCTCCCCCTGGCGGTGGGCCATGAGTTCCACACGGGCGGCGACGGGGAGCAGGGCGAGAGGTGAGCCGTGCGGGGCGCGGACCGCGGCCTGCCAGGCGAAGTCCATCATGTCGGGGACGGTGCCGTGGCCGCGTGGGGAGAGGTAGCGCAGCAGCCGGTGGTAGGCCGTGCGCAGCCATGGTGCCCGGTTCACCGCCTCCGTCCAGACGGGCACCGCGTCCTTGACCGGTACGGCGCAGGAGTGCATCAGGGACAGCAGGGCCAGCCAGGGGGCGGGGTCCTCGGGGCACGCCTCGGTGGCGCGGAGGCAGAGGTGTTCGGCGCGGCGGACGGCCGCGTGGTCTGCGGCCGGTGCCCGGTCCGCCTCCACGAAGGCCCGCAGGACGAGGGCGTCGCCGTCGGCCGGGCGGTCGGCGATCCAGCGCTGTGAGACGGCGGCGGGCAGACGCCGGGCCAGTACGGCGATCCGGTGTGTCCGGCGGTCCCAGTCCCGGCCGGTGGTGTGCAGCAGCGTGGCGACCGGTTCCCAGACGGGCCGGGTGCGGCCGGCGCCGAGGCCGTGCAGCTGCTGGGTGGGCCGGAGTTCGGTGAGGGTGGCGTGCAGGAGGTCGTCGTCCAGTGCGGGACGGATCAGCGGGGTGGGGCGGCGTCTCAGCATCGCGGGGCCGGCTCCGGTCGGGGGCGGAAAGGGCAGGTAAGGGGGCGCGCGGGTTCGGAGCCGGGTGCGGGTGGGTGGGGGTGGTTCGCGCAGTGCCCCGCGCCCCCTGAAAAGCGACCGGGGCTCCGCCCCTTGCTTTTCGCAGAAGGCTGGGCCGCGGGCCCATGCCTTCAGGGGCGCGGGGCGGTGACACATACGGCTCCGCCGCGTGGGCGCGACCACCCATCCACCCGCACCCGCCGACGAACCCGCGCCCGGCGGTGCGTCAGCAGCAGCGCCCCTCCGGTCGCTCCTCCCGGCGGCGGGTCCGCAGGACGTCGTACTCCCTGCGTGTCGGGACCGGCGCGCCCGCGTGCCGGCGGCGGTGGCGCTCGCAGTAGCGGTCGTACTCGGCCTCCCCCATCAGTTCCCGGAGGTACCAGCGCACGGTCCGTGCCCAGTGGCGGACGTTCGGGGCCGTCATCGGCGGGCCTCCACCAGGTCGTCGTCGGACCGCTCGGGCAGGTCGTCGATGCGGGACTCGACGTAGGGCGCCTCGGTCGTCGGGAGCGGGGACGGGGAGCGTACGGCGCGGACGCAGACCACCGCGCAGTTGACGAGGACCGTGAGGACGAGGAGGAGGAAGATCGCCATGATCACACCGTCGACCGTGTTGTTGAGGACGATGGTGTGCATGTCGTCCATGGTCGTGGCGCCGGGCAGCAACTCGCCCCTGTCGATGGCGGCCGCGTACTTGTCGCGCAGGGCGAAGAAGCCGATCGCCGGGTTGTCGGAGAAGATCTTCTGCCAGCCGGCGGTGAAGGTGACCGCCACGTCCCAGGCCAGCGGTATGCCGGTGACCCAGGCCCAGCGGAGCTTCCCCGACTTGATCAGGACGGTCGTGGTGACGGCGAGGGCGACCGCGGCGAGCAGCTGGTTGGCGATGCCGAACAGCGGGAACAGCTGCTTGATGCCGCCGAGGGGGTCGGTGACACCGGCGTGGAGGAAGTAGCCCCAGGCGCCGACGACGAGGGCGCTGGTGATCCAGATGCCCGGCTTCCAGGTGACCCGGCCGATCGGCTTCCAGACGTTGCCGAGCATGTCCTGGAGCATGAAGCGGCCCACGCGGGTGCCGGCGTCCACGGTGGTGAGGATGAACAGCGCCTCGAACATGATCGCGAAGTGGTACCAGAAGGCCTTCATCCCGGCGCCGCCGAAGACCCCGGCGAAGATCTCCGACATACCGACGGCCAGGGTGGGCGCGCCGCCGGAGCGGCCGACGAGGGTCTCCTCCTCGACGGCCTTGGCCGCCGCGGTGAGCTGTTCGGGGGTGATGGTGAAGCCGAGGTTCCTGACCGCCTCGGCGGCGGTGTCGACGCTCGGGCCGAGCAGCGCGGCCGGGGAGTTCATGGCGTAGAAGAGGCCGGGCTCCAGGACGCACGCGGCGATCAGGGCCATCACGGCGACGAAGGACTCCGTGAGCATCGAGCCGTAGCCGATGAGCCGGACCTGGGACTCCTTGCGGATCAGCTTCGGGGTGGTGCCGGAGGAGACCAGGGCGTGGAAGCCGGAGAGGGCGCCGCAGGCGATGGTGATGAAGAGGAAGGGGAACAGGGAGCCGGCGAAGACCGGTCCGGCGCCGGTGTGGGCGAACTCGGTGACCGATTCCGCCCGGAGGTTCGGGGCGGCGATGACCACGCCGACGGCCATCAGGGCGATGGTGCCGACCTTCATGAAGGTGGAGAGGTAGTCGCGGGGGGCGAGCAGCATCCACACGGGGAGCACGGAGGCGACGAAGCCGTAGCCGACCAGGCAGAACACCAGGGTCTCGGGGCTCCAGACGAAGTACTCGGCGAGCGAGGAGCCCTGGATCCAGCCGCCGCCGAGGATGGCGAGCAGGAGGAGGGCCACGCCGATGAAGCTGGTCTCGACGACCCGGCCGGGGCGCAGATAACGCAGGTAGAAGCCCATGAAGAGGGCGATGGGAATGGTCATGGTGACCGAGAAGGTGCCCCACGCGGACTCGGCGAGGGCGTTGACGACGACCATCGCGAGCACGGCGAGCAGGATGATCATGATGGCGAAGACGCCGATCAGCGCGGCGGCTCCGCCCACCTTGCCGATCTCGTCACGGGCCATCTGGCCGAGGCTCTTGCCGTCCCGGCGCATGGAGAGGAACAGGACGATCATGTCCTGGACGGCGCCCGCGAAGATGACGCCCGCGATGATCCAGATGGTGCCCGGCAGATAGCCCATCTGCGCGGCGAGGACCGGGCCGACCAGCGGACCGGCACCCGCGATGGCCGCGAAGTGGTGGCCGAACAGCACCCGCTTGTCGGTGGGGTGGTAGTCGACGCCGTCCTCCAGCCGTTCGGCGGGGGTGGCGCGGGTGTCGTCGACCTGGAGGACCCGGCGGGCGATGAACCGGGAGTAGAAGCGGTAGGCGATCGCGTACGAGCCGAGGGCCGCCACGACCAGCCAGACGGCGGAGATCTCCTCGTCCCGGGACAGGGCGAGCACGGCCCAGCCGAGGGCGCCGACGAGGGCGACGGTGATCCATATCGCGAGGGATTTCGGTGACATCCGGGGCTTTTCCGGCGCGGTACGGCCGGCTTCGGGCATGGCTGATGTGGGCATGGCGGCTCCTGACCTCAACGGGTGTGCGGCAAGACAGGCGGAGAGAAGGAAGGGAGAAGGAGGGTGCGGCTCAGCGAGGGCGGTATCGGCGCCGTTCTGGGCGCCGGTCTCGCTGTCGTTCCGTCAGCGCGTACGCGGCGAGCAGGCAGAGGCCGCACCCCGGCACCCAGGCGAGCTGGTACCAGTAGAAGAACGGCGTCCCGGCCAGTCGCGGTTCGGCACCGGCGTACCAGGGGACCCACAGCAGGCCCGCTGCGGGCGCGAGGAGCAGTACGGCGATCGCGACGCGCCGTAGCCGGTGATGACCGGTCCGTGGCATGACCTGCGCTCCTCTCCCGCTTCCTGTGGGTCTGTGCAAGAGTTGCCCACCCGCTCGGATCGGTTGACAGCGAATTTCCACGAGATTCCGCGAAATTTCCTCCGGTCACCGGTCAACCGAAGCGGCGGTCCACGCAACTACCGCGTGAAGGCCCCCCGGCGCGCCAAAGGCGGCGCGGCACCTCGGGACGGTGCGGGGCCAGGCACACCAAGGACGGTGAACCATGGCGGACGCTGCCATGACCGCGACGTTCCTCGCCGTGATCGGCGGAGCGTCGCTGCTCGCCGTCACCGCGCGCCGGCTGCGCCCCACCGACCGGCTGCCGTCCCTGGAGGGCTGGGCGCTGGCCGACCGCTCCCTCGGCCCCGTGTGGACCTGGCTGCTGCTCGGCGGCACCATCTTCACGGCGTACACGTTCACCGCCGTGCCCGGCCTGGCCTACGGCAACGGGGCGCCCGCGTTCTTCGCGGTGCCGTACACGGTGATCGTCTGCCCGCTGGCCTTCGTGCTGCTGACCCGGCTGTGGGAGGTGGCCCGGCGCCACGGCTATGTGACGGCCGGGGACTTCGTGCGCGGCCGGTACGGTTCGGCGCCGCTCGCGCTGGTGGTGGCGCTGACCGGGATCCTCGCGACGATGCCGTATCTGGCGCTGCAGCTGCTCGGCATCCGCGCGGTGCTGACGGCCGGGGGCGTCTACCCGAAGGGCGCGGCCGGTGATCTGGTGATGGTGGCGCTGTTCGCGGGGCTCGCCGTGGCGACGTACCGGCACGGGCTGCGGGCGCCCGCCGTGATCTCGGCGCTGAAGGCGGTGGCCGTCTTCGTGTCGCTGACCGCCGTGTGCTGGCTGGTCCTGCGCCGGTTCGGCGGTCCGGGCCCGGTGTTCGACGGGGCGGCGGAGCGGCTCGGCGGACCGGCCCTGCTCCTCTCCCCCGAGCAGCAGCCCGCCTACGCCACGCTCGCGCTGGGCTCGGCGCTCGCCCTGCTGATGTACCCGCACGTCCTGACCGCCGGGTTCGCCGCCGACGGCCCGCGCACCGTCCGCAAGGTCACGGTGGCCCTGCCCGCCTGGACCGGGCTGCTCGCCCTCTTCGGTTTCCTCGGCGTCGCGGCGCTCGCGACCGGGGTGCGGGCACCGGAGGGCGGCGCCGAGGCGGCCGTCCCGATGCTGGTGGACCGGCTGATGCCGGGGCCGCTGGCCGGGCTGGTGTTCGGGGCGATCACCGTGGGCGCGCTGGTCCCGGCGGCGGTGATGTCGATCGCGGCCGCCACCGGCTTCGTCCGCAATGTGTACGTGGAGTACTTCCAGCCCACCGCCACACCGAAGCGGCAGGTGCGGATCGCCAAGGCGGTGTCGCTGACCGCGAAGCTGGGAGCGGTGGCGTTCGTGTTCGGGCTGCGCGACCAGGACGCCATCAACCTCCAGCTGCTGGGCGGGGTGTGGATCCTGCAGATCTTCCCGGCGGTGGCGGTCGGCCTCTTCACCGGGCGGCTGCATCCCCGGGCGCTGCTCACCGGGTGGGCCGTCGGCATGGTGACCGGCACGTTCCTGGTGGTGCGGGAGGGGTTCTCCTCGATCGTACTGCTGGGCGGCGGCTCGCTGGAGGTCTACGCCGGCCTGCTCGCCCTCCTGGTGAACCTGACCGTGGCGGTGGCCGCCACCGCGATCCTCGAACGGCTCGGTGTCCCGCGCGGCGCCGACGTGACCGACCTACCGTCCCGCCTGATGGTCAGGCGGCGCCCCGAGACGGGAGCGAGCAACCCGTGAGACGCAGACACCACATGAGCGTGCCGGTGCCACCGCCGACGGCCCCCGCCGACGGTCCGCAGGGAGGCGGCGTACGGCCCCCGGCGGCCGTCGAACCGCTGGTGCCGCGGCCGACGCGGCCGGGCGAGCCCCTCGCCCCCGCCGCGAGCGACCCGGTCGACGTGGAGCGCGAAGCCGGTGTCGCCCGGCTGTTCGAGCTGCACTACTCCTCGATGCTGCGGCTCGCGGTCCTGCTGGGCGCCGACGACCCCGAGAACGTGGTGGCCGAGGCGTACTACCAGATCTACCGCAAGTGGCGGCGCCTGAAGGACGCCGAGGCGGCCGAGGCGTATCTGCGCTCCACGGTCTGCAACCTCACCCGGATGCGGATACGGCACCTCCAGGTCGTCCGCAGGCACACGGAGACCCCGCCGGACGAGGCGGTCGCCTCCGCCGAGAGCACGGCCCTGCTCCACGACGACCAGCGGGTGCTGATCGGCGCGCTCCAGCAGCTGCCCGCCCGGCAGCGGGAGGCGCTCGTGCTGCGCCACTGGCTGGGGCTGAAGGAGAGCGAGATCGCCGCCGCGATGGGGATCTCCTGCGGCTCGGTCAAGACCCACACCGCACGCGGCCTCGCCGCCCTGACCCAGGCGATGGAGGCCCGGCGATGAACGACACCACCGGCAACGACACCGGCCGGGACCGCACCGAGCGGGAACTGGAGGAGGCGCTCGCCGCGCTCGCGGGCGGCGTCCACGCGGCCCCCGACGCCTACCGCACGGCCCGCGGCGACTGGCTCCGCCGCGAACGCCGCCGCCGGCTCGTCCTCGCGGTGCTGATCATGGTCGTGTTCGCGCTGGCCACCCTGATCGGCCTCTGGGTCCTCAACCAGACCCCGTCGAGCCCCGGCGTGATCTTCTCGGGGGTGGGCGGCACGACGGCGGGCACCGGGCCGGGCTGAGCGCGAGGGCCGGCGACGACCGTGCGCCCCGCGTGCCGCATTCCGTGGGACTGATCATCCCCTGCTCAGGGAACCCGGCTTCCGTGCACCCCCGAATAGAGGACTACGCGCTGATCGGTGACCACCAGACGGCCGCCCTGGTGAGCAACCGGGGCTCGATCGACTGGCTGTGCCTGCCCCGGTTCGACTCGGCGGCCTGCTTCGCCGCGCTGCTCGGCACCGAGGAGAACGGGCACTGGCGGATCGCGCCGACCGGCGCCGGGACCTGTACGCGGCGCGCGTACCGCAAGGACACGCTGGTCCTGGACACCGAGTGGGAGACGAACGACGGCGCGGTCCGCGTGACCGACTTCATGCCCCAGCGCGACCGCGCCCCCGACGTCGTCCGGGTCGTCGAGGGCCTGGCGGGCCGGGTGACCGTCCGCTCCACGATCCGCCTCCGCTTCGACTACGGCTCCGCCGTCCCCTGGATGCGCCGGTCCGACGGCCACCGGGTGGCGGTCGCGGGCCCGGACTCGGTCTGGCTGCGCAGCGAGCCCGAGGTGCGCACCTGGAGCGAGGACCGCGCCACCTACGCCGAGTTCACCGTGGAACCGGGCGAGAAGATCGCGTTCGTCCTCACCTGGCACCCCTCGCACGAGCCGCGCCCCCGCCTGGTCGACCCGTACGAGTCGCTGCGCACGAGCGTGCACGACTGGCGGGCCTGGGCGGCGCACTGCCGCTACGACGGGCCGTACCGGGACGAGGTGGTCCGCTCCCTGATCACCCTCAAGGCCCTCACCTACGAACCCACCGGCGGGATCGTCGCGGCCGCCACCACCTCGCTCCCCGAGGAGATCGGCGGGGTGCGCAACTGGGACTACCGCCACTGCTGGCTGCGCGACTCCACCCTCACCCTCGGCGCCCTGCTGGCCTGCGGCTACCAGCAGGAGGCCGAGGCCTGGCGCGACTGGCTGCTGCGCGCGGTCGCCGGCGACCCGGCGGACCTGCGGATCATGTACGGCCTGGCCGGTGAACGGCGCCTGCCCGAGTACGAACTGCCGTGGCTGGCCGGCTACGAGAACTCCCGCCCCGTCCGCATCGGCAACGACGCCATCCAGCAGAGGCAGCTCGACGTGTACGGCGAGGTCATGGACTCCGTGACCCTGTCCCGGCGTTCGGGGCTGCCCGCGAAGCCCCAGATGTGGCGGATGCAGTGCACCCTGATGGAGTACCTGCGGTCGGTGTGGCGCGAGCCCGACGAGGGGCTGTGGGAGGTGCGCGGGCCGCGCCGGCACTTCACGCACTCCAAGGTGATGTCCTGGGCGGCCGCCGACCGGGCGGTGCGCACCCTGGAGGACGACCCGGAGCTGTCCGGCGACCTCGACGGCTGGCGCGCGCTGCGGGACGAGATCCACCACGAGGTCTGCGCCCGCGGCTACGACGCCGAACGCAACACGTTCACCCAGTCGTACGGCTCCCGCGAACTCGACGCGTCGCTGCTGCTCATCCCCCGGATGGGCTTCCTGCCGGCGGACGACCCCCGGGTCGTCGGCACCGTCGACGCGATCCGTGAGGAGCTGTGCCACGACGGGTTCGTGCGCCGCTACAGCGCCGACCACCTCTCCTCGACGGCGTCCGTGGACGGGCTGCCGGGCAGCGAGGGCACGTTCCTGGTGTGTTCGTTCTGGCTCGCCGACGCCCTGCATCTGACCGGCCGCACGAAGGAGGCCCGCGAGCTGTTCGAGCGGCTGCTGGGGCTCACCAACGACGTGGGGCTGCTCGCCGAGGAGTACGACCCGGTCGCGGGCCGCCAGCTGGGGAACTTCCCGCAGGCGTTCAGCCATGTCGGTCTGGTGGGCACCGCCCTCGCCCTGTTCGACGGCGACGAGGCAGGATAGGGCCATGGATCTTGGGCTGAAGGACCGTGTCTACATCGTCACCGGCGCGACCCGCGGGCTGGGCAACGCGGCGGCGCGGGAACTCGTCGCCGACGGCGCGAAGGTGGTCGTGACCGGCCGCGAGGAGGAAAGCGTGGTCGAGGCGGCGGCCGCGCTCGGGCCGAACGCGGTGGGGGTGGCCGCCGACAACGCCGACCCGGAGACCGCCGGCCGTCTCATCGCCGTCGCCCGCGAGCGGTTCGGGCGGTTCGACGGTGTCCTCGTCAGCGTGGGCGGGCCCGCGCCCGGTTTCGTCGCGGACAACACGGACGAACAGTGGACCGCCGCGTTCGAGTCGGTTTTCCTGGGCGCGGTCCGGCTGGCGCGGGCCGCCGCCGAGGAGCTGGGCGAGGGCGGTGTCATCGGGTTCGTGCTGTCCGGGTCGGTGCACGAACCGATCCCCGGTCTGACGATCTCCAACGGTCTGCGGCCGGGTCTGGCCGGCTTCGCCAAGTCGCTCGCTGACGAGCTGGGGCCGCGCGGGATCCGGGTCGTGGGACTGCTGCCGGCCCGGATCGACACGGACCGGGTGCGGGAGCTGGACGGGATGTCGGCCGACCCGGAGGCCACGCGCGCCGCGCACGAGTCGCGGATCCCGCTGCGGCGGTACGGGCGGCCGGAGGAGTTCGGGCGGACGGCGGCGTTCCTGCTTTCCCCGGCCGCGTCCTATCTGACGGGCCTCATGCTGCCGGTCGACGGCGGCATGCGGCACGGCTTCTGACTCCTCGCCGGGGTCTCGGTTCGTCGGGGTTTCGGTGACATGCGGGGCTTCGTCAGCTCACGCGTTCCGCTCGGTGTTTGACCCCGCGCAGTCTGACCTCCGCCGGCAGCGCCGCCAGGCCCGCCGAGTCCCTGGCGTGCGCCACGGCCTCGGTGGTCAGGCGGTGCAGGGTGTCGGCGGGGTGCGCGTGGGGTTGGAGGCGGGCGCGGAGCCGGGCCTCGGGGGCGTTGCGGCGGCCGGTGAGATGGGCGTGGGCCCGTTCGACGCCGTCCAGCCGGGCGGCCTCCGTGGTCAGGACGCCCTCCAGGGCGCGGCCCCGCAGCAGCGCGCCCTCGCCGTCGCCGGTGTCGACGAGGACCTCGGTGAGCCGGTGACGGCGCAGTACGGCGGTCAGCCACCACAGGGCGAGCAGCACCAGCAGGGCGAGCACCGCGATGACGGTGGGCCACCACCAGCCCTCGCCGCGCCACCGGGTGCGCTCGGCCTGGCTGAGCAGCACGTCGTGCCGCCCGTCGTGGATCCACCAGGACGGGGGTTCCAGACCGAGCCCGACGGCGAGTACGGCGCCGCCGATCACGAGGAGCACCAGGCCGATGATCCCGAGCAGCACCCTGTTCACGGTCCGCAGCATGGTGTCACCCCTTCCGGCCGGGGCGCCGTACGTGCACGGACAGGGCGGGCGGCCGGGCGAGGCCCAGGCCCCGGATGCCGTCGGTGAGCGTGGCGTCGAGGTCGGCCCGGACCTCGTCGAGTTCCCGGAAGTGGGACACCGCGCGGACGTCGACCCTCTTCCGGCCGACACGGACCCGTACGGACTGCACTCCCGACACCTCCATGGCCCGGTCGCGCAGCACCAGCGCGGCGGCGGGCCGGTGCAGGCCCGCCCGGACGTGGGGGTCGAGGCGGCGCATCGGCAGCACGTCCCGCAGACCGGGGGTGGCGGCCAGCAGGAGCAGCCAGAGGCCGAGGACGGCGGCGACCCCGGCGCCGGTCAGCACCCAGACGTCGTCGAGGGGGCGCTCGGCGAGTTCCCTGGCCAGGGAGCGGCGCCAGGCCATGGCGGGCCGGTCGGCGCGAACGGCGGCGATGTCGTACAGGAGGAGGCCCGCGCCCGCCAGGAGCAGCAGGGCGAGGATGCCGGCGGGGACACGGCGCGCGGACCAGAAGCGCCGGTCGCCCCCGTGCCCGTCCTCGACGGCGGTCGGCGGGTCGTAGGCGGCGGCCGACGCGGACTGATCCGGTCCGTCCGGCCCCTGGCCGGGGGGTGTCTCGTCGGTCTTCTCGATGACGGGCAGGCGTTGCGTGCTGCCGTCGGAGCTCCGGGGTTCGCTCATCGCGTCCTCCCCTGTGCCGCGTCGTGTGCGTGCGCCAGGTGCAGCCGTTCGACCTGGACGGCCACGTCCGATACGTGCATTCCCGCCAACGTCCCTACCCGCTCCATGACGTGGCGACGCACCGCAGCGCATTGGCCACCGATGTCGGAGGGGTAAGGGAGTTCGAGGGCGACGCGGACGCGCGCGGTCTCACGATGGACGACGACCGTCGCGTTGGGGGGCGCGGAGTCCGGCGGCGGTGCTCCCAGTGCCTCGCGCGCCGCCTGGCCGGCGATCTTCGCGACGACGCGGTCGGCGATGCGGGTCGCGCCGCGTTCCGCGGGCGCGACGGGCGTCCCCGTGGCGCGGCCGCTGTCGGCGAGGGTCATCGGCGTCGGTCGTCACGCGGACGGAAGAGGTCGCCGAGGTCCAGGTCCCCCTCCAGGAACCGGCCGACGACGAAGCCGACGGCGCCCAGCGCCGCCACCAACACAAAGGCACCGAATCCGCCGAAGTATCCGGCGAAGGCCAGCGCCATCCCGGCGATCATGCCGATCAGGGCCAGACTCATGCTGTACTCCTAGGGGGTCGGACGCTCCTGTCACTGCAGCCGGGTCTCCGACTCCTCCTCCTCGTCCTCCGGCAGCTTCACGTCGCTGACGGCGATGTTGACCTCGACGACCTCCAGGCCCGTCATCCGCTCGACGGCGGCGATGACGTTCTCGCGCACGGCGTGGGTGACATCGGAGATGGACACGCCGTAGTCGACGACGATCTCCAGGTCCAGGGCGGTCTGCACCTCGCCGACCTCGGCGTTCACTCCCCGGGTGACGGCTTTCGAGCCGCCGGGCACCCGGTCGCGGACGGCGCCGAAGGTCCGGGACATCCCGCTGCCCATGGTGTGTACACCGAGTACGTCGCGTGCCGCGAGTCCGGCGATCTTCTCGACGACGCCGTCGGCGATGGTCGTGCGCCCCCGCGTCGCCGGGTCGCCGCCGCCGCGCCGTACGGCCTTGCGGCCACCGGTCTGTCCGGGCGCCGGGTCCTTGGTGGTGTCGGGGCCCTCCGTCCGGTTCCGCTCCGTGATGTCGCTCATGGCGCACGTTCCTTCCAGTTGTCCTCCTTGCCCACATTAAGCCGGGTTGCGGCACCTTGCGCCGGGAATGCGGCAGTCTGGAGGAATGACGGCGGAGGGCTGGACCAACGCGGTACGACAGCAGCTGGGCCTGGGCCGGGTGCTCCCCCTGGGCGGCCCGCATGACGGCGCGTGGATCACGGAGGCGGCGGCCGAAGCGGTGCTGCGGCGCGCGACGGCCTCGATGCGCGGGGTGCGCCTCGGGAGCCTGCGGATCGCGCTCGCCGAGCCGGCCGAGGCGCAGACCCCGGCCGTTCCCGCTCCTCCGAGCGCCCTCCCGCCGGGCCCCCTGCGGGTCACCGCGGACTTCCTCGCCTCGGCGGTGCCGCCGGCCGAGCCGTTCCCCGTGACGGCGGCCCGGCTGCGGGCGGGTCTCGCCGAGGCCGCGGTGGAACGGCTGGGTCTCGCGGTGGCGGAGATCGATCTGCGGATGACGGATCTGCTGGGGGCCGACGAGCCCGGCGGTCCACCCCCGCCGGCCGCACCCGCGACGGCCGTGCCGCCCGATGACCGTGCTCCCGGCCGACCGGTTCCGCCGGATGACGGCGAGGAGTCCCGGGTGACCGCCGCGGCTCTGGGCGTTCCGGGGGTGAGTCGTCTGACCGGCGCCCTCGGCGGTCCGGGGCGGGCGGTCCACATCGACACCGGGCCCGCGCTGCCCCGCCGTCATGTCCGCGTCGAACTGGCGGTGACGGTGACGGAGGGCAGACGGGCCGCGGACGTCGCACGCGAGGTCCGCGCGAGGGTGGGCGGGGCACTTCCCGACCACCCGTCGGTGGCGGTCCTCGTCACGGCGGTCGAGTGAGTCGCTCCCTCTACGGCCAGTCGGGCTCTCTACGGCCAGTACGGGCGAGTCGCCCTCTTCGGTGGCCGAGTCGGCCACCGCTTCGGCGGCGCGTGGGTCGCCGTTACTCCGCGACGCCGGCGAGGTCCCGCAGGCGGCGGGCCTGGGCGGCCCGCTCGGCGGCGCGCTGCTCCTCGTAGTCCCGGCCGGCGGCGTCGCGCAGCAGCGCCTTGGTCTCGACGACCGCGTCGCGCGGCGCGGCGACGAGCGCGGCGACCAGGTCGCGTACCGCGTCGTCCAGTTGGTCGGCGGGCACGGCGAGGTTGGCCAGGCCGATGCGCTGGGCCTCCTCCGCCTGGACGAAGCGTCCGGTGAGGCAGATCTCCAGTGCGCGGCCGTAGCCGACGAGGCTCACCAGCGGATGCGTGCCGGTGAGGTCGGGCACGAGGCCCAGGCTGGTCTCGAGCATGGCGAACTGCACGTCGTCCGCGACAACGCGCAGGTCACAGGCGAGCGCGAGCTGGAAACCCGCGCCCACGGCATGTCCTTGCACAGCGGCGACGGACACGATGTCGTTCCGCCGCCACCAGGTGAAGGCCTCCTGGTATTCGGCGATGGTCGCGTCGAGCGCGGCGTCGTCACGACGCGCGAGGTCGATGAACGACGGTTCGCCCTCGATGCCCTCGGGAGTGAACATCTGCCGGTTGAGCCCGGCGGAGAACGACTTGCCCTCGGCCCGCAGCAGGACAACGCGGACGGAGCCCGGCACCGACCGCCCGGCCTCGGCGAGCGCCCGCCACAGAGCGGGGCTCTGTGCGTTGCGCTTGGCCGGGTTGGTCAGGGTCACCGTGGCGATCGCGTCGTCGACGGTGAGCCGTACGCCGTCCTTGTCGAGCAGCGGTTCGAGCGAAGCCATGGGGCGCCTCCGATGGGTGCGGTCAGCAGAGCAGAGCTAAGTGACTGCACAGTAACCACCCGGCCGATCAGACGACCGACCGGGTGGCCACCATCGAAGCCGATGGGCCGCCCGGCGTCAGGCCGACGCGGCCTTCTTGCCGCGCGTCGCGCCGCCACGCCCTCGAAGCGTGACGCCCGACTCGCTGAGCATCCGGTGTACGAAGCCATACGAGCGGCCGGTTTCCTCGGCCAGCGCCCGAATGCTCGCACCGGAGTCGTACTTCTTCTTCAGGTCTGCCGCGAGCTTGTCGCGCGCGGCGCCGGTAACCCGGCTGCCCTTCTTCAGAGTCTCGGCCACCCGGTCCTCCTCATGGGAAGTGCGCTCTGGTCTCCTCATGATCACCCCTCTGGCGCGTGATGGCCACCCATTCGGCAAGGTCCGTGGGACAAGCTTGTGACGACAGGAGCACGTCCCCACGAGCGGAACCTGTCATTCCGCACGGGCTTGTCCGTACGGCCGAACGAGTGGATTCGCGAAGTGGCAGGTCAGAGACGCGCGACGGCCGAGCCCTGCACACAGCGGGGCTCGGCCGCGAGATTCATGTACGACACACCCCGGTACGAGGAGATCTCACACAGATGATGGATCACCGATGGGCCGAATGATCCATAGGCCGTTGATCAACGGTTCGGCCGGACCTTCGGCACGGCCAACCGGTCAGGCGAGTGCCACCAGGTCGGCGTAGTCGGCGCCCCACAGGTCCTCGACACCGTCCGGCAGGAGGATGATCCGCTCCGGCTGGAGCGCCTCCACCGCGCCCTCGTCGTGGGTGACGAGGACGACCGCGCCCTTGTAGGTGCGCAGCGCCCCGAGGATCTCCTCACGGCTGGCGGGGTCGAGGTTGTTGGTGGGCTCGTCCAGCAGCAGGACGTTCGCCGACGACACCACCAGGGTGGCGAGGGCGAGCCGGGTCTTCTCACCGCCGGAGAGGACACCGGCGGGCTTGTCGACGTCGTCGCCGGAGAACAGGAACGAGCCGAGCACCTTGCGGACCTCGACGAGGTCCATGTCGGGGGCGGCGGAGCGCATGTTCTCCAGGACCGTGCGGTCCGGGTCGAGGGTCTCGTGCTCCTGCGCGTAGTAACCGAGCTTGAGGCCGTGGCCCTCGATGACCTCACCGGTGTCGGGCTTCTCCACGCCGCCGAGCAGACGCAGCAGCGTGGTCTTCCCGGCGCCGTTGAGGCCGAGGATGACGACGCGGGAGCCCTTGTCGATGGCGAGGTCGACGTCGGTGAAGATCTCCAGCGAGCCGTACGACTTCGACAGGCCCTCGGCGGTGAGCGGGGTCTTGCCGCAGGGCGCGGGCTCGGGGAAGCGGAGCTTGGCGACCTTGTCCTGCATGCGCACCGCTTCGAGGCCGGCGAGGAGCTTGTCGGCCCGCTTGGCCATGTTCTGCGCGGCGACGGTCTTGGTCGCCTTCGCGCGCATCTTGTCGGCCTGCGAGTGCAGCGCGGCGGCCTTCTTCTCGGCGTTGGCGCGCTCGCGCTTGCGACGCTTCTCGTCGGCCTCGCGCTGCTGCTGGTAGAGCTTCCAGCCCATGTTGTAGACGTCGATCTGGGCGCGGTTGGCGTCCAGGTAGAACACCTTGTTCACGACGGTCTCGACCAGGTCGACGTCGTGGCTGATGACGATGAACCCGCCGCGGTAGCTCTTGAGGTAGTCCCGCAGCCAGACGATCGAGTCGGCGTCGAGGTGGTTGGTCGGCTCGTCGAGCAGCAGGGTGTCCGCGTCGGAGAACAGGATGCGGGCCAGCTCGATACGGCGGCGCTGACCGCCGGAGAGGGTGTGCAGGGGCTGGCCCAGCACCCGGTCGGGCAGGTTGAGCGCGGCGGCGATGGTGGCGGCCTCGGCCTCGGCGGCGTACCCGCCCTTGGTGAGGAACTCCGTCTCCTGGCGTTCGTACTGCTTGAGGGCCTTCTCGCGGGTGGAGCCCTTGCCGCTGGCGATGCGCTGCTCGTTGTCCCGCATCTTGCGGATCAGGACGTCGAGGCCGCGGGCGGACAGGATGCGGTCGCGGGCCAGGACGTCGAGGTCGCCGGTGCGGGGGTCCTGCGGGAGGTAGCCGACCTCGCCGGAGCGGGTGACGGTGCCGGCGGCGGGGATGCCGTCACCGGCGAGGACCTTGGTGAGGGTGGTCTTGCCGGCGCCGTTGCGGCCGACCAGGCCGATGCGGTCGCCCTTGGCGACGCGGAAGGTGGCGGACTCGATGAGGACGCGGGCACCGGCGCGCAGCTCGATACCGGAGGCGGAGATCACGGACAGACTCCAGGGGCGGACTTGGGGTGGCGGGTGGGCGGCTGAGGACGTTCCCGCCGTCTAATGCGCGAGGAGAATGGCCATGGGCCGATTCTAACGGGGGGCTGCAAGCGGTTTTCCGCCCGCGTCCCAAGGGATCACGTGGTCTCGGTCACCGCCCGCGCCCGGTCGGCGCCGCCCGACGGCCGTCGGCCGGCGGGGCGTTGTCGGTGCCGGGTGCGAAACTGGGCAGCGGTGTGCGTTCCGGGCGACAGAGAGGTCGTGATCGGTATGGCGGGCAAGAGCGAGGGACGTCCCAGCATCTGTCCGACACTGCTGTACACGGACGCGAAGGCGGCCGTCGCACAGCTCACGGCGGGGCTGGGCTTCACGGAGCTGTCGGTGTACGAGGGCGAGGACGGCACGGTCCACCACGCCGAGCTGGCACAGGGCGACGGTGTGGTGATGCTCGGCTCCCGGGGCACCGGCAGCGCCTTCGACGCGGCGATGAAGGGCGCGGGCCCCGCCGGGGTGTACGTCGTGGTGGACGACGTGGACGCCCACCACCGCCGGGCCGTGGAGCACGGGGTGGAGATCCTCATGCCCCCGACGGACCAGGACTACGGCTCACGGGACTACATGGCCCGGGACATCGAGGGCAACGTGTGGAGCTTCGGCACGTACGCCCCCGAGCTGGGCGGCTGACACCCGGCCGGGCCGGGCGGGGTGTCGCGCTCCGCTCCGGCCCGACCGCCTCCGGACCCGGCTCGGCGTCAGCCGCTTCGGGCCCGGCCCGGACGAACGCGGCTGAGCCGAGGCCGGGCCGGCCTCCGCTCTGCGTAGATCAGCCCCTGCGTCGGCGCAGCCGTCGTGCCGGCCTGACCAAGCGACCTCCGCCCCGTTCTCCGCTCGGCGACTTCGGCCTCGCCACCGGCGCCGCCGGACTTCGGGCCCGGCCTAGGTTCAGCTGCCTCCGGTGTGTACCTGGAAGGCGGCGCGGCGGACGGCCTTGGCGAGGGCCGGGTCGGGGTGGGCGGCGGCGAGCGCGACCAGCACCTGGACGGTGCGGGGGTGGCCGACCGCGCGCACCTCGTCGAGCAGCGCGGGGACGGTGGCCTGCACGGCGGACTCCAGGTGCCGGACGAGCAGCGGGGCCTCGCCGTGGTCGGCGACGGCGGCCGCGGTGTCCACCCAGAGCCAGGTCGCCTCCTCACGGGTGAGCACCTCGTGGGCGTCCTCGGGGTCGGCGCCGTCGTGCTCGGCGAGCCAGAGCAGGGCGTAGGGCCGCAGCGGTGTCTCGTCGGCGACGGTACGCACATCGGGCTCGGCGGGGGCGCCGACGACGCGCAGCGCCTCGAAGGCGAGGCCCCGGATGAGGGCGTCCTCGCCGCGGGCGGCGTCGATGAGTTCGGTGACGGCGGCGCCGACCGTGCGCGCGGCGAGCCAGGCCCGGTACTCGGCGCGGGCCGCGTTCGGGCGGAGCTGGGCGCAGCCGCGGAGCATGTCCTCGGCGGAGACCTCGATGTTGCCGGCGGGGCTCTGCGCGGCGACGCAGATCTGCTCCAGCTTCACCCACACCGCCCAGCTGCCGAGCGGGGTGAGCGTGGCCTGGCCGTCGCCGTAGGTGAGGGCGCCGACGGAGGCGATGGCCCGCAGGGCCCAGTCGAGGAGCGGGCCGAGCGGGGTGTCCTCCGCACCGGCCTCCGCGGCGGGCTCGGCACCCGGCTCGGGCTGCGGGCCGTAGGGGATCTCGCAGCGCTCGGTGCGCAGTTCCGTGACTCTCTGCTCCAGGAGGTCGAGGAGCTGCTCCACGGGAACCGGCCCGGCGGAGAGCTGGAGGAACGACAGCACCTGCGGCATCGCCGAGACGACCTCGGCGACGGCGGCGGGCTCACGGACCCCGGGCTCGGGATGGGCGAGGGACCAGGCGTCGAAGAGGGCCACCCAACCGCGCAGTACGGCACTGTCGTCGCGGTGCCAGGCGCGCAGCCGCCAGCCGGGGCGCGCGCTGTCGCCGTGTACCTCGACGAGCCCTGCCAGGCGTGCCGTGTCCCAGTCGTGGCGGACCTGATCCGGGGTCAGCCCGAGGTCGGCGGCGGCCCGTTCGGCGGTCGCGTCGGAGAGGGTGCCCTTGCCGTCGGAGCCGGCGCCCTCGCGGCCGGGCCGCAGGGCGGCGTCGGCCCAGCGGGCGACACGGGCCGCGTCCGCCAGGACGGTGCGGGCCATCCGGGCCAGTTCCGCGGGCGGCGGGGTGCCCTCCGGGGGCCGGGGGGCCGGTCGGCGGCGCTGGGTCACTGCTGCTCGGGGAGCGGCGGCCAGGGTTCGCGGGCTGACGAGTCGGAGCCTGGAGTCGCGCGGATTACGGGACGTCACGGGGGGCAGTCTTCCGGTTGACGGTCCGAAAACCCAAACGGAATGTCACAGCGGGCGACAGGGGTGGCCAACGCACGGGCTCCGCAGGGGCGTGACGCCGGTGGGGAGCGCCAGGGTCGGACGCTAAGCGGAATGTGGCGTACCTGTCTGCGAGGGGCCCCTCGGCGGGGCGTCGGGACGGGGCACCGGGAGGGGGCGAGGCGGGACCCCTCCCGCCTACATCAGCGGTGTCAGGAAGCGGCGCAGGGTCTCCTCGTAGTGGGCCGGGTCGGCGTTCCACATGGCGGCGTGGGGGGCCTGGCGTACGGCGCTCAGGGTGACCCGGCCGGGGTGGCGGGCGGCGAGTCGGCGGGAGGCGTCCCAGGGGGCGACGACGTCGTCCGGGCCGTGGAAGATCAGTGCCGGTACCGGGAAGCGCGCCGGTTCGACCGCCGCAGCGGCACCCAGTCCCGTGCGACCTTGGGCGGCGCGGACGGCGAGGGGCAGCAGGGCGCCCGGGGTGCGGCGGGCGGCGGCGAGGGCGCGCAGGGTGGCCGTCCAGTCCAGGACCGGCGAGTCCAGGACGAGCCCGGCGACGCGGTCGCGCAGCCCGGAGCGGACGGCGGCGCGCAGCACCATGGTGGCGCCGGTGGACCAGCCGTACAGGACGACTTTCTCCGCGCCGAACCGAACGGCGTGGTGGATGGCCGCGTCGACGTCGCGCCACTCGGTCTCCCCGAGGTGGCTCAGACCGTCCGGGGGGCGGGGTGCGCCGACGTCGCCGCGGTAGGCGAGGTCGAGCACCGGGAAGCCGTGGCGGTGCAGGAAGCCCATGACGTTCATGGGCTGTTCGCGGGTGGCGCCCAGGCCGTGCACGGCGATCACCCAGATGCTCCGGGCCCCGGGCACGAACCAGGCGGGCAGGGTGCCCAGCTCGCCGGGCACCTCGACATCGGTGTGGTCGAGGCCGAGGGCGGTGCGCGGGTCGCCGATGTGGGTGTTGGGGGTGAGCCACACCTTGTCGCCCGGCTCCAGGGTGCCGTCGCTGACGCGTTCCAGGCGGCGCACGACCGTGTCGGGGGCGTGCGGCACGCCGTTCACGACGGCGCCGACGACCGCGTGGGCGCCGGCGCCGGTGAGGCCGTAGGTACCGGGGCGCTGGGAGGCGAAGGCCCTGGTCAGGGTGATCCGGCCGGCCGCGGTGGAGTGCACGGTCAGTCGGGGCTCCGTGGGCAGTGGTCTGCCCGACGTGGTCCTCAGCGCGGCATCGCTGGCCAGTCGGCCGGCGGCGACACTGGCCGCCCCGGCCGCGAACGCGACCCCGACGGCCGCGGCTGCTGCTCTCACTGCACGCACGCATCCAGTGTCCTGGCCGACCCCGTCCGCGGCCAGTGGGCGTGACCCCGGAGCCACCGGCCGGGTGGTGGCCGACCGGATGCTCCGGAGGCCCGCCGCTACGTCGGCTGGCCGTATCCCCGCAGCCGCTCCCCCGCCTCCGCCAGCTGGTCCGGGGTGAGCAGGTGCGGGCTCAGGCCGGGCACCGTGGAGGCCGTCAGCCAGACCCTGCACATCCATTCGAGCTGGGCGGTGCGGTCGAAGGCCTCGGAGAGACTCCGTCCGTAGGCGATCGTGCCGTGGTTCTGGAGCAGACAGGCCGTGCGTCCCGTCAGGGCGCGGAGCATGTTGTCGGCCAGCTCACGGGTGCCGTAGGTCGCGTAGGGGGCGACGCGGACCTGTCCGCCGAGGGCGCCGGACATGTAGTGGATCAGGGGCAGCTCCTCGACGAGGGTCGAGACGGCGGTCGCGTGGACGGCGTGGGTGTGGACCACGGCACGGGCGTCGGTCGTGGTGTGGATCGCCAGGTGCATGGGCAGTTCGCTCGTCGGCCGGAGGGTGCCCAGGCTCTGGCGGCCCGCGAGGTCGACGCCGGTCACGTCGTCGGGGGTGAGGCGGTCGTAGGGGACGCCCGTCGGGGTGACCAGGACGGTGTCGCCGACGCGTACGGAGACATTGCCGGACGTGCCGACGACCAGACCGTCGGCCACCGTCCGGCGGGCCGTGGCGACCAGTTCGTCCCAGGCCCGCGCGATGTCGTCGGCGACCGCGTCGCCGGCAGCCGCCTCGGGCGGCCCGCCCTCCCTGTGCCGTGATTGCCCACCCGCGTCCCGCGGATCCCGCGCGCTCCACCTCTGCTCAGCCATGCCGCGATCCTGCCAGGAGGCCCGCCCGGCTCGGCTTCGCATACAACCCGTACGGCAAGTGGAGGGAGACCGGTCCCGCCGCGTGACCGGAATCCGTTCACCGGCTCCGCGGGGCCGGCGGGCGGGCGTTCACCCGGCGCCGGCGCGGATCACGCTCGGAGGCCAGGGCTCCGTTTCAGTTCGAGGGGATCGGGGAAGGCGCGCCCTCGGCCCGCCCGAGGACGCCTCCGTCGACACAAGCGGAACCTCGACAACCCGATCGCTACACCCATCGGTACTCCCGAGTTCATCTTCCGTTCACCCAGGTTGCCTACGGTCCATGTGCCACTGACATCCAAAAGAAGCTCGGGTAAATGGAAAACTTCTCGCTGATCCTCGCGATCGTGGTCATCACCGCGCTCGCGTTCGATTTTACGAACGGTTTCCACGACACCGCCAACGCGATGGCCACCACCATCTCGACCGGCGCCATGAAGCCCAAGGTCGCGGTGGCCATGTCCGCCGTGCTCAACCTTGTCGGCGCGTTCCTTTCCATCGAGGTCGCCAACACCATTTCCAAGGGGCTCGTCGACGAGTCCGGGATCCAGCCAGAGGTCATCTTCGCGGCGCTCGTGGGCGCCATCCTCTGGAACCTGCTGACCTGGCTGGTGGGGCTCCCCTCCAGCTCCTCGCACGCCCTGATGGGCGGCCTGATCGGCGCCACGATCGCCTCGGTCGGCACGGGCGCCGTGCACGGGGACGTGCTCGTCACCAAGGTGCTGATCCCCGCCGTCGCGGCCCCCCTGGTCGCCGGCATCGCGGCGATGTTCGCCACGCGGCTGACGTACAAGCTCGGGAAGCACACGAGCGAGAAGGCCGCCGGCAAGGGCTACCGCGCCGGTCAGATCGCCTCCGCCGGTCTGGTCTCGCTGGCCCACGGCACGAACGACGCCCAGAAGACGATGGGCATCATCACCCTGGCCCTGGTCGCCGGCGGCGCTCTCGCGCCGGACTCCGACC
This sequence comes from Streptomyces sp. NPDC030296, assembly GCF_055572815.1. Classification (NCBI taxonomy): domain Bacteria; kingdom Bacillati; phylum Actinomycetota; class Actinomycetes; order Kitasatosporales; family Streptomycetaceae; genus Streptomyces; species Streptomyces sp. NPDC030296. The sequence goes on from NZ_JBVICQ010000002.1 coordinate 67,649, forward strand.
CGCCGGTCTGGGTCATCGTCTCCGCCGGTCTGGCCATCGCCCTCGGCACCTACCTGGGCGGCTGGCGCATCATCCGCACCATGGGCAAGGGCCTGACCGACCTCCAGCCGCAGCAGGGCTTCGCCGCCCAGACCAGCGCGGCCACGGTCATCCTGGCCTCCTCGCACCTGGGCTTCTCCCTCTCCACCACGCACTCGGTCTCCGGTGCGGTCATGGGCGCGGGCCTGGGCCGCAAGGGCGGCGTGGTGCGCTGGTCCACCGCCACCCGGATGTTCGTGGCGTGGGGCCTGACCCTGCCGGCCGCGGCGCTCGTCGCCGCGCTCGCCGAGTGGGTGACGTCCCACGGCACGTGGGGCACGGCCGTCGTCGCGGTCTTCCTCATCGCCTCCAGCGCCGCGATCTGGGTGATCTCGCGCCGCGAGGTGGTCGACCACACCAACGTGAACGACGCCGAGGAGCCCCCCGGCGTGGTGACCACGGCCATCGCCGCGGTGACCCCGCCGCCGACCGTCGCCGTGGCCGAGGAACTCGCGGCGACGATCCCGGCCCCCGCGGCCGTGACGGCCGGCGCCGAGACCCCGACCGGCCCCTCCGCCCCCACACCGGCCGTCTGAGCCGGCGCCCCTAGGAAGACACCACCATGCACATCGACTGGGCAGCACTCGGCTCCGTCTTCGGAGTCAGCCTCGTGGTCACCGTGGCCCTCGTCGGCCTGTTCACCCTGGGGATCGTCGGCCTCTCCAAGCGGGAGACGGCGACCGCCTCCGGCGGCTCGGCCGCCCTCGCCACGACAACGGCGTACGCCTGCTTCGCGGCGTGCGCGGCGGCGGTGGGCTACGGGATCTACCTGATCATGGCCTGAGTTCACGGGCCCCCACCTCCCGCAGGACACCACGACGACCCCCTGTGCCGGTCACCTCGGCGCAGGGGGTTCGTCGTCCTCGTTCACGGCGTCCGGTGACCGGGGTTCAGGCCCCACCAGAGGCCCGCTCCCGTGGCGACGAGGGTCGTCACCGCCATCCAGACGACGGCCCGCGCCTCCGCCCCCGGCACCCACAGCGCGGCGAGGGCGCCGACGCCGACGGCGAGCACCCCCGCCACGGTGCTGAACAGCACCAGCGGGGCGGCGGCCGCCACCAGCGTCCGCCGGTCCCACCAGGCCCCCGCGCGCGCCTGCGCGGCCGTCTCGGTCCGGTCTTCCATCGCGTGCACCTCCCGTCCCCCGGACGGGCCTTCACGAGCCGTCCGCTCCCGGGTCCCCGAGCTCCGCCAGAAAACCACAGCACGCCGTGTGACGGAAGAAGCGCAGAGCGTTCTGATACCTGTTCGAGCACACACAGGGCCGGGGGGCCGGGAATGAGCACGGAAAGCGCCGATTCGGGCGACTGACGCCGTTTCAGCGATGTGGGGCTCAGCACACCGCTGCGCCGCAGGTCAACAGCAAGTTGACGGGTCTTCCGGGGCCGTGGTGGACTGCCGGGGCCATCCACGACGGCAGGAGAGGAAGCCGGTGCGAGTCCGGCGCGGTCCCGCCACTGTCACCGGGGAAGACCCTTCCCCGGGAGCCAGGAACTCTCGTCGTCGGTCTCGTCGAACCAGGGCGTGGACACCCTGAGTGAGGACATATCGCCATGCGCGGCTGCCATGTGAGACTCAGCATCCGGTCCTTGCCCGACCCCGCGATCGGCTGAACGCGTGCGTGCCGATCGCGTCTTCGCGTACGGCGCCACCGCCGGACTCCTCGGTGACCTGTTGCTCGGCGATCCCCGCCGAGGGCATCCCGTCGCCGTGTTCGGACGGGCCGCGGGCGCCGTGGAGCGGGTGTTGTGGCGGGACCACCGAGGGTGGGGCGCGCTGCACACCGTGGTGTGCGCCGGAGGCGCCGTGGCGCTGGGGGCGGTGGCCGCCGCTGCGGCACGGCCGTCCCGTGCGGCGTCCGTCGCGCTGACCGGCGCGGCCACCTGGGCCGTCGTCGGGGGCACCTCCCTCGCGCGGGAGGCCCGCACCGTCGGGCGGGCGTTGGAGGCCGGCGACGTCGAGGCCGCGCGGGCGCGGCTGCCGCATCTGTGCGGACGGGACCCGCAGGCGCTGGACGCGGACGGGATCGCCCGGGCCGTGGTCGAGTCCGTCGCCGAGAACACCTCGGACGCCGTGGTCGGGGCGCTGGTGTGGGGGGCGTTGGGCGGTGTGCCCGGCCTGCTCGGGTTCCGCGCCGTCAACACGCTGGACGCCATGGTGGGGCACAAGTCGGCGCGTCACCGGCGGTTCGGGTGGGCGTCCGCCCGCCTCGACGACGTGGCTGGCTGGCCGGGGGCCCGGCTCACCGCCCTGCTGGCCGCCGCGGCCGGCGGGGACGCCCGGGGGGCCGTACGGGCCTGGCGGGCGGACGCGCGGAAGCATCCGAGCCCCAACGCGGGGCCCGTGGAGGCGTCGTTCGCCGGGGCGCTCGGCGTCCGACTGGGAGGCACGTTGTCGTACGGGGGGCGGGTCGAGCACCGGCCCGTGCTGAACACGGAAGGGCGGGCCGTCGCCGTGGGGGACATCGAGCGGGCCGTGCGGCTGTCGCGGCGCGTGAACTGGCTTGCGCTCGGCGTCAGCGCGGGCGCGTCACTGCTGCGGGACCGCGTCGGGCGGGGCCCGGCACGGAAGTCGACCACGGGCCGCTCCCGGCGGTCGAAGGGGGCGTCATGACGGGCGGCGGACTGCTGGTCGCCGGCACCACCTCCGACGCCGGCAAGAGCGTCGTCACCGCCGGGATCTGCCGGTGGCTGGTCCGACAGGGCGTCAAGGTCGCGCCGTTCAAGGCGCAGAACATGTCCCTCAACTCGTTCGTGACGAGGGAGGGCGCCGAGATCGGGCGCGCCCAGGCCATGCAGGCGCAGGCCTGCCGGGTGGAGCCGACGGCGCTGATGAACCCGGTGCTGCTCAAGCCCGGCGGGGAGCAGAGCAGTCAGGTCGTGCTGCTCGGCAAGCCGGTCGGGGAGCTGAGCGCACGGGGCTACCACGGGGGACGGCAGCAGCGGCTGCTGGGCACCGTGCTCGACTGTCTTGCCGAGTTGCGGGGCACGTATGACGCGGTGATCTGTGAAGGGGCCGGGAGTCCCGCCGAGATCAATCTCCGGCGGACCGACATCGTCAACATGGGGATCGCCCGCAACGCCGGGCTCCCCGTGGTCGTCGTCGGCGACATCGACCGCGGTGGTGTGTTCGCCTCGTTCTTCGGGACGGTGGCGCTGCTGTCGCCCGAGGACCAGGCGCACATCGCCGGGTTCCTCGTCAACAAGTTCCGCGGGGACGTCTCCCTGCTGGAGCCGGGGCTCGACATGCTGCACGGGCTGACGGGGCGTCGGACGTACGGGGTGCTGCCGTTCCGGCACGGTCTCGGCATCGACGAGGAGGACGGCCTGCGGGTGTCCCTGCGCGGAACGGTCCGCGAGTCGAACGTGTCGCCGCCCGTCGGCGAGGACGTGCTGCGGGTCGCCGTCTGCGCGATCCCCCTCATGTCGAACTTCACCGACGTGGACGCGCTCGCCGCCGAACCCGGTGTCGTGGTGCGGTTCGTGGACCGGCCCGAGGAACTGGCCGACGCGGACCTGGTCGTCGTGCCGGGCACCCGGGGCACCGTACGGGCGCTGGACTGGCTGCGCGAGCGGGGTCTCGCCGACGCGCTGCGGAGCAGGGCCGCCGAGCACCGGCCCGTGCTCGGCGTCTGCGGCGGCTTCCAGGTCCTCGGCGAGCACATCGAGGACGACGTCGAGAGCCGCCGGGGACAGGTGGACGGGCTCGGCATCCTGCCCGTACGGGTGCGGTTCGCGCGGGAGAAGACCCTCACCCGGCCGGAGGGCGAGGCCCTCGGGGAGCACGTCACGGGGTACGAGATCCACCACGGGGTCGCCGAGGTCGACGGCGGTGAGCCCTTCCTGGACGGGTGCCGGGTCGGCCAGACCTGGGGCACGCACTGGCACGGGTCGCTGGAGTCGGACGGGTTCCGGCGGGCCTTCCTGCGCGAGGTGGCGGCCGCCGCGGGCCGTCGTTTCGTGCCGGCCGCCGACACGTCGTTCGCGGCGCTGCGCGAGGAGCAGCTGGACCGGCTCGGCGATCTGATCGAGGAACACGCGGACACGGACGCGCTGTGGCGGCTCATCGAGTCGGGCGCGCCGCAAGGACTGCCTTTCATTCCACCGGGAGCGCCCGCATGAGCACTGGCACTGTGTTGTTGTTGTCGACCGCCGACACGGATCTGCTGGCGGCCCGGGCCGCCTCCGGCGCCTCGTACCGGATCGGCAACCCGACCCGCGTCGACGTGAGAGAGGAACTGCCCGCTCTGCTCGACGGCGCGGACATCGCCGTCGTACGGCTGCTGGGCGGCAAGCGGGCCTGGGAGGACGGGCTCGCCGCGCTGAAGGCCGCCGGGATCCCGACCGTGCTGCTCGGCGGTGAGGCCGTGCCGGACGCCGAGCTGATGGCCGAGTCGTCAGTGCCGGCCGGTGTGGTCGCGGAGGCGCTCAAGTACCTCGTCGAGGGCGGGCCCGACAACCTCACCGAGCTGGCCCGGTTCCTGTCCGACACCGTGCTGCTGACCGGCGAGGGGTTCGTCGAACCGCGGAAGATGCCCGAGTACGGACCGCACGGGGAGCGGCCCTTCGTCGAGGGGCGCCCCACGGTCGGGGTGCTCTTCTACCGGGCGCACGAGCTGAGCGGCAACACCGCGTTCGTGGACACGCTGTGCGACGCGATCGTGGCGAAGGGCGCCAACGCCCTTCCCGTGTACTGCGGTTCCCTGCGCGGCGCCGACGCCGGGCTGTACGAGCTGCTCGCGAGGGCGGACGCGCTGGTCGCCACCGTCCTCGCCGCCGGCGGTACGCACGCCTCCGAGGCGTCGGCCGGCGGCGACGAGGAGGCATGGGACATCGGCGCGCTCGCCGAGCTGAACATCCCCGTCCTCCAGGGCCTGTGCCTGACCTCGTCGCACGCCGCGTGGGACGAGTCGGACGCCGCCCTCTCCCCCATGGACGCGGCGATGCAGGTCGCGATCCCCGAGTTCGACGGACGGCTCATCACGGTGCCGTTCTCGTTCAAGGAGCAGGGGCCGGACGACGTGCCGGTGTACGTCGCCGACCCCGAGCGGGCCGCGCGGGTCGCCGGGATCGCCGTGCGGCACGCGGCGTTGAAGCACAAGCCGAACGCGGAGAAGAAGCTCGCGCTGGTCTTCACCGCCTACCCGACCAAGCACTCGCGGGTCGGCAACGCGGTGGGCCTCGACACGCCCGCCTCGGCGGTACGGGTCCTCGACGCCCTCAAGGCGGCCGGGTACGGGGTCACCGCGTATCCCGACAACGGCGACGAGCTGATCCACCGGCTCATCGAGGCCGGCGGCCACGACGTGGAGTGGCTGACGGAGGAGCAGCTGGCGTCCGCGCCCGCGCGGGTGCCGCTCGCCGACTACCGGGCGTGGTTCGACAAGCTGGACCCGGAGCTGCGGGACGGCATGCTCGAGGCGTGGGGCGAGCCGCCGGGCTCGCTGTACGTGGACGGGGACGACATCGTGCTCGCCTCCCTCCAGTTCGGGAACGTCGTCGTGATGATCCAGCCGCCGCGCGGCTTCGGGGAGAACCCGATCGCGATCTACCACGACCCGGACATGCCGCCGTCGCACCACTACATGGCCGCCTACCGGTGGCTGGAGAACAGTTTCGGCGCCGACGCGATCGTGCACATGGGCAAGCACGGCACGATGGAGTGGCTGCCGGGGAAGGGCCTCGGGCTGAGTGGGGGCTGTGCCCCGGACGCCGTGCTCGGCGATCTCCCCCTCGCCTACCCGTTCATCGTCAACGACCCCGGCGAGGGCACCCAGGCCAAGCGGCGCGGGCACGCCACCGTCGTGGACCACCTCGTGCCGCCGATGGCGCGCGCCGACACCTACGGCGACCTGGCGAAGCTGGAGCAGCTGCTCGACGAGTACGCGCTGGTGTCCGACCTGGACCCGGCGAAGGCGCCGGCCGTGCGGGCGCAGATCTGGACGCTGGTGAAGGCGGCCGAGCTCCACCACGACCTGCATGTGGACGAGCAGCCGGGCGACGACGACTTCGACGAGTTCGTCATGCACATCGACGGCTACCTCTGTGAGATCAAGGACGTGCAGATCCGCGACGGTCTGCACATCCTCGGCGGCGGCCCGGTCGGTGAGCCGCGCGTCAACCTGGTGCTGGCGGTGCTGCGCGCCGCGCAGGTGTGGGGCGGGCAGGCGAACGCGCTGCCGGGCCTACGGGCGGCGCTGGCGACCCACTTCGGCCTGGTCGAGAAGGAGTTGCTGGCCGAGCCGGGCGCGCCGGTGAAGGTGCCGGTCGAGCTGAGCGACCTGGTGGACGGCCCCGCCCGTACCGCCGCCGACGCCGTCGACCTCCTTGAGCAGCTGTGCCGGCGGGTCGCCGAGGGCATGGAGGCACGGGACTGGGACGTCACCGTGGTCCCGGCGCTCGTGCGCGGTGTGCTCGGCACCGAACTGCCGGAGGCCGTCGCGGTGCTGGAGTTCGCGTGCAGGGAGGTCGTGCCGCGGCTCGCCCGCACCACCGACGAGATCGGGCACATCCTCAAGGCCCTCGACGGCGGTTACGTCCCGGCGGGTCCGTCCGGTTCGCCGACGCGCGGCCTGGTCAACGTGCTGCCGACGGGCCGCAACTTCTACTCCGTCGACCCCAAGGCCATCCCGTCCCGGCTCAGCTGGGAGGTCGGACAGTCGCTCGCCGACTCGCTGGTGCAGCGGTACCTGGCCGACACCGGGGAGTACCCCAAGTCCGTCGGGCTCACGGTGTGGGGCACGTCCGCGATGCGCACCCAGGGCGACGACATCGCCGAGATCCTGGCGCTGCTGGGCTGCCGGCCGGTGTGGGACGACGCGTCGCGCCGCGTCACCGGGTTCGACATCGTGCCGCTCGCGGAGCTGGGGCGGCCGCGCATCGACGTCACGGTGCGCATCTCCGGTTTCTTCCGGGACGCGTTCCCGCACGTCGTCGGGTTGATCGACGACGCGGTACGGGCCGTCGCCGAGCTGGACGAACCGGCCGAGCAGAACTTCGTGAAGGCGCACGCCGACGAGGACACCGCCGAGCACGGCGACCGGCGGCGGGCGACGGCCCGGGTGTTCGGCTCCAAGCCGGGCGCGTACGGCGCCGGGCTGCTGCCGCTGATCGACGCGCGGAACTGGCGCAGCGACGCCGACCTCGCCGAGGTGTACGCCGTCTGGGGCGGCTACGCGTACGGGCGCGGCCTCGACGGGCGGGCGGCGCGCGGGGACATGGAGACGGCGTTCAAGCGGATCGCGGTGGCGGCGAAGAACGTCGACACCCGCGAGCACGACCTCGTCGACGCCGACGACTACTTCCAGTACCACGGCGGCATGGTCGCCATGGTGCGCCATCTGACGGGCGCGAGCCCCGAGGCGTACGTCGGCGACTCCGCGACACCGGACCAGGTCAAGACGCGCACGCTCGGCGAGGAGACGCACCGGGTGTTCCGCGCCCGCGTGGTCAACCCGCGCTGGATGGCGGCCATGCGGCGCCACGGCTACAAGGGCGCCTTCGAGATGGCGGCGACCGTCGACTACCTCTTCGGGTACGACGCGACGGCCGGGGTCGTCGACGACTGGATGTACGAGAAGCTCAGCGCGGAGTACGTCTTCGACGCGGAGAACCGGGACTTCATGAAGAAGTCCAACCCGTGGGCGCTGCGCGGGATCACCGAGCGGCTCCTGGAGGCCGCCGACCGCGGCCTGTGGGCCGAGCCGGACGCCGACACGCTGGAACGGCTGCGGGCCACCTACCTGGAGCTGGAAGGCGATCTGGAGGGCGAGGACAAGTGAGTGTTCCGTTTCCGTTCACGGCCGTCGTCGGGCAGGACGACCTGCGGCTCGCGCTGCTGCTGAACGCCGTGTCCCCGGCGGTCGGCGGGGTGCTGGTGCGTGGCGAGAAGGGCACCGCGAAGAGCACCGCCGTGCGGGCGCTGTCGGCGCTGCTGCCGGAGGTGGACGTCGTCGCCGGGTGCCGTTTCTCGTGCGACCCCGCCAAGCCGGACGCGGCGTGCCCGGACGGGCCGCACGAGCCGGGGCCGGGCACCAGCCGCCCCTCCCGGATGGTCGAGCTGCCCGTCGGCGCCTCCGAAGACCGGCTCGTCGGTGCCCTCGACATCGAGCGGGCGCTCGCGGAGGGCGTGAAGGCGTTCGAGCCGGGCCTCCTCGCCGACGCGCACCGGGGGATCCTCTACGTCGACGAGGTCAACCTCCTCCACGACCACCTCGTCGACCTGCTGCTGGACGCGGCGGCGATGGGTGCCTCGTACGTGGAGCGCGAAGGTGTCTCCGTACGGCACGCGGCGCGTTTCCTGCTCGTCGGCACCATGAACCCTGAGGAGGGCGAGCTGCGGCCGCAGCTCCTCGACCGGTTCGGGCTGACCGTCGAGGTGGCCGCCTCGCGGGAGCCCGACCAGCGGGTGGAGGTCGTCCGGCGGCGGCTCGCCTACGACGACGACCCGGCCGGGTTCGCGGCCCGCTGGGCGGACGAGGAGGCGGCGGTACGGCAACGGATCGTCGCCGCGCGGGAGTTGCTGCCGTCGGTGCGGCTCGGGGACGGGGCGCTGCGGCAGATCGCGGCGACCTGCGCCGCCTTCGAGGTCGACGGTATGCGGGCCGACATCGTGATGGCCCGGACGGCGACCGCGCTGGCCGCGTGGGCCGGGCGGACCGACGTGCTCGCGGAGGACGTGCGGCAGGCGGCGCTGCTCGCGCTGCCGCACCGGCGGCGCCGCAACCCGTTCGACGCGCCGGGCCTGGACGAGGACAAGCTCGACGAGACGCTGGAGGAGTTCGGCCCCTCGTCCGAGGACGAGGACCCGGACCCGGATCCCGGCCCGGACGGGCCCGGTGGTGGCGGGCAGCCGCCGTCGTCGGACCCGGAGGGGCCGCAGGGCGGGGACACCGGAGCGCGGCCCGAGGCCGGGGAGGGCGGGGCGCCGCAGCCCTCCGGGGCGGGCGCGGGCGAGCAGTCCGCCGTCCGGGCCGCCGAACCCTTCCGGACGAAGGTGCTGAGCGTGCCGGGCCTCGGTGAGGGCGCCGCCGGGCGGCGCTCACGGGCCCGGACCGAGCAGGGGCGCACCACGGGGGCGCGTCGGCCGCGGGGCACGCTGACCAAGCTGCACCTGGCCGCCACGGTCCAGGCCGCGGCGCCGCACCAGCGGGCGCGCGGGCGGTCCGGGCCGGGGCTCGTCGTCCGGCGTGACGATCTGCGGCAGGCGACCCGTGAGGGGCGTGAGGGGAACCTCGTGCTGTTCGTGGTGGACGCCTCCGGGTCGATGGCGGCGCGGCAGCGGATGAGCGCCGTGAAGGGCGCCGTGCTGTCGCTGCTGCTGGACGCGTACCAGCGGCGGGACAAGGTGGGGCTGGTGACGTTCCGCGGGTCGGCGGCGGAGGTGGCGCTGCCTCCGACGTCGTCGGTGGACGCGGCGGCGGCCCGGCTGGAGTCGCTGCCCACGGGTGGGCGGACGCCGCTCGCCGCCGGGTTGCTGCGGGCCCACGAGGTCCTGCGCGTGGAGCGGCTGCGGGACCCGGCGCGGCGCGCGCTGGTCGTCGTGGTGACCGACGGGCGGGCCACGGGCGGGCCGGAGCCGGTGGCGCTGGCGGGGCGGGCGGCCCGGCTGTTCGCGGCCGAGGGCGTCGCCTCCGCGGTGGTGGACTGCGAGTCGGGGCCGGTGCGGCTGGGGCTCGCCGGGCAGCTCGCGGGTGAGCTGGGTGGTACGGCCGTGACGCTGGACGAGTTGCGGGCGGACTCCATCGCCGGGCTGGTCAGGGATGTGCAGGGGACGTCGAGGAGGGCCGCGTAATGCCGCAGGGACAGCCGAGTGTGGTGCCGGACGACGGGCTGACGACACGGCAGCGGCGCAACCGGCCGCTCGTCGTCGTGCACACCGGCATCGGCAAGGGCAAGTCCACCGCCGCGTTCGGGCTGGCGCTGCGGGCCTGGAACCAGGGCTGGCCGATCGGAGTGTTCCAGTTCGTCAAGTCGGCGAAGTGGAAGGTCGGCGAGGAGAACGCGCTGCGGGTGCTGGGCGCCAGCGGTGAGGGCGGCTCCGTCGACTGGCACAAGATGGGCGAGGGCTGGTCCTGGGTCCAGCGCGACGCGCAGATGGACAACGAGGAGAAGGCCCGCGAGGGCTGGGAGCAGGTCAAGCGGGACCTGGCGGCCGAGACGTACAAGCTGTACGTGCTCGACGAGTTCGCGTACCCCATGCACTGGGGGTGGGTCGACACCGACGAGGTCATCGCCGTGCTGCGCGACCGGCCGGGGACCCAGCACGTGGTCATCACCGGGCGGAACGCGCCGGAGAAGCTGATCGACTTCGCGGACCTCGTGACCGACATGTCGAAGGTGAAGCACCCCATGGACGCGGGCCAGAAGGGCCAGCGGGGCATCGAGTGGTGAGGCCGTCGTGAACTCCTCGTCGTCCGTCCCCCGGCTGGTCGTCGCCGCGCCCTCCTCGGGCAGCGGCAAGACCACCGTCGCCACGGGGTTGATGGCCGCGCTCACCGCGCGGGGGCTCGCCGTGTCCCCGCACAAGGTGGGGCCGGACTACATCGACCCCGGGTACCACGCCCTCGCCAGCGGGCGGGTGGGGCGCAACCTCGACGCGTACCTGTGCGGGCCGGAGCTGATCGCGCCGCTGTTCGCCCACGGGACGCGGGGGTGCGACCTCGCCGTCGTCGAGGGCGTGATGGGGATGTACGACGGAGCCGCCGGCGAGGGCGAGCTGGCGTCCACCGCGCACGTGGCCAAGCTGCTGCGGGCGCCGGTGGTGCTGGTCGTCGACGCGTCGTCGCAGTCGCGGTCGGTGGCGGCGCTGGTGCACGGGTTCGCGTCCTGGGACCCCGAGGTGCGGGTCGGGGGCGTGATCCTCAACAAGGTCGCGTCGGACCGGCACGAGGAGTTGCTGCGGGAGGCGCTGGACTCGGCCGGCGTTCCGGTGCTGGGTGTGCTGCGGCGGGTTGCCCAGGTGGACACGCCGTCCCGCCATCTGGGGCTGGTGCCGGTCGCCGAGCGGCGGTCGGCCGCGGTGGAGGCTGTGGCGGCGATGGGGGCGCAGGTGGCCGCCGGATGCGACCTGGAGTCGTTGGTGGCGCTGGCGCGGAGCGCGGGGGCGCTGCCGGGCCCGGCGTGGGACGCGGCGGAGGCCCTGGCTTCCTCGCCCCCGCCGCCCTCGCCCGTCCCGTCCTCGGCCCCGGTCGTCGCCGTCGCCGGCGGGCCCGCGTTCACCTTCTCCTACGCCGAGCACGCCGAGCTGCTCACGGCCGCCGGGGCCGAGGTCGTGACCTTCGACCCGCTGCGCGACGAGCGGCTGCCCGAGGGGACCCGGGGGCTGGTCGTCGGGGGCGGGTTCCCCGAGGTGTACGGCGCCGAGCTGTCCGCCAACGAGGCGCTGCGCAAGGAGGTCGCCGAGCTGGCGCTGGGCGGGGCGCCCGTGGCGGCGGAGTGCGCGGGGCTGCTGTATCTGTGCCGGGAGCTGGACGGGCGCCCCATGTGCGGGGTGCTCGACGCCACGGCCCGGATGGACGCGCGGCTGACGCTCGGTTACCGGGACGCCGTGGCCCTCGGCGACAGTGTGCTGGCGCCCGCGGGGACGCGGATGCGGGGCCACGAGTTCCACCGGACGGTCGTCGAACCGGGCGCCGGGCCCGCTCCCGCGTGGGGGATCCGCGGCGCTCAGCGGCGGGTCGAAGGTTATGTACAGCGCGGTGTGCACGCGAGCTATCTGCACACGCACTGGGCGTCCGAGCCCGGTGTCGCCCGTCGGTTCGTGGAGAGGTGCCGGACGTCATGAGCAGCAGGCTGATCGGAGTGGGGGTCGGCCCCGGTGACCCGGAGCTGGTGACCGTCAAGGGCGTCAACGCGCTGCGGGACGCCGACGTCGTCGTCGTACCCGTCATGGACACCGGGGAGCGGGGGCGCGCCGAGGCGACCGTACTGCACTACGTGGGCGCGGAGAAGATCGTCCGGGTCGTGTTCGCGCTCAACGAGCGGACCGACCGGGGGCGGCGCGAGGCCGCCTGGGACGCCGCCGGGGAGCGGGTCGCCGAGCTGCTGAAGGCGCACTCCGCCGTCGCGTTCGCCACCATCGGCGACCCCAATGTGTACTCGACGTTCACCTATCTCGCCCACACCATCGGCGAGCTGGTGCCGGGGACCGTCATCGAGACGGTGCCCGGGATCACCGCGATGCAGGACCTCGCCGCGCGCTCCGGTGCCGTGCTGACGGAGGGGACGGAGCCGCTCACGCTGGTGCCCGTGACGGCGGGGTCGGCCGTGCTGAAGGACGCCCTCGGCGGGCCGGGGACCGTGGTGGCCTACAAGTTCGGGCGGCAGGCGCAGGCCGTCGTCGAGGCGCTGCGGGAGACCGGGCGGCTCCAGGACGCCGTGTGGGGGTCCGCGCTGGGCCTTCCCGAGGAGTCCATCCAGGCCGCCGACGCGCTCGACGGCGGCCCCCTGCCGTACCTGTCCACGCTGATCGCGCCCGCCCCGCGCGACGGCGGGCGCGGCGGCAAGCTGTGAGCGGAGCCCTCGGGTCCGGCCGCCGCTCACTCGGCCACGCCCACCACCACCCAGATGAACGCCGCCCCGGCGATCGTGCACAGCAGTGTGGAGCGCGCCGGGTGCGCGTGATGGGCCTCGGGGAGGATCTCGGCGGCCGCCAGGTACAGCAGAGCGCCGCCGAAGAAGCCGAGGTAGCAGCCGAGCGGGCCCTCGGGGATCGTGAACAGCAGCGTGGAGGCGGCGCCCAGGACCGGCGCCACCGCGTCCGCGACGAGCATGGTGATCGCCCGGCGGCGGGCGTTGCCGTACACGCTCGTCAGTGTGTACGTGTTGAAGCCGTCCGCGAAGTCGTGGGCGATCACCGCGAGCGCCACGGCGAGGCCCATGCCCTCGCCGACCTGGAAGGCGGCGCCGATGGCGACGCCGTCCATGGCGCTGTGGCCGACCATCGCGGCGGCCGCCGTGAGACCGACCTGTGGGGTACGCCCGTCGTGCTCCCCCGCGCCGTGCGCCGCCTGACGGGCCGCCAGCAGGCGTTCCACCAGGTGGGCCGCGAGGAAGCCGGCGACGAACAGCAGCAGCGCCGCCGGTACGCCGAACACCTCGTCCCCGGCGGCCTCCAGCGCCTCCGGCAGCAGGTCGAGGCCGACCACGCCCAGCATCAGTCCGCCGGCCAGGCCCAGCACCAGGTGACGGCGGTCGGTGACGCGCCCGGCCGTCCAGCCGCCGATGAGCGTCATGAGGAACGCGCCGAGCGCCACGAACACCGCCATGGGTCCTTGCTACCGGAAGAGCGGGGCCTCTTCGGCGCGGCGCCCCGAGACCCCAGCCGGGTTCCGGGGTCCGGCACCGCTCCGGCGGGCCCGGGCCCGAAGGGGCACCGCCCCGCATCACCCGTGCGTGCCGCACACCCCGTACCGCCTTCGCGCCCCGTACAGCCTTTGAGAGAGGAACGATGACTTCCATGGCCGATGCCCCCACCGGCAAGGTGACCTTCGTCGGTGCCGGGCCCGGCGCCGCCGATCTGCTGACGTTCCGGGCCGCCCGGGCGATCGCGGAGGCGGACGTCGTGATCTGGGCGGCCAGCCTGGTGCAGGCCGAGGTGCTGGACCACGCCCGCGCGGAGGCGGAGATCCTCGACTCGGCCGCCATGTCCCTGGAGGACGTCGTCGCCGTGTACGAGCGGGCCCTCGCTGAGGGATTGAAGGTCGCCCGGATCCACTCCGGTGACCCGGCGCTGTGGGGCGGCACCCAGGAGCAGCTCGACCGGTGCCGTGCGCTGGGCATCGAGACCGAGGTCGTGCCGGGCGTGTCGTCGTTCTCCGCCGTCGCCGCGCTCGCCCAGCGGGAGCTGACGATCCCGGAGGTCGCGCAGTCGGTGATCCTGACCCGGCTCGGCGGGGGCAAGACGCCCATGCCGCCGGGTGAGGAGGTACGGGAGTTCGCGCGGCACGGCACGACGATGGCGATCTTCCTGTCGGCCGCGCGCAGCGGTCAGCTGGTGCGGGAGCTGCTGGAGGGCGGCTATCCGACCGGTACCCCGGTGGTCATCGCCTACCAGGCGACCTGGCCGGAGGAACTGGTCGTGCGGTGCACCGTCGAGACGCTGGAGGAGACCGTCAAGGAGCACAAGCTCTGGAAGCACACCCTGTTCCTGGTGGGTCCGGCCCTCGACGCGCAGGGCACCCGCTCGCACCTGTACCACCCCGGCCACTTCCACGGGTACCGCAAGGCCGACCCCGAGGCGCGCAAGGCGCTGCGGGAGGCGCGCGGCCGGGGCGGCACGCCGTGATCACCGTCATCGGTACGGGCACGGGGACGCCCCTCCCCCCGGACGCCGAGGCCGCCCTGGCCGGGGCGGCGCTCGTCGTGGGCGGCCGCCGGCATCTGGCGGCCGCCCCGCTCCCGGCGACGGCCGAGCAGGTCGTCCTCGGGCCGCTGGCGCCCGCCCTCCGGGTGATCGAGAAGTACCGGGACCGGCGGGTCGTCGTCCTGGCCTCCGGTGACCCGGGGTTCTTCGGGATCGTGCGGGCGCTCGCCGAACGCTTCGGCGCCGGGGAGCTGGACGTCCGGCCGGGGGTGTCGTCGGTGGCCACCGCGTTCGCCCGGCTGGGGCTGCCCTGGGACGACGCGGTCGTGGTGAGCGCCCACGGGCGTGCGCTGCGGACCGCGCTGAACGTGTGCCGGGCCCGGCCGAAGACGGCGGTGCTGACCGGGCCCGGCAGCGGGCCCGCCGAACTGGGGGCGGGGCTGCTGGACAGCCGGCGGACCCTCGTGGTGGCGTCCGCGCTGGGCGACCCGGAGCGTGAGCGGGTGGAGCGGGTGACACCGGCGGAGGCCGCCGCGCGCGACTGGGGTGCCGAGGTCAGCGTCGTGCTGTGCCTGGACGAGGCGCACACGGTGTCCGCCGTGCGGACCGTCGCCGGGGCCCCGGCCGCTCCGGAGCGGTGGGCGCTGGACGAGGACGCGTTCGCGCACCGCGACTCGATGATCACCAAGTTCGAGGTGCGGGCACTCGCGCTGGCCCGGCTCGGCCCCCGTCTCGGGGACCTGGTGTGGGACGTCGGCGCGGGCTCCGGCTCGGTGGCCGTGGAGTGCGCGCGGCTCGGCGCGGCCGTCATCGCCGTCGAGCGGACGGCGGACGGTGTCGAGCGGGTCCGCGCCAACGCCGCCGCGCACGGCGTCGACGTACACGTGGTGCAAGGGGCCGCGCCGGACGCGCTGGCCGGGCTCCCGGACGACCCCGACGCCGTGTTCGTCGGCGGCGGGGGGCGCGAACTGCCCGCGATCGTCAGCGCGTGCGCGCGGCGGGCCCGGCGGACCGTGGTGGTCGCCATGGCCGCGCTCGATCGGGTCCCCGCGGCCCGCGAGGCGCTCGTCGCGGCCGGGCTGACCTGTGACGGCGTCCTGCTGCAGGCGTCCCGGCTCGCGCCGCTGCCGGGGGACGTGACCCGGCTCGCGGCGACCAATCCCGTTTTCCTGCTGTGGGGCGTGAGGCCCCCGGCGCACTGTGAAGGAGTTGACCGGTGATCGGCCTGATCTCCGCGACCGCCGCGGGGGCCGTTGCCGCCCAGCGGCTCGCCTCGGCGTGGCCCGAGCGGACCCGTGTGTACGAGGGGCCCGTACGGGACGCCGTGGGGCGCGCGTTCGGCGAGTGCGAGCAGGTGGTGTGCTTCCTCGCCACGGGGGCCGTGGTGCGGCTGATCGCGCCGCTGCTGGCGGACAAGGGCACCGATCCGGGCGTCGTGTGCGTCGACGAGGGCGGGCGGTTCGCCGTGTCGCTGGTCGGCGGGCACGCGGGGGGCGCCAACGCGCTCGCCGTCGAGGTCGGCGAGGTGCTCGGTGCCGAGCCGGTCGTGACCACGGCCACCGACGCGGTCGGGGTGCCCGGCCTGGACACGCTCGGGATGCCGGTCGAGGGGGACGTCGCCGGGGTCTCCCGGGCCCTGCTCGACGGGGAGGCCGTGGAGCTGGACCTGGGGATCGCCTGGCCCCTGCCCGCGCTCCCGCCGAACGTACGGCGTCCGGCGCCGGACGCGCCGGCCGGGCGCGGGGGGCCGGCGATCGTGGTGACCGACCGGGTGCTCGACACCGGCGCTCGCCCCACCGGTGACGCACGCGTGGTACTCCGCCCGCCGTCCCTCGTGGTGGGCGTCGGGGCGTCCAAGGGCGCCCCCGTCGACGAGGTGTTGTGCCTGATCGGGAGCGCCCTGCGCGACGCCGGGCTCTCCCCCCGGTCCCTCGCCGAGCTCGCCACCGTCGACGCCAAGGCCGACGAACCCGGTCTCGTCGAGGCCGCCGCGCGTCTCGGTGTCCCGCTGGTCACGCACTCCGCCGAGGAGTTGGCCTCCGTCGAGGTGCCGAACCCGTCGGACGCGCCGCTCGCCGCCGTGGGCACCCCTTCCGTCGCGGAGGCCGCCGCACTCGTCGGCGGGGGTGAACTCCTCGTCCCCAAGCGGAAGTCGGAGCGGGCGGACGGCAGGCCCGCGATGGCGACCTGTGCCGTCGTACGGCGGCCGGCGCGGGGGCGGCTCGCGGTGGTGGGACTCGGACCGGGCGCCCGGGACCTGCTGACGCCGCGCGCGAAGGCCGAACTGCGGCGGGCCTCCGTGCTCGTCGGGCTGGACCAGTACGTCGACCAGATCCGGGATCTGCTCCGGCCCGGCACCCGGATCCTGGAGTCCGGGCTGGGCGCGGAGGAGGAGCGGGCGCGGACCGCGGTGGCCGAGGCCCGCCGGGGGCAGGCCGTGGCGCTGATCGGGAGCGGCGACGCCGGGGTGTACGCCATGGCCTCGCCCGCGCTCGCCGAGGCGTCCGACGACATCGACGTGATCGGCGTGCCCGGGGTGACGGCCGCGCTCGCGGCCGCCGCGATCCTCGGGGCGCCGCTCGGGCACGACCATGTGTCGATCAGTCTGTCCGACCTGCACACGCCGTGGGAGGTCATCGAGCGGCGGGTGCGGGCGGCGGCCGAGGCCGACATCGTGGTGACGTTCTACAACCCGCGCAGCCGGGGCCGGGACTGGCAGCTGCCGAAGGCCCTCGCGATCCTCTCCGGGCACCGTGAGCCGACGACGCCCGTCGGGGTCGTACGGAACGCCTCGCGGCCGGACGGGTCGCACCGGTTGACGACCCTGGCGGCGCTCGACCCGGCGACGGTCGACATGATGACCGTGGTGACCGTGGGCAACACGGCGACCCGTGAGATCGCGGGCCGCATGGTGACGCCGCGCGGCTACCGCTGGCAGGAGAACCCGGAGGGCGCCGAGTGAACCATGTGGTCCACCCGACCGAGCCGTTTCGGCGACCGGCCGCCCACCGGCCCGCCTCGTACACCGAGGTGACCGTGACGGGCGGGCCGGCGCCGGCCGCCGCGCCCGTCGCCCCGCAGTACCACCCCGTTCCAGACTCCGAGGAGAAATCGTGACCACCCCGCCGCCCGCCCTGCTCATCGCCGGTCATGGCACCCGGGACGATGCCGGAGCCGAGGCGTTCCGCGACTTCGTCCGGGAACTGGGGCGCCGCCACCCCGAACTGCCCGTCGCGGGCGGCTTCATCGAGCTGTCCCCGCCGCCGCTGGGCGAGGCCGTGGCCGACCTGGTGGAGCGGGGTGTACGGCGGTTCGCCGCCGTCCCGCTGATGCTGGTGTCCGCCGGGCACGCCAAGGGCGACATCCCGGCGGCGCTGGCCCGTGAGAAGGAGCGGCACCCGGGGATCTCGTACACCTACGGCCGTCCGCTCGGCCCGCACCCGGCGCTGCTGAGCGTGCTGGAGCGGCGGCTGGACGAGGCGCTCGGCGGCGCGGGCCGCAGCCCCGAGGACCGTGCCGACGTGACCGTGCTGCTGGTGGGGCGCGGCTCGACCGACCCGGACGCCAACGCCGAGGTGTTCAAGGCGGCCCGGCTGCTGTGGGAGGGGCGCGGATACGCGGGCGTGGAGACGGCGTTCGTGTCGCTGGCGGCGCCGGACGTGCCGAGCGGTCTCGACCGTTGTGTGCGGCTCGGTGCCAAGCGGATCGTGGTGCTGCCGTACTTCCTGTTCACCGGCATCCTGCCGGACCGGGTGCGGCAGCAGACCGAGGGCTGGGCTGCCGCGCACCCGGAGATCGAGGTACGGTCGGCCGATGTCATCGGGCCGGAACCGGAGTTGCTCGACCTGGTCATGGAGCGCTACCGGGAGGCCCTGGAGGGCGATCTGCGGATGAACTGCGACTCCTGCGTCTACCGGATCGCACTGCCCGGGTTCGAGGACAAGGTGGGGATGCCGCAGCAGCCGCACTTCCACCCGGACGACGACGGGCACCACCACGGCCACCACCATCACGGGGGACACACGCACTCCCATGCACACTGAACACCGGAGCGGTTCCCGGCGAGCGGGGCACGACCTGCGGCATCACGGTGACGCCGAGGTGCGGGACGACGGGGCCGGGCTCACCGACCTCGCCGTGAACGTCCGCGCCGGCACGCCGCCCGCCTGGCTGCGGGAGCGGATCGCCGGGTCGCTGACCGGGCTGGCCGCCTACCCCGACGGGCGGTCCGCCCGCGCGGCGGTGGCCGCCCGGCACGGGCTGCCCGCCGAGCGGGTGCTGCTCACGGCGGGCGCCGCCGAGGCGTTCGTGCTGCTGGCGCGGGCCCTGAAGGTCCGTCGGCCGGTGGTGGTGCACCCTCAGTTCACGGAGCCGGAGGCGGCGCTGCGGGACGCCGGGCACAGCGTGGACCGGGTGCTGCTGAAGGCGTCGGACGGCTTCCGGCTGGACCCGGAGGCCGTGCCCGAGGACGCGGACCTGGTCGTCGTCGGCAACCCCACCAACCCGACGTCGGTGCTGCACCCGGCGGGGGCGATCACGCGGCTGGCCCGGCCCGGGCGGACGCTGGTGGTGGACGAGGCGTTCATGGACGCGGTGCCGGGCGAGCGGGAGGCACTGGCCGGGCGGACGGACGTGCCCGGTCTGGTGGTGCTGCGCAGCCTCACCAAGACGTGGGGCCTGGCCGGGCTGCGGATCGGCTATGTCCTCGCCGCGCCGGAGACGATCGAGGAGCTGGAGCGGGCGCAGCCGCTGTGGCCGGTGTCGACGCCGGCGCTCGCGGCGGCCGAGGCGTGCGTCTCCGAGCGGGCGCTGGCGGAGGCGGCCGACGCGGCGTACCGCGTCGCCGCCGACCGGGCCCATCTGGTGGCGGGGCTCAAGGAGTTCGCCCCGGACGGACTGACCGTCGCCGAGCCCGCCGAGGGGCCGTTCGTCCTCGTCAGCCTGGATCGCGCGCCGGCCGTGCGCCGCCATCTGCGGACCCTGGGCTTCGCGGTGCGTCGGGGCGACACCTTCCCCGGCCTGGACGAGAACTGGCTGCGGCTGGCGGTCCGTGACCGTACGACGGTCAACAGCTTCCTCCAGGCGCTGGACCAGGCGATGACGCTGGCGGACCGTTGAGCGGAGGGGGCCCGACGGTCCGCCGGCGGATCGTGCGGGGCGGGGGCTACCGGGTCAGCACAGCGAACTGTGCTTGCAGTGGAGCTTCACGCCCCTCTTGTGGCTGAAGTCCTGCCACTTGCCGCGGGCGAAGGACTTGTCGACGCCGTCGGGCACGCTCGGCTTGGCGACGTGGGCCCACGGTGAGCCGGGAATTGCCCCTTCGGCCACCGCCCTTGAGGCCCTGTCACGCGCACGCCCGCCCGACCGCCGTCGCCGCGGTCGTCGCCGGGCGGACCGGCGTGCCCGGGGGAGCGGGTGTCAGGCGGTGATCGTGCCGTTCAGCACGACCCGCAGGGGCGCCGCCAGGGCGCGGACGTCGTCGCGGGGGTCCTCGCCGTAGACGACCAGGTCCGCCGGGGCGCCCTCCTCCAGGCCGGGGCGGCCGAGCCAGCTCCGGGCGTCCCAGGTGGTCGCGGCGAGGGCCCGGAGCGGGGGGATGCCGGCCTTGACCAGTTCGGCCACCTCGTCGGCGACCAGGCCGTGCGGGAGGCTGCCGCCGGCGTCGGTGCCGACGAAGACGGGGATACCGGCGTCGTAGGCGTTGCGGACGGTGTCGTAGCGGCGCTCGTACAGGTTCCTCATGTGGGCGGACCAGACGGGGAACCGGGCCTCGCCGCCCTCGGCCAGCTTCGGGAACGTGGCGATGTTGACCAGGGTGGGGACGATCGCGACGCCGCGGGAGGCGAACAGCGGGATCAGGTCGTCGGTGAGGCCCGTGGCGTGTTCGACGCAGTCGATGCCCGCCTCGACGAGGTCGCGCAGGGAGGACTCGGCGAAGCAGTGGGCCGTGACGCGGGCGCCCAGGCGGTGGGCCTCGGCGATCGCCGCCTCGACCGCGCCACGCGGCCAGCACGCCGTGAGGTCGCCCACCTCGCGGTCGATCCAGTCGCCGACCAGCTTCACCCAGCCGTCACCGCGCCGGGCCTCCCGGCCGACGTACGCGACGAGGTCGTCCGGCTCGATCTCGTGGGCGTAGCCGCGGATGTAGCGGCGGGTACGGGCGATGTGCCGACCGGCGCGGATGATCTTCGGGAGGTCGTCGCGGTCGTCGACCCAGCGGGTGTCGGACGGGGAGCCCGCGTCACGGATCAGGAGGGTGCCGGCGTCTCGGTCGGTCAGTGCCTGCTTCTCCGCGGTGCCGGCGTCGACCGGACCGTGCGCGCCGAGGCCGACATGGCAGTGGGCGTCGACCAGGCCGGGCAGCGCCCACCCCTCCACGGTCCGCACGTCCCGCGCGCCGGCGGGACGGTCGTAGGAGACCCGGCCGTCCACGACCCACAGCTCGTCCCGGACGTCGTCGGACCCGACGAGGACCCGCCCCTTCACACGCAGCACAGCACGCTCGTTCATACCCGCACCCTAGCCAGACGCTTCCGCTGTGGCTCAGCGTTGTCGGGTGCGGGTGAGCGGGGGCTGGTCGCGCGGTTCCCCGCGTCCCTGAAAAGCGACCGGGGCCGCGCCCCGTGCTTTTCAGGACGAAGGGCGGACCGCAGGCCGGTTCCCTTCAGGGACGCGGGGCGGTGACACATGCGGCTCCGCCGCGTGGGCGCGAACGGCCCCCACCCACCCGCGCCGACGAACGAACCCTTTCAGTCGCTCTTGCCCACCTGGTCCGACGTCTCCTCCTCGACCTCCGCCATCGCGGGGTCGAGGAGACGGGACAGGAAGTGGCGGGTGCGCTCGTGCCGGGGCGCGCCGATGACCCGGGCGGGGGCGCCGTCCTCGACGATCACGCCGCCGTCCATGAAGACGACACGGTCGGCGACCTCGCGGGCGAAGGTCATCTCATGGGTGACGACCATCATCGTCATGCCCTCCTCCGCGAGCCTGCGCATCACCGCCAGGACGTCGCCCACCAGTTCCGGGTCAAGGGCCGACGTCGGCTCGTCGAAGAGCATGACCTCGGGGCCCATGGACAGGGAACGGGCGATCGCCACGCGCTGCTGCTGGCCGCCGGAGAGGGAGGAGGGGTAGGCGTCCGCCTTCTCGGCGAGTCCGACCCGTTCCAGGTTCTCGGCGGCCACCCGTGCCGCCTCCGCCTTGCCCCGTCTGAGGACCCGGCGCTGCGGGAGCGTGAGGTTCTCGGTGACCGTGAGGTGCGGGAAGAGGTTGAACTGCTGGAAGACCATGCCGATGCGTCGGCGTACGGCGTCGATGTCGACGTCCGGGTCCGTCAGTTCGGTGCCCCCGACGAAGACCTGGCCCTTCGTGGGTTCCTCCAGGAGGTTCACACAGCGCAGCAGGGTCGACTTGCCGGAGCCGGACGGGCCGATGACGCAGACGACCTCGCCGCGGCCGATCTCCAGGTCGATGCCCTTGAGGACCTCGTTGTCGCCGAACGACTTGTGCAGGGCGCGGACCTGGATCTCGGGGTGTCCGCCCAGCGTCTTCGCGGTCATTTCACGGCCTCCTGGGCCTTGGCCTCCATACGGCGCACGACGAAGCCGAGCGGGATGGTCACCAGCAGGTAGCACAGGCCGGCGACCAGGATCGGCGTGGAGTTGGCGGTGGTGCTGGCCAGGTCCCGCCCGAACTTGGACAGTTCGCGCTCCTCCAGGGTGACCCCGAGGAACAGCACCAGCGAGGAGTCCTTGAAGAGGAGGACGAGTTCGTTGGTGAGCGGCGGGAGGATGATCCGGAACGCCTGCGGGATGATGATCGAGACCATCGCGCGGGCGGGCGAGAACCCCAGTGAACGGGCCGCCTCCATCTGCCCCTTGGGGACGGCCTGGATGCCCGCGCGGATCGTCTCCGCCATGTACGCCGCCGCGACGAGGCCCAGCGCCAGGGCGACCTTGCCGTAGGTGCCGCCGACGATCTCCGTGCCCGGGAAGGCCAGCGGGACGGCGACCCCGATGAAGATGAAGATCAGCAGGGCGGGCAGACCGCGGAAGATCTCGATGTACACGCCGGCGAACCAGCGGTACGGGCCGACCGACGACAGCCGCATCAGGGCGATCACCATGCCGAGCACCAGGCCGACGGCGAAGCCGGACAAGGTGTAGAGCACGGTGTTCTTCAGCGCCAGCGTGATGACGTCCGGGAACATCTGCTCGGCGATGTCCGCCTGCGCGAACTGGTTCTTCAGCCGGCCCCAGTCCGCCGAGACCGCGAAGGCGATCACGGCGGCGACGAAGACGGCGTACTGCGCGCCGCGCGACAGGCTGCGCTTCTGCCGCCGGGTCAGCCCCTTCTTCCTGGGCTGGACCACCGCGTCCGTGTCGGCCATGGGTCAGGAGGCGGACGCGGACGGGGAGGCGGAGGCGGCGCTCTCGTCGTACGGCCCGATCCACTTCTCGTACAGCTCGCGGTACGTCCCGTCTGACTTGGCCTCGGAGAGCGCCTTGTTGACGGCGGCGAGGAGCTTGGTGTTGCCCTTCTTGACCGTGAAGCCGTACTGCTCACCGGTGTTGATGTTGTCCGCGACCTCGAAGGCGTCGGCGTTGGCCTTGTCCTTCAGCCAGCCCTGGACGACCGGGTAGTCGATGACGACGGCGTCGACCTGGCCGGAGCGCAGTCCGTTGAGGACGGCGTCGGAGGACTCGAAGGAGACCGGGTCGAGGCCCTGGCTCTTGGCGTAGTCCTCGCCGGTGGTCTGCGCCTGGGCGCCGACCTTCTTGCCCTTGAGGTCCGCGAAGGAGCTGATACCGGCGCCCTTGTCGGCGAGGACGGCCTGGGTGGCGTCGAAGTACGGATCGGAGAAGTCGACGTTCTTCTTGCGCTCGTCGGTGATCGTCATACCGGCGGCGGCGAGGTCGCACTCACCGGAGTTCAGGAAGGCGCCCGTCTTGAAGTTCTCGAACGGGGTGTCGCGGATCACCTGCTTCACGCCCAGGTCCTCGGCGACGAGGTCGATCAGCGCGACGTCGAAGCCCTGCACCTTGCCGTCGATCTCCGACTGGAACGGCGGGTACGGGAGGTGGGTGCAGGTGGTCAACTGGCCCGCCTTGACCAGTTCGACCCCGCCGGCGGCCGTCTTGGTGCCGCCGCTGCCGCCGTCGTCGGTCGAGGTGCAACCGGCCACGAGCAGCAGTCCGGCCGCAGTGGTGGTGGCGGCCAGGATGCGGGTCCGGCGTGCGAGGACCGAGTTCACGGGGAGACCTCCTGTGGGGAACGTAGGCATCCGATTATAAGGAGATGTTTGACTTACTCAAACCAATCCGATGGTCACTGGGCCGTTCGGCCTCAGAAGTCATCGGTGCGGGGCGGCAGATGCGCTTGGATTCCGGGGGCGGGGATCGTCGGACGGTGCTGCCGGACGCGCCGATTACGCTCGACGTCCGTCGACCGGTGTCGGCCCACCCTGGACACCATCTACCCCAGTGAGCGAAGAGAGCACCCTGTGACGCACCCGTTTCTGGATCTGGCCCCGTTGACCGCGGCGCGCTTCGCGTCGATCGAGGACCGGGTGGCCCGGCTGCTCTCCACGGAGCAGGACGTGGTGATCACCCAGGGCGAGGCGCTGCTGCCGCTGGAGGGGGCGATCCGCGGGGCCGCCGGGCCCGGGACGACCGCCCTGAACGTGATCACCGGCCCCTACGGACAGACCTTCGGCGACTGGCTCCGCGACTGCGGGGCGACCGTCGTCGACCTGGCCGTGCCCTTCCACACGGCGGTCACCGCCGAGCAGATCCGGGACGCCTTCGCCGCGCACCCGGCCATCGACTTCGTCTCCCTGGTGCACGCGGAGGCGGCGACCGGCAACACGAACCGTTCCTAAAGACTGAGCGGGAGTGGGTCCTGCTGCCAGGACTCATGCTCAGTCGGACGCCCCGAACGGTGTTGGGTGTCCTGGTCGCCCGCGTTCGCTCCGCGTCCGGCGCGTACGGATCGTGTCCGTGGTCCGGGAACGCGGGGGCGGGGTCCCTCACACCCTCGGATGCCCGGTGGGGCCTGGACGGTCCGATGCCCCTGCTCATCACTCCGGTGAGCAGGGGGCGGTGCCGTCCGTCGCCGGACCGGGTGTCCCAGGGCGCGCCTTCCGATCGCCACGGCTGCCGCGTCGTGGCGGGTGGTCTTCCTTGTCTTGCTGGTGAGGGGTTGTTGCCAGTGCTGGGCGCCCCAGCGGCTGGTGTAGGCGGGGTCGACGGCGACGACGGGAATGCCGAGTTCGGCGGCCATCGACACCAGCCGGGCCCGCAGCCTGGCCACGGGCATACCGGAGACCAGCCTGCGGAACCGCTTACGGCGGCCGTGTTTCTCGCGGGTCGTCTCTGCGGTGAAGTCGAGGTCCTCGACGGCGAGGGCGAGGTCATGGCGGCGGGCCCAGTGCAGCAGGCGGATCAGGGCATGCCGGACCTGCGCGTCGTGGTGGGCGGCGCTGCCCGACAGGTCGTAGCCGAACCGTCTGGGTGCGCCGACGGGGTTGCCGTGGGTGTCCAGGCGCCAGGCGGCCAGGTGGTCGGCGTTGGTGTCGACCCCCACCAGGCCGCCCGCGCGGACCGTGGCCAGCGGCACGTTCTTGACCGGCGGGGTTGTCCAGGAGGCGGTGAGGTACCAGCGGCCGCGTGCGGTGTCCTCGTGGATGCGGTAGGCCACAGCCCGGTTCGCGTGGATGCGGTCGGCCCACTGCTCACCCCGGTGCGCGAACACCACCCTCGCGGCGAGGACATAGCGGCCGTGCGGGGCGTTCGCCAGATACGCCAGCGGGGCGGGGAGCTTGAGGGAGACCTCGCCCTCGGGGGTGACACGGATGGTCTCGTTGCCGAACCGTTTGCCGGACTCACCGTCGGCCTGAAGGAAGCGCCGCTCGGCCTGCCACCGGGTGCGCCACTGCTCTTCGGTGAGCCGGGCGGCGTCCAGGTGGTGGCGGGTGTTCAGCAGCCGCTTCCCCCCGCGCACCACGTACACGCGCCCGGCTTCCCAGTCCGCCCGGAGGGCTTGGAGCCGGTCGGTGAGCAGGTGCAGACGACGCGCCTTCGCATGCCACTCCCGCCTGCTCGGATAACCCCCTGGAGCATGCTTGCCGCCCTTCTCCCCCACCGGCAGCGACAACCGGTGCGCGATCATCCGCACACCTGCTTCCAGCCGCTGGATGTGCGCCAGCTGACTCCGCCGGGCAAGCGCCCACTGATCATGCGTGGCCTTCGTGATCGAACCGGCCCAACGGGAGGACGACACCGCCGTCACAGCCCGCTTACGCCCGGCCCACCCCCTCGGCGTCATGGTCCAGCCCTACCGCGCACCGGGCCTTCAGATCGCGGGAGGCGACAGTGCCCAGGTGATCGCCGACCAGACGCAGTACGGTCTCGTCCTCGGCGGTCAGGTGCTTGAGCCGGTCACGGACCGCCACACCGGACGGGCCGACCGCGACGAACGGCGCCGCCAACTCCCGCAGCCCACCCATCCCAGATCACCCCACCGTCCCCGCACCGGCCGAACCCTCACCATGCTCCTCAACGACCCACACGGGCGAAGGTCACACATTCGACCGAGGAACCTCCGTTCACACCCATCAGGTCACGAGCGAAGCAGCCCGGACACTCACTCATACGCGGTAGAACATGCTTTGCGCAGTCAACCCTGGGCAGTTCACAACCCCGTCGCCGCGATCGGCGAGGTCGTCCGTGGGCAGGGCGCGCTCTTCTACCTGCACCCGGTGGCCTCCGTCGGCGCCGAGCCGGTGCTGCCGGACACGTGGGGAGTCGACCTGTGTGTCATTGGGGCACAGAAGGCGATGCGCGGTCCGGCCGGCGTCTCCCTGATCTCAGTGAGTTCGCGGGCGTGGGCGCCCTCAGAAGGCCTTCTGGCGGGTCAGGAACTCCCGTACCTGAGCCAGGGGTTCGGTCGCGTCGTCGAGTCCCCTCGCCACCGCCGTGGCCAGCCATGCTCCGCCTCCTCCGGCAGCTCCCTGTTGGCGAGCAGGGCGCCGAGATTGAGCCCGGCGCGGGAGTGCCCGGCCTCGGCGGTCCTGCGGCACCAGAAGTCGACGTGCGCGGCCTCGCCATCCCTTTCGGCCAGGTAGCCGGCGAAGTCGAACGCGGTGTCCGCGTCCGCCTCCTGCCCGGCCCGCCGCCACCAGCGCGCGACCTCCGCGTGGTCACCGGGTGCGGCGAGGAGCGCGACCCCCAACAGGAAGGCCGCTTCGGGATTCTCCTCGGCAAGGGGACGGAGCCGCTCCGCCGCGACGCCGGGCCGCCCGGACGCGAGGAGTCAGTGCCGCCCACAACTGCTCCGGCATCCTCGCCCCCTCCCCCACCGCCGACCTCGCCAGAGCCGTGTCACCCGCTCCGGGTCCGCACAGCGGTGTCGGTGGAGAACTGCCCGCCCGGGGCGGTGTCCAGGAGCGGGGGAAGTGGCCGGAATCGGCGAATCGGCGGAAAAGGGGGTCGCTTTTCCAGCAGAAAGGGACCTACAATTCCATGGGTAGGACCCCGTATTCTTCTGCCCGCTTCAACCTTCTCTAAACGCAAAGGTTTCGCGAACAACAAGGGGCGCGTTCCGGGCGGGTTCCGTGAGGGTTACGCGCATGTGACGGACTCCACAGTGCGCCCTTTTTGCAAGGGTATTTCCGGGCAAAACCGCACAGGTCAACCACCTGCTTGCGCGCCCGCTCGCGCCCGCGTGATAACACAGGCGGCGCTCATTCGTAACCCCGAGCGGCGATGCAATTCGAAATTCCGCTGGGTAAATTCAAGCCGTATGACTGCCGCACAAGCAGACCTGCACATCGCACACCTGGAATCACAACCGGAAATCGCCGAGGGGATCCGGATCGACCGCCCGGACGTGTCGGACGGCAGCGCGCTGTGGCGTATCGCCGGGGACTCCAAGACCCTCGACCTGAACTCCTCGTACAGCTATCTGCTGTGGTGCCGGGACTTCGCGGACACCTCGGCGGTGGCCCGTGACGAGACGGGGGAACCGGTCGGTTTCGTGACCGGGTACGTGCGGCCGGAGCGGCCGGACACCCTCCTCGTGTGGCAGGTGGCCGTCGACGAGGCGCACCGCGGGCGCGGACTCGCCGGTGCGCTGCTGGACGGACTCGCCGCACGGGTCGCGCGACAGCACGCGCTGACCACCGTCGAGACCACCATCACGCCGGGCAACACCGCCTCCGAGCGGCTGTTCGCCGCGTTCGCCGAACGCCACGGCGCGACCGTCGAGCGCACGGTCCTGTTCGAGGCGGGGGACTTCCCCGACGGTCCGCACGAGCCCGAGGTGCTGCACCGCATCGGCCCGCTGTCCCCCTGAGCACCACCGGCCCCCGCCGGGCCGCCCCCTCTCCCCCACTCCCGCACACCCGCACCCCCCACGCATCGAGGAGCGATCTGCCGTGACCATCACCCAGCCCGACCTGAGCGTCTTCGAGACCCTGGAGTCCGAGGTGCGCAGCTACTGCCGCGGCTGGCCCACCGTGTTCGACACCGCGCAGGGCAGCCGGATGCGCGACGAGGACGGCCACAGCTACCTGGACTTCTTCGCCGGAGCCGGTTCGCTCAACTACGGCCACAACAACCCGGTGCTGAAACGGGCTCTGATCGACTACCTGGAGCGGGACGGCGTCACGCACGGCCTCGACATGTCGACGGGCGCCAAGCGGGCGTTCCTGGAGTCCTTCCAGAACCTGGTGCTGCGGCCCCGCGACCTGCCGTACAAGGTCATGTTCCCGGGCCCGACCGGCACCAACGCCGTGGAGTCCGCGCTGAAACTGGCGCGGAAGGTGAAGGGGCGCGAGGCGATCGTGTCGTTCACCAACGCCTTCCACGGCATGTCCCTGGGCTCCCTCGCCGTGACCGGCAACGCCTTCAAGCGGGCCGGCGCTGGCATCCCGCTGGTGCACGGGACGCCGATGCCGTTCGACAACTACTTCGAGGGCCAGGTCCCCGACTTCCTGTGGTTCGAGCGGATCCTGGAGGACCAGGGGTCCGGGCTGAACAAGCCCGCCGCCGTGATCGTGGAGACGGTCCAGGGCGAGGGCGGCATCAACGTCGCCCGCCCGGAGTGGCTGCGCGCGCTCGCCGAGCTGTGCGAGCGGCAGGACATGCTGCTGATCGTCGACGACATCCAGATGGGCTGCGGCCGTACGGGGGCCTTCTTCTCGTTCGAGGAGGCGGGCATCACCCCCGACATCGTCACCGTCTCCAAGTCCATCAGCGGCTACGGGCTGCCGATGTCGCTGTGCCTGTTCAAGCCCGAGCTGGACATCTGGGAGCCGGGCGAGCACAACGGCACCTTCCGCGGCAACAACCCCGCCTTCGTCACCGCGACCGCCGCCCTGGAGACGTACTGGTCGGACGGCTCCGCCATGGAGAAGCAGACCCGTGCGCGCGGCGAGCAGGTCGAGCAGGCGCTGATCTCCATCACCGAGGAGAACCTCGCCGATGTGAAGGAGTACCGGGGCCGCGGGCTGGTGTGGGGCCTGGAGTTCCACGAGAAGGCCCGCGCGGGCCGGATCGCCAAGCGGGCCTTCGAACTCGGGCTGCTGATCGAGACGTCCGGCCCGGAGAGCGAGGTCGTGAAGCTGCTGCCCGCCCTCACCATCACCCCGGACGAGCTGGACGAGGGCCTGCGCGTCCTCGCCCGCGCCGTGCGGGAAACCGTCTGACGACCATCTGGGGAAGACCCACAAGGAGGCCTGGAACCACCGTGATCGTCCGTTCTTTCAAGGATCTGGAAGGCACCGACCGGCACGTCAAAGCGGCGTCCGGCACGTGGGAGAGCAAACGCATCGTCCTCGCCAAGGAGAAGGTCGGCTTCTCCCTGCACGAGACGATCCTCTACGCGGGCACGGAGACGTCGATGTGGTACGCGAACCACATCGAGGCCGTGGTGTGCGTCGAGGGCGAGGCCGAACTGACCGACAACGAGACCGGGCGGACGTACACGATCACGCCCGGGACCATGTACCTCCTCGACGGCCACGAGCGGCACACGATGCGGATCAAGGAGGACTTCCGCTGCATCTGTGTGTTCAACCCGCCCGTGACCGGACGGGAGGACCACGACGAGAACGGCGTCTACCCGCTGCTCACCGAGCCCGAGGAGGTGTGACATCACCATGACCACGACCACCACGATGAACACTGCCACCAGCGTGCCCGACCTCTACCCCAGCCGCGGCGCCACCGAGGTGTCGGTCCCGCGCCAGGACCCGGTCGTGTGGGGCGCCCCCGGCACCCCCGGCCCGATCTCCCTCACCGACCTGCAGACGTACGAGCGGGACGGCTTCCTCGCCGTGGAGGAGCTCATCACGCCGGACGAGGTCGCCGTGTACCGGCAGGAGCTGGAGCGGCTCGTCACCGATCCGGCGGTCCGCGCCGACGAACGCTCGATCATCGAGCCGAAGTCGAAGGAGATCCGGTCCGTCTTCGAGGTGCACCGCATCAGCGAGGTGTTCGCGCGACTCGTCCGGGACGAGCGGGTCGTCGGCCGGGCCCGGCAGATCCTCGGCTCCGACGTGTACGTGCACCAGTCGCGGATCAATGTGAAGCCGGGCTTCGGCGCTTCCGGGTTCTACTGGCACTCCGACTTCGAGACCTGGCACGCCGAGGACGGGCTGCCGAACATGCGGACGGTGTCCGTCTCGATCGCCCTGACCGAGAACTACGACACCAACGGCGGTCTGATGATCATGCCGGGGTCGCACCGGACGTTCCTCGGCTGCGCGGGCGCCACCCCGAAGGACAACTACAAGAAGTCGCTGCAGATGCAGGACGCGGGCACCCCGTCGGACGAGGCGCTGACGGCGATGGCCTCCGAGTACGGCATCAAGCTGTTCACGGGCAAGGCCGGCTCGGCGACCTGGTTCGACTGCAACGCCATGCACGGCTCCGGCGACAACATCACGCCGTTCCCGCGCAGCAACGTCTTCATCGTCTTCAACAGCGTGGAGAACGCGGCGGTCGAGCCGTTCGCGGCTCCCGTACGGCGGCCGGAGTTCATCGGCGCGCGGGACTTCACCCCCGTGCGGTGACCCCGATCCCGACCTCGCCGTCACGATGACCGGACCGGGTGGTCCCCGCCCCCTGAGGGACCGCCCGGTCCGCCGTGTGTGCGCTCCTCGGGGGCGGCCGCTACAACCAGGCCAGCGACGCCGCCGTGGCCAGGACGTTCCGTGCGGCGCGCTCGTCGCCCGTGAGGCCCCTCGGCACCTCGTCCGGGGCGTAGCGGCCGCCCACGAGCAGACAGAAGTCCACCGGGTCCAGGGTCAGTTCGGCGGCCACGGGCTCGGCGTCCGAGCCGAGGACCCAGCCGGTGCCGGGGGCGGTACCGGTGACCTCGACGAGGACGGGCGGCGCGTCGTGCAGCGCCAGGCCGAGGATGCGGACGGCGAGCCGGACCAGCTGCTCCAGGTGCTCGTCGGGCGGCGGCGGTACGGCGACGCCGAGCGCCCGGCCGATGTCGTCGGCGTGGATCCACGCCTCGAAGGCGCGGATGACGAAGTGGTCGGCGACGGGCAGTCTGAGGCCCATCACCGTCGCCGCGCGGGCGGCGAGACCGGCGTCGCGGGCCTCGGGGGTCGCCAGAAGGTCGGTGGCCTGCGCGGCCCAGGTGGCGACGGTCTCCTCGGGCGTACGGGCGTGCTCGTGGGCGATGGCGTCGGCGGTGCGCAGCTCCCACGCGTGCGCGGCGGGCGTCCCGGCCGGGATGCGGGAGGCCGGCAGCCGGGCGCCGACCCCGAGCGCCACGGCGAGGTGTTCGTCGGCGGCGACGAGATGGGCGACGGTGGCGTGCGCGTCCCAGTCGTGCACCACCGGGGTGCCCCAGCGGCCCGGCAGCTCCCGGAGCAGCGCCTGGAGTCCGGCGACGGCGGCGGCGTACGGCGCCGCGTGCGGGGCGACACCCGGCGTACGGGGACGGCGCGAGCGCAGGGCCGACCCGAGCACCCCGTCCGCACCACCGCCCCTCTCACGCGCGGCCCCGTCGCGCGCGTCACCGGGGGCGCCAGCCGCCCCCGCGTCCGGGCCGGGGGCGCCGTCCAGCAGCCGTACGGTCGCCCGGAGTCGTTCGGCCTCCGCCGCGCAGGTCGCGCACGCGGCGAGATGGAGCGGGACGGCCCTGGCGTCGGCGGGTGGCAGCGCGCCGACCGCCCAGGCGGCCAGCAGCTCCCGTACGCCGTCGTGGTCGTTGGTCATCGCGCGCCGCCCTTTCGCCGTGCCGCTGCCACGATACGCAGGGCCCGCACGGCCCCGGCTGTGCGGTGAGGGGCCGCCATCACGCGCCCCTCGCCGCTGCCGGGTCCGGTGGATCCGCGAGGGACTCCGCCAGCTTGCGCAGGGCCGAGCGGAGCCGGGTCTTCGCGGTGCCCTCGGGGATGCCCAGCTCCACGGCGGCCTGGCGGTAGGTGCGGCCCGCGAAGTAGGCGAGGTGGACCACCTCCCGCTGGCTGCGGGGGAGTTCGGCGAGGGCGGTGTGCAGCAGCAGGGAGCGCTCGCGGTCGACGACCGTCTCGTGCGGGCCGGGTCCGGCATCGGGGATGGCGTGCAGCGCCGAGTCGTCCGCCTGGGCGTCCTTGCGGTGCCGGGCCTCGCTGCGCACCCAGTCCACGGCCCGCCGGTGGGCGAGCATCGACAGCCAGGTGCGCAGGGAGCCGCGCCGCGCGTCGAAGCCGTACGGGCTGGTCCACAGCTGGGCGAAGACCTCCTGGGCCACGTCCTCGGCCGCCGCCTGACTGCGGGTGACCCGGACGGCCACCCGGCGCACGAGTGCCCCGTACGCCGCGTACGCCTCACGCAGCGCGGACTCGTCCCCGTACACCAGCCGCCGATGCAACTCCACATCGATGGACGGCTGTTCGAGCGTCGGCTCCACCGGCACCACCATCCCTGACGCCCTTCCTAGCGTCCCGGCCGGGCTTCGCGCCAGTGGTTCAGGAAGACAGCGCGTCCAGGACCCGGTCGACGTCCGCCACCGTGTTGTAGAGGTGGAAGGAGACGCGCAGGTTGCCCGCGCGGTCGGAGACCTGGATACCGGCCGCGCTCAACTCGGGCTGCCGCACGCCCAGTCCGGGCACGGAGACGATCGCCGAGCCGGGCGCCGGCACGGGCTCGTGGCCGAGAGCGGCGAGCCCCGCGCGGAACCGGTCCGCGAGGGCGAGGTCATGGGCGTGGACGGCGGCCACGCCGAGTTCCTCGACGAGCGCGAGGGAGTGGCGCAGCCCGGCGTAGGTGAACAGGGGCGGGGTCAGGTCGAAGCGGCGGGCGGAGCGGGCGAGTTCGGTGACGGGGCCGTAGCAACTGTCCCAGGGGTTCTCCCCCGCGACCCAGCCGGCCAGCATCGGGGTCAGCCCGCCGAAGTCCTCGGGCACCACGAGGAAGGCCGCGCCGTGCGGGCCGAGCAGCCACTTGAAGGTCGTGCAGACGGTGTAGTCGTACGCGCCGGCCTCCATCGGCAGCCATCCGGCGGCCTGGGAGAAGTCGACGTAGGTGCGCGCCCCGTGCTCCCGCGCCGCCTCGCGCAGCGCGGGCAGGTCGGCGATCCGGCCGTCGGCGGACTGGGCGGCGCTGACCGCGACGAGCGCGGTGCCGGGGCGGACGGACTCGGCGAGCCGCTCCAGCGGCACGGCCCGCACCTTGAGGTCGCACCGGACGTGGAACGGGTTGAGGACGGAGGTGAAGTCGTCCTCGGCGGTCAGCACCTCGGCGCCGGGCGGCAGCGACGCGGCGACCACCCCGGTGTGCGCGGCGACCGACGTCCCGGCCGCCACCCGCCCGGCCGGCACTCCGGCCAGCCGGGCGAACGCGGCCCGCGCGGCCTCCACGTCGTCGAACAGCGGGTCCAGCGGCCGGCCCTCGGCCCGCAGCAGCGCGGCCCGCCCCAGCGCGGCCACCGTCCGGGCGGGCAGCAGACCGCTGCTCGCGGTGTTCAGATAGGTGTTCTTCGGCGCGAACTCGGCACGGACGAGGCTCTCGAAGGTCTCCATGCCACCACTGTGGGGCCCGAAGACCTCCCCGTCCATTGAGAGGTTTTACACGATCACCCAAAGCACCGCTTATACATAGCGGCCGACCAGCACATCACCACCGTCAAGGGGTGCGGGGGACTGCGCGAGCACCGCCCCGCGCAGCCGCGGACCGCAGATCACCGCACCTTCGCGGCGCTACCGCACCCCGGTCACCGGGCCTGCGGCACCGCGCACCCGTCGGGCCCGCACGTCTCCGCGGTGTCCTCCTGGATCACCTGGAGCGGTGACCGCTCGCCCCACGCCTGTGTGAGCGCCCGCTCGAACACCTCGGCGGGCTGCGCGCCGGACACCCCGTACTTGCGGTCCAGCACGAAGAACGGCACTCCGTTCGCGCCCAGCTCGGCCGCCTCCCGCTCGTCCTCGCGGACGGCGTCCGCGTACGCGGCGGGGTCGGCCAGCACCTGGCGGGCGGCGCCCTCGTCGAGCCCGGCCTCGACGGCCAGCTCGATCAGGAACTCGTCCGCGTCGGCGTACACGGACCGCTCCTCGGCGAAGTTCGCCCGGTACAGCAGCTGGAGCAGTTCGTCCTGCCTGCCGTGCTCCTTGGCGAGGTGCAGCAGCCGGTGCATGTCGAAGGTGCTGCCGTGGTCGCGGCCCTCCGCCCGGTAGTCGAGGCCCTCGGCGCCGGCCTGCGCGCGGAGGTTGTGCTCGCCGGCCTGGGCCTGCGCCTCGCTCATCCCGTACTTCTTGCTCAGCATGGTGAGGACCGGCTGGACGTCGTCCTTGGCGCGGCCGGGGTCGAGCTCGAAGGAGCGGTGCACCACCTCGACGTCGTCGCGGTGCGGAAAGGCCGCGAGCGCCTTCTCGAAGCGGGCCTTGCCCACGTAGCACCAGGGGCAGGCGATGTCGCTCCAGATCTCGACGCGCATGTGTCAGCTCTCTTCGGTCGTACGGGTACGGGTGGACGGAGGCGGCGCGCTCCGCTTCTGCGATGGGTGAACGTTCAAGCAGCCCGTCTCATTCCCACGCCCCGCCCCCGCTCCGGCTCACCCCTCGGTGACCGCGTAGCTGAGGAGCAGATGGTGGTCGTCCGGGGCCGGCGGGTGCTCCGGGTCCGGGGTCCAGCCGAGGCGGGCGTAGAAGGCCCGCGCCCGGTGGTTGTCGACGTGGACGGTGAGCGTGGCCGTGCGCTTGCCGTCGGCCCGCCACTCCTCCACGCAGGCCGCGTGCAGGGCCCGGCCGGTGCCGCGGCGCCACTGGTCGGGGTCCACATGAAGCTGGGCGAGGAACACCGTGTCGGCGGGGCCGTCCTCCGCCGTGCGGAAGGAGGCGATGCCGGTGATCCGGCCGTGCTCCACCGCGCAGAGCACACGGCCGTCCGGTCGCTCGACGGCCCGCCGCCAGCCGGCGAGCCAGTCCGTGCCGTCGTCGGGGACGCCGTCCGGGTAGTACGTCGCGCGGGCGCGGGCGTGCAGCGCGACGACGTCATGGAGTTCGGCGGGGAGCACGGTCCTGATCACACGCGCTCCGGTCACTCGTTCCACACGGTCCTTGATCATGCGGAGGAGGACGAGCGCGACGCCGCGGCGGTTCCGGCCGGGGGTGACACCGGGCGCCGGGCTCGGGCCGCCCGCGCCCCTCAGCTGCCGTTTCTCAGGTCCTCGGGCCAGTTCGGACGGAACTCCATGCCGTCGTACGTCACCACACAGCCCTCCCCCATCGGGGACTGGGTCATGAACCCGACCAGGGCGGCCCCGCTCTCCCGCTCCCCGGCGAGCGTGAACAGCCGGACGAACGTCCAGTGCTTGCCGTCGCGGGAGGCGTGGAAGGCGAACGCCCGGCCTGTGCGACTGACCCGCAGCCAGACCGAACTCCCCTCCACGGTGAAGGAGTTGGCGTCATCGGAGTGTCCACGGGTGACCACCGTGCAGACGGTGGGAACATCCGGCGAGTACTCCAGGCACAGCTTCGCCCAGGCCCGCTCCCCGACGTGCACGTACAGCACGCCCGCGTCGAACCCGGCGGCGAAGCCGACGGTGACGCGGGCGATCAACTGGAAGTCCCCCTCCGGCGCCCCCAGCAGCCTGGGCGCGTCCGTGACGGGGTCCAGTCCCTCGTCCGTGGGCGGCACGAACCGGTCCTGCCGGGCGCCGGCCCACCCGGTGAGCACCCCGTCCTCATAGGACCAGTGCCCATCGGGCCCATATGTACGAAGAGGGAAAGGAAGTTCGGGAAGTTCGAGATCCATTGGGGGATTCTTACAGCCCGCGCCCCTGACGGCGCTACCGCTCCAGAACGCCGTTGAACCTGCGCGGCAGCCCCAGCGGGTTGTCGTCCCGCAGCTCCGGCGGCAGCAGCGCCTCGGGCGCCCCCTGGTACGCGACCGGCCGCAGCCACCGCTCGATGGCCGTGCCGCCCACGGACGTGGACGTCGACGTCGTCGCCGGGTACGGCCCGCCGTGGTGCTGGGCCGCGGCCACGGCCACACCCGTCGGCCAGCCGTTGACGAGCACACGGCCGGCCAGCGGCGTCAGCTCCGCGAGCAGCTCCGGGCCGCGCCCCTCACCGGCGGCCTCCTCACCGGACAGGTGCACCGTGGCGGTGAGGTTGCCCGGCAGCCGGGACAGCACCGACTTGGCCTCGTCCTCGTCCTCGTAGCGCGCGACGACCGTGAGCGGCCCGAAGCACTCCTCCAGGAGCAGGTCGTGCTCACCCTCGGACGCCAGCTTTCCGGCGGGGACGGTGAGGAAGCCGGGGCTGACGGTGTGCTCGCCGCCCGCGCCCGCCGTCACCGGCGACTCCACGTCCGGCAGCTCCGCGCGCTCTGCGACACCGGCGAGGAAGTTGTCGCGCATCCGGTGGTCGAGCAGGACACCCGCGTCGACGTCGCTGACCGCCTCCGTGAGCGACTTGACCAGCCGGTCGCCGGCGTCGCCCGCCGGCGCCAGCACCAGGCCCGGCTTCACACAGAACTGGCCGACGCCGAGGGTCATGGAGCCCGCCAGACCCGTACCGATCGCCTCGGCGCGCTCGGCCGCCGCGGCCTCGGTGATGAGGACGGGGTTCAGGGAGCCCAGCTCGCCGTGGAACGGGATCGGCACCGGCCGCGCGGCCGCCGCGTCGAACAGGGCACGGCCGCCGCGTACGGAGCCGGTGAAGCCGGCGGCGGTCACCAGCGGGTGCTTGACCAGCTCGACGCCCG
This sequence comes from Streptomyces sp. NPDC030296, assembly GCF_055572815.1. NCBI lineage: Bacteria > Bacillati > Actinomycetota > Actinomycetes > Kitasatosporales > Streptomycetaceae > Streptomyces > Streptomyces sp. NPDC030296. The sequence continues at coordinate 104,239 of NZ_JBVICQ010000002.1, forward strand.
CCTCGAAGCCGTGGACGAGGCCGAGGACGCCCTCGGGGATGCCGTGCTCGGCGGCGGCGCGGCGCAGCACGATCGCGACCAGCTCGGACAGCGCCGGGTGGTCGGGGTGGGCCTTGACGACCACCGGGCACCCGGCGGCCAGCGCGCTCGCGGTGTCACCACCCGGCACGGAGAAGGCGAAGGGGAAGTTGGAGGCCGAGTAGACGGCGACGACGCCCAGCGGGACCTTGTAGCGGCGCAGGTCGGGGATGGGCGGGGTCGCGGTGTCGTCGGGGTGGTTGATCACCACGTCGAGGAAGGCGCCCTCGTCGACGATGTCGGCGAAGGCCCGCAGCTGGTAGCAGGTGCGGGCGAGTTCACCGGTGAGCCGGACCGGGCCGAGCGCGGTCTCCGCGTCGGCGACCTCGACGAGCTGTTCCTTGGCCGCCTGGAGCTGGTCGGCCGCCGTGCGCAGGAACGCCGAGCGGACGGTGCGGTCGGCCAGGGCGCCGCGGGCCGCGTGGGCCGCGCGGACGGCGGCGTCCACCTCCTGGGCCGTGGCCTCCACCGCAACCTGCTCGCGCTGCTTCCCGGTTCGGGGGTCGACACTCCAGACTGGTGCTGCTGCCACCGCGGGTCCCTCCACGTATTTCTGGGTCATTCCCAGGGGTATTGTCTGGGTCATTCACCAAGGCTGTTCGATATGCTGAACGCCGTCCTGAATGATGAATACGGTGTTGGAGACTATTTCCCGTCGAACGAAGGGGTCAAGGGCGATGTCGGCAGTCGAGACGGGCGGCGGAGCGCAGGTCAAGTCGGCGGTGCGGACCGTCGAACTGCTCGAATACTTCGCCGGGCGCCCCGGAATGCACTCCCTCGCGGCGGTGCAGGAGGCCGTCGGCTATCCCAAGTCCAGCCTTTATATGTTGCTCCGCACCCTGGTGGAGCTCGGCTGGGTCGAGACGGACGCGACGGGCACGCGGTACGGCATCGGCGTTCGGGCCCTCCTCGTGGGCACCTCGTACATCGACGGGGACGAGGTGGTGGCGCTGGCCCGCCCCACGCTCGACCGGCTCTCGGACGACACCACGGAGACCATCCACCTGGCCCGCCTCGACGGCACCAACGTCGTCTATCTGGCCACCCGGCAGTCGCAGCACTATCTGCGGCCCTTCACCCGGGTCGGCCGGCGGCTGCCCGCCCACTCCACCTCGCTCGGCAAGGCGCTGCTCGCCACCCACACCGACGAGCAGGTCCGCAAGATGCTCCCGGAGACCCTCCCGGCGCTCACCGAGAACACGATCACCGACCGGGAGCAGCTCATCGAGGAGCTCCACCAGGTCCGTGAGCAGGGCTTCGCCGTCGACCGCGAGGAGAACACCCTCGGTCTGCGCTGCTTCGGCGTGGCGATCCCGTACCGCACCCCGGCCCGTGACGCGATCAGCTGCTCCGTGCCGGTGGCCCGGCTCACCCCGGCGCACGAGCAGCTGGTCAAGGACGCCCTGTTCGACGCCCGCGACCGGCTGACGCTGGCGACCCGCAGACTCTGACCAGGACGCACGGCCACCTCGGCGGACGACGGACGGACCGCCTCCGGGCACATGAAGACCTCATGAGAACCGGGACGGAAGGGAACGACCGACCGCGTTCCGCTCGTCCGTCCGGGTGCGATGAACAAGACGATCAGGCGCAGCGCCGTCTTCAGCCTGCTCCTCGTGCTCGCCCTGCTGGTGCGGGCGACGTGGGTGCAGTTCTACGAGGGCACGGCGCTCGCGGAGGACAAGGACAACCGGCGGAACGCGATCGAGACGTACGCGGCGCCGCTCGGGAACATCATCGTGGGCGGTGACGCGGTCACCGGCTCCGCGCGGACGAAGGGCGGCGACCTCGCCTACAAGCGCACCTACAAGGACGGTGAGCTGTACGCGGCGGTGACGGGGTACGCCTCGCAGAGTTACGCGCCCACGCAACTGGAGGGCATCTACCAGGACCTGCTCAACGGCACGGACCCCCGGCTGAGGACGGTGCTGGACACCCTGACCCGCGAGCGGTCCGACCCGGGCGACGTGATCACGACGATCGACCCGTCCGTGCAGAAGGCGGGGTACGAGGCGCTCGGCGACAAGAAGGGCGCGGCCGTCGCGATCGACCCGGCGACCGGGAAGATCCTGGCGGTGGTGTCGACGCCGTCGTACGACCCCTCGTCGCTCACGGACGCGAACACGGCGGGCGCGGCCTGGAAGAAGCTCACCGCGGACCCGGACAAGCCGCTGACCAACCGGGCGCTGCGGCAGCCGCTGCCGCCGGGGTCGACGTTCAAGCTGGTCGTGGCGGCGGCCGCGCTGGAGGACGGGCTGTACCCGTCGGTGGACGTGAAGACGGACAGCCCCGACCCGTACACCCTGCCGGGCACGACGACCGAGTTGAGCAACGAGAACCCGAACGCGCCCTGCGAGAACGCCTCCATCCGTACGGCGCTGCAGTACTCGTGCAACAACGTGTTCGCGCGGATGGCCGTCAAGCTGGGCCAGGACAAGGTCAGGGCGATGGCCGAGAAGTTCGGCTTCGACGACACGGAGCAGGACGTGCCGGTGCGGGCGTACACCAGCGTGTACCCGTCCGACATGGACGAGTCGTCCACGGCGCTGACCGGGATCGGGCAGTACGACGTCACCGCGACGCCGCTGCAGATGGCCATGGTGTCGGCGGCCATCGCCAACGACGGCAAGCTGGTGGCGCCGCACATGGTGGCGCAGATCACCGACGGCGGCGGCGACGTGCTGGAGGACTACGACTCCGCGGCCGGCACCGAACAGGTGGTGAGCGCCTCCACCGCGAAGCAGCTGCGGTCGGCGATGGAGACGGTCGTCGAGGACGGCACGGGCACGAACGCGCGGATCGGCGGGGCGACCGTGGGCGGCAAGACGGGTACCGCCCAGCACGGCGAGAAGAACAGCAAGACGCCGTACGCCTGGTTCACGTCGTACGCGAAGGCCGACGGCAAGGAGGTCGCCGTCGCGGTGGTCGTGGAGCAGTCGAACGCGGCCCGCTCCGAGGTCAGCGGCAACGGGCTGGCGGCGCCGGTCGCGAAGGCCGTGATGCGGGCGGCGCTGAAGGACTGAGGGCACCGGTCGAGGGCCGGACGCGGACGAAGGGCCGCCCCTTTGCCCCCGGGGGGGCGGCCCTTCCTTCATGGCGTCCACCGCATGGCGTCTACCGCACGCCGAACAGCTGCTGGATCGGGTTGATCGCGAAGTACACCAGGAACAGCGCCGAGGTGCCCCACAACAGCCAGTGGATCTCCTTGGCCCTGCCGAGGACCGTCCTGATGAGGACGAAGGCGAGGAAGCCGGCGCCGATGCCGTTGGTGATGGAGTAGGTGAACGGCATCACGGCGATCGTGAGGAACGCGGGGATGGCGATGTCGTACCGGTCCCAGTCGATGTTCTTGACCTGGGTCATCATCAGGAAGCCCACGGCGACCAGTGCGGGGGCGGCGGCCTGCATCGGGACGATGGTCAGCAGCGGGGTGAGGAAGAGGGCGACCGCGAAGAGGCCGCCGGTGATCAGGTTGGAGAAGCCGGTGCGGGCGCCCTCGCCGACGCCCGCCGCGGACTCGATGTAGGAGGTCGCGGAGGACGAGGAGGAGGCGCCGCCGGCGACCGCCGCGGCGCCGTCGATGAGCAGGACCCGGCCGAGGTTCGGGACCTTGCCCTCCTCGTCGAGCAGACCCGCCTCGGCGCTGACGCCGACGACGGTGCCCATGGTGTCGAAGAAGTCCGAGAGCAGCAGGGTGAAGACCAGCAGGACGACCGTGATGACGGTGGTCTCGCCGAACGAGCCGAAGAGGCTGAAGTCGCCGATCAGTCCGAACTCGGGGGCGGCCACGAGGTCGTCGGGGACCTTCGGCGTGGTCAGGCCCCAACTCTTGATGTCGGCCACCGAGTTGATCACGATCGCAACGACCGTCATCGTCAGGATGCTGATCAGGATCGCGCCCCTCACCTTGCGGGCGAGCAGGCCGATGGTCAGCAGGACACCGAGGCAGAAGACCAGGATGGGCCAGCCGGACAGCGAACCGGTCGCGCCGAGCTGCACCGGAACCGTGGTGTTCGCGACGTCCGGGATGCGGCTGACGAACCCGGCGTCGACGAAGCCGATGAAGGCGATGAACAGGCCGATGCCGACGCTGATCGCCTGCTTGAGCGGCTGCGGTATGGCGTGCATGACGGCCTCGCGCAGGCCCGTGACCACCAGGACGCAGATCAGCAGACCTTCGAGGACGACCAGGCCCATCGCGTCGGGCCAGCTCATCAGCGGGGCTATCTGGAAGGCGACGACCGCGTTGAGTCCGAGGCCCGCGGCGAGCGCGAGCGGCAGGTTGCCGCCGACACCCATGATGATCGTCATCACGGCCGCCACGAGGGCGGTGGCGGTGACGAGTTCGGCGCCGTCGAGGGTGTGGCCGTACTTGTCCTTGGCGCTGCCCAGGATGATGGGATTCAGGACAAGGATGTATGCCATCGTGAAGAACGTGGCGAGGCCGCCGCGGATCTCACGGGCGAAAGTGGATCCCCGGGCGGTGATGGCGAAGAAGCGATCGACGCTGTTCGCCCCCCTTGGCGGGGTGCTCGGCCGGTCGGCCACCTTCTGTGCCTCGGACATGGGCGGTGCTCCTAGTGACGTGTGCGTACGACGCGCGGGTGCTGGCTGGATTGTTCCTTCGCTGAACCCGGTTCAGGTTTTCTCCGTGTTACGGAATCGGCGTTCACCCCGTAAGACCGCGTTCGAAGGCTCGTACGAAGTTCGTTCACGATCACTGCTACTCTTCCGGATCTCGCGGGGGGAAGCCCCGGAGGATCACGTGTCGTTCACACGACACGCACAGGCACCCGGTCCCGGTGCCTCCAGCCGAAGCGAGGAGAGAGGTCGCCCGTGGGCACGGTCGTCGACGACGCAGCCTCCGTGGAGTTCCACGACTTCTTCGAACGGCACTACGCCGAACTGTCCCGTCTGGCCCATCTGTTGACCGGTGAGGCGGACGCGGCGGACGATCTGGCCGCGGACGCGCTGCTCGCGATGTGGCACCGTTGGGACCGGGTCCGCGCGGCGGAGCACCCGGTGGCGTACGCCCGCGGTGTGGTCGCCAACCTGGCCCGTACCCGGATCCGCAGCGCGGTGCGGGAGCGCCGCCGGATCACGCTGTTCTGGTCGCAGCGCGAGGAGAAGACCGAGAATCCCGATGTGGCCGGGGCGGTCGACGTGCAGTCGGCGCTGCGCCGGCTGCCGTTCCGCAAGAGGGCGTGTGTGGTGCTGCGGCATGCTTTCGACCTCTCGGAGAAGGACACGGCGCTCGCCCTCGGCGTCTCGGTCGGTACGGTGAAGAGCCAGACGTCCAAGGGGATGGCCGAGCTGAAGAAGTTGCTCGGCACCGGGGACGCCCCGAAGCGGATGCCCGCCGGCATCACGGGCACGGGCGTCAGGGGCGCGAGGGTGACCGGCGCGGGTGCGCCGGGCAGCGGAGGAAGGGACCGATGAGGGACGTGCACGAGGAGCTGCGTGCCCGGCTGCGCGAGTCGGCCGAGGCGCACGAGCCCGACCGCGCCCGCATCCTGGCCCGGATCGAGCGCGGAATGGCGGCCCCCGAGGAGCGGCACCGCAGCCGGAAGGCCACACGGCCTCCGCTGTGGGGCTGGGTGCGTGTGGTCAGCGCGACCGCCGGTGTCGCGGGGCTGCTCGCGGTGGGCGGTTACGCCGTCGCGTCGGCGGTGAAGGGCGAGGAGCGGCCGAACGACCAGACCGTCGCGGTGTCGCCGACGCCGGTGGAGTCCCCGGCCGCGACGAGCCGGGCACCCGTCCCGCCGGACCCGCAGCCGACCCGCGGCGGGTCGAAGCAGGAGCGCAGGCCCAGCTCCGAGCCGTCGAGCGCGCCGTCGGCCAAGAACTCCCCCGTTCCCAAGCTGCCCTCCTCGGGGGACGAGCAGGACGGTCCGCTCTGGTCGGACGGTTCGGTCGACCCGCACAGCAACGAGTTCTGGGCGCAGAGCAATCTGACCCTGAGGACGAGCGAGCAGCTCACCGAGCTCACCGTCCAGCTGCGGATCGCCGAGACCGGCGGGGTCTCCTCGACCGGCGCCTGGCGCTCGCTGCCGGCACAGGACTTCGACCTGACGGTCACGGAGGACGACGGCTTCCTGGTCTACACCTGGGTGCTCAGGGACGGCCGTACGGTCCCGAAGGGCGAGTCCGTCTTCGCCGGGCAGTACAACCGCGGGCGCGATGGCCGGGACGCGAGCGGCGACCGCTACGCGATCACCGCGACGGCGGACGGCGAGGAGTTCTCGGTGGCGGGCGACTTCGAGGGCCCCGACGAGGGCGGCTCGTCGGACGACGGCGACTCGTAGAAAACCCGGCGGAAAAAATTCCGCGGGGGCGGCAACCCTTTGGCCGCCGGTGGCGACCGGAAGACGTGAGAGCGGGAAGGGAACCGGCTGCCGGTTCCCGTCATCTGCTCTCACGTACGAGCGATACGGAATCCACCATTCCCGGAGCACGCCCCTTGAGTACGCACAAGAGACGACGCCTGTCCCGCAGACGACTGCTCGGCGCCACCGCGATCGGTGTGGCCGCCACCGGCGCCGCCGTCGCGGGTGGCACCGGCCTCCTCTCCACGGCGTCCGCCGCCGGTTTCGGACACTCCGACGACGGCCGGAACCTCGTCGTCGACACGGGCGCCGGCCTGGTCTTCAAGGTCTCCAAGACCACCGGCGACCTCACCTCCCTGCGCTACCGGGGCAAGGAGTACGAGGGCTACGGGGGCAGGCACTCGCATGTCGAGTCCGGGTTCGGCAGCGCCACCGTCACGCTCCGGCAGTCGGGGCAGACGATCCTGGTGAAGGCCGTGCACGGCGCGATCACCCAGTGGTACGCGGCCCGCAGCGGCCAGAGCGCCGTCTACCTGTGGACGCACAAGGCGGACGCCTCCTTCACCGCGACCCGCTTCCTGGTCCGCCTCAAGCCGGGCGTGTTCCCGAACGAGGGTCCGGACTCCTGGATCGAGAGCTCCGACCGGGTCATCGAGGCCGGCGACGTGTGGCGGCGCGCGGACGGCACCACCCACTCCAAGCACTACTCGGGCAAGCGGGTCATCGACTACGACCACATCGGGTTCACCACCGGCGAGGTCGGCCTGTGGCTCGTCCGCTCCAACCACGAGAAGGCGTCCGGCGGCCCGTTCTACCGCTCGCTGCTGCGCCACTCCAACGACAAGGGCGCCGGGCTCTACGAGATCCTGCACTACAACCAGGCCCAGACCGAGCCGGAACGTTTCGGCCTCCAGGGCCCGTACGTCCTCGCGTTCACCGACGGCGGCGCCCCCTCCCCCGCCCTGGCCCACGACCGGCTGGACACCTCCTGGGTGGACGGCCTCGGCATCACCGGCTGGGTCGGCAGGGCGGGACGCGGCAAGGTGGCCGGGGTCGGACTCAAGGGCATGGACCCGAAGCACGCCTACACGGTCGGCTTCGCCAACGCCGACGCCCAGTACTGGACCAGGGCCGCGGCCGGCACCGGCGCCTTCTCCTGCAAGGGCATGCTGCCGGGCACGTACACCCTGACCGTCTACAAGGGCGAGCTGGCCGTGCACACCCGGCAGGTGACGGTGACGGCGGGCGGCTCCACCGCGCTCAACACCCTGACCATCACCGGGGATCCGTCCGCGGCGAGGACCCTGTGGCGGCTCGGCGACTGGGACGGCACGCCGCGCGGGTTCAAGAACGCCGAGCTGATGACGTACGCGCACCCCTCCGACGGCCGTGCCGCGAAGTGGACGGGCGACGTCACCCTCGGCGGCGGCGACCAGGCGGCGACGTTCCCGGCGTATGTGTGGCAGGACGTGAACAACGGGGTCCGCGTCCACTTCAAGCTGACCGCCGCTCAGGCCGCCGCCGCGCACACGCTGCGGATCGGGGTCACGGACGCCTTCTCGAACGGCCGGCCGCGGGTGACGGTCAACGAGTGGGTGTCGCCCGTCCCGGCACCACCCCAGCAGCCCTCGACGCGTTCCCTGACCACGGGTTCGTACCGGGGGAACAACCACATGTTCACGTTCCAGGTCCCCGCCGGCGCATGGAAGTCGAACACCAGTGGGTACAACGTACTGAAGATCGATGTCGTCAGTGGATCGAGCGGCACGGGCTTCCTGAGCCCGGGCACCTCGTTCGACTGTGTGGACCTGCTGGCCTGAGCCCCCCTCGGCCGGCAGTGGTGCCGACTTGAGCCCCCCTCGGTCGGCACGACAAGCGCCCCCCGCCGGTGACGACCGGCGGGGGGCGCCCTTCTCGCGGATCAGCGCATCGTCGAGCCGATGGCCGTGGAGCCGGTCGTCAGGAACGCCGTGACCGGCAGCGCACCACCCCTGCCACGCGGCCCGTACACGGCGCGGGCGTCCGTGGACCTGAACGGCGGTGTGGCCACCCCGCTGTTCCAGTTGTCGTGCGCCGACACCGTGCGCGGACCCAGCCGGGCCTTCCCGGTGCCGTTGCCCACCGCGAGGTTCCGCGTCAGCCGGGCCTTGCCCGTGGCGAAGTAGAACCCGTCCGCCCGGTTGGCGTAGGCGGTGTTGCGGTGCAGCCGGATCGCCCCGGTGTTGGAGTTCTCGGTGAAGCCGTGCAGCGTGTTGTCCCAGGCCGCGCTGTCGTGGACGGAGTGGGCGACGGAGGCACCGCCGCCGCCCAGTTTGAACCCGTTGCCGTTGCCCTGGAACGCGCTGTCCTTCCAGCGGTTCCTGCCGTTGCCGAAGGCCCAGGAGTGCTCGACGGTGACGGGCGAGGAGAACTGCCAGAGGTCGAGCCCGTCGTCCGCGTTGTCGTAGAGGCGGGCGCCGGTGATCCGGTTGCCGGTGCCTGAGCCGAACTTCACGGCGATGCCGTCGGCGTTCTGGCCGTGGTTCGCGGCGTCGTAGTTGCCGTGGCTGTCCAGGTTCCGCACGAGGTTGCCGGTGGTGCCGTCGCCGCGCAGGGTGAAGCCGGAGTCGCCGTTGTCCGCGGTGACGAGGTTGTCGAAGATCCCGCCGACGGACGACGTGGCGACGAAGCCCTGCGCCGGGGAGTTCTGGAAGGTGATGCCGGAGACGGTCCAGTGGTCGCCGTGGATCGCGGCGAGCCAGGACCCGGCGGGCAGCGCGGAGCCGTCGATCCTGACCTTCCCGTCCCCGTACGCGGTGAGCGTGATCCGGGCCGAAGGGGTGCCGTCGGCCGTGGACTTCAGGGTCCGGGTGGGCCGGTAGGTGCCGGCGCGGACCTTGATGGTCGTACCGGCGGTGGCCCGGGCGAAGGCGGACTCCAGCGACGCGGTGCTGGAGACGGTGACCGTGGTCGCGGCGGCCCGGGCGCCGTCGTTCGAGAGGCCGAGAAGGACGCCGCCCGCCCCCGAGGCGACGGCCACGGCGGCCGCGATCGACAGGGTGCCGGTTCTGCGATGGCGCCCGATGCTCTGACGCACGGGGGTTCCTTTCTCGGGGGACGAGGAGCGAAGCGGGCCGGAGGGCCCGCCCCGGCCCGCTTCTGTCACTGGTCGTCGCCCCGCGGCGAAAGGTTGCCGCGCGATCCCGAACGTTCGCGAAAGTCCGGCTCAGTCCGTCGTCGCCCCGATCGTCGTGCTGCCCGCGGGCTGTCAGCCCTTCTGCTCGTTCCACTCGGCCTGCGCCTTGTTCAGCTGGTCGGCCAGCGAGTCGAGGAACTCCTTCGCGCTGGTCTGCCCGTCCATCACCTTCTGGAAGGCCGGCTCGTTGTCGGCCTTCGAGATCGTGTTCCAGTCCGGCAGGTAGTACGGCAGCTGCACGATCGAGGTCGACCCGTCGGTCAGCGCGGCGGCGGCCAGCTTCGTCGGCTCGGCCTGCTGGATCCACTCGTCCTTCGCCGCGTCGTTGTTCGCCGGCACCTGGCCCGCCGACTCGTTGAACTTCGAGTTCTCCTCGTGCGACACGGCGAACTCGATGAACTTCCAGGCGGCCTCCTTGTGCTTCGAGCTCTTGAACATGCCGAGCCCGTCGACCGGGTTGGAGACCTGGACCCGCTTGCCGCCGGGGCCGGTCGGCTGCGGGATGCCCCGGAACTTGTCGCCTAACGCCTTCACATGGTCCTGGTAGGAGCCCAGGTTGTGGTTGAGCATGCCGATCGAGCCGGAGTCGAACTGCGCGACCATCTTGGTGAAGTCGTTGTTGAGGTCGGCCGCGGGCGTGACCTTCTTGTAGAGGCCGACGTACTTCTCCAGCGCCGCCACGTTCTTCGGGTCGTTCACGGTGGTCCTGTCACCGCTGGAGTCCCAGAACGAGGTGATGCCGGACTGCCCGTACATCGCGTCCAGCGCCTGGGCGATGGAGCCGGCGCCACCGCGGATGGTGTAGCCGAACTTGTTCCCGTCCTTGTCCGTGAGCTTCTCGGCGGCCTTGTAGAACGTGTCCCAGGTGGTCGGCTCGTCGAGGCCGGCCGCCTCGAACAGGTCGGTGCGGTAGTAGAGGACGCCGTTGTTCGCGGAGGTCGGGATCGAGTACAGGGCCTCGCCGCCGCCCGCCGACTTCAGCGACTCGACCATCGCCTCGTTGAGCTTGCCGTTCAGGGAGGACTTGGAGAGCCGTCCGTCCAGCGGTTCCAGCGCGCCCTGCGCGGCGAACCCGGCGGCCATGGCAGCACCCACACCGCCCACGTCCGGCAGACCGCCGCCCTGGATGGCGGTGTCGACCTTCGACTGGTACTCGGTGGCCGCGATGCCGACGTACTCGACCTTGATGTCCGGGTGGGCCTTCTGGAAGTCGGCGATGATCTCCTTCCAGATGTCGGTGCGGACACCGCCGTTGTTGTCCCAGAAGACGATCTCGCCCTTGCCGCTGCCCTCGGAGCCCTTGTCGCCGCCGGTCCCGCTGCCGTCGTCACCGCAGGCGGTGGCGGTCAGGGCGAGGACGGATCCGAGGGCGACGGCCAGGGCGGCGCGCCTGCTTCTGTGATTGCTGATCTTCATTGAACGGCTCTCTTTCCTGGATCCAACGAGGGCTATGAAGTGGTGGGGGTCTGGTGCTGCCGCCGGGGCGTGGTTCAGGACCAGGTCGGCAAGCGCTTGCTGCGGAGGTGCGTCATTGCGGCTCCCAACAGGCGTGCGCGTTACGAGGAGGGGGTGATCCTGAAGGTGGTGAGGGCGGCCGCCCCGGCGTGTCCCCCGCCGGTGGGCGCGACCGCGAAGAGGCCGAGCAGGGCGCCGACCCAGCGCCAGGGCGTGGCGGCGAAGACCTGTCCGGAGCAGTGCCGTCCCTCCCCCACGTCGTAGGAGAAGTGGCAGCGTGCCCCGGCGCGCGTCTCGATGCGCAGCCTGGCCCGCCCCTCGGGCGCCGGGCGTGGAGTTGCCGCGTCCCGCTCCCGCTCGGCGACGTTGGGGTGGAGGTGGGGGCGGGGCGAGAGGCGGGCCGGCACCTCGGGCCGGGCGTGGTACCGGCCCACCGGGCGCCCCGCCACCCGCAGGACGAGGGACTCGTCGGTCGTCATCAGGTACTCACCCGTTCGCCGGTGGCTCGGGGAGCGTCCAGGGGGCGCCCAGTTCGGAGTAGAGGGCGAGGTCGTCGGCGACGGCCGTGACCAGGGCGTCGATGCCGTCGACGACCCGGCGGTCCTCCTCGGGCAGCCGGTGCCAGGCGTCGGCCGGGAGCGCGCGGGGGTCGGGGGCGGTGCGGATCGCCTCGACGACCTTCATGAACGCGCCGGTGGTGTCCGGCGGGACCAAGAGGTCGGCGCCGTCGACGAGATGGTCGACCAGGTTCTCCAGCAGGTCGGTGCGCCCGTACTCGATCTCCTCGGGGCCGTGTCCGGCCCGCTGGACGAGCACGCGGTCCTGCTTGTACCAGAAGGTGATCCGGCCGCTGGTGCCGTGGACCACGTTGTACGGCTCGTCGGGGTTCTCCGCGCACAGCGTTGCCGCGACGGTGATCCGGCCGCCGCGGGCGGTGGTGATCCGCACGCAGGAGGTGTCGTCGGACTCGATGTCGTTGGCCCGCAGCAGCTCGGTCTCGATGGCGGCGACGTCCTCGGCGCGGCCCGCGTCACCGAGGGCGAGGCCGGTGGCGACGGCGTGTGCGAGGGGGTTGGTGAGCGCCCCGTCGATCACGTCGACACCGTTCAGGCGGCGCTTGCCCGCCCAGGGCGCGCGCCGGTAGTACGCCTCGGCGCGGGCCCAGGCGCCGGCGCCGCCGATACCGGTGACCTCGCCGATCAGTCCGTCCGCGATCATCTTCCGGATCGCGGGCACAGCGTGCGAGCCCAGCGACTGGAAGCCGATCTGGCAGACGACCCCGGCGGCGGCCACCCCGTCCGCCATCCTGCGGAACTCGGCGTACGACGGGGCCGGGGGCTTCTCCAGCAGGACGTGCACGCCCCGCTCGGCCGCCGCCAGCGCCAGGTCGGTGTGGGTCGGGATCGGGGTGCAGATCACGGCGATGGCGGCGCCGGTGGAGTCGAGGAGCGCGCCGAAGTCGGCGGACTGCTCGGGGGTGCCGAGGCCGTCCGGGATCTCGTCCGCGGCGAGCGGGGTCAGCTCGCAGACGCCGGCGAGGCGGACGATCCCCTTGTCCGCCAGGCGGCTGATGTTCTCCAGGTGCCAGCGTCCGTGGCCGCGGGCGCCCGCGAGGACGAGCGGGACCGGGGTGTCGTGTGCGGTGGTGCGGTTCATCAGAGCCTCCCTGCGCCCGCGCCGCGCGCCGCCTCTCGGTCGGCCCTCAGCGCTGTCGATCTTCTGGTGCAGCGTAGGCGTCCAGCCGACGTCGGCCGTGCGATCGCGCTCGCTGCCGGAGCTGTGCGCGTCGCGCACGGTGAAGACATGGGCGGCGCCGGCGGTGGAATCCCGCATACCGGCGAGCGCCACGAGGGAGAGACCTCTCCTGTCCTGTGGTTGCTCATCCCTTCACCGCCCCCGCGCTGAAGCCGGTGATCAGCCACTTCTGGATGAAGGCGAAGACGATGACGACCGGGACGGCGGCGATGATGCCGCCCGCGGCGAGCGCGCCCAGGTCGACGCTGTCGGCGCTGAGCAGGGTGTTCAGTCCGACCGGGACGGTCTGCTTCTCCTGGTCGCTGAGGAACATCAGCGCGAACAGGAAGTGGTTCCAGGAGTGCACGAAGGCGAAGGAGCCGACGGCGACCAGACCGGGCCGCAGCAGAGGCAGCACCACCACCCGGAACGCGGTGAACCGGTTGCAGCCGTCGACCCAGGCCGCCTCCTCCAGCGAATACGGCACGTTCTTGATGAAGTTGCTGATCAGGATGATCGACAGCGGCAGCTGGAAGACCGTCTCGGCGAGGATGACACTGCCGAGCCAGTTGATCATCCGCAGCTCGGCGAAGATCTGGAACAGCGGTACGAGGAGCAGCGCGCCCGGGACGAACTGGGAGCACAGCAGCGCCAGCATGAAGCCGCGCTTGATCCTGAAGTCGAAGCGGGCGAGGGCGTAGCCGCCGGCGAGGGCGACGAGCGTGGTCATCAGCAGGGTGACGACCCCGACGAGCACGCTGTTCTGGAAGTAGGTGCCGAAGCTGCGCTCGTTCCACACCTTCTCGAAGTGCTCGAACGTGAGGGGCCACGGCACGAGCGAGGTCGAGCCGGGCTTGCGGAGCGCGAACAGCAGGATCCAGTAGAAGGGGACGAGGGTGAACACGAGGTAGATCGACAGGGGCAGGTAGATCTGCCAGCTGGGCACCTCGTCCCAGGCGCGGTGCTGCTCGCGGGGCCGCCGCGGGGGCTCCTCGGCCACCGGCGCGGGCGCCATCGAAGCGACCTTCTCGGCGTCCTTGGTGATCACTTGGACTCGCCTCCGAACTTGCTCAGCCGCAGATAGACCATCGAGCAGAAGAGCAGGATCACGAACGCGACCGTGGTCAGGGCGGAGGCGTAGCCGAAGTTGTGGGCGTCGACCGAGGTGTTGGCGATGTACAGCGGGAGGGTGGTGGTCTCCCCCGCGGGTCCGCCGCCGGTCAGGGTGTAGAGGAGGTCGACGTTGTTGAACTCCCACACCGCGCGCAGCAGCGTGGCCAGGATGATCGCGTCCTTCAGGTGCGGCAGCGTGATGTGGAGGAACTGCCGGACACGGCTCGCGCCGTCGACCTCGGCGGCCTCGTAGAGGTCCTTCGAGACGGACTGGAGGTCGGCGAGGATGAGGATCGCGAAGAAGGGGACACCGCGCCACAGGTCGGCGACGACCGCCGCCGGGAAGACGGTGGAGGTGTCGGAGAGCCAGCTGGTGCCGTACTCGCCGATGCCGATGTCCGCGAGGTAACGGGTGATGCCCGTCTGGGAGTTGTAGAGGAGCACCCAGATCGCGGAGGTGAGGACGCCGGAGACGGCCCACGGCGAGAAGACGAGGGCGCGGCCGAGGGCCCGGCCGACGAACGTCTGGTTGACGATCAGCGCCAGCGCGAGACCGAACAGCAACTGGAGCCCGACCTCGACGACCACCCACTTGGCGCTGAAGACGAGGGTGTCCCAGAACAGCGGGTCCTCGGTGAAGGCGTGGACGAAGTTGTCGAAGCCGGCGAAGCCGTTCCGCCAGGGCTTGGTGGGGTTGTAGTGCCGCAGGCTGTAGGAGAAGACGCTGACGACCGGGTACGCGATGAAGCCCAGCATGAGCAGGGCGGCCGGGGCGATCAGCAGATAGGGCAGCCCGCGCGGGGTCGCGGAGGCACGGCGCGCACGGCTCCGCCGGGGTGGCGTGGGCGGTTTCGCCACGGCTGCGGCTTGGGCCATGACTGGGACTCCGTTTCTGGGTGCGTCGTTGCGCGTCGTGGCGCAGGAAGCGCTTTCTCGCTGGGCAGAGGGGGTGGTGCGCGGAACGAGGGTGCGGCTTGCTGTGGAGTGGCGTCCGCGGGTGCGTGGGGGCTTGTCGCGCAGTTCCCCGCGCCCCTTGTGGCGGCGCCGGCGTCGGAGTGTTCAGCCCGCGTACGGGTCCGGGACCTTGCCCGGTCTGGCCAGGAACTCGAAGTCGCAGCCGGTGTCGGCCTGGGTGATCTGGTCGTTGTACAGGGCGCCGTAGCCGCGTTCGTAGCGGGTGGGGGGCTCGGTCCACTCCGCTCGGCGGCGCTCCAGCTCCTCGTCGTCCACGTGGAGATGGAGGGTGCGCGCCTCGACGTCGAGGGTGATCGGGTCGCCGGTGCGGACCAGGGCGAGCGGGCCCCCGATGTACGACTCCGGCGCGACGTGCAGCACGCAGGCGCCGTAACTCGTGCCGCTCATCCGGGCGTCGGAGATCCGCACCATGTCCCGTACCCCCTGCTTCAGCAGGTGGTCGGGGATGGGCAGCATCCCGTACTCGGGCATGCCGGGGCCGCCCTTGGGTCCGGAGTTGCGCAGCACGAGGACGCTGTCGGCGGTGATGCCGAGCGACGGGTCGTTGATCGTGCGCTGCATGGTCCGGTAGTCGTCGAAGACGACCGCGGGCCCGGTGTGCTCGAGCAGGTGCCGCTCGGCGGCGATGTGCTTGATGACCGCGCCGTCGGGGCAGAGGTTGCCGCGCAGGACGGCGACCCCGCCCTCGGCGGCGACCGGGTTCTCGCGGGTGCGGATCACGGCGTCGTTGTGGACGAGCGCGCCGTCGAGCTGCTCGCGCAGCGTGTCGTGGGAGACGGTCGGCCGGTCCAGGTGCAGCAGGTCGGTGATCCGGGAGAGGAACCCGGGCAGACCTCCCGCGAAGTGGAAGTCCTCCATCAGGTACGTCTGGCCGCCGGGACGGACATCGGCCAGCACCGGGACCGTGCGGGCGATGCGGTCGAAGTCGTCCAGGGTGAGCTTGACGCCCGCGCGGCCGGCCATGGCGATGAGGTGGATGACCGCGTTGGTGGAGCCGCCGAGCCCGAGGACGGTGGTGACGGCGTCCTCGAAGGCGTCGGCGGTGAGGATGTCGCCCAGCTTGCGGTCCTTGTGGACCAGCTCGACGATCCGCAGCCCCGACTCGGCCGCCATCCGGTCGTGCCCGGAGTCGACGGCCGGGACGCTCGACGCGCCGGGGACCGTGACCCCGAGGGCCTCGGCGGCGGCGGTGAGCGTGGAGGCCGTGCCCATCGTCATGCAGTGACCGGGCGAACGGGCGAGACCGGACTCCAGTTCGGTCATCTCGCAGTCACCGATGAGCCCGGCGCGCCGGTCGTCCCAGTACTTCCACATGTCGGTGCCGGAGCCGAGGACCTCGGTGCGCCAGTGCCCCGGCAGCATGGGCCCGGCGGGCACGAACACCGTCGGCAGGTCGACGCTGGCGGCGCCCATCAGGAGGGCGGGCGTGGACTTGTCGCAGCCGCCCATCAGCACGGCCCCGTCGACCGGGTACGAGCGGAGCAGCTCCTCGGTCTCCATCGCGAGCATGTTGCGGTAGAGCATCGGGGTCGGCTTCTGGAAGGTCTCCGAGAGGGTGGAGACCGGGAACTCCAGCGGGAAACCGCCCGCCTGCCACACGCCCCGCTTGACCGCCTGCGCGCGGTCCCGCAGGTGGACGTGGCAGGGGTTGATGTCCGACCAGGTGTTCAGGATCGCGATGACCGGCTTGCCCAGGTGCTCCTCGGGCAGATAGCCGAGCTGGCGGGTGCGGGCGCGGTGGCTGAAGGCGCGCAGCCCCGACGAGACGCCGCTGCCGTACCACTGATGGCTGCGGAGTTCCTCCGGCTTCCTCATGCCGGCCGGCTTCTTCATATCGACCGGCTTCGTCATATCGACCACCCCGCGGCGATGGAGGCGACCTCGGCCCGCTCGTCCTCGGGCAGGTGCCTGCTGGGCGCCCGGACGTCCCGACGGCACAGGCCGAGCGAGGCGAGGGCCTCCTTGACCACGGTCACGTTGTCGGCGGAGCCGTTCGCGGCACGCAGTTCCTCGAAGCGGCGGATCTGCTCCCAGACCTTCATGGCGGCCCGGTAGTCGCCCGATCGAAGCGCTTCGATCATGTTCAGCGAGACGGCCGGGGCGACGTTGACGAGCCCCGAGGTGAAGCCGGTGGCGCCCGCCGAGAAGTACGAGGGCGCGTACGGCTCGGCGAGCCCGGCCACCCAGACGAAGCGGTCCAGGCCGGCGTCACGGGCGAAGGCGGCGAAGCGCGCGGCGTCCGGGACCGCGTACTTCACGCCGATCACGTTCGGGCAGTCGTCGGCGAGTTCGGCGAGCCGGTCGCCGGACAGCCGGGCGCTGCGGATGTAGGGCACGACGCCCAGCTCCGGCACGGCCTCGGCGATGGCCCGGTGGTAGTCGACCCAGCCGCCCTGCGAGACATAGGGGTGGACCGGCTGGTGGACCATCACCATCTGGGCGCCGACCGCGCGGGCGTGTTCGGCGGAGGCGACCGCGGTCGGGATGTCGTGTCCGACGCCGACCAGGACCACGGCGCGGTCGCCGACCTCGTCCATGGTCAGCTCGGTGACCAGGCGCCGCTCCTCGGGGGCGAGGGCGTAGAACTCGCCGGTGTTGCCGTTGGGCGTGAGGGTGGTGATCCCGCCGTCGAGCAGCCGACGCAACAGGGCCCGGTGGGCGCCCTGGTCGACGGTGCCGTCCTCGGCGAACGGAGTCACCGGGATCGCCACCACGTCGGCCAGAGCCGTCCGTTGGGTCTCGAACGTCACACTGCTCATGGATGACCTTCCTCTGCGAGAACTGCGGAGGCCCCCGCCTGCGCGACTGCGGGGCCTCGTGGACTCGGGGGCCTACGGGGCGGTGCGGTGCCGGGTGCCCTGGTCGCCCCGGGGGCCGACGGGCGGGCCCTGGTCGCCGTCGTGGGCCGGCGGGAAGGCCCGCTCGACGAACGAGGCGATGTGCGCGTGCAGGGCGGCGGCCGCGCCGTCGGCGTCGCCGTCGAGGGCGAGCCGCAGGATCGCCCGGTGCTCGGCGGCCTCCCGCTCCCACGAGGGGTCGGCGGCCCAGGCGACGGCGGAGACCAGGGCGGCCTGGTCGCGCACCTCGTCGAGCATCCGGCCGAGCAGCGGGTTGCCGCAGGGCACATAGAGCGCGCGGTGGAACTCCCGGTTCGCAAGGGACCGTTCGGCGGTGTCCGTGGCCTCGTCGGCCCGGGTCAGCGCGTCGCGCGCCGCGTCCCACGAGGCACCGCGCCGCACCGAGCGGCGCAGGGCCTCCGGCTCCAGGAGCAGCCGTACGTCGTAGACCTCGCGCGCCATGTCCGCGTCCACCATGCGCACCGTGACGCCCTTGTACTGGCTCATCACGACGAGCCCGGTGCCGGCCAGCGTCTTCAGCGCCTCGCGCACGGGCGTCTTGGACACCCCGTACTGCGCGGCCAGCTCGGTCTCGACCAGGGCCTGACCCGGCGTCAACTGTCCGGTGAGGATGCGGTGTTTGATCCCCTCCAGCACGAACTGCGTGCGGGACGGGATCGGCGTGGGCACAGAGGTCATGCGCGGCCTCTCGATGTCACGGAGACCCTTTGCGAGCCGCCGGGCAGGGAACCGGCGTCTCACATAGCCGATCTCGCGTATCGCGTCTCATATATGACGTACGAAGTACGACGCGTTGAAGGTAGGAGGGGTCTCGGGCTTCGTCAATGCTTCCGGCAAAAGAATGTGTGGCTGCCGTCACACGAGGCTGGTGTCGCCCTCACGCGCGCTCTCGGTGGGCCCGCCGAAGGCCACGGCCGCGCGTCCGGTGGCTTCCTCCCTGGTCAGCGTGGGTCCCACATGGGTGACAAGCAGCCGGCTCGCTCCCTTGGCGTACGCTCCGGCCTCCTCCGGCGTGAGATGCACCCGGGGTTCGCCTTCGCGATGCGCGGTGACGTCCGCCTCGCACAGGAAGAGGTCGGCGCCGCCCGCGAGGTGGGTGAGCGCGTCGCACGGCCCGCTGTCCCCGGAGTACGCGAACACCCGCCCCTGGCACTCGGCGCGCAGCCCGTACGCCTCCGTGTCGTGGACGACGGCACGCGCGGTGAGGGTGAGGTTCCAGTGCCGGGCGGTGTGCCCGTCGTACAGCGGGCGGAACTCGAACACGTTGCTCAGGAAGGCGGTGTCCGGCCGACCGAAGAAGCCCGCGACCCGCTGCGCGCAGCCGTCGGGCGCGTAGACGGGGATCGGGGCGGGCAGGGCGAGGCCGCCGTACGCGAAGCCGTACGCGGCGGCGAGCAGATCGGCGCTGTGGTCGGCGTGCAGATGGGACAGCCAGATCGCCGTGAGCCTCGTGGGGTCCGTGTGCCGCTGCAACTCGGCGAAGGTACCGAATCCGGCGTCCACCCATATCTCCGCGCCCCCGCCCCGCAGCAGATACCCGGAGGCGGGCACGCCCGGTCGGGGATGCGGAGAGGCGGTACCGAGGACGGTGAGGCTCAGGGGCATGTGGGGGAGCGTACGGACGCGGGCGGGGGCCCGCGCCGGATTTCGCGTGTTCTGTCTGGGGAGCGCCTACGCCTTCCAGTTCGGGTCGCGTCCACTGAGGCCGATGGCGCGGTCGAGGAGGGGCGCGCCGTCCGGGACGGCCACGACGGGGCCGAAAATGCTGTCCCGGCTCGGGTCGCCGACCGACGCGGCGAGGAAGTCGTGGGAGGCGGCCAGGGCGTCCGGGTCCGGCTCGTACTCCTGTCCGGTGGCGCGGGCGAGGTCCCAGCCGTGCACGACGAGTTCGTTCACGGCGACGGCACCGGCGACGGCCCCCGGCAGCGGCACGCCGCCCGCCCGGGTGTCACCGGTCCAGGCGGCCGGGTCGCGCCACGCCTCCGCGAGTTCGCCGAGCGTCCGGGGCAGGGCCTCGCGCCAGTCGGGGCCGATGTCGGGGAGGGAGGCGCCGGGGTCGGTGTCCGTCGTGGGCCCCAGGTCCTTGCGGGCGGCGTCGCGGAAGGCGGCGGAGAGGCCGAGCAGATGCCCGAGGAGGTGCCGTACGGCGTACGCGGGGCAGGGGGTCGCGCCGGAGAGCCGCTCGTCACCCACGGCCCGGGCGAGGCGGGCCACGACGCGGGTCTGCGCGGTGAGGTCGAGGGGGGTGGGGAGGGGGCCGCTGTCTTCGACGGTCATCCGGGGCTCCTTGGGGTCGGTCGGGGGCGGATGCCTTTCTAGGTAGACCGTCTCGGTGGGGAGAACTCATCGCCGATTCGATGGGGAGGTGGGCCCGAGCTATTAGGCCCCCGGCACCGCCGTCAACCCCTCCCTCACCGCCGTCAGGTCCTGGTCCGACGCCAGGCCCGCGTGGTAGAGCCGGATCTCCGTCGCCCCCAGTTCGGCCGCCCGCCGGGCGTCCGCGCCCAGGGTTCCGGGGCTGCCGCCCATCCCGGCCACGATGCCGAAGTTGGCGGCCAGCACCGCCCCCTCCGCGCCCGCTTCCGCGCGCGCCTCGGCGAACGCCGGAAGCAGCCCCGGTCCGCCCGCGCACGGCACGACGACGCCGTCCGCCACGCCCAGGATGTGCGCGGGGTCGACGCCGGCGTTCGCCCCGCAGTGGTAGGTAACGGGGTCCGCGTGCAGCAGCACCTGGAACCCCTCGGGCGCGGCGGCCCGTACCGCCGCGACGGCGGCCTCCTGGAGGGAGCGGGCGACGGCGTCGCGCCACACCCGGGTCCCGGCCGCCCACTCCGCGCCGAGGAGCTTCTCCACCGCCGGCCAGCCCTCGTCGACCGGCTCGCCCCGCCACAGCGGTTCCAGCGCGTCCCGCACGGCCGCGGCCAGCGCGTCGGGGTCCAGCCCGGCGTCGGCGTACCCGTCCCGGCAGGTCGGGCAGAAGCAGAGCGCCATCAGGTACTGCCCGGCGTCCCCGAGCGCGACGCCGCCCGTCTTGTCGTGGGCGTGCAGGTGCTGGAAGCCGTACCAGCCGAGGGACTCCAGTTCGGTGCCACGCGCGCCCGGCCGTACCGCGGCCTCCGCGGCCAGGTCGACGAGGTACTCGCGCGTCTCCTGCTGGGCGACGCACGGCGCCCACGGGTAGCGGTCACCGTACGCGTTGACGACGGAGGTCTCCGGGTGTTCCGCGCCGAGCCGGGAGTTGTGAGCGAGGACCACCCATGTATGCACTTCGAGGCCGGCGGCGTCCAGCGCCCCGGCGGCCTCCCCGAACGCGTCGCCGGGCGCCCACTCCCCCGCCGGGTACGGCCGCAGGGTCCGCCCCCGCCAGCGCTCGCCCGGCGGGTACAGCACGGCCGCGTGCTCGGCGGTGACGACGCGGTGCCGGGGGTGGCGCGGGGTGAGCGCGCGGGTGGAGTGGTAGGCGGAGGCGAGCGTCACCTGCCGCACACCGAGGTCCGCGATGCGCTCCGCGGCGGCCGGATCCCCGTTGACGTCCCACGGGTAGACGAACGTAGACGCCTTCACTTGCCCTCCCGGCACTCCTGCAGCAGCGCGTATCCGCGCTCGATCAACTGGCCCAGCTGTCTGACGTGTTCCTCGGCCGGCTCGTGCAGCGGCGGCCGCACCTCTCCCACGTCCAGCCCCCGTAGCCGTACCCCGGCCTTCACCAGTGACACGGCATAGCCGCGTCCTTTGGCCCGCAGGTCGACGAAGGGGCGGTAGAAACCGTCCAGAAGCCGTCGCACGGTCTGGTCGTCGCCCGCATCGAGCGCCCGGTGGAAGGCCTGGGCGATCTCCGGGGCGAAGCAGAAGACGGCCGACGAGTACAGGGTGACGCCGACGCCGCGGTAGGCGGGCTGGGTCAGTTCGGCGGTCGGCAGTCCGTTGAAGTAGAGGAAGTCGCCCGGTGCCTCGCCGCGCACCGTGCTCACGATGCGCTGCATCAGGTCGAGGTCGCCGACGCCGTCCTTGAGCCCGACGACGCCCTCGGTGCGGGCGAGTTCGACGACCGTCTCGGGGGTGAGGACGGCGTTGTCGCGCTGGTAGACGATCACGGGGAGCGGGGTCGCGACGGCCAGCCGGCGGTAGTGCCGCAGGAGTCCTTCCTGGGCGGCGGCGACGAGGTAGGGCGGCAGGGCGAGCAGTCCGTCGGCACCGGCGTCGGCGGCGAGCAGCGCGTAGCGCTCGGCGAGCGCGGTCCCGTAGCCGGTGCCGGCGACGACGGGCACCCGCCCGGCGGTCTCGGTCACCGCCGCCCGGACGCACTCCTGGAACTCCTCGGGGGTGAGCGCGTGGAACTCCCCCGTCCCGCAACAGGCGAAGACGGCGGCGGCGCCGGCCTCGACACCCCGGCGCACATGCGCGCGACAGGCGTCGAGGTCGATCCGGCCGTCCGGGCCGTACGCGGTGACGGGGAAGAACAGCGGCCCGGTGGGGACACGGAGTCGAGCGGCGAGCGAGGCTGACGTCACGGGCTCTCCCAGGTCCATGCCACTGATCAGTGTCTACATTTCTGAACCATGTCACGCTAGGGCGCCCCCGCCGGGCCGGTCAAGGTCACCAACACGCGCCGCACCAGCCGATTCACCCGTCCGGTACACGTCGGCGGCACACTTGACGCACCAGGACCGCACTCCCTAGCGTGTCCACGCATGTGAATACCGGACGCCCATATGCACGAATGGCGAGGCAAGGAGATCCGAGGATGCCCGCTCCCCGCACCGTTCTGCTCACCGGCGCCGCCGGTGGTGTCGGCACCCTGATGCGGGAGCTCCTCCCGGCATACGGCTACGAGCTGCGCCTGCTCGATCTGCTCCCCGTCCAGGGCGAGCCGGACGCGATCGCCGCCGACCTCGCCGACAAGGAGGCCCTGCGGGAGGCCGTACGGGGCGTCGACGCGATCATCCACCTCGCGGGCATCTCCCTGGAAGCCCCCTTCGAGAAGATCCTCCGGGCCAACATCGAGGGCACCTACAACCTGTACGAGGCCGCCCGCCAGGAGGGCGTCCCGCGCATCGTGTTCGCCTCCTCCAACCACGCCGTCGGCTTCACGCCCCGCCCGCGGGACGGCGACCCGCTGATCCCCATCGACACCCCCCGCCGCCCCGACACCTTCTACGGCCTGTCCAAGTCCTTCGGCGAGGACCTCGCCCAGTTCTACTGGGACAAGTACGGCCTGGAGACGGTGTCCGTGCGGATCGGCTCCTGCTTCCCCGAGCCGACCGGCGTGCGCATGCTCTCGGTGTGGATGAGCCCGGCCGACGGCGCCCGCCTCTTCCACGCCGCCCTGACCGCCGAGGACGTCGGCCACACCGTGGTCTACGGCTCCTCCGCCAACACCCGCCTGTGGTGGGACCTCACCACCGCCCGCGCCCTGGGCTACGAGCCGCGGGACGACTCCGAGCCGTACGCCGAGAAGCTCATCGCCGAGCAGGGCGAACTCCAGGAGGGCAATGAGGCACACGCCTACCTGGGCGGCCACTTCGTGACGGACCCGCCGATCTGGCCGCACTGACACCGTTCCTACATGCTGAGCGGGAGTGGGTCCTGTTGCCAGGACTCATGCTCAGTCGGACGCCCCGAACGGTGTTGGGTGTCCTGGTCGCCCGCTTTCACTCCGCGTCCGGCGCGTACGGATCGTGTCCGTGGTCCGGGAACGCGGGGGCGGGGTCCCTCACACCCTCGGATGCCCGGTGGGGCCTGGACGGTCCGATGCCCCTGCTCATCACTCCGGTGAGCAGGGGGCGGTGCCGTCCGTCGCCGGACCGGGTGCCCGAGGGCGCGCCTTCCGATCGCCACGGCTGCCGCGTCGTGGCGGGTGGTCTTCCTTGTCCTGCTGGTGAGGGGTTGTTGCCAGTGCTGGGCGCCCCAGCGGCTGGTGTAGGCGGGGTCGACGGCGACGACGGGGATGCCGAGTTCCGCCGCCATCGACACCAGCCGGGCCCGCAGCCTGGCCACGGGCATGCCGGAGACCAGCCTGCGGAACCGCTTGCGGCGGCCGTGTTTCTCGCGGGTCGTCTCCGCAGTGAAGTCGAGGTCCTCGACGGCGAGGGCGAGGTCATGGCGGCGGGCCCAGTGCAGCAGGCGGATCAGGGCATGCCGGACCTGCGCGTCGTGGTGGGCGGCGCTGCCCGACAGGTCGTAGCCGAACCGTCTGGGTGCGCCGACGGGGTTGCCGTGGGTGTCCAGGCGCCAGGCGGCCAGGTGGTCGGCGTTGGTGTCGACCCCCACCAGGCCGCCCGCGCGGACCGTGGCCAGCGGCACGGTCTGCACTGCGGGGTTGGTCCACGTCACGGACCGCCACACCGGACGGGCCGACGGCGACGAACGGCGCCGCCACCTCCCGCAGCCCACCCATTCCCGATCACCCCCGCCGTCCCCGCACAGGCCGAACCCTCACCACGCTCCTCAACGACCCACACGGGCCAAGGTCACACATTCGACCGAGGAACCTTCGTTCACACCCATGAGGCCATGCGGGAAGCAGCCCGGACACTCACTCATAGGCGGTAGAACGTGCTTGTGCGCAGGCAGCCCTGAGCAGTTCACAACCCCCGACAGCGGCGGGCGGGCACGGAACGGGCCCGCCCGCACCCGCATCCGGGCCCGGACAACGGCTCCGGGGAGAGGCGCGAAGCGCCACCCTCAGGGGCGCGGGGAACTGCGCGACCAGCCACGACAGACCCGCGGCCGCCATACGACCGCACCCCCCGAGCCAGTGGGCGCGCCCCGCCCGAACGGGCACACACGGACAGGATCCCTCCCGCAACAGACCTGGTCACCACCCCCCACCCGCTGTACAACTTCCTGCAGACGGCCCGAACGGGCACCGCACGACAGGAAAGCGGGTGACCGAATGACCAGTACCGCGGAAGAACGCCAGCGGGAAATCGTCCGCACCGCCCGCACCACAGGCGCCGTCGACGTCAACACCCTTGCCGCCCGCCTCGGCGTCGCCAAGGAAACCGTACGAAGGGACCTCCGCACTCTGGAGGACCACGGCCTGGTCCGCCGCACCCACGGCGGTGCCTACCCCGTGGAGAGCGCCGGTTTCGAGACCACCCTCGCCTTCCGCGCCACCAGCCACGTCCCCGAGAAGCGAAGGATCGCGACCGCCGCGGCCGAGCTGCTCGGGGACGCCGAGACCGTCTTCGTCGACGAGGGCTTCACCCCGCAACTCATCGCCGAGGCCCTCCCCCGCGACCGGCCGCTGACCGTGGTCACCGCCTCCCTCGCCACCGCGGGCGCGCTCGCCGAGGCCGGCAACACGACCGTGCTGCTGCTCGGCGGCCGGGTGCGGCCCGGCACTCTTGCCACCGTCGACCACTGGACGACGAAGATGCTGGCCGGCTTCGTCATCGACCTGGCGTTCATCGGCGCCAACGGCATCACCCGCGACCACGGGCTCACCACCCCCGACCCGGCCGTCAGCGAGGTCAAGGCCCAGGCCGTCCGCGCATCCCGGCGCACCGTGTTCACGGGCGTCCACACGAAGTTCGGCGCGGTCAGCTTCTGCCGGTTCGCCGAGGTGGGCGACCTGGACGCGATCGTCACGAGCACCTCCCTGCCCACCGCGGAGGCCCACCGCTACGCCCTGCTGGGCCCCCAGGTCATCCGCGTCTGACACCCCCCCGGCCGATTCCCCGGGCCTTCCCTGCCTCCACCGCATCCCTTATCTCCCGTTATGCCCCTCCGTCCCTCCCCTACGTCCAGGAGCGATCACATGCGAACCCCGAGCCGACGGAGGCCGCGCGCAGCACTCGCCGCGGTCGCCGCAGGGACGCTGCTCGCCCCGCTTCTCTCCGGTTGCTGGACCGGAGCGGGCGGGGCGGGATCCGGCGGCGACGCGATCAACGTGCTGATGGTCAACAACCCGCAGATGCAGGAGCTGCGCAAGCTCACGGCCGCGCACTTCACGAAGCGGACCGGCATCGAGGTGAACTTCACCGTCCTGCCGGAGAACGACGTCCGCGACAAGATCAGCCAGGACTTCGCCAACCAGGCCGGCCAGTACGACGTGGCGACCCTGAGCAACTACGAGATACCGATCTACGCCAGGAACGGCTGGCTGGAGGAGATGGACCGGTACGTCGCGAAGGACCGCGCGTTCGACCAGGGGGACATCCTAAAGCCGATGCGCCAGTCCCTGACGGGCGACGACGGAAAGCTCTACGGGCAGCCCTTCTACGGCGAGTCGTCCTTCCTGATGTACCGCAAGGACGTGTTCGCCGAGCGGGGGCTCACCATGCCGGAGCGCCCCACCTGGCGGCAGGTCGCCGACCTCGCGGCGAAGGCGGACGGCGCCGCACCCGGTATGAAGGGCATCTGTCTGCGCGGGCTGCCCGGCTGGGGCGAGGTCATGGCCCCCCTGACCACGGTCGTGAACACCTTCGGCGGCACCTGGTTCGACAAGGACTGGAAGGCGCGCCTGGACTCCCCCGAGTTCGAGCGGGCGACCCGGTTCTACGTCGATCTCGTCCGCGAGCACGGCGAGTCCGGTGCCGCCCAGTCCGGCTTCGCGGAGTGCCTGAACAACATGACCCAGGGCAAGGTCGCCATGTGGTACGACGCCACCTCCGCCGCCGGTTCCCTGGAGGCGGACGACTCCCCCGTGAAGGGGGACATCGGCTACGTACCGGCGCCGGTCGAGCGGACCGAGTCCTCCGGCTGGCTCTACACCTGGGCCTGGGGCATCCAGAAGGCCTCCCGCAACCCCGACAAGGCGTGGAAGTTCGTCTCCTGGGCGTCGGGCAAGGAGTACGAGGAGCTGGTCGGCGACGAGATCGGCTGGTCCAACGTGCCCGCCGGGAAACGGGAGTCGACGTACGCGAACCCCGACTACCGCGCGGAGGCCGCCGCCTTCCAGGAGATGACCCGCGAGGCCATCGAGGGCGCCCGGCCCACCGATCCGGGGGTGCAGCCGCGGCCGGCACCCGGCATCCAGTTCGTCGGCATCCCCGAGTTCACCGATCTCGGCACCAAGGTCTCCCTGGAGATCAGCGCGGCCATCGCCGGACGCCAGTCCGTGGAGTCGGCCCTGAGGAAGGCACAGGCGCTCGCCGAGCAGATCTCCGAGGAGTACGAGGGACGATGACCACGACCACGACAGCGCCGAGGGCGGCGACACCCGTACACACCACCGAGGGCAGGCCGCACACCCGGCTGCGGGCCTGGGCGACCCGCGCCCCGCTCCTGCCCGCCCTCGTCTTCATGATCACCGTGACCCAGCTGCCGTTCGTGGCGACCCTGGCGATCTCCTTCTTCGACTGGAACTCCCTCTACCCCGACGCCCGGAGCTTCGCCGGACTCGCCAACTACGGCGAGGTCCTCACCGACCCCGATCTGCGCCGCTCCGTGTGGACGACGGTCCTGCTGACG
The DNA here is from genome assembly GCF_055572815.1 of Streptomyces sp. NPDC030296. NCBI lineage: Bacteria > Bacillati > Actinomycetota > Actinomycetes > Kitasatosporales > Streptomycetaceae > Streptomyces > Streptomyces sp. NPDC030296. The sequence goes on from NZ_JBVICQ010000002.1 coordinate 131,370, forward strand.
GCCGCCGTGGTCCTGGCCAGCCTGGTCCTGGGGCTGCTGCTGGCGCTGCTGCTGGACCGGAGGTTCCGCGGCCGGGGCCTGGTCCGCACCCTGCTCATCGCCCCGTTCCTGGTGGTCCCGGTGGCGGCGGCCCTGCTGTGGAAGCACGTCCTCTACAACCCCGAGTACGGCCTGTTCAACGGGCTGCTGCACTACGTCGGCGGCCCCCAGCCGGACTGGATCTCCGAGACCCCGCTGCTCGCGGTGGAGGCCTCGCTGGTGTGGCAGTGGACGCCGTTCATGATGCTGATCCTGCTGGCGGGTCTGCAGTCCCGGGACCACCAGCAGATCGAGGCGGCCCGGGTCGACGGCGCGAGCGACTGGCAGATCTTCCGTCATCTGACGCTGCCCCACCTGCGCCGCTACCTCGAACTGGGCGCCCTGCTCGGCTCGATCTACATCGTCCAGAACTTCGACGCCGTCTTCACGATCACCTCCGGCGGCCTGGGCACGGCGAACCTCCCGTACACCGTCTACCAGACCTTCTACCAGGCCCATGAGAACGGCCTCGCCTCGGCGGCCGGCGTCCTGGTCGTCATCGGCTCGATCATCATCGCGACGTTCGCGCTGCGCGTGGTCTCGTCGCTGTTCCGCGAGGAGGCGGGGCGCTCATGAACGTGTTGCGACGCAAGGCTCCCGGTCTGCTGGCCTGGTTCGCCGGGGTCGTGTTCTTCCTGCCCATCGCCTGGATGGCGCTGACGTCCTTCCACTCGGAGTCGGACGCGGCGACCAACCCGCCGTCCTTCGCGGCGGCGCTGACCCTGGACGGCTACCGCGAGTTCTTCGGCGTGGACGGCGGAGCGAGCCCCTGGCCCGCGCTGATCAACAGCACGGTGGCGTCCCTCGCCTCGACCCTGCTCGTCCTGCTGCTGGCCTTCCCGGCGGCGTACGCCCTGTCGATCCGCCCGGTGCGCAAGTGGACGGACGTCCTGTTCTTCTTCCTCTCCACCAAGATGCTGCCGGTGGTGGCGGGCCTGCTCCCGATCTACCTCTTCGCGAGGAACGCGGGCCTCCTCGACAACATCTGGCTGCTGGTCGTCCTCCACACGTCCATGAACCTGCCGATCGCCGTGTGGATGATGCGGTCCTTCCTCGCGGAGGTGCCGGTCGCGGTGATCGAGGCCGCGCAACTGGACGGCGCCCGACTCCCCACGGTGCTGGGCCGGGTGGTGGCGCCGATAGCGGCCCCCGGCATCGCCGCGACCGCGCTGATCTGCTTCATCTTCAGCTGGAACGAGCTGCTGTTCGCGCGGGTGCTGACGGGTGTCGTGGCCGAGACCGCGCCCGTGTTCCTGACCGGCTTCATCACCAGCCAGGGCCTGTTCCTGGCGAAGGTGTGCGCCGCGTCCCTCGTCATCTCCCTGCCGGTGCTCGCCGCGGGGTTCGCCGCCCAGGACAAACTGGTCCAGGGCCTTTCCTTGGGAGCCGTCAAATGAAGGCCGCCGTCATCGAGTCCGCGGGCAAGGCCGTCGTCACCGAGGTCCCGGACCCGGCACCGGGCCCCCGTGACGTCGTCGTCCGGGTCGCCGCGTGCGGCCTGTGCGGCACCGATCTGCACATCCTCCAGGGCGAGTTCGCGCCCGAGCTGCCGATCGTGCCGGGCCACGAGTTCGCGGGCGAGGTCGTGGCGGTGGGCGGCGGAGTCACCGAGCTGGCCGCCGGCGACCGGGTGGCGGTGGACCCGTCCCTCTACTGCTACGAGTGCCGCCAGTGCCGTACCGGCCACAACAACCTCTGCGAACGGTGGGCCGCCATCGGCGTGACGACGGCGGGCGGCGCCGCGGAGTACGCGGTGGCGCCCGTGGCGAACTGCGTGAAGCTGCCGGAGCATGTGCGCACCCAGGACGCGGCGCTGGTGGAGCCGCTGTCGTGCGCGGTACGCGGCTACGACGTGCTCAGGTCGCGCCTCGGCGCCCATGTGCTGATCTACGGCTCGGGCACGATGGGCCTGATGATGCTGGAGCTGGCCAAGCGGACCGGCGCGGCGAGCGTGGACGTCGTGGACGTGAACCCCGCGCGGCTGGAGACGGCGCGCCGCCTGGGGGTCTCGGGGGCGGCCGCGAACCCGGACGAGTTGGAGCGGCCGCTGGGCTGGGACCTGGTGGTGGACGCCACCGGCAACGCCGCCGCGATCCAGGACGGCCTGGGCCGGGTCGCGAAGGCGGGCACCTTCCTCCAGTTCGGGGTGGCCGACTACGTGACCCGGGTCACGATCGACCCGTACCGGATCTACAACCAGGAAATCACCATCACCGGCTCGATGGCGGTCCTGCACAGCTTCGAACGCGCCGCGGAACTCTTCGCGAACGGGGTGCTCGACCCGGACGTCTTCATCAGCGACCGGATGCCCCTGGACCGGTACCCCGAGGCGCTGGACCAGTTCGCGTCGGGCGTGGGCCGCAAGATCGTCGTGGTGCCGTAGCGCGACGCGGGCACCACCTCACCCGTTCGGCTGATCGACCACCCGATGCCCCTCCGGCACAGGGCCGCCCGTCAGGGCCATGGAACTCTGGCTGCTCAACAGCTTCGGCGCCTCGCCCTGACGGTGCTCATGGCCGGAAGCGTCATCGCCTTCGCGGCCCTGGGCAGCCTGGTGGTCCGCCGCAGGATCCCCTGCCTCCTGGACGGCACGCAGAACGACATGGTGGGCGTCGTGCTCGGGATGCAGGGCGCGATCTACGGCATCTTCCTGGCGTTCGTGGTGGTCGCGGAGTGGGAGGGCATCGGGGTCGCGGAGACCGTGGTCGCCTCCGCGGCCACGCACTGCGCCGAGATCGTGCGCGACGCGGACGCCTTCCCGGAGCTGAGCGATATTCGCTGGGGCGCGGTCCCCTTCGCCCCTACCATCCTGGACATGCCACGCCCCCAGGGATTCACCTGCACCGAGCACGCCGACCGCACGGTGACGATCGAGCATCGCGGCCGGGCGGCCACCACGCTGCGCGGCCCGCGCGCCGACCGCTTCCTCGCCGAGGTCGCGGCGGGCGACCCGCAGCTGGTCATGGCCCGCTGGACCGGGAACTACCGACGGGGCAACGAGCGCACCGCCCGGGAGCACCCCCGCAACCGCCGCTGACCCGAACGGCCGCCCGGCCCGCTGGGTAAGGGAACGGTAAAGCGGCTTGAATCGTTCACCAGGCATGACAGCTATGACCCCCGGCTCGAACATCCCGCTGCCCGTTCCCCGTGTCGCGGTGGACGTCTCCGCCCCCGTGCGGCTCGACGTATCGGGCCTGCTGCTCACCGCCGACGGCAAGGTGCGCTCGGACGACGACTTCATCTTCTACAACCAGCCGAGCGGCCCGGGTGTGACGTACCGCTCGGGCGGCGGTGCGACCCCCGACTCGATCACGGTCGACACCACGGCCCTCCCGCCGGGCATCGAGAAGATCGTCGTCACGGCCAGCCCGGACGCGGCCGGCCAGACCTTCCAGGGCATCGAACCCACCGCCACCGTCCGCGACGCCGCGAGCGGCTCGGTGATCGCCACGTTCACCCCGCCGCGGCTCGGAACGGAGACGGCCCTGGTGATCGTGGAGATCTACCAGCGCAACGGCGCCTGGAAGGCCCGCGCCGTCGGCCAGGGCTACGCCAACGGCCTGGCCGGCATCGCGACGGACTTCGGCGTCACCGTGGAGGAGCCCGCCCCGGCCCAGCCCGCGGCCCCCGCCCAGCCCGTCGCTCCCCCCGCTCCCACCCCCACGCCGCACACCCCCGTGACCCCGCCGCCCGCACCGCCCGCCATGGCACCGGCCGCGCCGCCGGCCCCGCCGGCTCCCCCCGCGCCCGGCGCCGGGAAGATCAACCTGGACAAGGGCCGGGTCAGCCTCCAGAAGAACCAGACGGTGTCCCTGGTCAAGGGCGGCCGTCCCCTGCTCGCCCAGGTCAAGATGGGCCTCGGCTGGGAGCCGGCGTACCGGGGCAGGGACATCGACCTGGACGCGTCGGTGATCGCGTACGGCCCGCAGCGCAACCACATCGACAGCTGCTACTTCGGCAAGCTCTCGATCGTGAACGGAGCGATCAAGCACTCCGGCGACAACCTCACGGGTGAGGGCGGCGGTGACGACGAGGTGATCGTGGTCGACCTCGGCCGCCTCCCCCAGGAGGTCACCGGCCTGGTCTTCACGGTCAACTCCTTCTCCGGCCAGAAGTTCACCGAGGTCGCCAAGGCCTACTGCCGCCTCCTGGACGCCTCCACCGGCGAGGAGCTCGTCCGCTTCGACCTCACCAACGCCGAGGCGCAGACCGGCGTGATGATGGCCAAGCTGATCCGCCAGTTCACCGGCGAGTGGGAGATGACGGCCATGGGCGACTTCGTGAAGTCCCGCACGGTCCGGGGCATGGTGAAGCCGGCGGCCCAGGCGCTCTGAGGGCACCGGCGACGAGGGGCGGGACAGGAGGATCGGGGACGGAGAGGGGCGGGGTCGGGGAGGGGCGGAGCCGCCCCTCCCCCGGTCACGACGTCACTGGATGACGCCGCTGTACGCGTTCAGCGCGGGCTGGCCGCCGAGGTGGGCGTAGAGGACGGTCGAGTCCTCCGCGATCTCGCCGCGCTCGACGAGGTCGATCATCCCGGCCATCGACTTCCCCTCGTAGACGGGGTCGGTGATCATGCCCTCGGTGCGGGCCGCGAGCTGCATGGCGACGAGGGTGGCGTCGTCGGGGACGCCGTAGATCCCGCCGTGGTAGCGCTCGTCCAGCTCCACGTCCGCCTCGGTCAACTCGCGCCTGACGCCGATGAGTTGCCCGGTGTTGTGGGCGATGCGCGCGATCTGGGCGCGGGTGGTCTCGGGCTTGGCGGAGGCGTCGATGCCGAGGACCCTGCGGGGCCGTGCGCCGGCCTCCTCCAGGGCGGCGAACCCGGCGACCATGCCGGCCTGGGTGGAGCCGGTCACCGAACAGACGATGACGGTGTCGAAGAAGACGCCCAGCTCCCGCTCCTGCTCGGCGACCTCGTACGCCCAGGAGGCGAAGCCCAGGCCGCCGAGGGGGTGGTCGGAGGCGCCGGCCGGGATGGCGTACGGCTTGCCGCCGGACTCCTCGACCTCCCTGAGGGCCAGTTCCCAGCTCTCCTTGAAGCCGATGCCGAACCCGGCCTGGACCAGCCGTACGTCGGCGCCGGCGAGCCGGCTGATCAGGATGTTGCCGACCTTGTCGTACACGGCGTCGGGCCACTCCACCCAGCTCTCCTGCACGAGGACGCACTTGAGTCCGGCGCGGGCGGCGACGGCGGCGACCTGGCGGGTGTGGTTGGACTGCACCCCGCCGATGGAGACCAGGGTGTCGCAGCCCTGGGCGAGCGCGTCGGCGACGAGGTACTCCAGCTTGCGGGTCTTGTTGCCGCCGTAGGCGATACCGGAGTTGCAGTCCTCCCGCTTGGCCCACAGGGAGGCGCCGTCGAGATGGGCGGTCAGGCGTTCCAGCCGGTGCACCGGCGAGGGCCCGAAGAGGAGCGGGTAGCGCTCGAAGGAAGCAAGGGACACGGGTCCTCCCGGGGTCAGTGGTCCACGTCGGTGGCGGGCTCTGCGCCGTCGACGGCGGCATCGGCGGGGAGTCCGCCTTCGGATTCGGTGGCGGGCCGGGCCTCGGGCCCGTCCGGTTCGTCGGCGAGGGCCGCCAGGCCGCGCCAGATCTCCGCGGTGACGGTGACCGCCTCGTCCGTGTCACCGGCCGCGCAGGCGTCGATCAGCCGGTCGTGCAGTCCGGCCGAGCGGCAGTTGCCGCCCTCACCGAAGCGGCGTCGCTCCAGCCGGCGGATGAGCGGGGTGTAGCGGGCGACGGTGGCGGCGGCCGCGCGGTTGCCGCTCACCCGGACGAGGACGTCGTGGAGTTCGTCGTCGGCGTCGAGGGCGGCGTCGACGTCGCCCGCGCGGACGGCCGCCGCGAACCGTTCGTTGGCGGAGCGCATCGTCTCCACGTCCGCCGCGAACAGCCGGGGCACGGCGACCCGCGTGACCAGCTCGTGCATCGCGCCGACCACGGCGGCGGCGTCGCGCACATCGGCGGCCACGACCGGCGTCACCCGTGTGTAGCTCTGCGGTTTGCTCTCCAGCAGGCCCTCGTCCACGAGCCGCGAGAACGCCTCCCGCACCGGCGCGCGGGACAGCCCGAGCAGCTCCGCGAACTCGGCGTCCCGCACCACCGCACCGGGTTCGATCTCCCCGGCCACGATGGCGTCCCGGATGGCGAGGTAGGCGCGGTCCCTCAGCAGGGTGCGGCTCACCGGTCGTATGGCGTCCATGAACTGAAATGTTAGATGTCAGTTCGGGTCCGTACAAGAACCCAAGATCGGATGACTCAAAGCGCAGCTCACAACAGTGATGACTCTGTTTGGGTGCCGTTTCAACGACCAACCAGACGCCCCACAGGTTGCGACCCACCTCGCCGGGCGGCACCATCTGGGCCTCATCTACACGACCCAGCCCAACTGGGCAGAGCGGAACCGCAGACGCCTCAGCTCTGGTCGCCTCGCCAGTCATCACCCATGGTTGATGCGAAGAGCCTGGACAGGCTCGCCCTGATCTCAGCCATGAGGACCTTCGTAGTCACGTCAGAATGGGTCTTCATGCTGGAATTTCACGTCACCGCGTCAGAGAACCTGGGACTCCTCGTACTTCTGTTCCTGCTAGCAGTAGCGGCGAGGGGTTGGCGCAGGAAACTCCGCAAGGCGCTTCAGAAGTGGATTTCTGACACCAAATAGTATCACCAGCACCCGACTCACCGGGACGCTATCCGGGCGGTACACAAACCTTTTGTGCACCGCCCCTTATAGAGCCCCTACAGCAAGACCATTCACCACGAAAATCCCGGAAGGGAGCGCCGTAACACCAAAAATGGGCCTGACCCCAACGGGGTCAACACTCTTCACCCGATCCAAGGCCACCGTCTCGTCATAGCCATGCATCTCGCTGCGCGCGGGGACCACATGTCCGAGAACACGAGCCAGCCGCTCCAACTTGTGAGCTTTGCGCCCAATCCGTAGATGCAAAATCGAAGCAAGGCGAACAAGTGCAGTCGCCCAAGTGACTTCCACAACCCAAATCGGGCGCCGCCTTTCAAGGGCGTAACCGTTGATCGAACGCTTTCCACTGGACGAAGTGGATCCTGCGCACCTCTCGTGTTACTCCTCCAAACCACGAGGTTGGGACAAGACGAACAAGATTTCCGACCGAATGATCGCGTGGTCCCTGATTAGCGCCGTATCGCACCGGTCGTGTATCCCACTCTTTGTCGAAGGACAGCACAGGAAGACGCCTTTCGACCACTTCCTCCATCACCTTCACGGACCCGTCGGGAAGCCAGATCTGAGACCCCTCGGCAAAACCGTCTTGCGGTTCCACCCCCATGCTCCCTCCACCCCTCCCAGCCAATTAGTGCGACATCTGATCACTATGCCGAGACGGAGAAGAGCCCTGACTCCCAGACGCAAGTCACTCGCTCGAGGGACCGGAAAAGCCGTTACCGCTTCTGCCGCTTCCAGGGCCCGGTGATGGCGAGCAGGATGCCCGGCGTCTGGATGTTGGCGTACAGGGTCTTTCCGTCGGGCGAGAAGGTGACGCCGGCGAACTCGCTGTACTCCGGCTCCTCCTCGGTGCCGATGTTCAGGTCGTTGCGGGCGATCGGATAGGTGCGGCCGCTGTCGGTGGCGCCGAACAGGTGCTGGACGCCTTCGCCGTCCTCGGCGAGGACGATGCCGCCGTAGGGGGAGACGGTGATGTTGTCGGGGCCGTCGAGGGCGCCGTCTGCGGACGGGTCCGGGTTGACGCCGAGCAGGACCTTCAGGGTGAGGGTGCGGCGCTTGGGGTCGTAGAACCAGACCTGGCCGTCGTGCGCGGCGCCGGGGCTCTCCGCGCGGGCGTAGGAGGAGACGATGTAGGCGCCGCCGTCGCCCCACCACATGCCTTCGAGCTTGCGGGCGCGGGTGATCTCGTCGAACTGCTTGCGCACGGCGACGGTCCGCGCGTCCCGGTCGGGGACGTCGACCCAGTCGACGCCGTACACGGTGCCGATCCTGGTGGCGCGGGAGAGGTCGTCGACGAAACGGCCGCCGGAGTCATAGCACTTGGGCGCCTGGAGGACACCGGCGTCGTCGGCGAGGGTCCGGAACCTGCGGGGGCCGTAGGAGAAGCCCTTCGGCGGGGTCCAGCGGTAGAAGAGGCCGTTGGGGCCGGAGGCGTCCTCGGTGAGGTAGGCGTGGCCGCGCCTGGGGTCGATGACGACGGCCTCGTGGTCGTACCGGCCGAAGAACTTCAGGGGCTTGGGGTCGCGGTTGGCGCGCCGGTCGCAGGGGTCGACCTCGAAGACGTAACCGTGGTCCTTGGTCATGCCGTTGACGCCGGCCCGGTCGGAGTTCTCCTCGCAGGTGAGCCAGGTGCCCCACGGGGTGCTGCCGCCCGCGCAGTTGGTGGAGGTGCCCGCGATGCCGACCCACTCGGCGACCCGGCCGTCGGGACGGACCTCCACGACCGTGCAGCCGCCGGCCGCGGCCGGGTCGTACACGAGCCCCTCGGTGAGCGGCACCGGGTGCGGCCAGTTGGCGCGGGGGCCCTTCAGTTCGTGGTTGTTGACGAGGAGGGTGGTGCCCCGGGGGCCGGGGAACGCGGCGGTGCCGTCGTGCTTGCCCGGGGTGAACTCACCGGACTCCAGTCTGGTCCGCCCGCTGTAGGTGAGGATCGTGTAGGTGAATCCGGCCGGCAGCGCGAGGATCCCCTCGGGGTCGGGGACGAGGGGCCCGTAACCGACCCCGCCGTGCCGGTGCGCCCCCTTGCCGTCCGAGCCGTCGGGGTCGGCGCCGTCCGTGTCGTCCGCGGCGCTGTCCGACGCCGCGAGGGCGTTCGGCGCGGTGGCGAGGGCGCCCACGGTGCCGGCCAGTGCGACACCGGCGCCGGTGACCGCGGATCGACTGGCGAAGTCCCTGCGGGTGAGCGACATGCTGTCTCCTGCGTGCGGTGGGAGGACCGTGGAGGGTGGCGGACCCAAGCTTCGCGCCGCACTGTCCCGCCCCCGCCTGAACGCGGGTTGAACACCGCGGGAGAACTCGGAGGACCGGGGTGGTCGGGCGAGTGCCCGCCCTTCACCCGGAAAAGCACGGGGCGCAGCCCGGGCGCTTTTCAGGGGCGCGGGGAACTGCGCGAGAACCCCCCACTCACCCGCACCCGCCGACGAACCCGGCCCCCCGACCCCCAAGGCGCCCGGCAGCCGTCACTCCCCCTTCTGCGACCGCGCCTTGAACGCCGCCTTCCGCGCCTCCTTCGCCACCCGCTTGTCCGGATGGATCCGCCCCATCGCCTCCAGCACATCCGCCGTGGCCGGATGCCCCACCCGCCACGCCGCGTCGAAGAACCCCCGGTGCTGCTGCGCGAGCCCCTCCACGAGCCCCCGCAGCTCCGCCGAGTTCCCCTCGGCCGCCAGTTGCGCGGCCACCGTGTCGATGGTCAGCCAGAACACCATCTCCTCGGACGGCGCCGGCACCTCCGCGGCCCCCCGCTCGGTGAGCCACACCCGGGCGAGCCCGCCCAGTTCCGCGTCGTCGAGCACCTCCCGCAGCGCGGGCTCCGCGGCGGCGCCCACCAGGGACAGCGCCTGCTGGCAGCGCAGCCGCCGCAACGGCGCGCCCTGGTCGGCCCCCCGGGCGGCGGCGAGCAACTCGCGTGCGGCGGCCAGCGGTTCATGCCGGGCCAGCCACTGCTCGGTCTCGGCGAGGGCCGCCCCCGGCGGATACTCGGCGGTGCCGTCGAGCAGCACGTCCGCGCCCTTGTCGGCGAGGTCCCCGACCGCGGGGGCCACGAGGCCCGCCTCCTGGAGGCGAGCCCGCACCCCGTACAGCCCGAGCGGGGTGAGCCGCACCATGCCGTACCGGGTGACATCGGTGTCGTCGACGGCCTGGCCTCTTCCGGCGCCCTCGGCGGTCGCGGTGTCCCCGGTGGCCGCGGTGTCCCCGGTGGCCGCGGTGTCCCCGGCGGCCGCGTTCTCCTCCGCGTCCGTCATGAGCGCCTCGTCCACGGGCTGGTACTCCACCAGCCCGACCGGCTCCAGCACCCGGAACTGGTCGTCGAGCCGCATCATCGCGTCCGACACCTGCTCCAGGACGTCGTTGGTGGGCTCCCTCATGTCGTCCGGCACGATCATCGACGCGGCGAGGGCGGGCAGCGGCACCGGCCCGTCGCCGGGTCCGTCCTCGCTGACGGTGAGGAGGTAGAGGTTGCCGAGCACCCCGTCGAGGAACTCCGCCTCGGCGTCGGGGTCCCAGTCCAGCTCGGAGAAGTCGACCTCGCCGCCGGACTCCATGGCGTCGACGAGGCCGTCGAGTTCGGGCACGCTCGCGTCGGCCAGCGCGGCCTCCAGCGCGGCGAGCCACACGCCGAGGACGTCGCGGGGCGCGCCGGAGGTGAGGAGCGCGAGCGCGTCGCCGGCGGTGACCGCGCTCCCCTCCTCCTCGCCGGCGTCCACGATCTCGACGAGCCCGGTGTCCACGGCCACCCGCCACGCCTCGCTCGCCAGGGCCGCCGCGTCCTCGGGGGTGGTGCCACCGTCAGCGGTCCTGGTGGTGCCCCCGGAGGCGGCGCCCTCGCCGGTGAGCCCGAGCGCCTCGGCCGCGGCGGGCAGTTGTTCCTCGACGAGTTCGCCCCCGGCGCCCACCCGCGTCTCCGGCCCGGCCCAGCGGGCGAGTCGCGCGGCGCGCGAGAGCAGCGGGGTGGCGAGGGCGTCCCGCGCCAGTTCCGCCTCGGAGCGGAGCCGCACCGGCGGCAGTGGCGAGCTGTCTGACATCGGCGGGGTTCTCCTCGGGGACGAACGACGGCGAGCGGTGTGCGGAACAAGCATCATCGATGGCGAGGCGGGGCGCTCCGCGACCACCTCGGCAACCGCTCAGCCTAGACGGATTTCCACCCATGCCGCCCGGTTCATGTACCTGCCAGGAGTCGGACATGGCCGAAACCTTGACAAGTGGCCTGACCAGGCTGGAGATTGACGCGCGTAGAAACTCACGGGTAGCTCCGGGGGCCAGCTCCCGGCCTCCCTGGGCGCCCCTCTCGGGCGTTCCGGCTTTCTACGCGCGTCACACCGCCCCACCGGTATCTGGCCACCCCCCGTCCACTCTCGTCCCGGCGCTCACGTACGTCCCCGGAGGGATCCCCTTGCCGAGCAAGAGAACCGCGCGCATCGGCGCGCTGACCGTCGCCGCCATCTGCTCCACCGTCTCCGCCGTGGCCCTGACCTCGCCCGCAGCGGCGGACTCCATACGCATCCACGACATCCAGGGCACCACGCGCACCTCGCCGCTCGTCGGCCAGCAGGTCACCGGTGTCGAGGGCATCGTCACCGGCGTACGGACCTACGGTTCGTCGCGCGGCTTCTGGATGCAGGACACCCGGGCGGACGACAGCCCGGCCACGAGCGAGGGCATCTTCGTCTTCACCGGCTCCACGCCGAAGGTTTCCGTGGGCGACGCGGTCACGGTGTCGGGCACGGTCGGCGAGTTCGTGCCGGGCGGCACTTCGTCCGGAAACCAGTCGGTCACCCAGCTCTCCCGCCCCACCGTCACCGTGGTCTCCGGTGGCAACGCCGTCCCGGCCGCGACCGTCGTCGACGCCGCGTCCGTGCCGAAGGCGTACGCCCCGGCCAGCGACACCGCCGCGAACGGCTCGATCAACGGGCTCACCCTCGACCCCGCCGCCTACGCCCTGGACTACTACGAGTCCCTGGAGGGCATGAACGTCCAGGTCGCCGACGCCCGTGTGGTCACAGCGACCGACGCGTTCACGGAGCTGTGGGTCACGGTGAAGCCGCGGGAGAACGCCAGCCGCCGCGGCGGCACGGTCTACGGCTCGTACACCTCGCAGAACACCGGCCGGCTTCAGATCCAGTCGCTCGGCGCGGCCGCGGACTTCCCGAAGGCGAATGTCGGCGACGTCCTGACGGGCACCACCGAGGGCCCCCTGGACTACAGCCAGTTCGGCGGCTACACGCTCGTCGCGAGCAAGCTCGGCACCCTGAAGCAGGGCGGCCTGGAGCGCGAGACCACCCGTAAGCAGGCGCGCGGCGAGCTCGCGGTGGCGACGTACAACGTCGAGAACCTGGACCCCTCCGACACGACGTTCGACGCCCACGCGGCCGCGATCGTGAACAGCCTGAAGTCGCCCGACATCGTGGCCCTGGAGGAGATCCAGGACAACAACGGCGCGACGAAGGACGGTACGGTCGCCGCCGACCAGACGGTGAAGAAGCTGATCGACGCCATCGTGGCGGCCGGCGGCCCGGCGTACGACTGGCGCTCCATCGACCCGGTCGACCTCGCGGACGGCGGCGAGCCCGGCGGCAACATCCGCCAGGTGTTCCTGTTCAACCCGGAGCGGGTGTCCTTCACCGACCGCGCGGGCGGCGACGCCACCACCGCGGTCGGTGTGACGAAGGCGTACGGCAAGGCCCGGCTGACCCTCTCGCCCGGTCGTATCGACCCGGCCAACGCCGCCTGGAACAACAGCCGCAAGCCGCTCGTCGGCGAGTTCTCCTTCCGTGGCGAGTCGGTGTTCGTCATCGCGAACCACTTCTCGTCCAAGGGCGGGGACCAGTCGCTGCACTCGCAGTTCCAGCCGCCGACGCGCAGCTCGGAGACGCAGCGCCACCTCCAGGCGACCGCCGTGAACACGTTCGTCAAGGAGATCCTGGCGAAGCAGAAGAACGCGAACGTCATCGCCCTCGGCGACATCAACGACTTCGAGTTCTCCGACACCGCCAAGCTGCTGGAGGACGGCGGCGCGCTGTGGTCGTCGGTCAAGTCGCTGCCGAGGAACGAGCGTTACTCGTACGTCTACCAGGGCAACGCGCAGGTCCTCGACCAGATCCTGGTCAGTCCGTCGATCCGCCGCTCGTGCGAGTTCACGTACGACAGCGTGCACATCAACGCGGAGTTCCACGACCAGATCAGCGACCACGACCCGTCGGTGCTGCGGTTCCGCCCGTGACCCGCTGAGGGCTTCGGGTCTTTCAGGGCTGGCTGAACACGCCGTTCAGCCAGCCCTTCCACGCCGCCTCGTCGGCCTCGGCGTCGGCACCCGGCGCGAAGTCGTGGACGCTGACGCCGACGGGGTGGCCCCAGTGGCCGCGGCCGAAGAAGCGGATGAGGGCGTCGTCGGTGCGCAGCCCGATGAAGTAGGGGTTGCGGTAGTCGACCACCGCGTCCAGGGGCTTCCCCTCGGGCCCCTCCGCCCGGACGCGCGCGCCCTCGGCGGTGTCGTCGGCGAGACCGAGCGCCCGCGCGACGGCGGTGAACGCGTCGGCGGCCGAGGACGCCTCGGGCCCCTCGAACGTGGCGAAGGCGGTGACCGGGCGGCCCGCGAAGCGCGTCAGGTACTGGCGCAGGGTGTGCAGATAGAAGTCCGTGTGGCGACCGGCGGCGTCGTACTGGTTGTCCCAGTCGTCGACGAAGATGCCGCTGTGCACGTACCGCACCCAGGCGCGGCGGCCCTCGTCGCGCGGCTCGATCGTGTAGTCGAGCTGATTGAGGGTCTGTTCGGAGATGCCGTCGACGTCCTCCACCCGGTTCGTGTAGCGGTGCGGCGGCTCCCAGGCGGTGACCTCGGAACCGAAGGGCCCCTTGCCGCCGACCCGCGGCTCGGGCGCCTCCATCGGCCACAGCCAGCCGCCGGTACCGCTGGTGACGGCGTCCCACACCTGCTCGGGCGTGGCATCGACCTCGAACTCTCGGGCGATCTCGAATTCCTTGGACATGGTGGCTCCTGAGTACTACGGGTGCGATGGCGACGCGGGGGCGGGGTTCCCGGCCGGGGGTGCGGTCAGGGGGTGGGCGCCGGGCTCGGCGGTGGCCGCGCCCTCGTCCGCCGTCCCTGCCGGACGCGTGATCGTGGGGTGGACGGCGACGACGACGCGGTGTGCCCGGCCGCCCTCGGCGCCCGGGGCGTCGTACTTGCGGATGAGGGCACTCACCCCGGCCGTCAGCTCCCGTACGAACGCGGCGCGGTCGGCGGCCGAGGCGAAGGTGACCTCGCCGTCGAGCGCGTAGGTCGCGAGCCGTTGGCGCGCCCTGGTCGCGCCGGTGATCAACGACCCGACGTCACGGACGAGCCGGGCGCCGAGCGCGAGCAGCCAGCGCGCCGAGAGCTGGTCCCGGAAGCGGTCCGGGTCCGGCTGCACGGCGGCGAGCGCGAGCGGCGAGATCACGTACGACGCGGCGGTCGCCCGCATAAGCCGCTCGGTGACGTTGCCCTTGCGGCGCTCCTCCGCCAGTTCGACCAGGCCGTGCTGTTCCAGCGCCTTGAGGTGGTAGTTCACCTTCTGGCGGGGCAGCCCGACCTTTCCGGCCAGCATCGCGGCGCTCGCCGGGCCGGCCGCCAGCTCCGCCAGCAGCCGGGCCCGTACGGGGTCCAGCGACACGGCCGCGGCCTCCGGGTCCTCGATCACGGTGACGTCCCACATGACTCCACCCTCTCACCGAAAACTTTTCTTGTCCAGACGGTTTCAGTGTTCGGTAGGTGGGGTCTCGCGCTGCTCGCTGCTAGCCGCTCACCCCTCGCCCCTCGCCCTCACTGCTCGCCGTCACCTCAGTCGGGGACGAGGCCGAGGGCGTACTCGTACCGGCTGACCGTGCTGCCCTTCAGCCCCGGCCAGGTCTGGACGCGGTGCCACGGTTCGGTGGGTGAGCCGACCCCGTCACCGTCCGCGGCGAGCGCGTCGATGTGGGCCTGGGCGCTCTCCCATTCGGCGTAGTTCAGAACGCGGGTGCCGTCGGTGCCGAGATGGAAGTGGGCGGCGATACCGCCGGGGTGCTGGTTCGGTTCGGCGGCCAGCGCCCCCTCCACGGCGTCCACCCAGGCCCGCTGCCGGTCCGGATCCGGCCCGTCGAACTCGACGTCGACGATGACCACGCACCCCGGCACCCGTGTGTCGTGATCGCCGCCGGTGAGACTGCGGTAGTGGCGGTAGCGCCCGAGCCGGACCCGCTCGATGTCCGGCACGGCGGTGTCGATCGCGTCGTTGCGTTCCTGCCGGCGGGTCCGTACGAAGGCCTCGTATGCCTGCTCGTCGGCCCACTGCGAGTAGTGCAGCAGGGTGGAGCCGTCCTCGCCGGTGTAGAGGAAGTAGCCCAGCAGCCCTTCGGCGGGCCAGGGCCGCCCCAGCCAGGTGTCGGCCACGGCTTCGACGACCTGGCGTTGCCGCCGCGGCGTGCCGACCCGCCAGGTGCTGAAGAAGGGCGCCCCGACGCCGGGGCGGTCGAGGACGGGATGGACATCGGTACGACGGGTCATGGCGCTCTCCGAGGTTCGGTGCTCGAGGACGGGCACCCCCCACCCTTCAACCTCAACCAGGATTCAGGTCAACTCCGCGATTCGAGGCCCGAATTCGGGAGACCCGCCTGGTCATGGACGAGAAGCGGTCCGACGCCGCGCAGGCGGACACGGGGGCGGTAACGGGGACGGGGATGGGCTCGGGGGCGGGGGCAGGAACGAGGGAAGGCGCCGGAACCGGCACTGACCCCGGCGTCACCGGCACAGGCACTGACCCGGGCATGACCGGCACAGGCATTGACCCCGACATCACCGGCACGGGCACCGGCACCCCGGCCGGGGCCGGAGACGGGCCCGACGCGGCGGGCAGCCCCATCCGGCTGCCGAGGAGTTCCTGGTGGGCGGTGGTGCGGCGCACGGCGAAGGAGGTCCTGGACGACGATCTCGCGGACCGGGCGGCGGCGTTGACGTACTACGGCGTGCTGTCCCTGTTCCCCGCGCTGCTGCTCACCGTGTCGCTGCTCGGTGTCGCGGGGCGGCGCACCATCGACGGACTCCTGGACAACATCGGCGACTTGGCGCCGGGCCCCGCGCGGGACGTGCTGCGGGACGCCGTCGTGCAACTGAGCGACGGCGGCGGGGGCACCGGCGGGGTACTGGCCGTCGTCGGCCTGCTGACGGCGGTGTGGTCGTCGTCCGGTTACGTGGCCGCGTTCATCCGCGCCTCCAACGCGGTGTACGACCTGCCGGAGGGGCGGCCGGTGTGGAAGCTGACGCCGCTGCGGATCGCGCTGACCCTGACGCTGATGCTGATGATCGCCGTGAGCGCGGTGATCGTGGTGTTCACGGGGCCGCTGGCCGAGCGGGCGGGCACGATGGTCGGGCTCGGCGACGCGGCCATCGCGGTGTGGGGTGTCGCCAAGTGGCCGGTGCTGCTGGTGCTGGTGACCCTGATGATCGCGCTGCTGTACTGGGCGGCGCCCAACGTCCGGGGCCGGGGGCTGCGCTGGGTCAGCCCCGGCGGGGTCGTCGCCACCCTGATCTGGCTCGTCGTGTCGGCCGGGTTCGCCGTCTACGCGGCCAACTTCGGCTCGTACAACAAGACGTACGGCACCCTGGCCGGCGCCGTCGTCTTCCTGGTCTGGCTCTGGCTCACCAACATGGCGATCCTCCTCGGCCTGGAGTTCGACGCCGAGCTGTCCCGCGAGCGCGGCATCGTCCAGGGCCGTCCGCCCTCGGAGGAGCCGTACGTCGAGCCCCGCGACACCCGCGCCTGGCCGCCGCGGCTACGGGCCCTGCGGGAGGCGAGGGCCCGTACGACGACCTCGCAGGACGTCGAGCCGATCAATTGAGGGCGGTGCGGCGGGCCGGGCGGGGTCGGTCGGGGTGGCCGGGAGGAGCCGGGGTCGGCTGGAAGGAGCCCGGGGGCAGCCGGGGGGCACCGGCTTCGGAGGCGCACGCGCACGCGAAAGCACCCTCCCGCGATCACGCGCAGCCCGAAAGCGCGAACCGGGCGCACCCCGGCTCACGCGTCAGCGCCTCCCGGTCCACCGCACACCGGGCCGGCCTCTCGGCCCACCGCGGTCCGAGCCAGTGGCGCGGTCCGAGCTAGTGGTAGTAGTGCCGCCACACGAAGACGCCGGTGGCCAGGACGGCCACCCCCGCCCCGCCCACGATGACCGCTTCCCGGGGCACCCGCTCCCGTACGGAGTCCATGCGGGCGCGGGCGCGCGCCTTCACATCGGCCTTGGCGGCGAGTTCCTCGACCGTGTCGCCGAGCCGGGACCGGGTCAGCTCGATCTGCCGGCGGAGTTCGTCGGGGCCCTTCGCCCCGATGCTCTCCTTGGCTTCCGACCACCCCTTCGCACCACCGGACGCACCCATGGCCATCATCATCGCCGTGCCCTTCCCTTGATCTCGTCGACATCCGCCTTGACGCTGTCGAGCGCCCGTTCCGGCTTGGGCGGGGTCGCCCGCCTGAGCTGGGCGCGTCCGACGACAGCCAGTACGGCCGCGATCACGAACAGCACGCCCATCACGATGAGCGCGGCGGCCCACACGTCCACGACCAGGGAGAGTGCCGCGACGGCGGCGCCGGCCATCGTCATGAACCCGACGTAGGCGACGGCTCCGGCCGCGCCCAGCAGTCCTCCCCCGCGCCCCGCGCGCTTCCCCTTCTCGGCCAGCTCCTCCTTCGCGAGGGCCATCTCCTGGCGCACGAGCAGGGAGAGCTGTTCGGTGGCCTGCCCCACCAGCTCCCCCACGGAGTGGTGATCCTGCGCGCGCGCCCCGGAACGCGCGGCTCGGTCCGGCCTGGTTTCGAGGGTCCCGGTCACAGTTCCGCCTCCTCACATCTCGGGAGACCCCGAGTACCCGGACCGACCCACGCTAGGCAGCCGACCTCCACGGCAATGTGAGGCCGCCGAAACGGCTACGCCGAGGCCGCGCGGCCCCTGCCCCGCCGCTCACCCGGCCCCCAGGGCCCGCACAGCTGGCCCCTGGCCGAGCCGCCGGTCCCGCGCGGCCAGCCACGCGCCCAACCCCAGTCCCGCGCGGCCAGCCACTCGCCCGCCCCCGGTCCCGCGCAGCCCGACGCCCCGGCGGTCCGCGAGCTCCCGCCAGCGCGCGCCTAGACCCGGCCCGTCTCCGTCCCTCCCGGCCCCCGCTCCCCCAGACGGGCGAGCTGGGTCTGGAACCAGTCGAGGCGGGCCTGGAGGAGCGCCGCCTCGGCAACCAGTTCGGGAACGCCGGGTTCACCGAGGCCGCCGGACGCCTCGCGCCCGACCTGCCCCTCACCGCCACCGCCAACACCACCGGCACCGGCCCCCGTCCCGGTCCCGATCCCGGTCCCGGCGGTCACCGTCACCTTCAGCCCCTCCCCCGCGAGCCGGGCGAAGGTCTCGGACGGCACAGGCGTACGCCCGCGCAGACACCCCGCGCAGGACGGGGCCAGCGCGCGCCAGCCCGGCCGCCCCCAGCCGGCGTCGGCCAGCGCCACGGACACGGCACCGCACACGCAAGGGCCGACGGTGGCGATCCGGACGCGCTGCCGCGCGTAACGGAATCCGCGCTCGAAGCGGATGTAGGCGCCGAGGACGGAGACCTCCAGCAGCAGGGCGGCCCGGTGCTCGGCGGTGCACAGCAGCGCCTCGGCCGCCGTACGGTCGTGGACGCAGTGGAAGCCGCAGTCGCAGCGGCGGGCCGGCGCCCGATGTCTGCGCCCGTAGACGCAGCGGGCCTCGTCGAGGACCCCGTAGGGCAGCGCGCCGCCCAGCGACACACCGGTGAACCCTGCCCGGGTGCCGTCCTGGGACAGCACCGGGTGGGCGATCTTGTATCCGGTCGGCGGCTCCGTCGGGCGTTCCTCGGGGAGCCGCAGCCTCATCGGACGGTCGACACCTCGGCGACCGGGGCCTCCGCGACCGGCACATCGGCGACGACCGGCACATCGGCGACCGGCGTCTCCCGGGCCGGGGCCGGGCTCGTCCGGCGGGCCTCATCGGCGGGGCGCCGTCGTCCTTCGGCGCGGTCCGTCGCCCCGACGGTTTCGTACGACTGGGGCCGTTCCTCGGCCACCCCCGTGGCCAGTGCCTTGCCGAGCCTCATGACGCCTCCCGAGTGTCGTGGATCCGCCGTGCGTGCTGACCGTCCTCGCCATGGTGGCCCACGAGGGGGCAGGTTGGCACCAGTGCCTCGTCGCCCGCCCGGCGACCGCCCACCCCTCCTTGTAGCAAAGCTCATCCATACTTCGTAGAAGAATTAAGTGGAGCTTCACATTGTGCGCGCCGAGACTACGCCCATGACCACCACCACGCATCGCCCCGCCCCCTTCGGCCGCGCCCTCTGCGCGATGATCACCCCGTTCACCGAGAGCGGGGCGCTCGACCTCGACGGGGCGCAGCGGCTGGCCGACCGGCTGGTGGCGGAGGGCTGCGAGGGGCTGGTCCTGTCCGGTACGACGGGTGAGGCGCCGACGACGACGGACGCGGAGAAGGCGGAGCTGATCCGCGCGGTCCGGGCGGCGGTCGGGGACCGAACCACGATCGTGGCGGGCGTCGGCACGTACGACACCCGACACACCGTGGAGCTGGCCCTGGCCGCCGAGAGGGCGGGCGCGGACGGCCTGTTGGCGGTCACCCCGTACTACAGCAGGCCCCCGCAGGACGCCGTCGAGGCCCACTTCCGTGAGCTCGCCGACCGCTGCGGCCTCCCGGTCGCCCTGTACGACATCCCCGGCCGCACCGGCACCCGGATCGAACCGGCGACCATGATCCGGCTCGCGGACCACCCCCGGATCGTGGCGGTGAAGGACTGCGCGTACGACCTCCTCGGCACTCAGAAGGTGCTGGCGGAGACGGAGTTGGCGTACTACACGGGCTGCGACGAGTACGTCCTGGCGCTGTACGCGCTCGGCGGCGCGGGCTACATCGGCACCGTCGCCAACGCGGTGCCCGGTCACTTCCGGTCGATCGTCGACGCGTTCGACGCGGGCGACACCGCGGAGGCCGCGTGGTTGCAGCGGGCGGCGGTCCCGCTCACGGAGGCGATGATGGCCTCCGGTCTGCCCGGCACCGTCACGGCGAAGGCCCTGCTCGGGCGGCTCGGCCTGCCGGCGGGCCCGGTCCGGGCACCGCTGCGGCCCGCCGGCCGAGAGGTGGCCGACGGGCTGCTGGGGGCGTACGAAGCTCTGGTCGCCGCCGCCTGAGGAGGCACGCCCCGGCTGTGGGCGGAGGGGGCGCGGCCCCGGTGATCAGCGGGTGGCGAAGACCGGGTTCCAACGTCCGGCGGCGCCGTCACTGCCCTTGCGGGCGCCGCTGAGCGGGAGCGTCTTGTCGCTGCCGATGGTGACGAGCACCAAGGCGTTGTGGAACTCGTTGTCCCCGGGCGTGATGTCCCAGGCGATGAGCCGCTTGTTGTCGACCCAGGCGAGGAGTTGCTGTCCGCGCACCTTGTGAAGGTGCTTGCCGGTACGCGGGTCGAGGATCCACGAGGCGGTGGTCTTGGCGCCGCCCGCGAAGCCGCCGGCGGCGAGCTTGCCGTCCGGGGAGAGCCGCGCCTCCACCGACCAGTGCAGGTACCTCTCGTCCGGCGGCGCGGGGACCTTGTTGCCCTTGAGGTCGTAGTACTGCTGGTGCGGCTCCATCGTCAGCCCGGTGTACACCGACTTGGCGTCGCCACTGAAGGAGAAGTCCTGGCGGGCGTTGACGAGCCCTCCCTGGTCCTCGGGGACGACCTTGCTCCAGTCGGCCTTCCCGGAGTCGACGTCCACGATGTAGAACCCGGTCCGGTGGGACTTCGAGTGGTCCACTTCGTAGTCGTTCTTCTTGCCGTCGCCGTCGGAGTCGTAGTCGACCCGGGTGAGCAGGTCGGGGTTCTTGTTGTAGGTGGTGGCGACGAGCTTGTCGCCGTCGGACGAGAACTCGACACTCGCGACGCCCCGCCCGACCGGCAGCCAGCGGTCCACCTCGCCGGTGGCCAGATCGAGCAGCCCGATCCGCCGCACCGGCAGGTCCCGCTCCAGGACGGCGGCGGTCCGCATGCCGGGGGCGACCGAGACCATGGACCAGCGGTCGTCCTTCACGTACTTGCCGTTCCGCTGGTCGAGGATGCGATACGTACGCTGCCTGACCGCGGTGTCCTCGGACGTCTTGACCGTGTCGTACGTGTAGTACGCGGCCAGCGCCGTGTCCCCGGCGGCGATCAGGTCGCGCGGCGGCGACTGGTCGGGGTGGGCGATGATGTCGCTCTTGTTCATCTCGCTGGCGAGCCGCGTCTCGTCCTTGCCGGACCCCAGCAGCGGCACGGCGACCGCGACGGCGACCACGGCGGCGGTCGCCGCGGCGACGGTGCCGATCCTGCGGGTCCGGCGCCGGCGCCGCACATTCAGCACGCGGTCGGCGAAGCCCGGGTCCAGGGGGGACTGTTCGGCGGCCTGCTCCCGCAGGGAGTCGCGCACCAGTTCGTCGACGTTCATGGACGCACCTCCACGGGCGAGAAGTCACGGGACGGCTGCTGCTCGGCCGGAGCCGGGCCGAGACCGGCCAGTTCGGGCGCGAGTTCCCGCAGCCGGGCGAGGGAGCGGTGGGTGGTGGACCGGACGGTCCCGACGGAGCAGCCGAGGATGCGGGCCACGTCGGCCTCGGGCAGGTCCTCGAAGTAGCGCAGCACGAGCATGGTCCGCTGCCGCGCGGTCAGCCGGGCGAGCGCGCCGCGCATCACCAGGCGCAGTTCCACCCCGGCCGCGCCGTCGACGGCGCCACTCTCGGGCAGCTCGGCGACGGTGACCTCCCTGCGGCGCCATTTCAGCCGCCAGCGGCTGATCTGCTGCCGGTACAGGATCTGCCGTACGTACGCCTCGGGCTCGTCGATCCGCTGCCAGCGGCCGGCGGCCTTGATGAGCGCGTTCTGCAGCAGGTCCTCGGCGGCGTGCCGGTCGCCGCCGCTGAGCAGTACGGCGGTCTTCAGCAGCGCCGACGACCGCCCGGCCACGAACTCGCGGAAACTCTCCTGACCTGCGGCATCCATCGTCACCTTCTCTTCCCCGGCGGGCCCTGTGTCCCGCCCCTGTGCTCTGTGTGACGCGCGGATCCGCCCCCCGCTATGCCGGTACGCCGAAAAAAGTTCCCGGACAGGGGCCGGGGCCCGTACCGCGCCGGCGCGGTACGGGCCCCGGAATCCCGGTGACGGCGGGGTCAGCCCCAGCGGTACCCGTCACCGAACAGCAGGGTGTGCTCCAGCACGTCCTCCATCGGGTCGTCGACCTGGCCGACGTTGACCAGCCCGATACGGGGGCCGTTGTGCGAGGCCCTGTTGGTCTCGTCGGCATGCGCGACACCGGCGGGCAGCCCACACACCACGGCCGCGCCCACCACCCCGCTCACCACTCGTGCCACGGTCCTCACCCGATCGCTCCTCATCCTGTCCGGCCCCTCATCTCGTCGGCTCGCCCTCTGATAGGACTGTGCGTCCCACGGGTTCATCGCCCATCCCCACCGGAAGGTCACGCGGATCAACCCGTACGGGAACGCCGGGGGGGCTTCGACGGGGACGATCAGCGCGGTGCCCCCTGCCGCCCACACGCGCAGCGCCCTCCCCCGGCCCTGCTCGGGCCGTGGAAGGGCGCTCCGTGACACCGGCTCGCCGGTCGTCAGTTGTGGCTGTGCAGGATCTCGTTCAGGCCGCCCCAGACCGCGTTGTTCGGGCGGGCCTCGACCGTGCCGGTGACCGAGTTGCGGCGGAAGAGGATGTTCGAGGCGCCGGAGAGCTCGCGGGCCTTGACGACCTGGCCGTCGGGCATCGTGACGCGGGTGCCCGCGGTGACGTACAGGCCCGCCTCCACCACGCACTCGTCGCCGAGGGCGATGCCGACGCCCGCCTCGGCGCCGACCAGGCAACGCTCGCCGATGGAGATGATGACGTTGCCGCCACCGGACAGCGTGCCCATCGTGGAGGCGCCGCCGCCGATGTCGGAACCGTCGCCGACGACGACCCCCGCGGAGATACGGCCCTCCACCATCGACGTGCCGAGGGTGCCGGCGTTGAAGTTGACGAAGCCCTCGTGCATGACCGTGGTGCCCTCGGCGAGGTGAGCGCCCAGCCGAACCCGGTCGGCGTCGGCGATACGGACACCCTTGGGGGCCACGTAGTCCGTCATCCGCGGGAACTTGTCGACGGACGTCACCTGGAGGTGCAGCCCCTCGGCGCGCGCGTTGAGCCGGACCTTCTCCAGGTCGTCGACGGCGACCGGGCCGAGCGAGGTCCAGGCGACGTTGGCCAGGAGGCCGAAGATGCCGTCCAGGCTCTGGCCGTGCGGCTTCACCAGGCGGTGGGAGAGCAGGTGGAGGCGCAGGTAGGCGTCGTGCGTGTCGACCGGCTTCTCGTCGAGCGAGGAGATGACCGTGCGGACCGCGACGACCTCGACGCCCCGGCGGGTGTCCTGACCGATCGCCGCCGTCGCGCCGCCGCCCAGCAGCTGGGCCGCCCGCTCGGCGTCGAGCCGCTCGGTGCCGGACGGGCCCGGCTCGGCGGCGAGCTCGGGTGCGGGGTACCAGGTGTCGAGAACGGTGCCGTCGGCGGCGATCGTGGCGAGGCCGGCGGCCACGGCGCCGGTGGTGCGAGGAGCAGTCGTGTCGGTCATGAGGGAAACCTAACCGCCCGGGGGCGGCCCAGGCCAACCCACACCACGGCCGTCTCAGGAGCCGGGCATCCGGGGCAACGAAGACCTCCCGCCACCACCGCCCCCGGCCACCGACAGACGGCCGGCCCCTTGACACCACCAGCCCCGGCCACCGACAGACGGCCCCCGCGACACCCCCGCCTCCCCCGCACCGGTCCCGGTGCCCTCAGCCGATCACCCGCGCCAGCACCTCCCGCGCGTACCCCTCGTCGTACGGCGCCCCCGTCAGCAGCACCTGGAGGCAGATCCCGTCGATCAGGGCGACCAGGGCCCGCGCGGTCACCGGATCGGTGCGCAGGGCGAGGCAGTCGGCGAAGCCCTCCGCCCACTCCGCGGCGACCGGGCGGAGGGTCGGGCGGCGCAGTGCGGCCAGGTAGAGCTCGTACTCGACCTCCAGCCCCGTACGGTCGCCGGCGAACCATTCGCTGCCGAGCGCGGCGAGTTCGGCGGCCAGGTCGGACTCCGGGTCCTGGAGGGCGCCGCGGGCCAGGACCGTGCGCGCGTACCCCTCGTTGGCCTGCCGCAGCGCCGCCACCATGAGGTCGTCGAGGGTCTTGAAGTGGTACGTCGTCGAGCCGAGCGGTACGTCCGCCTCGGCGGCCACGCTCCGGTGGCTCAGCCCGGCGATGCCCTTCTCCCCGACGACGCGGATCGCCGCGTCGATGATCCGCTGCCGCCGCTCGGGGTCGTAACGCCGGGCCATCAGTGGGCGCCTCCCAGGTTGAGGACGACGACCCCCGCGATGATCAGCGCGATCCCGGCGGCCTTGGCGAAGCCCAACCCCTCCCCGAACAGCACGAGGCCGAGCGCGGCGACGCTGGCGGTGCCGACGCCGGACCAGATGGCGTAGGCCGTGCCGATCGACATCGACTTGAGCGCCTGGGCCAGGAGCCCGAAGGAGACCAGGTAACCGATCCCCGTGACCAACGACGGGCCCAACTTGCTGAAGCCCTCGCTGTATTTCATGGCCGTGGTGGCCACGACCTCGGCGGCTATGGCGAAGCCGAGCAGCAGATATCCCATGTGTACTAGCGTACACATGATGCGTACGGTCGTACACATCGAGGCGTGGGGGCACAGAGGCGTACCCATCGCGGGCCGACGACACCCAGGTGGCCCTCGCGGGGTGCCCCCGTCCGTCCCCGATCGGGCGCACCCGCACGGAAATGTCTCCCCAAGAGGCCGCGGTTTCGGGGCCGTTCCGTTATGGAAGCGCTCTCCGAAAGGGCTCCCCGCACACCACTTGGTCCACTACTGTTTCAACAGTCAATCTCCCGATTGTGTGACGACCGCAAGGGTTCGCACACACCGGTGACACGTACCACCTCCCCTGACCCGCATGACGAATTCGCGTCCGCCTGTGCGACGCCGAGGGAACCGCGCATGCCGCCAACGAAGCCCGGACCTGATCCGGACCAGAACACCCCCAACCTCCCGGTGTTGAGATCCGCGAAGGTGTGGGAGACCGGTGTCGCCCCCGACGACACCCGAATACCGGGCACCCGCCGTCTCTGGCTGGCCGGAGCGCTCGCCCTGGCCGTCGTGTCGTCGTGTGTGACCGCGATCGTCCTTCAGGACTCCGGTTCTGACGACACGTCACAGACCCGCACGGACCGCACCATGCTGGCCGACGACCCGGTCGCCCCGCTCTCCCTTCCCCCGGCGTCGCCGGCCACGGCCCCCGACGGGAAGAGCGGACTGTCCGAGCCGCAGGACCCCAAGGGCGGCTCCAAGGGCGAGGGCAAGGACAAGGGTTCCTCCGACTCCGAGGGCTCCGGCGCGGACGACAAGCAGCAGGGCGGCGCGAAGCCGGCCCCCAAGCCGTCCAAGTCGACGTCGCCCGGGAAGAAGCCGCCGTCGGCGTCCGTGATCCGGAAGTCCGTACAGGCCGTCAACTACCCCGACCGGTACTGGCACGAGAGCGGCGGTGTCATCCGCCTCGACCCGGTGGGCACATACAGCGGCAGCGAGACCCGTGAGGACTCCACCTTCAAGGTGGTCTCCGGCCTCGCCAGGTCCGACTGCTACTCCTTCCGCATGGCGGACGGACGGTACGTCAGGCACCAGAACTTCCGGCTCCGCGTCAGCGGCAACGACGGCTCGAACCTCTTCAAGCAGGACGCGACGTTCTGCCCGCTGCGGTCGCCGTACTCGGACGCCATGATGCTCCGCTCGGTGAACTACCCCGACCGCGTGCTGCGTCACCGGAACTTCGAGCTGGTCCTGGACCCGTACGGCTACAACAGCGGCAACCGGCAGGACTTCTTCTTCCGCCTGGTGAAGGGCCTCGACTGACGGCACGGCACCCGGACATGAGTGTGGCCCCCGGCGACTTTCGCCGGGGGCCACACTCACGCTGTCGGTCTCAGACGTTGAACCCGAGCGCCCGAAGCTGCTCGCGCCCGTCGTCCGTGATCTTGTCCGGGCCCCACGGGGGCATCCAGACCCAGTTGATGCGCAGCTCGTTGACGAGGCCGTCCGTCGCGGACTTGGCCTGGTCCTCGATGACATCGGTCAGCGGGCAGGCCGCCGAGGTCAGGGTCATGTCGATCGTCGCGATGTTCGCGTCGTCGATGTGGATGCCGTAGATCAGGCCCAGGTTGACGACGTCGATGCCCAGCTCGGGGTCGACGACGTCGTACAGGGCCTCGCGGATCTCCTCCTCGGAGGCCGGCTTCATCTCCACGGTGTCGCTCATGCCGTCTTCCTTTCGGCGTCGGCGCCCAGCGCCTGGGCCGTCGCGTCCTTCCACGCCATCCAGCTGAGGAGGGCGCACTTGACCCGGGCCGGGTACTTGGAGACCCCGGCGAACGCGACCGCGTCCTCCAGGACCTCCTCCATCGCGTCGTCCGGCTCGATCTTCCCCTTGGACTGCATCAGCTCCAGGAAGGTCTCCTGGATCCGCCGCGCGTCCGTCAGCTCCTTGCCGACGAGCAGCTCGTTCAGCACGGAGGCGCTGGCCTGGCTGATCGAGCAGCCCTGGCCCTCGTACGAGACGTCCTCGATGGTCGTACCGTCGTACTTCACGCGCAGGGTGATCTCGTCGCCGCACGTGGGGTTCACGTGGTGCACCTCGGCGTCGCCATCCCGCAAGCCCCGCCCGTGCGGGTTCTTGTAGTGGTCCAGGATGACTTCCTGGTACATCGAGTCCAGCTTCATGCGATCGCTCGTCCCATCAGCCGAAGAAGTTCCGTACGTGCTCCAGGCCGTCGACCAGCGCGTCGATCTCGGCCGGCGTGGAGTACAGATAGAACGACGCTCGGGTGGTCGCGGGAATTCCGTACCGCAGGCAGACGGGGCGGGCGCAGTGGTGCCCGACCCGGACCGCGATGCCCTGCTCGTCGAGGACCTGGCCCACGTCGTGCGGGTGGATGTCGCCGAGCGTGAAGGAGATCGCCGCGCCCCGGTCCTCGGCCGTGGTGGGGCCGATGATGCGCAGGTCGGGGACCTCCGCGAGCCGCTTCACCGCGTACTCGGTGAGGGCGTGCTCATGGGCGAGGATCTTGTCCATGCCGATCGAGTTGAGGTAGTCGATCGCCGCGCCCAGACCGACCGCCTGCGCGATCGGCGGGGTGCCCGCCTCGAACTTGTGCGGGGCGGGGGCGTACGTCGACGAGTGCATCGACACCGTCTCGATCATCTCGCCGCCGCCGAGGAACGGGGGCAGGTCCTCCAGGAGCTCCTGGCGGCCCCAGAGCACGCCGATGCCGGTCGGACCGCACATCTTGTGGCCCGTGAAGGCCACGAAGTCGGCCTGGAGGGCCTGGACGTCCAGCGGCATGTGCGGTGCGGCCTGCGAGGCGTCGACGCAGACCAGGGCTCCGACCTCCTGCGCCCGGCGCACTATCGCCTCGACCGGGTTGACCGTGCCCAGGATGTTGGACACCAGCACGAAGGAGACGATCTTCGTCTTCTCGGTGATGATCTCGTCGATGTTCGACAGGTCGAGCCGGCCGTCGTCGGTGAGGCCGAACCACTTGAGCTTCGCGCCCGTGCGCTGCGCGAGCAGCTGCCACGGCACGATGTTGGAGTGGTGCTCCATCTCCGTGATGACGATCTCGGTCTCGGAGTCCACCCGGTAGGGCTCGTCGGCCCAGCCGAGCATGTTCGCCACGAGGTTCAGCGACTCGGAGGCGTTCTTGGTGAAGATCACCTCGTCGCGGCTGGGCGCGTTGATGAACGCGGCGACCTTGTCGCGCGCGCCCTCGTACAGCGCCGTGGCCTCCTCGGCGAGCACATGCACACCGCGGTGGACGTTGGCGTTGTAGCGCTCGTAGTACTCACTCAGGGCGTCCAGCACCTGGCGCGGCTTCTGCGAGGTCGCCGCGTTGTCCAGGTACACGAGCTTCCGCTCGTCGTGGACCTGACGGTCCAGGATGGGGAAGTCCTTGCGGAGCGCCTCTGTGTCGAGGAGGCCCGGCAGCTGTGTCACGCGGATGCGCCACCCTTCGTGTATGCCTCGTAGCCCTCGTTCTCCAGCTTGTCGGCGAGCTCGGGGCCACCGGACTCGACGATCCTGCCGCCGGCGAAGACGTGGACGTGGTCGGGCTTGATGTAGCGCAGGATGCGCGTGTAGTGCGTGATCAGCAGGGTGCCGACCTCGCCGGTCTCACGGACGCGGTTGACGCCCTCCGAGACGACCCGGAGCGCGTCGACGTCCAGACCGGAGTCCGTCTCGTCGAGGATCGCGACCTTCGGCCTGAGCAGTTCGAGCTGGAGGATCTCGTGGCGCTTCTTCTCACCGCCGGAGAAGCCCTCGTTGACGTTGCGCTCGGCGAAGGAGGGGTCCATGTTGAGGCGCTGCATGGCCTCCTTGACCTCCTTGACCCAGGTGCGCAGCTTGGGGGCCTCGCCGCGGATGGCGGTGGCGGAGGTCCGCAGGAAGTTGGAGACCGAGACGCCGGGGA
The DNA here is from genome assembly GCF_055572815.1 of Streptomyces sp. NPDC030296. Classification (NCBI taxonomy): domain Bacteria; kingdom Bacillati; phylum Actinomycetota; class Actinomycetes; order Kitasatosporales; family Streptomycetaceae; genus Streptomyces; species Streptomyces sp. NPDC030296. The sequence continues at coordinate 159,737 of NZ_JBVICQ010000002.1, forward strand.
CCTCGACCGGGTACTGCATCGCCAGGAACAGGCCCGCGCGGGCGCGCTCGTCGACGGACATCTCCAGGACGTCCTCGCCGTCGAGCAGCACGGTGCCGCCGGTGATCGTGTACTTCGGGTGACCCGCGAGCGAGTAGGCGAGGGTCGACTTGCCGGAGCCGTTGGGGCCCATGATGGCGTGCGTCTCGCCCTGCTTCACGGTGAGGTCGACGCCCTTGAGGATCTCCTTCGTGGCGTTGTCGGCCTCGACGGTGACGTGCAGGTCTCGGATTTCAAGCGTTGCCATGGGTGCCTCAGGACTCCTGGGAGAGGGAGACGAGCACGTCGTCCCCTTCGATCTTTACGGGGTATACGGGGACGGGACGCGTCGCGGGCAGGCCGGAGGGCTTGCCGGTGCGGAGGTCGAACGCGGAGCCGTGCAGCCAGCACTCGATCTGGCAGTCCTCCACCTCGCCCTCGGAGAGCGAGACGTTCGCGTGGGAGCAGATGTCGTGGATGGCGAACACCTCTCCCTCGGTCCGCACGACCGAGACCGGCGTGCCGTCGAGTTCCACCCGCTTCGGGGTGTCCTCCTCCAGCTCGCTCAGCCCGCAGGCGCGTACGAAGGTGGTCATCGGCCCGATCCAGTCACGGTCTCCAGCTCCTCGTCGAGCTTCTCCAGCAGGCGCTGCTCGATGTCGTCGACACCGATCTGCTGGACCAGCTCGGCGAAGAAGCCGCGCACGACGAGGCGGCGGGCCTCCTCGGCGGGGATGCCGCGGGCCATCAGGTAGAAGAGCTGCTCGTCGTCGAAGCGGCCGGTCGCCGAGGCGTGGCCGGCTCCGACGATCTCGCCGGTCTCGATCTCCAGGTTCGGCACGGAGTCGACGCGGGCGCCGTCCGTGAGGACGAGGTTCCGGTTCATCTCGTAGGTGTCGGTGCCCTCGGCCGCGGCCTCGATGAGGACGTCGCCGATCCACACCGCGTGGGCTCCGTCGCCCTGGAGGGCGCCCTTGTAGACCACGTTGGACTTGCAGTGCGGCACGTTGTGGGTGACCAGCAGGCGGTGCTCCTGGTGCTGGCCGGCGTCGGTGAAGTACAGGCCGAACAGCTCGGCCTCGCCGCCGGGGCCGGCGTAGGTGACGCGCGGGTGGAGACGGACGACGTCGCCGCCGAAGGTGACGACGACCGACTTGAAGGAGGCGTCCCGGCCGACGAGGGCGTTGTGCTGGGCGATGTGCACGGCCTTGTCGTCCCAGTCCTGCACGGAGACGACGGTCAGCTTGGCGCCGTCGCCGAGGAGGTAGTCGACGTTGGCGGCGAGCACGGCGTCACCGGTGTGGTCGATGACGACGACGGCCTCGGCGAAGGCACCCAGTTCGATGACCTGGTGGGCGAAGGCGGTGCCGCCCTCGCCGTGTACGGCGATGCGGATCGGCTCGGTGAGGACCGTCTCCTTGGGGACGGTGATCACACCGGCCTTCTCGAACGCCGAGTAGGCCTGGGCGGCGACGCGGTCCACCGGGGTGCCGGCCTTGCCGAGGCGGGCGTCGTCGCGGCCGACGGCCTCGACGGTGACGCCCTCGGGGGCCTGCACGTCGACCTTCAGGCCGTCGCCGGTGCCGACGGCGGTGCCGTCGTGCAGCCCGCGCAGCCGCTCCAGCGGGGTGAACCGCCACTCCTCCTCGCGGCCGTGCGGCACGGGGAAGTCCGCCACGTCGAAGGACGGGGGCGCGCTCATGCGCGAGACGACGGTCGACTCGGCGGCCACCGCGATCGAGCCGGCGGTGGTGGAGCCCACCGGGATGTTCTGAGCCTCAGCCATGGCTGTCGGTCTGCTCTCTTCCTACGTTTACGATCTTCGGCCCGCCCCGGAGAGGCGGGCCGCCTGCTGCTGGACCGGAAGGTCTGGGGTCAGCCGACCGCGCCTTCCATCTGCAGCTCGATCAGCCGGTTGAGCTCCAGCGCGTACTCCATGGGCAGCTCCTTGGCGATCGGCTCGACGAAGCCGCGCACGATCATCGCCATGGCCTCGTCCTCCGACAGACCGCGGCTCATCAGGTAGAAGAGCTGGTCCTCGGAGACCTTGGAGACGGTCGCCTCGTGGCCCATGGACACGTCGTCCTCACGGACGTCGACGTACGGGTAGGTGTCCGAGCGGGAGATGGTGTCGACGAGCAGCGCGTCGCACAGCACGTTCGACTTGGAGCCGGGGGCGCCCTCACCGATCTCGATCAGACCGCGGTAGGAGGTGCGGCCACCGCCGCGCGCCACGGACTTCGAGACGATGTTCGAGGACGTGTTCGGGGCCATGTGGACCATCTTGGCGCCGGCGTCCTGGTGCTGGCCCTCGCCCGCGAAGGCGATGGAGAGGGTCTCGCCCTTGGCGTGCTCGCCCATCAGGTAGACGGCCGGGTACTTCATCGTCACCTTGGAGCCGATGTTGCCGTCGATCCACTCCATGGTGGCGCCCTCGTAGGCGACGGCGCGCTTGGTGACCAGGTTGTAGACATTGTTCGACCAGTTCTGGATGGTCGTGTAGCGGCAGCGGGCGTTCTTCTTGACGATGATCTCGACGACCGCGGAGTGCAGCGAGTCCGACTTGTAGATCGGGGCCGTACAACCCTCGACGTAGTGCACGTAGGCGCCCTCGTCGACGATGATCAGGGTCCGCTCGAACTGGCCCATGTTCTCCGTGTTGATACGGAAGTAGGCCTGGAGCGGGATCTCGACGTGCACACCCTTCGGCACGTAGATGAAGGAGCCGCCGGACCACACGGCGGTGTTCAGCGCGGCGAACTTGTTGTCGCCGGCGGGGATGACGGTGCCGAAGTACTCCTTGAAGAGCTCCGGGTGCTCCTTCAGCGCGGTGTCGGTGTCGAGGAAGATGACGCCCTGCTCCTCCAGGTCCTCGCGGATCTGGTGGTAGACGACCTCCGACTCGTACTGGGCGGCGACACCGGCGACGAGGCGCTGCTTCTCCGCCTCGGGGATGCCCAGCTTGTCGTAGGTGTTCTTGATGTCCTCGGGCAGGTCCTCCCAGGACGCCGCCTGCTTCTCCGTGGAGCGCACGAAGTACTTGATGTTGTCGAAGTCGATGCCCGACAGGTCAGAGCCCCAGTTGGGCATGGGCTTCTTCTCGAACAGCTTCAGGCCCTTGAGACGCAGCTTCGTCATCCACTCCGGCTCGGACTTCTTGCCGGAGATGTCAAGGACGACCTCCTCGTTCAGACCGCGCTTCGCTGCGGCGCCGGCCGCGTCGGAGTCCGCCCAGCCGTATTCGTACTTACCCAGGCCCTCGAGCTCAGGGTGGGCGGTCTCCTCGATGGGGAGAGTCATGCGGGGTTCCTCCCGGCCGTGCTAGCGGATGCGTTGGTGGCTGACTTGGAAACTCTGGGGATGAACGTCGTGCAGACGCCGTCGCCGTGGGCGATGGTGGCCAGCCGCTGGACGTGCGTACCGAGCAGTTCGGCGAAGAGCTCGGTCTCGGCCTCGCAGAGCTGCGGGAACTGCTCGGCCACATGGGCTACCGGGCAGTGGTGCTGGCAGAGCTGCTCACCCTGGTGGGGGTGGGGGGCACTGCGTGCCGTAGCAGCGTACCCGTCCGCACTCAAGGCCTTGGCCAGGGCTTCGGCCCTGTCTTCGGGGGCGGCTGCCTCGACCGCCTCGCGGTACTCGCCGGCCTGCGCGGCGACCCGGGCGCGGGCGAAGGCGGCGACGGCCTGCTCCCCGCCCTCCTGGTCCGCGATCCAGCGGAGCGCGTCCACGGCCAGCTTGTCGTACGACTGGTCGAAGGCGTCGCGGCCGCAGTCCGTCAGGGCGAACACCTTGGCCGGGCGCCCGCGCGTACGCGCGCCGTAGACACGCTGCTCACGGGGCTGCACGACGTCGTCGGCGACCAGGGCGTCGAGGTGTCGGCGGACGGCGGCCTGGGTCAGGCCGAGACGGCCTGCCAGGTCGGCCACGGTGGACGGCCCGTGGTCCAGGATGGACCGCGCGACCCGGTTGCGAGTCGATCGCTCACCGGTCGCGAGTTCCTCCTGCGGAGCCGCGCCAACGTTTTTCACAACGCCATTGTTGCGTAATTCCGTGGAGGGGGGCAAGCCGCGCCCGGACGGCCCGGCGGTGCCGTGCGTCACTTAGGTAAGCCTCATCTGACCTGCGGGAATGATCTTTGATCGATCACCGGCGACCCGGTATGGCTTGTGGTCTCCCTGTGGCGAGAGATGCCAAATGATCCTAATTTGAAAGCATCGCCTACTGATCGGGGTGGCCGTGGACGCTGGACAAGGCCCCCTGCACGTCCTGGTGATCGACGACGACCAGGACGTCAGTGCCCTGCTGACGCGGCATCTGGGCGCCCTCGGTTGCCGGGTGACCACCGCGGCCTCGGGGGAGAAGGGGCTGCAACTGGCGTTCGACGATCCCCCCGACATGGCGATCGTCGACGTAATGCTGCCCGGCATCGACGGGCGGGAGGTCATCCGCAGAATGCGAGCGGACGAGCGGACGAAACGGTGCCACCTCGTCGTCACCTCCGTGCTCGACCCGGAGGACCTGGGCGGGCTCCCGACGGACGGACTGCTGGCGAAGCCGTTCCGGCAGGCGGCGGTGGCACGCCTCGTCGCCTCCCACCGCAGTCCCTCCCACCGCAGTCCCGCATCGCAGGAGGAGTAATGGCCCGTGTGCTGGTAGCCGACGACGACGCCGACATCCGGGATCTCGTCGCGTTCAAGCTGACGCAGAGCGGCCACCAGGTCACGGCCGTGGAGGACGGCATGGCCGCGCTGCAGGTCCTGCGCGAGCGTCCGCCGGATCTCGTGCTCCTGGACATCCGGATGCCGCGGATGTCGGGACTGGACGTCTGCCGCGAGCTGCGCGCGGCGGAGGAGACCGCGTCGCTCCCGGTCATCCTGATCACCGCCCGTTCCCAGGAGGGAGACGTCGAGCTCGGCTTCTCGGCGGGCGCCGACGACTACATCGTCAAGCCCTTCAGCCCGCGCGAGCTGTCCAGCCGGGTCAACGCCGTGCTCACCCGGGCCGAACGGTGATCCCGCTCGACCTCGTCACCGGCGCGCTGCTGTACCTGCTGGCCGTGGGACTGGTACTGAGCCTGCTGGTCGTCGGCATCCGCGGGGCCCGTACGTACACCGGGCGTCGACGTGAGCGGATCGCGGCGCCTGTGCGCGGCCTGCTGCTGGAGCTGCTGTGCGCACCGGAGGAGGACCACGGCGAACTGCTGGAACGCATGGCGCGGATCGACCGGCGCACGTGGGCCGCGCTGGAGCCCACCGTGGCGTCCATGCTGGGAAAGGTGGCCGGCAGCGCGCGCACGGCACTGGTCCGGCTGTACGAGATGCGCGGCTCGGCCGCGGAGGCCGTGGCCGACCTGGGCAGCCGCAGTGCCGTCCGGCAGGGGCGTGCCGCACAGCTGCTCGGGCAGCTGCGTCACCGTCCGGCCGCCCCGTCGCTGTGCCGGCTGCTCGACGACCGTGACCGGGACGTGCGGCTGGCCGCGGCCCGCGCGCTGGGCAGGACCGATGATCCGGCGGCCGTACCGCATCTGCTGAGAAGCCTGTACGGACCGCGCGCCGTGTCACCCAAGATCATTACCGCGGCACTGACCTCTCTCGGTGCCGAGGCGTGGGAGCAGGTGGCGGCGGGGCTCAAGGATCCGGTGCCCCTCGTGCGGGCCGTGGCCGTGGAGGTGCTCGGGGTGACCGGTGCGATCGCCCGCGCCCCCGACATCGTCCACGCCCTGCGGGAGGACCCCGCCACCGAGGTCCGCATCCGGGCGGCGCGCTCGTTGGGCAGGCTGGGCATGCCCGACGGTCTGGAGCCGCTGCTGGCGGCCATCCGCCCGGACAGGCCGGCCGCCTTGCGCATCGTGGCGGCCGGCGCCCTGGGCAGCCTGGGCGCGAAGGCCGCGACGGACCCGCTGGCCACGCTGCTCGACGATCCCGACCCGCATGCGGCGGGCACCGCGGCGCGGGCCCTGCTGCGCCTCGGCCCGACGGGCAAGGCAGCGCTGCGGGGCGCCGTCCGCGACCGTCCCGCGACGCGGGCGGCCGTCCAGGCCAGGGCCGTGCTCGCGGAGGCCTCCGTCGGCGGCACGCGCCATGACGTCCTGGTGGAGGTGAGCCTGTGATCGTCGCGGCCCCCGGCCTCTGGGAGGGACCGCTGGGTGCCCTGCACCAGGTGATCACGGTGTGCGACACCGTCATCATCCTCTACTTCGTGGCCATCAACACCGGGCATCTGGTGCTCAACCTCCTCGCCCTGGGGGAGATCGCCAGGAGAATGCGCCGGGCACCCTTCGCCGGCTACGAGGACGCCGCGGGCAGCCCCTTCACCCCTCCCGTCTCGGTGATCATGCCCGCGTACAACGAGGCGGCGGGCATCACCGAGGCCGTACGGGCCATGCTGCTGCTGCACTACCCGAGGTTCGAGGTCGTCGTCGTCGACGACGGCTCCACCGACGGCACCCTGGAGGCCCTCGCCGAAGCCTTCGACCTCACCGAAGTGGACCATGTCGTCCCCCGGGACGTCCCCACCCGGGGGGCGGTCGTCTCGCTGCATCTGCCCAAAGGCGGCCCGGTGCCGCTCGTGGTGGCCCGCAAGGAGAACGGCGGCAAGGCCGACGCGCTCAACGTCGGGATCAACCTGGCCCGCTATCCGCTGGTGTGCATGGTGGACGCCGACTCCATCCTCGACTCGCAGGCGCTGCTGGCGGTGGCCAAACCGTTCAGCGACGATCCGCTGCGGGTGATCGCCACCGGTGGTGTGGTCGGTATCGCCAACGGCTGCACGGTGAAGGCGGGGCGCGTCGTCGAGGCTCACGTCCCCACCGACCCGCTCGGCCGCGCGCAGGTCGTCGAGTATCTGCGCGGTTTCTTCCTCGGCAGGACCGGATGGTCCAAGGTCGGCGGACTGCTGATCATCGCCGGTGCCTTCGGTCTGTTCCGGCGGGACGCGGTGGTGGCGGTGGGCGGGATGGACCCGGACTGCATCGGCGAGGACGCGGAGCTCGTCGTCCGACTCCACCGGCACATGAGGGAACAGGGCCGCGGGAGCGGCGACTACCGCATCGCCTTCGTCACGGAGCCGATCTCCTGGAGCGAGGCGCCCTCACGGCTGCGGGTCCTCGGCCGCCAGCGGCGGCGGTGGCAGCGCGGGCTGACGGAGATCCTGCTCAAGCACCGCCGCATGATCGGCAACCCACGGTACGGCCGCATCGGGGTGATGGCGATGCCGTTCTACGTGCTCTTCGAGCTGGCGGCCCCGCTGGTGGAGCTGGCCGGGTTGGTGCTGGTGCCCCTCGGTGTCCTGCTCGGCGCGGTCGACGTGACCTTCCTGTGGCGCTTCCTGCTCGCGGCGTATGTCTACGCCATGGTCGTCAGCCTGGTGTCGGTCGCGGTGGAGGAGTACGCGTACCACCGGTTCTCGCGGTGGCGTGACGTGTGGGGCGCCTTCGTCGGTGTCGCCGTCGAGAACGTCGGCTATCGCCAGTTCACGGCGTGGTGGCGGCTGCGCGGCATGTGGGACGCGCTGCACCGGGCCCCGCAGGAGTGGGGCTCGATGGCACGCAGTGGATTCGGCTCCGCACAGCTCCCAGAAGGCGGGAAACGCACATGAGGACGGCCCCGGGCCTGCACGGCGTCCGTGTGGGACGCCGGCTCACCGCGACCTTCGCGCTGCTGATCGGACTCCTGCTGGTCGTCGGGGCCGGAGCGCTTGTCACCATGTCCATGGCGAACAGACTGCACGATCGGGTCCTCACGGAACTGGAGCCGGAGGTGCGGGAGAACCTGCGCGTGCGCGAACAGGCGAGCCGCATGCACCGTGCCGTACGCACCTACCTCCTCACCGGGGACGAGACGGAGCTCGTCGGCTACCGACGCGCACGTGAGCAGACCTTCGCCATCCTCGCCGCCGCCCACCGGGACACCCCCACCTCGGCCCGGGGGAACCTGTTGGCGCAGGAAGCGGAGCTGCGTGCCTATGCGGCCGTCGCCGACCGGCAGGCCCAGGCCGCTCCCGGCAGTGACGAGGCGAACCGGCTGACCCTTCGGGCGGCCCGGCGGTTCACCGCCTTCGAAGCCACCAACCGGCGTCTCGACCTGAGCCTCACACGTGAGATGAACCGTCTGGAGGAGCGGGCCGACAGCATACTGGAGGCCAGCTTCGTGGGCACCGGCGTCCTGCTCGCGGTGGGCGGGGCGGTGGCCGTCCTGGCGTCCGTGCGCACCACTCGCGCCCTGACCAGGCCGCTCAGGAGCACCGCTCAGACGCTCGGTCGGCTGGCGGCGGGCGACCACTCGGCGCGTGCGCGGGAGGTGGGGCCGGAGGAGATCAGGGCGGTGGCGCGGTCGGTCAACGTGCTCGCCGATGAGAGCGACCGGCTGCGCGGGCTGGAGCGGGAACGCACGAGCCTCTCGCGGGCGGCGCGCGATCTCGGCATCCGGATCAGGGACCGCCTGGACGTGGACTACGTCCTTGACACCGCGTGCGGCGGCATGGGCGAGATCATCGGCGCCGACTACGTCTTCATCATGCTCGCCGAGGACGGCGGCTCCGCCTTCCCTCTGGTCAGGGTGTGGTCCCCGGAGCGTGGGCTGCTGCCCGAGGCGGAGGTCCGGGCCCTGCCCCCGCTCCCGGCGGACGTGGTCCGTGACCACTACCGGCTGGGAACGGTCTGGCTGGCGGCCGACCTGCCCCGGTATCTGTCCGGCACGACGCCGATGACAGGCGCCCCGGGTTCCTTCGGACAGGTCGGCATGCCCGCCGAGAACCGCGCCGCCGCGGCGGCGCTGGGCCTGGAGTCGGCGGTGGTCACACCGATCGGCGTCGGCGAGGAACCGATCGGCGCCGTGTGCGTGGCGCGTACCAGCGGCGACCGCGCCTGGCGTCAGGTGGAGATCGAGATGGCCGAGTCCATGGCCAGCGGTGTGGGCCGCGCGCTGCACACGTCCCTGCTGTACGAGAAGGAGACGCGCCTGGTCGAGAAGCTGCGCGCGCTGGACAAGGCCAAGAGCGACTTCCTTTCCACCGTCTCCCATGAGCTGCGCACCCCGCTGACCAGCATCGTGGGATACATCGAGCTGTTGAAGGACGAGGAGACCGGGCCACTGACGCCGCCTCAGCTGCAGATGTTGGACGTCGTCGACCGCAACGCCAACCGCCTGCGGGCGCTCATCGAGGATCTCCTCACCCTCTCCCGCATCGAGTCGGGCGCCTTCGGCTCCCTGAAGAAGCCCGTGGACCTGCGGGGTCTGGTGGCCTCGGCGGCCGACGCGATCCGCCCGGCCGCCGAGGCGGCCTCGGTGGCCCTGGAGACACGCTGTCCCTCCCGGCCCCTGGTGCTGGACGCGGACGGCGACCAGTTGGACCGGGTCCTGATGAACCTGCTGTCCAACGCCGTGAAGTTCACCCCCGAGGGCGGGAAGGTCACTGTGGCTGCCGAGGCCCGGGACGGAGAGGCGGTCCTCACGGTCAGCGACAACGGCATCGGTATTCCGGCGGCCGAGCAGGAGAGGCTGTTCCAGCGGTTCTTCCGTGCCTCGAACGCCACCGACGCGGCCATTCCGGGCACCGGTCTGGGGCTGACCATCGTCCACACCATCGTGGCGAACCACGGCGGCGAGATGGAGGTGCACTCCGAGGAGGGCCGGGGCACCACCTTCACCGCCCGGCTGCCGATCAGCGGCGGGACGGGGGCGGCCGCCTCCTGAGGCCGCCCCCTCACGGACGATCCGCTCAGACGGAGTCCTCGAAGGTCACCCCGCGCGACCGGTAGTCGTCGACGGCCGCCGCCACCTCCGCCGGGCTCAGCACCTGGTCCTGCGCGAAGTACACGTAGTCGACCTTCTCCTCGTACGCACGTGTCTTCCTGCTGTTGATCCCCGTCAGGTTGATCAGCCAGTGGTTGAAGCGGATGCTCATCATCGACTCGGGCAGATACGGCTCCGTGTGCGTGGCGAAGAGCCGGCCGTCGATGTAGTAGGTGACTGCCGTGTCGTCGACCGTGATGACGAGGTCGTGCCAGCCGGAGAAGCTCGCGCGCTCCTGGGTGGTGACGTGCTCCTCCTGGGGCGGGTCCTCCGAGTACGTCTCCCAGGAGGAGGCGAGCAGGGCACTGCCAGGGATGCCCCATCCGCCGTTGGGCAGGTACTCGAAGTCGAGTTCGCTGTAGGCGGGGTCCATCGAGTAGTTCAGCGGCGAGATGGTGAAGAACGTCTGCACCATGCGGTCGCCGTCCGGTCCGTAGATCGGCACGTCGCTGAACCGCACCCGCGCCGCGTAGGTGCCGTCCTGGAACTTGCGCTGCTGGTAGATCTCGGTGTGCTCGGTGCCGGCCGCCGTGCCGTTGGTACCGGAACGCATCGTCATGACGGAGGCGCCGGACTCGGTGGCGAAGGTGATGTTCTGGGGCCGCCAGGTGGCGCCGGGCACACCCGGCCCGCCCTGGCCGGACCTGAGCGTCCACCCACGCTGGACGAGGAGCGGATCGAGGTGGGTGCTGTAGGCCAGGTCGTCGAAGAACTGCGGTCCGACCACGGGCTGGGCCTCCGCTCTCGGGGCGGGCAGCACCACCAGGACGGCACACGTCAGCCCCCAGGCGACGAGTGCGGCCACGACTCTGAGCCGGGTGAACGAGGTGCATTCGATCATGCGTCAACTGCCTTTCAGGGGAAGGGAGAAGGGTCCACTGGGCACCCGGGGCAGGACCATGGCAAGTGAAACACCGTCAGAAGATCGCTTGCGCGGAACAGGTCCGCTTCACCCGAACAGCCCAGAATCCGCGAGACGGCGGTTCTCGCCCCGAGGGGCGACGGCCACGGAAACACCTGGTCCCGGCGGCGCGGCCGTCCCGGGAAGGCGCGCCCCCGCAGCGGGACGGACCAGGAGTGCACCCACCCGCCGGTCCCGGGCCGTGCGCGCCTACCTAGACTCGGGGCCATGCGATGTGAGCCCGTGGTCCGGATCCAGGCCCTGGTGAAGCGGTACGGCACGAAGACCGCGGTGGACGGCCTCGACCTGGTGGCCCGGGAGGGCGTGACCGCCGTACTCGGCCCGAACGGGGCCGGCAAGACGACCACGGTCGAGAGCTGCGAGGGATACCGGAAGCCGGACTCCGGCACGGTGCGCGTCCTCGGCCTCGACCCGGTCGGGCAGTCGGCCGAGCTACGGCCGCGGATCGGCGTCATGCTGCAGTCCGGCGGCGTCTACTCGGGGGCGCGCGCCGACGAGATGCTGCGGCACGTGGCCAAGCTGCACGCCCACCCGCTCGATGTGGACGCCCTCGTCGAGCGCCTCGGGCTGGGCAGCTGCGGCCGCACCACCTACCGCCGCCTGTCCGGCGGACAGCAGCAGCGGCTCGCTCTGGCGATGGCCGTGGTCGGCCGCCCCGAGCTGGTCTTCCTCGACGAGCCGACCGCGGGCCTCGACCCACAGGCCCGCCGCGCCACCTGGGACCTCGTCCGGGACCTGCGCGCCGACGGGGTCTCCGTCATCCTGACCACGCACTACATGGACGAGGCCGAGCAGCTCGCCGACGACGTCGCGATCATCGACGCCGGCCGGGTCATAGCCCAGGGAAGCCCCGAGGAGCTGTGCCGCGGCGGCGCCGAGAACACCCTCCGCTTCACCGGGCGCCCCGCCCTCGACGTCGGCTCCCTGCTGAAGGCGCTGCCCGCCGACTCCACGGCCGTCGAGCTGACCCCGGGCGTCTACCGGGTCACCGGCAAGGTCGACCCGCAGCTCCTCGCGACGGTCACGTCCTGGTGCGCCCAGCACGGCGTGATGCCGGACCGGATCTCCGTGGAACGGCACACCCTCGAAGACGTCTTTTTGGAACTGACCGGCAAGGAGCTGCGTTCGTGACCACCAGCGGTACCTACGCGCCCCGGCCCGGCGCCGCCCCGCTCCCCCGCATGATCGCGGCGCAGGCGGCCCTGGAGACGAAGATGCTGCTGCGCAACGGCGAACAGCTGCTGCTGACGGTCGTGATCCCCACGCTGCTGCTGGTGCTGTTCGGGTCGGTGGACATCGTCGACACCGGCGAGGGCGAGGCCGTCGACTTCCTGGCACCCGGTGTCCTCGCGCTCGCGGTGATGTCGACGGCGTTCACCGGGCAGGCCATCGCCACCGGCTTCGAACGCCGCTACGGCGTCCTCAAGCGGCTGGCCGTCTCCCCGCTCCCCCGTTGGGGCCTGATGACCGCGAAGACACTGGCCGTGCTGGTCACCGAGGTCCTCCAGGTCGTCCTGCTCACGGTGATCGCCTTCGCGATGGGCTGGTCCCCGCACGGCAACCCGTTCGCGGTCCTGCTGCTCCTGGTCCTCGGCACAGCGGCCTTCTCGGGCCTCGGCCTGCTGATGGCGGGCACCCTCAAGGCGGAGGCGACGCTCGCCGCGGCGAACCTGGTCTTCCTGCTGCTGCTGGTGGGCGGCGGTGTCGTGGTGCCCCTCGACAAGTTCCCCGACGCGGCGCAGAACGTGCTCGGTCTGCTGCCGATCGCGGCGCTCTCCGACGGACTGCGCGACGTCCTCCAGCACGGCGCGGGGATGCCGTGGGCGGACCTCGGGATCCTCGCGGTGTGGGCGGTGCTCGGGCTCGGCGCGGCCGCCCGGTTCTTCCGCTGGGAGTAACGGCAGGTCACAGCGGTGGTCCGGGAGCGGTGCGCCCCCTCGTGAACGCGTGCACAAGCGGCGGCCTACCATGGTGCGCGTGCCGAACGTGACCCGCGACGACCTCGTCTCCGCAGCGCGCAACCCGCTCGCCTTCATCGCCGAACGCTGGACCCCCGATCCACGGACGGTCCGGCGCGCGGCCCTGGCCGCCCTCGTCATGGCGGTGGTCATCGTGGTGACCGGTGGCGCCGTGCGGTTGACCGGGTCGGGCCTCGGCTGCCCGACCTGGCCCAAGTGCACCGACGACTCGCTCACCGCGACGCGCGAGATGGGCGTCCACGGTGTCATCGAGTTCGGCAACCGCATGCTGACGTACGTGCTGTGCGCGGCGGTCGGCTGGGCGATCATCGCCGCGCGCTCCCAGAAGCCGTACCGGCGCGACCTGACCCGGCTGGGCTGGACGCAGTTCTGGGTGGTCATGGGCAACGCGGTCCTCGGCGGCATCGTCGTGCTGGTCGGCCTCAACCCGTACACGGTGGCCGCGCACTTCCTGCTGTCGACCGCGCTCATCGCCGTCGCCGCCGTGATGTGGCACCGCACCCGCGAGGGCGACGCCGCCCCGCGTCCGCTGGTCGGCACGGCGGTGCGGCAGCTGGTGTGGATCCTGGTGGGCGTCACGGTGCTGCTGATCGCGGTCGGCACGGTCGTCACCGGCGCGGGTCCGCACGCCGGTGACTCCAGCGAGGTCGAGCGCATCCCGCTGAACTGGGAGACGGTCACCAAGCTGCACGCCGTGCTCGCGTGGATCGTGGTGACGCTGACCTTCGCCCTGTGGTTCGTCCTCAAGGCGGTCGACGCGCCCCGCGACCCGCTGCGCCGGACCCGGGACCTGTTCCTGGTCCTGCTCGCCCAGGGTGTCATCGGCTACGTCCAGTACTTCACCGACCTTCCCGAGGTCCTGGTCGGCGCCCATATGCTCGGCTCCTGCCTGGTGTGGATCGCCACCCTGAGGGTCCTGCTGTCCCTGCGGGAGCGACCGGCGGACGAGACGGACGTGCCGGTGCCGGCCCAGGCGGAGCGCCCGGTCGCGGCCCACGGCTGAGTCAGAAGTACGTCCGTACCAGGTCGTCGATCGCGGGGCCGAGGAACGCCCTGGTCAGCTCGCCCCGACGCGGCACCGTGCGGGCCGGCTCCCGGTAGCGGCGCCGCCGGACGTCCTCGACCACCTCGCGGGGCGCGCCCAGCTCCGGCAGCAGTTCCAGCGCCTCGCTCTTGGAGATCAGCCGGCCGTCCCGGAGGGTGGCGGTGGCCCGGGCGTGGGTGAGCAGACCGAGGTCGACCCAGACGTCCCGCTGCCACAGGTGGGCCTTGTCTACCGCCGGGCGCCAGAAGTCCCGCTGGTCGCGTACGACGAAGGCGTGCAGCTCGACATCCGTGACCGGCGGCAACAGGCTCTCGGGCGGCTCTCCCCGCAGGACCACGCCGAACGTGTGCAGTTCACGGCGGGTGACCGGAGTGACCGTCCGGCGGAACAGCTGCCCGTGCGCCCGGGTGAGGTGTCTGCGGCCGGGGTCGGACACGGTGTCGGCGGTCAGATAGGTGCAGTGGAGCAGGGCGGCGAGCGGCTCGTGGCGCAGCCGCGCGTGCAGCCGGGCCAGCCGCCAGACCGTCCCGGCGGTGATCGGCCGGTCGAGGACGGCGATCAGGTCCAGATCGCTGCGGCCCTCCTGGTAGTCGCCGCCGCCGAGCGAACCGTGGGCCCAGACGGCGAGCGGGTCCGGGCCGCCCCGCAGCCCGTCGACGAAGCGGCGGAGGAGGGCGGCGGTCGCACCGGTGGAGTCCGGCAGCGCGCGTAAGGCGGCGGTGCGGGCGGTGGGGGGCGGGTCGCTGCGTGTCATACGGGCCAGTCTGTCCGGCCCAGGTCCCGCTCACTCCAGGCCGTACACCCGTCGCGCGTTGTCCGCCGCGATCAGTGCGGCCACGCGCTGCGCGTCTCTCAGGGACCAGGCGCCCTCCGCGACCCAGGTGCCCAGTACCCGGGCCAGCGCCTCGCGGAAGAGGCGGGCGCCGACGACGTGCAGTTCGGGCAGGCCGTGGGCGCCGCTGGAGAACAGGAGCTTGCCGAAGGGGGCGAGCTCGAGGACCTCGGCGAGCACGGCGGGGGCCCGCGCGCCGGTGCGGACGAGTTCGGCGCCGAGGTCGGCGTAGACGTGCGGGAAGACCCCGGCGAGGTGGGCGGCGTGGCGGTGGTACGGGTAGCCGTGCAGCAGGACCAGGTCGGTGCCGAGGCCGGCCGTGGCGCGTACGAAGTCGGTGAGCAGGACGGGATCCGTGCGGTCGATGCGCAGGCCGGGCTCGCCGAGGCCGGCGTGGAGCTGGAGGGGGCGCCCGGAGGCGATGGCGATCCACAGCAGATGCCGAAGGAGGACCGGGTCGGTGAGTCTCCCGCCGACCGGCCGGTGCGTCAGCCAGCGGCCGACGGCGCCCCGTACCTCTCCCGGGCCGGGGGGTTCGGGGGCGAGTGCCAGTCCGTGCCGTACGCCCGCGACCGAGGCGAAGGCGACGGCGTTCGCGGCGGCCGCGTGCACGGACTCGGCGAGATTGGCGAGGAACGACTCCACGGTGCCGGAGGTGTCGGCGACCTGTTCGGCGAGGAGTTCGAGCCGGACGATCTCGTGTGCGTCCGCGTCGCCCGTGGTGGCCATCTCGCTGGGCCCGGTGAGGTCGCCGGGCAGCCCCGTGTCGACGAGGTAGGTGGTGATGCCGCTGCCCCGCAGCAGTCGGCGGCCCGCCTCCAGGACGCCCAGTTCACGGCGGCGGGCGAGATAGCGGGCCGGTGGGCAGTGCGGTTCGAGGCCCAGCAGGGGCGGGCACCAGCGGCGCACGGCGAAGCCGGTCTGGGTGTCGAAGAAGGTGGTGCCGGGCGCCGGTGGTCCCTCACCGCGGGCGAGGTGGGCCTCGAAGGTGCCGAGGCCCAGCTCCGTTCTCAGTACGCCGTGGCAGTACTGATCCACGAGGGACGGCGTTTCGATCATCCGGACTCCCCGTCGCTGGACCCGTGTGCTCCCACAGGTCCTAACGGGTGAGGCGGGCTCAGGTGTTGCTGTTGGCCGGTCCCCCGACCTGGATTCCGGCCATCCGCGACCACTCGTACGGGCCGGTGCGCACCTTGGCGGCGAACTCGCCGTCGAAGTCCTCGTACACGGTGACGCCGGCCTTGCGCACGGCTTCCTCGGCGATGGCGTGGGTGGGGGCGACGAGGTCGCCCCAGCCGCCGTCCTCGCCCACGAGGACGATGCGCGAGCCTCGCTCGCCGATGTAGGCGACCTGGGCCTCGGCGCCACGGTGCGCTGCCGCGAAGGAGCGGATCTGCTTGGCCAGCCGGGTCGCCTGGCGCTCGGCCTTGGCGGCCCGCTTGGCTTCCCTGGCCTCGTCTGCCTGCTTGGTGTCTGCCATGGACAAGATGTTACCGAGGGGTAGATCGGGCGGCGACGGTGAGGCCAGTGGGGTTGGCCACTCGCCATGCTGCGTCGCCGTGAGGGGGCGCGTGCGGGTGCGTCGTGGTTGTTCGCGCGGTTCCCCGCGCCCCTGAGGGGCGCTGTTGCGGACGCTTCTCAGCAGAACCCTCAGCGGAGGAAGGGGTCCACCGCCACCGCTACGAACAGCAGGGAGACGTACGTGATCGACCAGTGGAAGAGGCGCATCTCCTTGAGCTTGGCGCCGGTGACGCCGCTCTTCGCACGGTTCTGGAGGGCGTGGGCCTCCCAGAGCCACCAGCCGCCGGTCACCAGGGCGACCGTCGTGTAGAACCAGCCGGTGTAGCCGAGGGGGGTCAGCAGGAGGGAGACGGCGACCATCACCCAGCTGTAGAGGACGATCTGGCGGGCGACGACCCTGTTGGAGGCGATCACCGGGAGCATGGGCACGCCGACGCGGGCGTAGTCGTCCTTCACCTTCATGGACAGCGGCCAGTAGTGCGGCGGGGTCCAGAAGAAGATGACCAGGAAGAGGATCACCGCGGCCCAGGACATCGAGTTGGTCACCGCGGACCAGCCGATGAGGACCGGCATGCAGCCGGCGATGCCGCCCCACACGATGTTCTGCGCCGTACGCCGTTTGAGGATCATCGTGTAGACGACGACGTAGAAGAGGAGCGCTCCGAGCGACAGCCAGGCGGACAGCCAGTTGACGAGGAGGCCGAACCAGGCGGTGGAGACGACGGCGAGGGTGATGCCGAAGACCAGGCCCTCACGCGGGGTGACCATGCCGGTGACGAGGGGGCGCTGCGAGGTGCGCTCCATGAGGGCGTCGATGTCACGGTCGATGTACATGTTGAGCGCGTTGGCGCCGCCCGCGGAGAGGTAGCCGCCGATGCAGGTGGCGAGCACCAGCCAGAGGTCGGGCACGCCCTGCTCCGCGAGGAACATCACCGGAACGGTGGTGATCAGCAGCAGTTCGATGATCCTCGGCTTGGTGAGGGCCACGAACGCCTTGACGCGGGCCCCGAACGGCCGCTGACCCCGGATGCTGCTCGTGCTGTTCGCGCCCAGCACTCCCGGTGGACGGGATTCGACGGCCGTCACGCACACCCCTGACAGAGACTCCCAGCGAGCACCACGGATGTGAACTCCCCGTAACGGCTCGCGCGTACCACGCCACTGTAGACGTTGCCCAGAGCCAGCCTTTCAACGGGGTCGGGTCGTGTTGGACGGCATGCCCGGACGAGCCGAACACACTTCGGTTGAGCAGTCGGATGAGCGGCTGCGTATTCAGATGTCGAGCGACCGAACCCGCTGGTCTCACCATGCGGAACGACCGGTCGGGAGGCGGATCCGGGACGGTCCCGGCAGTCTGGAATGACTCGAAAAAATGCGCGTTGTTACAGGGGTAGGCTCGACTGCGGCCGGCGCCCCGAGAACGCCGGCACCGGACATGTGAGAGGAGCCCTGACCCAGGGTGAGCACCAAGCCGACCACTACAGACCTCGCGTGGACCGAGTTGGACCAGCGGGCCGTCGACACCGCCCGCGTCCTGGCCGCCGACGCCGTACAGAAGGTCGGCAACGGCCATCCGGGTACGGCCATGAGCCTCGCGCCCGCCGCGTACACCCTCTTCCAGAAGGTGATGCGCCACGACCCCGCCGACCCGGACTGGGTGGGCCGTGACCGGTTCGTCCTGTCCGCCGGCCACTCCTCCCTGACGCTGTACATCCAGCTGTACCTGGGCGGCTTCGGTCTGGAGCTGGAGGACCTGGAGTCCTTCCGCACCTGGGGCTCGAAGACGCCGGGCCACCCCGAGTACGGCCACACCAAGGGTGTGGAGACGACGACCGGGCCGCTCGGCCAGGGTGTCGCCAACGCCGTCGGCATGGCCATGGCCGCCCGCTACGAGCGCGGTCTGTTCGACCCGGAGGCCGCCGTCGGCGAGTCGCCGTTCGACCACCACATCTTCGTGATCGCCGGTGACGGGTGCCTCCAGGAGGGCATCTCCGCCGAGGCGTCGTCGCTGGCCGGGCACCAGAAGCTCGGCAACCTCATCATGCTGTGGGACGACAACCACATCTCGATCGAGGGCGACACCGAGACGGCCGTCTCCGAGGACACCGCCAAGCGGTACGAGGCGTACGGCTGGCATGTGCAGCGGGTGGAGCCCAAGGAGAACGGCGACCTCGACCCGGCCGCGCTGTTCGAGGCGATCGAGGCCGCGAAGGCCGTCACCGACAGGCCGTCGTTCATCGCGATGCGCTCCATCATCGCCTGGCCCGCCCCGAACGCGCAGAACACCGAGGCCGCGCACGGCTCGGCGCTCGGCGAGGACGAGGTCGCGGCCACCAAGCGGGTCCTGGGCTTCGACCCGGAGAAGCACTTCGAGGTCACCGACGAGGTCATCGCGCACACGCGTGCCCTGGGCGACCGCGGCCAGGCGGCCCGCGCCGTGTGGGAGAAGTCGTTCCAGCAGTGGCGGGACAACAACCCCGAGCGTGCCGCCGAGTACGAGCGCGTCGCGGCCGGTGAGCTGCCCGAGGGCTGGGAGGCGCACCTCCCGGTGTTCGAGGCGGGCAAGGGTGTGGCCACCCGTGCCGCGTCCGGCAAGGTCCTCCAGGCGCTCGGTTCGGTGATCCCCGAGCTGTGGGGCGGCTCCGCCGACCTCGCGGGCTCGAACAACACCACGATCGACAAGACGTCGTCGTTCCTCCCCGCGGACAACCCGCTGCCCGAGGCGAACCCGTACGGCCGCACCATCCACTTCGGTATCCGTGAGCACGCCATGGCCGCCGAGATGAACGGCATCGCGCTGCACGGCAACACCCGTATCTTCGGCGGCACCTTCCTGGTGTTCTCCGACTACATGCGCAACGCCGTCCGGCTCTCCGCGCTGATGCACCTGCCGGTGACGTACGTGTGGACGCACGACTCCATCGGTCTCGGCGAGGACGGCCCCACCCACCAGCCGGTCGAACACCTGGCCTCGCTGCGCGCCATCCCCGGCCTGAACGTCGTGCGTCCGGCCGACGCCAACGAGACGGCGATCGCCTGGCGCGAGATCCTCAAGCGTTGGACGAAGGAGTGGGGCAAGGGCGCTCCGCACGGCCTCGCGCTGACTCGTCAGGGCGTACCGACGTACGAGCCCAACGAGGGTGCCGCCAAGGGCGGTTACGTGCTCTTCGAGGCCGAGGGTGGCGACGCCCAGGTGATCCTGATCGCCACCGGCTCCGAGGTGCACGTCGCCGTCGAGGCCCGCGAGCAGCTGCAGGCGCAGGGCGTGCCGACCCGTGTGGTGTCGATGCCCTCCGTCGAGTGGTTCGAGGAGCAGGACCAGGGGTACCGGGACAGCGTCCTGCCGCCGTCCGTCAAGGCGCGTGTCGCCGTCGAGGCCGGGATCGGGCTGACCTGGCACCGGTACGTCGGTGACGCCGGCCGCATCGTCTCGCTGGAGCACTTCGGCGCTTCGGCCGACGGCAAGGTGCTCTTCAAGGAGTTCGGCTTCACCGCGGAGAACGTGGCCGCCGCCGCGCAGGAATCGCTCGCGGCCGCCCAGCGCTGACGCTCACATACGACACGTAGGAGATGTAATTCCATGACAGACGCACTCAAGCGCCTCTCCGAGGAAGGCGTGGCGATCTGGCTGGACGACCTGTCGCGCAAGCGCATCACGTCCGGCAACCTCGCCGAGCTGATCGACCAGCAGCACGTCGTGGGCGTCACCACCAACCCTTCGATCTTCCAGAAGGCGATCTCCCAGGGTGACGGCTACGACCAGCAGCTGTCGGACCTCGCGGCCCGCAAGGTGACCGTCGAGGAGGCCATCCGCATGATCACGACGGCGGACGTCCGTGACGCCGCCGACATCCTGCGCCCCGTCTTCGACGCGACCGACGGCCAGGACGGCCGGGTCTCCATCGAGGTCGACCCGCGGCTGGCGCACCACACCAAGCCGACGGTCGCCGAGGCCAAGCAGCTCGCCTGGCTGGTGGACCGCCCCAACACCCTGATCAAGATCCCGGCGACGATGGGCGGCCTGCCGGCCATCACCGAGGTCATCGGCCTCGGCATCAGCGTCAACGTCACGCTGATCTTCTCGCTGGAGCGCTACCGCCAGGTGATGGACGCCTACCTGGCCGGTCTGGAGAAGGCCAAGGAGCGCGGCCTCGACCTGTCGAAGATCCACTCGGTGGCGTCGTTCTTCGTGTCCCGCGTGGACACCGAGATCGACAAGCGCCTCGACGCGCTGGGCACGCCCGAGGCCAAGGCCGCGCGCGGCAAGGCCGGCGTCGCCAACGCGCGCCTCGCCTACCAGGCGTACGAGGAGGTCTTCAGCGGCGAGCGCTGGGCGGCCCTGGAGAGCGCGGGCGCGAACAAGCAGCGTCCGCTGTGGGCCTCGACCGGTGTCAAGGACCCGGCGTACAAGCCCACCCTGTACGTCGACGAGCTGGTGGCGCCGAACACGGTGAACACCATGCCGGAGGCCACCCTGGAGGCCACCGCCGAGAGCGGTGAGATCCGCGGTGACGCGGTCTCCGGGACCTACGAGCAGGCCCGTGCCGAGCTGGACGCGGTCGAGCAGCTCGGCATCTCGTACGACGAGGTCGTCCAGCTGCTGGAGGAGGAGGGCGTCGAGAAGTTCGAGGCGTCCTGGAACGACCTGCTCAAGTCGACCGAGGCGGAGCTGAAGCGCCTCGCACCCTCGGAGGGCTGAAAACCTTGTCGAGCAGCAATCCGCTGCGTGACGCCGCGGACCGACGGCTCCCGCGTATCGCGGGGCCGTCGGGCCTGGTCATCTTCGGTGTCACAGGCGACTTGTCACGCAAGAAGCTGATGCCTGCCGTGTACGACCTCGCCAACCGCGGACTGCTGCCGCCGGGCTTCTCGCTCGTCGGTTTCGCCCGCCGGGAGTGGGCGCACGAGGACTTCGCGCAGGAGGTCCACGACGCGGTCAAGGAGCATGCCCGCACCCCCTTCCGCGAGGAGGTCTGGCAGCAGCTCATCCAGGGCATGCGGTTCGTCCAGGGCACCTTCGACGACGACGTGTCGTTCGAGCGGCTGCGCGACACGATCCAGGAGCTGGACAAGGCGCAGGGCACCGGTGGCAACTTCGCCTTCTACCTCTCCGTGCCGCCGTCGGCGTTCCCGGTCGTGATCCAGCAGCTGAAGAAGCACGGGCTGGCCGACCAGTCGAGCGGTTCCTGGCGGCGCGCGGTCATCGAGAAGCCCTTCGGCCACGACCTGAAGTCGGCCGAGGAGCTCAACGCGATCGTCCACGAGGTCTTCGCCCCGGACCAGGTCTTCCGCATCGACCACTACCTGGGCAAGGAGACCGTCCAGAACATCCTGGCGCTCCGTTTCGCCAACACGATGTTCGAGCCGATCTGGAACCGGTCCTTCGTGGACCATGTGCAGATCACGATGGCCGAGGACATCGGCATCGGCGGCCGCGCCGGCTACTACGACGGCATCGGCGCCGCCCGTGACGTCATCCAGAACCACCTGCTGCAGTTGATGGCGCTGACCGCGATGGAGGAGCCCGCCTCCTTCGACGCGGACGCGCTCGCGGCGGAGAAGACCAAGGTCCTCGGCGCGGTACGGCTGCCGCGGGACCTCGGCCGGGACACCGTGTTCGCGCAGTACGCGGCCGGCTGGCAGGGCGGCGAGAAGGTCATCGGCTACCTCGAAGAGGACGGCATCGACCGCAAGTCGAAGACCGACACGTACGCCGCGATCAAGGTGGAGGTCGACAACCGCCGCTGGGCCGGTGTGCCGTTCTATCTGCGGACCGGCAAGCGCCTCGGCCGCCGGGTGACCGAGATCGCCGTGGTCTTCCAGCGGGCGCCCCACTCCCCCTTCGACTCCACCGCCACCGAGGAACTCGGCCAGAACGCGATCGTCATCCGCGTCCAGCCCGACGAGGGCGTCACCGTCCGCTTCGGCTCCAAGGTGCCGGGCACCTCGATGGAGATCCGTGACGTGTCGATGGACTTCGCGTACGGCGAGTCGTTCACGGAGTCCAGCCCCGAGGCGTACGAGCGGCTGATCCTCGACGTCCTGCTCGGTGACTCGAACCTCTTCCCGCGCACGGAGGAGGTCGAGCTGTCCTGGAAGATCCTCGACCCGATCGAGGAGTACTGGGACAA
This sequence comes from Streptomyces sp. NPDC030296, assembly GCF_055572815.1. Classification (NCBI taxonomy): domain Bacteria; kingdom Bacillati; phylum Actinomycetota; class Actinomycetes; order Kitasatosporales; family Streptomycetaceae; genus Streptomyces; species Streptomyces sp. NPDC030296. The sequence goes on from NZ_JBVICQ010000002.1 coordinate 181,976, forward strand.
GCACGGCAGGCCCGCCCAGTACCAGGCCGGTACCTGGGGCCCCGTCGAGGCGGACGAGATGCTCGAACGAGACGGACGGAGCTGGCGCCGGCCATGAAGACAGACCTCACGGACACCACGGCCAGCAAGATCAACAAGGCGCTCGTCAAGGCCCGTCGCGCGATCGGCACGCCGGCCGTCGGCATGGTGCTCACGCTGGTCATCGTCACGGACGAGGAGAACGCGTACGACGCGCTGAAGGCGGCGAACGACGCGTCCCGCGAGCATCCCTCGCGCACGCTCGTGGTCATCAAGCGGGTCTCGCGCGGTCCCCGGGACCGGACGAAGTCCCGCCTCGACGCCGAGGTGCGGGTGGGCGCCGACGCGGGCGCCGGCGAGACGGTCGTCCTCCGGCTGTACGGCGAGGTCGCGGACCACGCCCAGTCGGTGGTGCTGCCGCTGCTGCTGCCGGACGCGCCGGTCGTGGTGTGGTGGCCGGTCAACGCGCCGCTCGACCCGGCCCGCGATCCGCTGGGCGCGCTCGGCCAGCGGCGGGTCACCGACAGCTACTCCGCCGAGAAGCCGATCGACGAGCTGCGGGCCCGCGCCGACAACTACGAGCCCGGTGACACGGATCTCGCCTGGACGCGGATCACCCCGTGGCGTTCCATGCTGGCGGCCGCGCTCGACCAGGTGGACTGCGAGGTCATCTCCGCGGAGGTGCACGGCGAGCAGTACAACCCGAGCGTGGAGCTGCTGGCGATGTGGCTCGCGGACCGGCTGCACGTCCATGTGCGGCGCGGGGTGTCGGCGGGCCCCGGCCTGAACGAGGTGCGGATGCTGACCAGCACCGGCCCCATCCGGCTGTACCGGCCCTCCGGTGGCCTCGCCCTCCTCACGCTGGAGGACCAGCCGGACCGGGCGGTGGCGCTGAAGCGCCGCGAGACGTCCGAGCTGCTGGCGGAGGAGCTGCGCCGACTGGACCCGGACGACACGTACGCCTCGGCGCTGCGGTTCGGGGTGGACCGGCTGGGCGGCTCCGCGGGGAGCGCGCTGCCGGGTGGGACGACGTCCGAGACGACGTCGGCCGGGGGCACGGCTTCTCCGGGAGGCGCCGGGTCGGCCCTGTCCTCGGGAAGCGCGTCGTCCTCGGCGGCGGACGCCTCGGGTGCGGGCACGGCTTCGACGGCCGCTTCCGGCTCGGCCTCCGCGTCCGCCTCGACGTCGGCTTCGGCGTCCGCTTCGCCCGCCCTGTCGGCGTCGGCGGCCGGTGGTGACGGCGAGGGCGAGGGCGAGCGGCCCACGCCGGCGCAGATGCCGCCCGTGAAGAAGGCGGCCTCGTAGTGGGTACTCCTCAGCTGGTCGTGCACCGGGACAAGGAGCTGATGGCGCAGGCGGCGGCCGCCCGGCTGATCACCAAGGTCGTGGACGCGCAGGCCTCGCGCGGCTACGCCTCGGTGGTCCTCACCGGTGGCCGCAACGGCAACGGTCTGCTCGCCGCGCTGGCGGCGGCGCCCGCGCGGGACGCCGTCGACTGGGGCCGGCTGGACCTGTGGTGGGGTGACGAGCGGTTCCTGCCCGAGGGCGACCCCGACCGGAACGTCACCCAGGCCAGGGAGGCGCTGCTGGACTCGGTGCCGCTGGACCCGAAGCGGGTGCACGCGATGCCCGCGTCGGACGGCCCGTGGGGCGCGGATGTGGACTCGGCGGCCGCCGCGTACGCGGAGGAACTGGCGCGGGCGGCCGGGCCGGAGAACCACGGTTCGGTGCCGACGTTCGACGTGCTGATGCTGGGCGTCGGCCCGGACACGCATGTGGCGTCGCTGTTCCCGGAACTGCCGGCCGTACGGGAGACCGAGCGGACGGTGGTCGGGGTGCGGGGCGCGCCGAAGCCCCCGCCCACCCGGGTCACCCTGACGTTGCCGGCGATCCGGGCGGCGCGGGAGGTGTGGCTGCTGGCGGCCGGCGAGGACAAGGCGCGGGCGGCGGCGATCGGCCTGTCCGGCGCCGGTGAGATCCAGGCGCCGGTCGCGGGCGCGTACGGAAGGGCCCGCACGCTGTGGCTCCTGGACGCGGCGGCGGCGTCCCAGCTTCCCCGCTCGCTGTACCCGCCGGCGTCTCCCTGAGGGGTACGCGCGCGGTTCCCCGCACCCCTGAAGGCGCACGGCACGGGGTGCGACCCCTGCTGTGCGAGGGGTGCGGGGAACCGCGCGATCAACCACGCATCACCGTCAGACGGAGAAGTGCTCCTCCCGCGTCTCCGGCAGAGCCGCCACGCACGCCAGGCTGACCAGGCACAACCCACCCGTGTAGAAGCCGAGCACCAGCGGCGACGACCACTGGCCGTTCAGCCACGTCGCGACGAGCGGTGCGAACCCGCCCCCGAGCGTGTTGGCGAGGATGAACGCCGCGGACGCCCCGGTGTACCGCAGCCGCGCCGGGAACAGCTCCGCGAGGAACGCCGCCATCGGCGAGAACATCAGCGCGAGCAGCATCAGCCCCACCGCGTACGCACCGGTGATGAGCAGCGCGTTCCGTGAGCTGAGCGAGGCGTACATCGGCACCGCCCACAGCACGGACCCGGTCGCGCCCGTCAGCATGAGGGGCCGCCGCCCGACCCGGTCGGCGAGGCGTGCGACGGGCAGGGTGATCGCGATCCCGGCCGCCGCCCCGATGCTCGCGGCCGTCAGCATCGTGTTCTGCGGGATGCCGAGCGCCTTGGGTCCGTAGGACAGGCTGTAGACGATCGTGAGGTAGTAGACGGCCGAGCCGCCGATCGCCGCCCCGGTGCCGAGCAGCAGCCGGCCTGGGTGCCGGGCGACGAGCGTGCCGAGCGGGAAGCGGGACGCCGGGGAGGGGGCCGGCTCGGCGGGCCGGTCCTCCGTGTCGGCCCAGGTCGGCGTGCGTGTGCCCTCGTCGGTCTCCGCCTTGAACACGGGTGACTCGGCGACCGTCGTGCGCACCCACAGGCCCACCATGACGAGCGCGGCACTGAGCAGGAACGGGATCCGCCAGCCCCAGTCGGCGAAGCCGTCCCGGCCGACGGTGTCGAGGGTGGGGACGATGACGGCGCTGGAGAGCAGGAAGCCGAGCGACGGCCCGATGTTGGGGACGGCCGCGTACAGCGCGCGGCGTCCGGGCGGGGCGTGCTCGGCGGCGAGCAGGACCGCTCCGCCCCATTCGCCGCCCATGCTGACGCCCTGGAGAAGACGGAGCGTCACCAGGAGGACGGGGGCGAGGAGTCCGGCGGTCTCGTAGGTGGGCAGCAGGCCCACGCCGACCGTCGCGACGCCCATCAGCAGCAGGGAGGCGACCAGGGCACGGCGCCGGCCGAGCCGGTCGCCGATCGTGCCGAAGAGGACGACGCCGAGGGGGCGGGAGACGAAGGCCGCGGCGAAGGTGAGGAACGCGGCGAGGGTGGAGACCGTGGCGTTGCCCGAGGGGAAGAAGGCGGGGCCGAGGACGAGCGCGGAGGCGGTGCCGTACACGGCGAAGTCGTAGTACTCGATCGTGGTGCCGATGAGGCTCGCGACGGCGACCTTCGGCGCCGTGGACCGCTGCGGCTCTGACGGTAAGGCGACCTGTCCGCCGCCCCCGGTGTCGGTGACGGTGTTTGCGGGGGATTCGGGCATGGGGGGCTCACTTCCGGTACGCCCGGACATGAATGGTCCGGGCCCGTGGGGGGACGGCCACGCATGTAACACGAACCGGAGTGCGCCTGTCACCCTAGGTCGGGAAAATCGATTTCCACAAGCAAGCCGGAGCTCTGCGGGAATCCCCGCCGGGAAATTGAGCACCCTTTTATTCAGCCAAAACCACCCAGAGCGTACGACCCCTACCACCTCACCACTTGCCGCATAACAACACACGAACACCACTCGGCGAGGGCGTCAACCCTGGGACTACTGTCGATTCGCTGTCAATATTCATGTAAACATCCACATAAAAATTTGCCGACCATCACGCCTTGCCAACGGCCGATCACGCACGGAATGCTGGCCCAGGAAGAACTTTAAAGTTCTACGAACATCGTTTTTCGGCCATGGAGAAGGGCTCTTTACCCATGCTGAAAACTGGCAAGCCATTACGTCTCAGAAGACTTTCCCTCGTCGGCGACGATCGACACTTGCTCATACCGCTCGACCACAGTGTTTCGGACGGTCCGGTCGCTCCTCCGGGGCAATGGGAAGATCTCCTGCGCGCGCTCGTGGCCGGCGGGGCCGATGGAATCATCGTCCACAAAGGGCGGGCCCGAAATCTTTCGTCGGACATCCTCAAGAGCTGCGCGCTCGTGGTGCATCTGAGCGCCAGTACGGCGTGCTCCGCCGATGTCGACGCGAAGGTACTGGTCGGCGATGTCGAGGAGGCGGTGGCCCTGGGCGCGGACGCCGTCAGCGTCCATGTGAACGTCGGCTCCGACACCGAGGGGCGGCAGCTGGCCGACCTGGGAGCGGTGGCGCGTTCCTGCGACACCTGGGGCATGCCGCTGATCGCCATGGTCTATCCGCGCGGGCCCCGGATCGACAACCCGCACGACCCCGCTCTCCTCGCGCACATCGTCAATGTGGCCGCCGCGACCTGGGCGCCGACCTGGTGAAGACGTCCGTCGCCCTGCCGCTCGACCGGATGGCCGAGGTGGTGGCCCACAGCCCCATCCCCGTCCTCGCGGCCGGCGGCCCCCCGGACGGCTCCGATCTGATCGCGTACGGCACCGCCCTCATGGCCGCCGGCTGCCGTGGGCTCGCCGTCGGCCGGCGCGTCTTCTCCTCCCCGTCCCCCGCCGCCCTGGTGTCCCGGCTGGCCGCCGTCGTGCACGCGCAGACGGGGCCACCGGGCGGCATGAGCACGACTGATCCCCATCCCGCCCACTACTCGACGATCGTGGCAGGTGTCGCATGAGATTCGCGTGGATCGATCTCCGTGAAGTCCCCCGTCCCCAGCTCCAGGCGGTGGTGGACGCGGCCGTCCACGCCCGGATGGCCGGAGTGGTCTCCGCGGACGCCGAGCTGCTCGCCACGCTGCCCCCCACCGTCACCCGGGTCCTGGCCGCCGCGGACGGCGCACCGGCCGCCGTGCGGAAGCCGGGCGACAAGGCGGCCGACAAGGGCGGCAAGGACGCGAAAGACGCCGGCGGGAAGGCGTCCGGGGCCACCGCGTCCGCGACCGACGCGGACACCGGGATCGACGTCCTGCTACGGAAGTTCACCACCCAGGAGGAGCTGGACACCCTCGCCGCGGCCCACCGTGCCGCCACCGGCGCGTCCGGCGCTCCCGTCGCCGGATTCGTCGACGTCCGCGACGACCGCACCCTGCGGCTGTCCTGCGCGGGCGCGATGGCCCTGCCGTACACCGTGATCCACTTCGCCGACCCCACGAAGATCCCGCTGGAGATCGTGCTCGCGGCGGCCGAGTCCGCCGAGGGCAAGCTGGTGACCGTGGTCGGCGACCTGGAGGAGGCCGCCATCGTCTTCGACGTCCTCGAACGCGGCTCCGACGGCATCCTCTACGCGCCGCGCTCCGCCGACGAGGTGTTCGCGCTGGCCCGGCTGCTCCAGGCGTCCACCCCGCAGCTGGAGCTGTCGACGCTGACCGTGGAGAGCATCCGGCACGTCGGCCTCGGCGACCGGGTCTGCGTGGACACCTGCTCGCACTTCGAGGAGGACGAGGGCATCCTCGTCGGCTCCTACTCCTCCGGGTTCGTGCTCTGCTGCAGCGAGACCCATCCGCTGCCGTACATGCCGACCAGGCCGTTCCGGGTCAACGCCGGTGCCCTGCACTCGTACACGCTGGGCCCCGACAACCGCACCAGCTACCTCAGCGAGGTCGGCTCCGGCAGCACCCTGCTCGCGGTCGGCGCCGACGGCCGCACCCGGCGGGTCGTGGTGGGCCGCGCCAAGCTGGAGTCACGGCCCCTGCTGGAGATCCGCACCCACGCCGAGGACGGACGGCTGGTCAGCCTGACCGTGCAGGACGACTGGCACGTCCGGGTGCTCGGTCCCGGCGGCAAGGTCCTCAACGTCACCGAACTCCGGGCGGGCGACGAACTGCTCGGCTACCTCGCGCAGGACAAGCGCCACGTGGGCCTGCCCATCGGCGAGTTCTGCAAGGAGGTCTGAGCCCCCATGGGCGAGCTCGTCGACGACGAGGGGATGGGCGCCCTGGTCCAGCGGCTGTTCGACGCGCGGGACGACACCCTCCCCTATCTGACGCACCAGCGGGAGACCGTCCACCGGGGCGAGTTACGGGAGCGCGTGGCCAAGCAGGCCGCCGTGTTCGCCGGGTACGGCATCGGACCGGGCAGCACCGTGGGCCTGCGGACCCCGCCCAGCTTCACCCAGGTCGAGGTGCTGCTCGCGCTGTGGCGGCTGGGCGCCCAGGTGCTGCTGTTCGACTTCCGGCTGAAGCTCGCCGAGGTGAGCGCGCTCGGCGAGGTCTGCCGCCCGCAGTTCATGGTCGGCGCCGGGTCGAACGTCCGGGCGACCTTCGGGTTCCGGCCCGAGTACGAGGTCACCACCGAGATCCGCAGGGGCGGGCGACCCGCCGGCACCGGGCACCGGCTGGTCCAGTTCAGCTCGGGCTCCACCGGGCGGCCCAAGGTGATCGGCCGGACCGTACGGTCGCTGGCCGCCGAGGTCGCGGCGTTCGGCCAGGTCCCCGGCATGCCCGGCCAGGGCGACCGGCTGCTGCTGCTCAGCTCGACCGCGCACAGCTTCGGCCTCATCGGCGGGCTGCTGCACTCCCTGGCCACCGGCGTCCGCGTGGTGTTCACCCCGCGCGTCTCGGCCCGTGACATCCTCCGGACCGCCGTGGAGCACCGTGTCACCGCCCTGTTCGGGGTGCCGATGCACTACGAGCTGCTCGCCGCCGCCCTCGACGCCCCCGTCCTGCCCGACCTGCGGACCGCCGTGTCCGGCGGGGAGCTGATGCCGCCCGAGGCCGCTGCGAGGTTCGCCGAGCGGTACGGCGTGGAGGTCGGCGAGGCGTACGGCACCACCGAGACCGGGATCGTCGCCATCGACGTCGCCGGGCGGCTGCGGCCCTCCGTCGGGCGGCCCGCGCCGGGCGTGGTGGTCCGCGTGCACAAGGGCGAACTGGACGTGGCGCTCGACGAGTCCCCGTACCTGTACGACACGGGCGGCACCCAGTACGCGGACGGCTGGCTGCACACCCGGGACCGGGCCACCGTCGGCGCCGACGGGGCGGTCACCGTGGGCGGCCGTGCCGACTCCCTGGTCGTGGTCGGCGGCCTGAAGGTCGACCTCACCGAGGTCGAGCACGTCCTGCGCCGGCACCCGGCGGTCGAACAGGCGGTCGTCGTCCACGAGGACGTCACCGAGGCGTACGTGGCGGTCGCCGACGGGGCGGACAGCCCGTCGCCGGCGGAGCTGCTGCGCTGGTGCCGGGAACGGCTGGCCGACTACAAGCTGCCCCGCGTGATCCGGCTGCTCGACGACCTGCCCCGCACCTCCAACGGAAAGCTCGTCCGCCAGGCGGCCACGCTGCGCTCCGCGGGGTGAACAGGCCACGGCGGCCGTCCGCCGTCACTTGCATCGGTCACTGAAATCAGTCACTGGAGATTCTGATCATGAGTACGTCCACGTTGGAAGACGAGATCCGCGAGTTCGTCCTGACCTCGGTCATCGACGAGATGAACATCCTGACGAGCCGCGACGGCATCACGGACGACAGCCCGGTGACGGTCGGCGGGCTGGAGGTGGACTCGCTGAGTCTGATCGAGCTGACGCTGCGGCTGGAGTCGCGGTTCGGCGTGGAGATCCCGGACACCGACATCGAACCGCTGGCCTCCCTCACCCTCGGCGGGCTCGTCGCCGAGGTCGTCCGACGCGGTGCCACGGCATGAGCGCGGAAGCCTCCGCGCCGGCCGCCCTCACCACCGACACCGTCCGGGCACTGCTGGCGGACCGGAAGATCTTCCCCGGTGTGCCCGAGGACCTCGACGAGGACGCCGAACTCGTCCTGGACTCCCTGGGGCTGGTGTGGCTGCTGCATGTGGTGGAGGAACGGTACGGCCTGGTCGTGGAACCCGGCGACGACGACATCTCCCAGCTGACCTCGCTCCGCCGGCTCACCGAGTTCCTGCGGACGGCGGAGCGGGCGGCGGACGGGGGTGAGCACCGTGACCGGTGAGGTGACGGTGACCGGCTTCGGCATCCGTACGGCGTTCGGCACGGGAGCGGACGCCCTGCGGCGCGGGGTGTTCGCGGGCGTCCCCTCGTTCGCGCCGACCACCCGGTTCGACACCGGCCCGTACCGCACGCCGATGGCCGGCGTCGCCCCGGACGGGCCCGACGCCGTCGAGGGCTGGGCCCTGCGCCACGCCCTCGCCCGCTGCGGGACGGAGGCCCTCGACATGGCGGGCCTCCCCCAGGGCGCCGAGGCCGCGGTCCTGCTGGGCATCGCCGGTGACTGCACGAGCATCACCCGCCACTGGCGGGACGCGGCGCGCCCCGGGGCCGACTCCGATCGCGCCCACGGCTCCGTGGGCATGGGGGACCCGCTCCGCGCGCGGCTCGCCGACGCCGTCCCGGCCCGTCTCGCCGAGTCGCTGGCGGGCGAACTGGGGCTGACGGGGCCCCGGTTGACGTTCACCAACGCCTGTGTGGCGTCGGCGGCCGCGATCATCCACGGCTGCCGGCTGATCTCGTCCGGCCGGATCGACGCGGCGGTGTGCGCCGGCGGCTATCTGGTGGAGGAGGAGACGTTCGGGAAGTTCGACTCGGGCCGGGCGCTGTCCCGTGACGGCATGGTGCGCCCGTTCAGCGCGGACCGCACGGGCCTGCTGCTCGGCGACGGGGTCGCGGCCGTCGTGCTGGAGTCGGCCGAGCACGCCCGGCGGCGCGGCGCCCGGCCGCTGGCGGGCGTGGTCGGCTGGGGCGCGGCCACCGACGCCCACCACATCGCGCAGCCGCACCCGGAGGGCGTGGGCCTCGCCCTCGCCGCCCGGCAGGCGCTGCGGATGGCCGGCGACCCGGACGGCGCGGACCTCGGTTACGTCAACGCGCACGGCACCGGCACCAAGTACAACGACGGCGCCGAGACCCGGGGTCTGCGGGCCGCCCTGCCGAAGCGGGCCGAGTCGGTGCCGGTCAGCTCCACCAAGAGCACCACCGGGCATCTGCTGGAGGCCGCGGGGGTCGTGGAGTTCGTCATCACCATGCTGGCCCTGACGGACGGGGTCCTCCCGCCGACCGCGGGGTTCACCGCGCCGGACCCGGAGTGCGACCTCGACTACGTGCCGAACGAACCCCGTCCCGCCGACCTCCGCCGCGCCCTCACCATCAACGCCGCGTTCGGCGGCGCCAACACCGCGCTCGTCCTGGAGCGGCCGTGACGACCACAGAGAAGGCGGCGCTCCGCTCGCCCCTCGCCGTGCTCACGTGCGCCACCGCGACCCACGGCACCGGCCGTGACGGCGACATCGCGCTGCCGCGGCTGCCCGGCTTCGTGGAGTCGGCGTTCAGTCCGCTGGCGTACGAGGTGGCCGCCCGGTGCCTGACCGCGTGCCCGGGCGACGGGTCCCGTACGGCGGTGGCGCTGGCGAGCCTGATGGGGGACACCACCACCGCGGACCTGGCCAGTACCCGGATGGTGTCGGGGCGGGTGCACAACCCGCTGCTGTTCATGCAGGCCACGCCCAACTCCGTGCTGGGGCACCTGAGCCGGGAGTTCGAGATCACCGGGCAGATGTTCAGCCTCTCCACCCTGGACGACCCGGTCACCGAACTGCTGGCCATGGCGGACCTGCTGCTGGAGGACCCGGAGCTGGACCGGGTCCTGGTGCTGGGCGTGGAACTGGGCGGCGGTGAACGGGTGGCCGCCGTGCACCGCGAGCTGACCGCCGACGACGGCCGCCCGGTTCCGGACCTGCCCGGGTCGGCCGGTCTGGCCGCGGCGCTGCTGCTGGCCCGGCCCGGCCCCGAGGCGCCGGTGACGGTCCGCGCGACGGACGCGGACGACATCGGGTGTCCTCCGGCGGCCGACCATCACGGCAGCGTCCAGGGCCTGTTCGACCTGGCCGCCGCGCACCGCCGGCTGCTGCGGGACGGGGGCAGCCAGATCCTGGCGGCGGCCGGCCCGGCGGCAGCGGCGTTCCTCCTCAGTTCCGAACGGCTCCCGGAGAGAAACGAGACGGACACCCATGCTCATCAGTAGGCAGGAGCGGGCGCGGATCTGCTCCGACAGCGAACTCGGCGCCGGCAACGTCCTGTACCGGCTGAAGGAGTACGACCGCGCCCTCGACGAGCCCGTCCTGCGGTTCGACGGCACCTGGCGGGCCCCGGACGGCAGCCACCCGGAGGTGCTGACGCTCGGGCAGCTCTACGAGGTGGTCGAGGCGTACGCGGGCTGGTACGCGGCCCGAGGTGTGCGGCCCCGTGACCCGGTCGCGATCCACTCGTACGCGGCGGCCGAGTTCGCGGTGAACTTCCTGGCGCTCACGGCGCTCGGCGCGATCCCCTCGTTCGTCAACGGCAATCTGTCGCCGGAGATCGCCCGCGAGTACGTCCGCCGGCAGGGAGTCGTGGGCACCTTCACCGACGAGGCGCACCACGAGGTGCTGGCCGGGACGCCCGGCCTCGGCTTCTGTGCGACCGCCGCCGGGATCCGGCCGGAGGACCGGGAGTCGCTCCCGGCGTCGTACCCCTACCGGCACGACCCCAGCGACCCGGTGCTGATCTCCCACTCGTCGGGCACCACGGGCCTGCCCAAGGGGGTGCCGCACACCCACCGGACCCTGATGTACGCGCAGCTGCACCGGCTGCGCTACTCCACCGGTACCGACATGGAGCGCACACTGGTCGGTCTGCCCGGCGCGCACAACGCGATGGTGGCGACGCTGATGTACTGCCTGCTGCTGCGCACCGACATCAAGCTGCTGTCCAGTCAGCGCGGAACGGACGTGCTCGACGCCATCGAGGAGTTCCGTCCGACGACGGTGCTGGCGTTCGCCGGGACGTTCGGCGAGATGGCGGTCCAGGATCTGGCGGCGCGTGATCTGGCGAGCGTGCAGGTGTGGTTCAACACCGGGGACGCGGCGCACGAGGCGCACATCCGGGCGCTCGTGCGGCACGGCAGCCATGTCGAGATCCGCCGGGATCTGAGCCGTGCGCGGGTCGACGGGTCGGTGTTCGTGGACGGGCTCGGCTCGTCGGAGGCCGGCTACTCGGTCTTCCACAACCGGCACACCAAGGACACCTCGGCGTACTCGCGCTGTGTGGGCAAGCCGATCAGCTTCGCGGAGGCCGCCGTGCTCGCCGAGGACGGCACCCCGCTGCCGCCCGGGCAGATCGGCCGCCTGGGTCTCAAGTCGCCGACGCTGACGCCGGGTTACTGGAACGACTCGCTGACCTGGAACCGGATGCGGCTCGGCGGCTACTGGCTCACCGGCGACCTCGCCCATCAGGACGAGGAGGGCAACTTCTACCACCTGGACCGGGCCCCGGACGCCATCCGCACCGCCGCCGGCATCGTCTTCAGCACCCGCACCGAGGAGTTGCTGCTGGCGGAGGTCCCCGGGCTCGCCGACTGCACGGTGGTCGGGGTCGCCCCGGACGGCGTACGGGCGGACTGGGACGGCGACGGGGAGGCAGAGGCGTACGCGCTGCTCCAGCTCGCCGACGAGGGCGCGGCCGAGGACGGCGGAGTGGGCGACGGCGGCGGCGAGGGCGACTCGGGCGACGAGAAATGGACCGCGCGTGTCAACTCCGTGCTGACGGCGGCCGGTCTCCCGCCGGTGACGCGGGCCCTGCGGATGAGGCCGGACGACGTGGCCAAGGGCGCCACCGGCAAGGTTCTGAAACGAGTGATGCGCGACAGGTTCGCCGCCGGTCCGGCCGCCGTTGCCGCCGCACCGGCCGACCGATGTCGCCGGGGAGCACGCATGAGCACGCACACAGGTGGCGACACCGTCAACCACCGGGCCGCGACCGTGGAGGCGTACCGGCTGTGGTGGCAGCACGACGCCCACTGGTACCAGGGGGTGGCGGCCAGATTCGGGCAGGAGGCGGCGAACGAGATCAACGCCGAGGCGCTGCGCAAGGTGGCCCTGCACGTCGGACAGCGCGTCGCCCGCCTCGCGGGGCCGCTTCCCGACTCCGGTGACGCCCGCAAGGACCTGGAGGAGCTGCGCCGCCGCTACGACGACTGCGGCGACCGGATGTTCCCGCCCGAGCTGCGCAACGCCTCCACCGAGGTCGAGGCCGACGATCTGATCGTCCTCACGCTGAAGCGGAACTTCGCGATCACCATGGTCCGCATGGCGGGTTCCCTGGAGGGTTACCGCTGCCCCTGCACCGCCGTCCACGCGGGCTGGTCCGAAGGGCTCGGCGTGACCCTGGCCGAGAACCGCGCCGAGAGTTGTCTGCGCGAGGGCGACAAGGCGTGCCGTCTGCTGATGCGGGTCGCCGCGCCGGCCCCGGCCGGAACGGAGGGCTGAGGCATGCGGATCCTTGTCGCCGGGGCCACCGGAGTGGTCGGGCGCCCCCTGGTGGGCGCGCTGCGGGAACGCGGCCACGAGGTGAGCGCACTCGTCCGGAAGGGGGCCCGCGACCGGGCTCCCGACGCGGACGGGGTGGTGGTCGCCGACGCCCTCGACCGTGCGGCGCTGCTGTCGGCGGTGTCGGCGGCCCGGCCCGAGGTGATCGTCCATCAGATGTCGGCCCTGCGGCTGCTGCGCGACGACCCTGCGGCGGCCTTCGCGCAGACGGCGCGGCTGCGCACCGAGGGCACCGCGAACCTGATCGCGGCGGCCCGCGCCGCCGGTGCGCGCCGGCTGGTCGCCCAGTCCATCGCGTTCGCCGCCGCGCCCGCCGGGGAGCCGGTCCTCGACGAGGACACCCCGCTGTACGTGGACGCCCCCGACCCCGGCTGGGCGGCGACCGTAGGGGCGGTCGCCGAGCTGGAACGGCAGGTGCTGGGCGCCGGCCTGGAGGGGGTGGTGCTGCGGTACGGCACCCTGTACGGCCCCCGCACCGCGTACGCCCCTACCGGTGGCACCGCGCAGGCCGTGCTGGCCGGTCGGCTGCCGTTGCCCGGCGGTGGCTCCGGGATCATGTCGTTCCTGCATGTGGAGGACGCCGTGGGGGCGGCCGTGGTGGCCGTCGAGGCGGACGCGACCGGCGTGTTCCATGTGACGGACGACGACCCGGCCCCGGCCGCGCAGTGGCTCCCCCACTTCGCGCGGGCGCTCGCCGCGCCCTCTCCCGGTACGGTTCCGGCGGCCCTGGCGCCCCGGCTGCTCGGCTGGTTCATGGCGCACCAGCTGACCTCCGCCCACGGTGCGGCCAACGACCGGGCGCGGGCGCGGCTGGGCTGGAAGCCGGCGCGGCCGAGCTGGCGCGACGGGCTGGGCCGGGAATGACCGGTCGACGATCGGAACCAGTGAGCAGAGAGGGAGCGCACGATGACAGGGACGGCGGCCCGTTCGGTCCTCGTCACCGGGGGGAACCGGGGCATCGGTCTGGCCATAGCCCGGCGTTTCGTCACGGCCGGCGACCGGGTCACGGTCACCTACCGGGGTGAGGAGCCCCCCGCCGGCGAGGACGTCCTCGCCGTCCGGTGCGACGTCACGGACGGCGAGCAGGTCGATCAGGCGTTCAAGGAGGCCGAGGCGGCCCACGGTGAGGTGTCCGTGCTGGTCGCCAACGCGGGCTTCACCCAGGACCGGCTGCTGCTGCGGATGACCGAGGACGACTTCACCTCCGTCGTCGACACCAACCTCACCGGGGCCTTCCGGGTCGCGCGGCGGGCGGTGCGCGGGATGCTCCGCGCCGGGCACGGCCGTATCGTCCTGATCTCCTCCACGGCCGCCCTGCACGGCGCCCCCGGCCAGACCAACTACGCGGCGGCCAAGGCGGGCCTCGTCGGCTTCGCCCGCGCCCTCACCCAGGAGCTGGGCGCCCGCGACATCACCTGCAATGTCGTCGCCCCCGGCCTCACCGAGACCGACATGAGCCGCGCCCTCACCCCGGAGCAACGCCGTGAACTGCTGCGCACCACCCCGGCGGGGCGGCTGGGCCGGCCCGAGGAGGTCGCCGACGCGGTGGCGTTCCTGGCCGACGCCGGCTATGTGCGCGGCGCCGTGATCCCGGTGGACGGAGGCGCCGGCCTGGGGCACTGAGGCCGGTCACCGCAGCCGGGCCCGGGCGCTGAGCCCGGCGGACCCGAGAGCAGGGTGGGGAGGGGCTCGGAGTGCCTCCCCCCTCCCCACCCGATCCACTACCGGCGGCCGCGCAGCTCCCGGTACTTGGCGACCAGGGCACGCGTGGACGCGTCCAGACCCGGCACCTCGGCGCCCTCGGTCAGTGCGGGCTCCACCCGCTTGGCGAGGACCTTGCCCAGCTCGACGCCCCACTGGTCGAAGGAGTCGATGTTCCAGACGGCGCCCTGGACGAACACCTTGTGCTCGTACAGCGCGATCAGCTGGCCGAGGACCGACGGAGTCAGCTCCTTCGCAAGGATCGTGGTCGTGGGGTGGTTGCCCTTGAACGTCTTGTGCGGCACCAGGTCCTCGGCCACGCCCTCGGCCCGCACCTCGTCCGGGGTCTTGCCGAAGGCCAGTGCCTGCGTCTGGGCGAAGAAGTTCGCCATCAGCAGGTCGTGCTGGGCCCTGAACCGCTCACCGAGGTCGGCGACCGGCTCGGCGAAGCCGATGAAGTCCGCCGGGATCAACTTCGTGCCCTGGTGGATCAGCTGGTAGTAGGCGTGCTGCCCGTTCGTCCCGGGCGTGCCCCACACCACCGGCCCCGTCTGCCACTCGACCTCCTGGCCGTCACGGTCCACGTACTTGCCGTTGGACTCCATGTCCAGCTGCTGGAGGTACGCCGTGAACTTGGACAGGTAGTGGCTGTACGGCAGGACCGCGTGGGACTGGGCGTCGTGGAAGTTGCCGTACCAGATGCCGAGGAGGCCCAGCAGGAGTGGCACATTGGACTCGGCGGGCGCGGTGCGGAAGTGCTCGTCGACGATCCGGAAGCCGTCGAGCATCTCCCGGAAGCGGTCCGGACCGATCGCGATCATCAGCGACAGACCGATCGCCGAGTCGTACGAGTAGCGGCCGCCGACCCAGTCCCAGAACTCGAACATGTTGGCGGTGTCGATACCGAAGTCCGACACCTTCCCGGCGTTCGTCGAGAGGGCGACGAAGTGCTTGGCGACGGCATCGGGGCCCGCCTTCAGCTCGGTCAGCAGCCAGTCGCGGGCGGAGGTCGCGTTGGTGATCGTCTCGATCGTGGTGAACGTCTTCGAGGCGATGACGAACAGCGTCTCCGCCGCGTCCAGGTCCCGTACGGCCTCGTGCAGGTCGGCCCCGTCGACGTTCGACACGAAGCGGACGACCAGATCGCGGTCGGTGTAGGAGCGCAGCACCTCGTACGCCATGGCCGGGCCCAGGTCGGAGCCGCCGATACCGACGTTGACGATGTTCTTGATGCGCCTGCCGGTGTGTCCGGTCCACTCACCGGAGCGGATCCTCTCGGCGAAGCCGGCCATCTTGTCCAGGACGGCGTGCACGGCCGGCACCACGTTCTCGCCGTCGACCTCGATCACCGCGTCACGCGGGGCGCGCAGCGCGGTGTGCAGGACGGCGCGGTCCTCGGTGGTGTTGATCTTCTCGCCGCGGAACATGGCGTCCCGCAGTCCGAACACGTCGGTCGCGGCGGCCAGCTCCCGCAGCAGCCGCAGTGTCTCGTCGGTGACCAGGTGCTTGGAGTAGTCGACGTGCAGATCGCCGACCTCCAGCGTGTACCCGGTGCCGCGCCCGGGGTCGGCCGCGAACAGCTCCCGCAGCTGTACGTCGCCCAGCTGCTGCCGGTGCTCGGCCAGCGCCGTCCACTCGGGCGTCTGGTTGAGCCTGGTACGGCTTTCTGCGTTCATCTCGGACTTCAGCCTTCTTTCCTACTGGTCCTGCGTACCTTGCCCCGCTGCCGGTCCCAACCTAATTGATCACGAGACGACACGAGCGGTCGTCCCGCCGTGGTCCGGCTCGACAACAGATACGTCGGTCGTGCGCACCGGTGTCAGCGTGTCGAGGGACAGGAGGCGAACAGGTGGGAAAGCGGCGCCCCGCGAACGACTACGGCCGGACACCCTGAGGTGCCCGGCCGGCCGCACTTTCCTAGATCTCGCCCCGCAGTTTGGCGAGCGCCTCGGCGAGGATCGCCTCGCCGTCCGCGTCGCTGCGTCGCTCCCGCACATAGGCGAGGTGCGTCTTGTAGGGCTCGGTGCGCGGTGGGTCCGGCGGGTTGTCCCGGTCCTGTCCGGCCGGGAAGCCGCAGCGCGGGCAGTCCCAGGTGTCGGGGACCTGCGCGTCGCTTGCGAAGCTCGGCTGGGTCTCGTGTCCGTTGGAGCACCAGAAGGAGATGCGAAGCCGGGGTGCGGACTCGCCGCGCTCGGCTTCGCCCATCGGCCCCGCCCCGACCCGGCTTCCTCGGATCGCGTTGCCACTTGCCACGGTCGTAACTCCCTGCGTGATGGTGCGGCGAAGCGAGTCGGCGTTTCGCTTCGCTGCGAGCGCCTCAGTCTACGTAAGGCCCAACGCGCGTCCAGTGATTGGAGTTACATCCCATCCCAGACGCGAGCCCCATGATAGGCCGCGCTCGAAGTCGCGTACCCAGCATGGGGCTTTACGTGCGGATCGGTGCGTCCGTGACGCGTTGTCCTACGCGGACCCGAGGGTCAGTTGTTGACCTTCATGAGGATGCCGAGTACGACAATGCACGCGAACCACAGCAGACCGACCACCACGGTGATCCGGTCGAGGTTGCGCTCGGCGACCGAGGAGCCGCCGACGGACGACTGCATGCCGCCACCGAACATGTCGGAGAGGCCGCCGCCCTTGCCCTTGTGCATCAGCACCAGCAGCATCAGCAACCCGCTGAAGACGATCAGGGCGATCGAGAACCCCATAACCACGGCTGGACCAACTTCCTCGGATCTGGATGGACGACAGGGGCATGGCGGCTGCGCCATGCCCCCGCAAGACTACGACGTTACGCCGCTAGCGCCTACTCACCTTTCCCTGATCGCCGTCGGGACGCTCTGATCCGGTGTCGGGAGGCCGACCGTGCTCAGCCCTGCGGGCATCCGCGCGCGCTCGCCCTCCCGACACCGGCCGCCTCCCGACGGCTCACTGGTCACGGAAGCGCACGATCTTGACGAACTCGTCCGCGTCCAGGGAGGCGCCGCCGACGAGGGCACCGTCGATGTCGGCCTGGGCCATGATCTCGGCGACGTTGCCGGCCTTGACGGAGCCGCCGTACTGGATGCGGACCTGGTCGGCCAGTTCCTGGCTGTACAGCTCGGCCAGCTTGGCACGGATGGCCGCGCAGACCTCCTGGGCGTCCTCGGCGCCGCAGACCTTGCCGGTGCCGATGGCCCACACGGGCTCGTAGGCGATGACGACGGTCTCGGCGTGCTCGGCGGGGACGTCCTTCAGGCCGCCCTCGACCTGGGCGAGGGTGTGGGAGACGTGGTTGCCCGCCTCGCGGACCTCCAGCTCCTCACCGACGCAGAGGATCGGGGTGAGGCCGTGCTTGAAGGCCGCCTTGACCTTGGCGTTGACGATCTCGTCGGTCTCGTCGTGGTACTGGCGGCGCTCGGAGTGGCCGACCGCCACGAAGGTGCACTTGAGCTTGGCCAGCATCGGGCCGGAGATCTCGCCGGTGTAGGCGCCGGAGTCGTGGGCCGACAGGTCCTGGGCACCGTACTTGATCTTGAGCTTGTCGCCGTCGACGAGGGTCTGCACGGACCGCAGGTCGGTGAAGGGGGGCAGGACCGCGACCTCGCAGGCCTCGTAGTCCTTGTCGGCCAGGGCGAAGGCGAGCTTCTGGACGTGGGCGATGGCCTCGAGGTGGTTGAGGTTCATCTTCCAGTTGCCCGCCATCAGGGGCAGGCGGCCGTTTTCAACAGCAGTCATCGAGGGTCAGTCCTCCAGTGCGGCGAGTCCGGGGAGCGTCTTGCCCTCGAGGTATTCGAGGGAGGCGCCGCCACCGGTCGAGATGTGGCCGAATGCGTTCTCGTCGAAGCCCAGGATGCGCACGGCCGCGGCGGAGTCTCCGCCACCGACGACCGTGAACGCCTCGGAGTCGAGGAGAGCCTGGGCGACCGCCTTGGTGCCCTCGGCGAAATCGGGGTGCTCGAAGACGCCCATCGGCCCGTTCCAGAAGACGGTGGCCGCGTCGGCGATCTTCGAGGCGTACAGCTTGCGGGTCTCCGGACCGATGTCCAGACCCATCTGGTCGGCCGGGATGGCGTCCGCGGCGACGGAGGTGGGGTCGGCCGGGGCCTTGGCCTTCAGGTCCGGGAACGCGGACGAGACGAGGGCGTCGACGGGCAGGACCAGCTCGACACCGGTCTTCTCGGCGCGCTCCAGGTACTCCACGACGGCCGGGAGCTGGTCCTCCTGGAGGAGGGAGCTGCCGATCTCGTACCCCTTGGCCTTGAGGAAGGTGTACGCCATGCCGCCGCCGATGAGGATGCGGTCGGCCTTGCCGAGCAGCTGGTCGATGACGGCGAGCTTGTCGGAGACCTTGGCGCCGCCGAGCGCGACCACGTAGGGGCGCTTGACGTCCTCGGTGAGCTTCTTGAGGACGCCGACCTCGGTGGCGATGAGGTGGCCGGCGTAGTGCGGCAGCCGGGCCGGGAGGTCGAAGACGGAGGCGTGCCTCCGGTGCACCGCGCCGAAGCCGTCGCCCACGTAGACGTCGGCGAGGCCGGCGAGCCGGTCCGCGAAGGCGGCGCGCTCGGCGTCGTCCTTCGACGTCTCGCCGGCGTTGAAGCGCAGGTTCTCCAGCACGGCGACCTGGCCGTCGGCGAGGCCCGTGACGGTGGCCTCGGCGGACTCGCCGACCGTGTCCGTCGCGAACGCCACGTCGGCGCCGAGGAGTTCACCGAGGCGGGCGGCGGCCGGGGCGAGCGAGAAGACCGGGTCCGGGGCGCCCTTGGGGCGGCCCAGGTGCGAGGCGACGACCACGCGGGCGCCCGCGTCGGCGAGGGCCTTCACGGTGGGCAGGACGGCGCGGATACGGCCGTCGTCGGTGATCGTGGTGCCGGACAGCGGCACGTTCAGGTCGGCGCGGACGAAGACCCGCTTTCCGGCGACTGAGTCAGCGAGGAGTTCGTCGATCGTCTTCATTGAGGGGACTCCCGGAGAGGACTTGTGGTGCTCGTGATCGTAAGAGGGCCGTTTCGCACGTGAGTCAGGGCCCGGGCGGCGCGTCACTGCGCCGCCCGAGCCCTGCCGTCACCTCATGTGCCTGTTTCCGTCGATCAGAGCTGGTTGCCGACGAAGACCGTCAGGTCGACGAGGCGGTTGGAGTAGCCCCACTCGTTGTCGTACCAGCCGAGGATCTTCACCGACGTGCCTTCCTGGACCATGGTCAGGGAGGCGTCGAAGGTGCAGGAGGCCGGGTCGCTGACGATGTCCGAGGACACGATCTGGTCCTCGGTGTAGAACAGGATGCCCTTGAGGTCGCCGTCCTCGGAGGCCTTCTTGAAGGCGGCGTTGACCTCGTCCTTGGTGACCTCGCGCTGCAGCTGCACGACCAGGTCGGTGGCCGATCCGGTCGGGACCGGGACACGCATCGCGATGCCGTCGAGCTTGCCCTTGAGCTGCGGCAGGACCAGCGCGGTGGCCTTCGCGGCACCGGTGGTGGTCGGGATGATGTTCTCGGCGGCGGCGCGGGCGCGACGCAGGTCCGAGTGCGGGAAGTCCAGGATGCGCTGGTCGTTGGTGTACGCGTGGACCGTCGTCATCAGGCCCTTGACGATGCCGAAGTTCTCGTCGAGGACCTTGGCCATCGGCGCCACACAGTTGGTGGTGCAGGAGGCGTTGGAGATGACGTGGTGGTTCGCCGGGTCGTACTTGTCCTGGTTGACGCCCATCACCACGGTGATGTCCTCGTCCTTGGCCGGAGCCGAGATGAGGACCTTCTTGGCGCCGCCGGCGAGGTGCTTCTCGGCGTCGGCCTTCTTCGTGAAGATGCCGGTGGACTCGATGACGATGTCGACGCCCAGCTCGCCCCACGGGATGTCGGCGGGGTTGCGCTCGGAGAGGACCTTGATGGTGTGGCCGTCCACGGTGATCGTGTCGGCGGTGTGCGACACCTCGGCCTTGAGACGGCCCAGGATGGTGTCGTACTTCAGCAGGTGAGCGGTGGTCGCGGTGTCACCCAGGTCGTTGACAGCCACGATCTCGATGTCTGCACCCTGCTCCAGCAGCGCGCGGAAGTAGTTACGACCGATGCGGCCAAAGCCGTTGATGCCTACGCGGATCGTCACGAACCGATCTCCTCGTTGGTACGCCGGCTCAGTGCCGGCGAGCTGTATGGGATGTCCCCGACCGCCTACGACCCTACCTCCCCGGGGCCCGTCGAGTGACATCGAGATGCCCTATACATGCCGGTGCGGTCCGTACCCGCCAGTAGGGGTAGGGACCGCCCGGGTTTTGCAAGCTGATTACCTTTTGAGCGGCCCCCCGATCATCTGATTTCAGACGTTCGGGGTGGCCTCTCCAGGGCCTGCCATCAGCCCTTCGGCGCAGTCGGCGCTCACTTCCTGAGCGCCGCCAGCGCCTTGCCGAGCAGCGCCGTGCGGTCGGCCGCCGCGGGCACCTGCTCCAGGCCGAAGCCCAGCAGCACGGTGTCGTTCGTGGTGACCGCGCCGAACGTCTTGAACAGTTCGCCGGACAGGCCCCAGTCCCGGACGACCGCCGGGCTGCCCGCGGGCGGGCCGGGGGTCTTCCACGCGCCGAGCGACGTCTCGAAGCCCTCGGTCGCGCCGGCGGTGCCGCCGGTGACCACCGTGGTGTTGTCGAGCAGCACGCCACGGCCGCCGGAACCGGGGTCGGTGATGTAGCTGAACGACACCTCGACCGACTTGCCGGCGTAGGCGGAGAGATCGAACTCGACCTGCTTCCAGCCGTCGGAGGCCCCGGTGAAGCTGTTCCAGGCACCGCTGGTGCCGGTCGGCGTGCAGCCGCCGGAGCCCAGGGTCAGGTACCGCTTCAGCGCCGGGTGGGCCTGGATGAAGTACCCGGCCTCGCACTCGACGGGCACGGCGGTGGAGGTGGCGCCGCCCGCCTCGGGCAGCGTCGTCCAGTCGTCGGCCCCGGCGGTGTGCGCCTCCAGGACCGCGTGGTCGTAGCCCTCCTCGGTGTTCCACAGGATCCGGGTGCGCAGCGTGGGCTTGTCGGCCGCGGTCACCGAGGTGAGGTCGATGGTGCGGGTGAGCCGGTTCCAGGCGTAGTCGGAGTGCGTGACCGCCGCCATCGACGCGCCCTCGTACGGGCCGTAGGGGTTGACGGTGCCGGGGTACTGGCCCGCCCCGGCGCTCGCGAACTGCGGGAAGGCGTCCGTCGGCAGGGCGTCGGAGGTGAGGCCGAACGACCCGGCCGTGTTGAGCGGGTTGCCGGGCGCGTCGCCGAGCGTTCCCGTGAAGCCCGCCAGCTTGCCGCTGCCCGCGAAGGATTTGGCGTCGGGCAGGGAGGTGCGGCTGTAGGCGCCCAGGTAGTACTGGCTGAAGTCGTTGGACAGGGTGCCGCCGCCGAGGTCGACGGAGCCGCCGGCGCTCTCGCCCGCCTCGATCAGCTTGCCGCCCTCGTTGAGGTAGGCGCGCAGGGCGAGCTGGGTGGCGACACCGGGGCGCACGGCGCCCGTGTAGTGGACGACCTGCTTGAAGTGCTTCAGTACGCCCAGCGCGTCGGGAGCACCCTGGGTGGCGACGTCCCAGACGAGCGCCTTCTTGCCGTTGGCCTTCAGCGCGTCGACATACGTCTGGGTCTGGGTCGCGGTCGCACCCTCCTCGGCGACGACGAGGGTGTCGGCCTTGGGCCGCTCGGCGATCGTGTAGGTGAAGCGCTTGCTGCGGGTGGCCTTGCCGTTCTTGGTCTCGCCGGTGAACCAGACCTCGACCTTGTCGCCGGGTTCGCCGTCCTGGACCTTCGCCCGGTACTCGTCGAACCAGAGGTTGTCCTCACCGCCGAACGTCTCGCCGCCCTTCCAGGGCCTGAGCGTCTGGTCGTAGGTCCGGCCGCGGCCGTTGATCCGGTACTTCAGCTCCTTGTCGCGCACGGACCTGCGGACGACGACGGAGATCTCCTGGTCGGCGCCGCGCGAGTACGACGTGGTGAAGGACGCCGGGGTGAAGTCGGGGGCGTCGAGGCCGACCGAGGACTTCGGCTGGTCGGGCTTGGCCGCGGACTCGGCGACGGAGAGCGCGAACGGGATGTTCTTCTCGAACTCCTGCTTGATCAGCTTCTCGTCGTCCGGGAACGTGAAGACGGAGGCGCAGTCCTCCGGCTTCCAGGCGTCGGCCGGGTCGATGTTCGAGGCGGTCTGGCACGTCGACATCTCGGGGGTGAACATCGCCGTGCCGTTGACGTTGGCCGCGTGGCCGTCCGCCTCGCCGTTGGTGGTGTACAGCTCCGAGGAGAGCTGGGGGTGGTACCCGGGGACGGCGGGGTTCTCCGGGGTACCGGCCAGCGCCTTGTAGAGCACGTCGTCCGGGGTGGGGGTGGCCACCTGCCAGCCGACGCCGTAGAGGATCAGTTCGGCGGCGGAGTGGTAGTTGATGCCGTACTCGAAGCCGATGCGCTTCTCGAAGGCGTCCAGGGCCTTGGTCTCGGGCTCGGAGCCGGGGCTCGCGCCGCGGTAGGTCTCGCTGGTGGGGAACGGGGACGAACCCTCGTTGTCGTAGCCCCACTTGTAGGCGAAGTTGCGGTTGAGGTCGACGCCGTCGCCGACGGTGATGGCCTTGTCGCCGTTGATGTCGCGCAGGTTCTTGCGCCACTGGCGGTTGCCGTCGGCCTTGTGGGTGAAGTCGTAGCCGTCCGGGTTTGCGGAGATCAGGAACCACAACTCGGTGGTGTCGACGATCTTCTTGATCCGCTTGTCCGTCTTGTAGTTGTCCAGGTAGTGGTGCATCAGCCGCCGGGTCATCTCCGGGGTGATCCACTCACGGGCGTGCTGGTTGGACATGTAGAGGACGGAGGGCTTGGCGCCGTCCTTGGTCTTCCTCGCGTTCTTGGTCAGCTTGAGCGCGAGGATGTCCTGCCCCTGGAGGGACTTGCCGATGGAGACCACCTTGGTCAGGGACGGGTGCTCCTGACCGGTCCGGAGGATCTCCTCCTTGATGTTGCCGGCGCCGCTGTACGGGCGGTAGACCCCGTCGCCCGCGGCGTCCACCCGGGCCTCCGCCTTGCGGGTGAGCCTGTGCTCCGTGAGGTCGACGCCCTGCTCCTCCAGGGCCTTCGCCTGCTTGTCGGTGAGGTAGACCTCGACCGACGCGGTGCCCTTCTCCGGTGCCTGCTCGCTGAGTTCGTGACCGTCCTGCCCGGCCGCCAGAAGCAGGGGTATCTGCTTCTTCGTGACCTCGGCACGGAAGACCTTGACCTCTTCCGCATCGCCGGAACCGTCGTTCTCGGCCGCCTGGGCGAACGGCGCGAGCCCCGCGCCGCCACCCAGCAGGAGCACGCCGGCAGCGAGGATCGATCTCGCTCTTCGTCTCATGAGCCCCCCTTGCGTGGGTTCGCCACAGTGGCGAACAGACGCCAGGCTCATGTCAGATCGGGGTCACGTCAAGGGTGCCGCACGGGCCACACAAGGAATTCACCCCATCACCGAAAAGCCGGCGCCGACAGCCCAACATGGGGTCGGCACCGGCGAGTTCGTCGATACGGCGTTCGGGTGACGGAGGGTCACCCTGCGAGGTTTTCGGCCATCTCCTCGGTGAGGCTCGACTCGGTCCCCGGGATGCCCAGGTCCTGTGCGCGCTTGTCCGCCATGGCCAGCAGCCGGCGGATACGACCCGCGACGGCGTCCTTGGTGAGCGGCGGGTCGGCGAGCGCGCCCAGCTCCTCCAGCGAGGCCTGCTTGTGCTCCATGCGCAGCCGTCCGGCGGCGGCGAGGTGCTCGGGCACGTCGTCGCCGAGGATCTCCAGGGCGCGGCCCACCCGGGCACCCGCGGCGACGGCGGCACGGGCCGAGCGGCGCAGGTTGGCGTCATCGAAGTTGGCGAGCCGGTTGGCCGTGGCCCGCACCTCGCGGCGCATCCGCCGCTCCTCCCAGGCCAGCACGGACTCGTGGGCGCCGAGCCGGGTCAGCAGCGCGCCGATCGCGTCTCCGTCCCGGACGACGACCCGGTCGACGCTGCGCACCTCACGGGCCTTCGCGGCGATCGACAGCCGGCGGGCCGCGCCGACCAGCGCGAGGGCGGCCTCCGGGCCCGGGCAGGTCACCTCCAGGGACGACGAACGACCGGGCTCGGTGAGCGAGCCGTGCGCCAGGAACGCCCCGCGCCAGGCGGCCTCCGCATCGCAGGTGGCCCCCGAGACCACCTGCGGGGGCAGCCCGCGGATGGGCCGGCCGCGACCGTCGACCAGTCCCGTCTGACGGGCCAGCTGATCGCCGCCCGCGACGACCCGCACCACATAGCGCGAGCCCCGGCGCAGTCCGCCGGGCGCCATCACGATCAGCTCGGAGCTGTGGCCGAAGATCTCCAGGATGTCCCGCTTGAGGCGGCGCGCCGCCATCGCGGTGTCCAGCTCCGCCTCGATCACGATGCGGCCGCTCACCAGGTGCAGCCCGCCCGCGAACCGCAGGATCGCCGAGACCTCCGCCTTTCTGCAGCAGGTCCGGGTGACGGGTAGCCGGGAGATCTCGTCCTTCACCGCTGCCGTCATCGCCATGGGCCGATCCTTCCATGCATCCGAAAAATACGGTCGTACGCGGCGGCCAGCAGCTCCGGATCGTGCCGCGGAGATCCATCGGGCCGGGCCACCGGCGCCAGCTCGACCGCGGCGCCGAACCGCTTCGCGGCCTCGGTGAGCACATCACGGTCGGGCACGGCGGCCTCGTCGGCCAGCACCACGTCCAGGGCGAGTTTAGGGGCGTGTCGTGCCAAAACCTCCAAATGACGCTGCGGGGAGAAGCCATCGGTTTCTCCCGGCTGCGGGGCGAGGTTCAGCGACAGCACGAGCCGGGCCTTGGTCTCGGTGAGGGCGTCGAGCAGCTTGGGCACGAGCAGGTGCGGGATGACCGACGAGAACCAGGAGCCGGGGCCGAGCACCACCCAGTCGGCGTCGAGGACGGCCTCCACCGCCTCGGGCACGGCGGGCGGGTCGTGCGGCACGACGTGCACGGACTGCACCTCGCCGGGGGTGAGCGCGACGGTCGCCTGACCCCGGACGGTGTCGATGTCGTCGGGGCGCGCCGGGTCGTGCCCCTTGACCAGGGCCTGGAGCTCCAGGGGCACCGCGGACATGGGCAGCACGCGGCCCTGCGCGCCGAGCAGCTTGCCGACCAGGTCCAGTGCCTGGACGTGGTCGCCGAGCTGCTCCCACAGGGCGACGATCAGCAGGTTGCCGACGGCGTGGTCGTGCAGGTCGCCCTGGGAGGTGAAACGGTGCTGGATGACCCGGGCCCAGGTCTGGCCCCAGTCGTCGTCGCCGCACAGCGCGGCCAGCGCCTTGCGCAGGTCGCCGGGCGGGAGCACGCCCAGCTCGTCGCGCAGGCGTCCGCTGGAGCCGCCGTCGTCGGCCACGGTGACGACGGCGGTGAGGTCGCCGGTGATGCGGCGCAGGGCGGCGAGCGAGGCGGACAGGCCCATGCCGCCGCCGAGCGCGACGACCTTGGGCTGGGCGCCACGACGGCGCGGCCGGCCACCGCGGGTCTCGGCGGGGCCGGTCGTGCGTCCTTCCGGGGTGGTCCGGCGCAGTCTGCTGAGCCGCAGAGCAGCACGTCCGGTCATTCGCGGCCCATGTCGCGGTGGACGACGACGGTCTCCACGCCCTGGGAGGCGAGGCGGGCGGCGAGCTTCTCGGACGTGGCGACCGAGCGGTGCTTGCCACCGGTGCAGCCGACCGCGATGGTCACGTACCGCTTGCCCTCGCGGCGGTACCCGGCGGCGATCAGCTGGAGCAGCTCGGCGTAGCGGTCGAGGAACTCCTTGGCGCCGGGCTGGTTGAAGACGTACGCGGAGACCTCCTCGTTGAGGCCGGTGTACGGGCGCAGCTCCGGGACCCAGTGCGGGTTGGGCAGGAAGCGCATGTCCACGACGAGGTCGGCGTCGACGGGGAGGCCGTACTTGAAGCCGAAGGACATGACGGTGGCCCGCAGCTCGGGCTCCTCCTCGCCGGCGAACTGGGCGTCCATCTTGGCGCGCAGCTCGTGCACGTTCAGGCTGGAGGTGTCGATCACCAGGTCGGCGTCGCCGCGCAACTCGCGCAGCAGCTCCCGCTCGGCGGCGATGCCGTCGGTGATGCGGCCGTCGCCCTGGAGGGGGTGCGGGCGGCGCACCGACTCGAAGCGGCGCACCAGGGCGTCGTCGGAGGACTCCAGGAAGACGATCCGGCGGGTGACGTTCTTCGTCTCCAGGTCGGCGAGGGAGTCGCGGAGGTTGTCGAAGAAGCGGCGGCCGCGGACGTCGACGACGACGGCGATCCGCGCCACGTTGCCCTGGGAGCGGGCGCCGAGCTCCACCATGGTGGGGATCAGCGCGGGCGGCAGGTTGTCCACGACGAACCAGCCGAGGTCCTCCAGACACTTGGCGGCCGTGGACCGGCCGGCGCCGGACATGCCGGAGATGATGACCAGCTCGGGGATGGCCGCCTCGGGGACCCCGGCTGTTTCGATGCCCGTACTCACGTGTGCTCCGTCTTCCTGTGGCGCTGGGTGCTGGGAGGCGTGGTCGCCCACGGCGCTGGGGGCCTGCCCGCGCTCCGCTGTGTGCTCTTGGTGCTGTTCTTCTGGACGCTCGGGGCGCTCGTGGGGTTCTGGGCGCTGTTCGTGCTCGGTCATGTCTCCTGCCCTCGTCGCCGGTCCGGGGGCCCCGCGGTGGACACCGCCACGGGCTCCACGGAGGTGTCCGTCGTGCCGGGCTCCTCGTCCTCCATGATCTCTCCGGTGGCGGTGTTCACGGCGGGTGCCGCCGGAGCCGCCTCCGCGAGGGCCGCGGCGATGGTCTCGGCCGTCTTGCGGCCTATGCCGGGGATCTCGCAGATCTGGTCGATCGTCGCGGCGCGCAGTTTCTTCAGTGAGCCGAAGTGCTTGAGCAGGGCCTGCTTGCGGGTGTCGCCGAGGCCGGGCACGTCGTCCAGGGGGCTCGCCCGGAACCGCTTGGCCCGCTTGGTGCGCTGGTAGGTGATGGCGAAGCGGTGGGCCTCGTCGCGGACGCGCTGGAGGAGGTACAGGCCCTCGCTGGTGCGGGGCAGGACCACCGGGTCGTCCTCGCCGGGCAGCCAGACCTCCTCCAGGCGCTTGGCGAGGCCACACACGGCGATGTCGTCGATGCCCAGCTCGTCCAGGGCCCGGCGGGCGGCGGCGACCTGCGGCTGTCCGCCGTCGACGACGACGAGCTGCGGCGGGTAGGCGAAGCGCTTGGGGCGGCCGTCCTCCTCCGTGAAGGCGTCCTCGCCCTCGGCCCACTCGCCGGTCTTCTCCTTCTCGGCGAGGTAGCGCCGGAAGCGGCGGGCGATGACCTCGTGCATGGACCGGACGTCGTCCTGGCCCTCGCCGTGCCAGACCTGTGTGTCCCCGACACGGCCCTTGATCTGGAAGCGGCGGTACTCGCTCTTGCGGGCCAGCCCGTCCTCGAAGACGACCATGGACGCCACGACGTCGTCGCCCTGGAGATGGGAGATGTCGTAGCACTCGATCCTGAGCGGGGCGCTGTCGAGGTCGAGGGCCTCGGCGATCTCCTCCAGGGCCCGGGAGCGGGTGGTGAGGTCGGAGGCGCGCTTGGTCTTGTGCAGCACCAGCGACTGCTGGGCGTTGCGCTGCACGGTCTCCATGAGGGCCTTCTTGTCGCCCCGCTGCGGGATGCGCAGGGAGACGTTCGAGCCGCGGCGCCCGGTGAGCCATTCCTGGACGGGTTCGACGGGGTCGGGCAGCGCCGGGACGAGGACCTCCTTGGGCACGGAGTCGCCGGTCTCCTCGCCGTAGAGCTGCTGCAGGGCGTGCTCGACGAGGTCACCGGTGGTGACGGCCTCGACCTTGTCGGTGACCCAGCCGCGCTGGCCGCGTACGCGTCCGCCGCGGACGTGGAAGATCTGGACGGCGGCCTCCAGCTCGTCCTCGGCGACCGCGATCAGGTCGGCGTCGGTCGCGTCGGCGAGCACGACCGCGTTCTTCTCCATGGCCTTCTTCAGGGCCTCGATGTCGTCGCGCAGCCGGGCGGCCCGCTCGTACTCCATCTCCTCGGCCGCGTCCATCATCTGCCGCTCCAGGCGGCGGAGGTAGGTGCCGGTGCGGCCGGCCATGAAGTCGCTGAACTCCTCGGCCAGTTCCCGGTGTTCCTCGGCGGTGATGCGCTCGACGCAGGGTGCGGAGCACTTGCCGATGTAGCCGAGCAGACAGGGACGGCCGGTGCGGGCCGCGTTCTTGAAGACGCCTGCCGAGCAGGTGCGGACGGGGAAGACGCGCAGCAGCAGGTCCACGGTGTCGCGGATGGCCCACGCGTGCGCGTACGGGCCGAAGTACTTGACGCCCTTCTTCTTGTGACCGCGCATCACCTGCACGCGGGGGTACTGCTCGTTCATCGTGACCGCGAGGTACGGGTAGCTCTTGTCGTCGCGGTACTTGACGTTGAACCGGGGGTCGAACTCCTTGATCCAGGAGTACTCCAGCTGGAGCGCCTCCACCTCCGTGGACACCACCGTCCACTCCACCGAGGCGGCCGTGGTGACCATGGAGCGGGTGCGCGGGTGGAGGCCGGCCAGGTCCTGGAAGTAGTTGGCCAGGCGCTGGCGCAGGCTCTTCGCCTTCCCGACGTAGATCACCCGACGGTGCTCGTCACGGAATTTGTACACCCCGGGTGAGTCCGGGATCTGTCCCGGACTGGGGCGGTAGCTGGAGGGATCGGCCATGCTCCACACCCTACTGGCGGGGAGTGACAGCGCGGGGCGCCCGGGCAGCCGTCGGAGGGCGGCTGCCCGCCCCGTCGGCTAGCGCGTCTCCAGGAACGTCAGGACGGCCAGGACCCGGCGGTGGTCGTCCGGTTCCTCCGGCAGCCTCAGCTTGCCCAGGATGCTCCGTACGTGCTTCTCGACGGTGCCCTCGGTGACCCACAGCCGCTTGCCGATGCCCGCGTTGGAGCGCCCCTCGGCCATGAGGCCGAGCACCTCGCGCTCACGGTTGCTGAGCATGGCCAGCGGATCGTCGCGGCGCTGCGCGGCGACCAGCTCCTGCACGAGTGAGGGATCGACCACACAGCCGCCCCGGTGGATGCGGTCGAGCGTCTCCAGGAACTCGTCGACGGCGGTGATCCGGCTCTTGAGCAGGTAGCCGATGCTGCGCCCGCCGGCCAGCAGCTCCAGGGCGTCCTCGACCTCGACGAACGCCGACAGGACGAGGATCCCGACCGAGGGGTACCGCTCGCGGATGGCCCGGGCCGCCTTCAGGCCCTCGGTGGACTGGGTCGGCGGCATCCTGATGTCGATGATCGCGATGTCCGGCACCTGCGACTCGACGAGGTCCATGAGCCCGCTGCCGTCGCCGGCCTGGCCCACCACCTCGTATCCGACGCGCTCGCACAGACTGGCCACTCCCTCGCGCAGGAGCACGTCGTCGTCCGCGAGCACCACCCGTCCCAGCGCCGGATGCTGATCGGCGTGCATTGGTCTCGGCCTCCCCCTGCCCGACCTGTTCTCTTCTCCACGGCAGCCTGCCTGAACGCGGTCTTTACGGCTAGCTGGAAGCCTAGTTGGGGGAGAGCCGGGGCGACACCGTGAGGGCGGCACGTCATGCTCGAAAGAGTGCAGTCGCGGGTGGCCGGTTGTCTCGGCGGAGACGGATCGGCCGTTCTCCCGCGTACTGGGCCGGACGGCCGTCTTCACCGTCCGGCACGGCCGCCCGAACGTACGCCCGACCGAGTCCCGCACTCCCCCCTTGAGGGTCTCGCCGCGTGCGCTTCGGGCGGTCATGAACGGGGCACGACGGCGTCCCCCGCCTCCGGGGGCGGTGTCAGCGGCAGGCGGACGGCCAGCGTCGTCCCGCTGCCCGGCGGGCTGGTCACGGTCAGCCGGCCGCCGATCGCCTCCACCCGGTCGATGAGCCCGATGAGTCCCGAGCCCCTGCCCGGTTCCGCTCCCCCGGCGCCGTCGTCGTGGATGACCACCTCCAGGACGCCGCCGGTGTCCTCGGCCGTGACGGTCACCACGCTCGCGCGCGCGTGCTTGACGGCGTTGGTCAGGCACTCCGACGTCACGTAGTACGCGGCCACCTCGACCGGCTCGGGGAAGCGGGGCGTGGAGAGCCGCAGGTCGAGTTCGACGGGGATCGCGCAGCGGCGGGCGAGGGAGCGCAGGGCGGGGCCGAGGCCGCCCTGGGAGAGGATGGCCGGGTGGATGCCGCGGGCCACCTGGATCAGGTCCTGGAACGTGTCGTCGAGGCCCTTGCCGAGGTGGTCGAGTTGCCTGCCGAGCTCCGAGCCGCGCCGCTCGACGAGGGTCTGCGCCATCCGCAGCTCCAGCTGGAGGGAGATCAGGCGCTGCTGCACGCCGTCGTGCAGGTCGCGTTCGATACGGCGCCGGGAGGCGTCGCCCGCGGCGACGACACGCGCGCGTGAGGCGGCCAGCTGGGCCCGGCTATCCGCGTTGGCGATCGCGGTGGCGATCAGTTCGGTGAAGTCGGCGAGCCGGCACTCGGTGCCCTCGGGCAGCGGGTCGAGCAGCGAGGCCGCGACGACGACACCCCACAGCCGGCCCTCGACGACGATGGGGGCGCCCGCGGCCGTTCCCGACCGGGCGGCGCCGCGTGTGCGGGCCACCTCCCGCATCACCGTGCGCGCCGCCCCACGCCGGGTCAGGCGCGGCGCTCCGCCACCGTCGTCGGCGTGTTCGCGCGCGATGCCGAGGACGGTGACGTCGCCGTCGCTCTCGTAGCGCAGGACGGCCGCGGCCGTGCTCAGCAGGGCTCCCACCTCCTCCGCCACCTTCGCGAACACGTCGGACGGAGGCACCCCGCGGGCCACCTCGGTGGCGACGCGGCGCAGTGCGGCCTGTTCCCGGGCGGCGAGGCGGCTGTCGGTGACGTCGCGGGCGGCGGCGTAGATGAGGCCCTCCTCGGGGACGGGCCGGGCGCTCCACTGGAGCCAGCACTCGGTGCCGTCCGCGCGGACGTAACGGTTCTCGAACTCGGCGACGTCGGCGCCGCTCGCCAGCAGCGCGATCGCCTCGCGGGTGCTGTCGCGGTCCTCCTCGTGGACGAACTCGACGAGCGGCCTGGCGGTCAGGGTCTCGACGGGATACCCGAGGGTGCGTTCGAAGGCCGGGTTGACGCGTTTGAAGTAGCCGTCGAGTCCGCTGATGCAGAGCAGGTCCAGGGAGAGGTTGAAGATGCCCTCCAGTTCCTGCTCGGCGCGCCTGCGGCGGCCGTGGGCGGCGGCGAAGGACGCCATGGTGTCGTTCATGCCGCCCAGCAGCTGGGCCCAGGTGCCGTCGAAGGCGTCGACGTCGGCCCGATGTTCGAGGCGGCCGGCGTCGATCGCCGTGTTCATGGCCCGGATCTGGCCGGCCAGCCGTTCCGTGGTCACCCGCAGCTCCCGGAACGTGTCCGCGACGTCCCCGAGTTCGTCGCGGCCCGCGTAGCGGATGTCGTACGACAGGTCGCCCTCCGACAGGGCCCGCGCGCCCGCGGCGACCTGTCCGAGGGGGCGGGTGATCGAGCGACGCAGGGCCAGCGCGAGGACGGTGACGGCACACAGGACGGCCAGGAAGAGGGCCAGTTCGCTGTAGGCGCGGGTGCGGGTGGCCCGTAGTTCGTCGTCGGCGGTGCGGGCGAGGTCCCGCATGGCCCGGTCCTGGATGTCCCGCAGATCGTCGACGTACTCCCCGGAGTCGGCGAGCCAGACGTCGTACGTGGGCCAGTCGACGGGCCGGGTGTCGGAGTCGTCGAGCAGGTCGCGGACCTTGCGGACGGCGCGGCCGGGCGCCTGGAACATGGTGCTGTGCAGTTGGGCCCAGAGTTCCGCGGAGGTGTTCTGCTCGAAGGTGCGGAGCTGGGCCTTCTCCAGTTCGGTCCAGCGCCCGGCGGTTGTGGGGCGTTGGCCGGCGGGGACGCCGAACAGGATGGCGAGCTCGGCCCGTTCCCGTTCGGCGGCGGCGATGGCCTTCCGCAGCGCCACGTGGGCGTCTGCGGCGCGGCCCGCGGCGCGCGTGGGTCGGCCGGACTCCAGTGTGGCGACGGTGTCGAGCAGCACGTCCTCGATGGCGTCGTACCGCTGGGCGACGGTCTGCGCGTCCAGGGAGTCCGTGCCCGTCTCCACGCGCACCGCGTGCAGTTGCCGGTGTACGGCGTCGAGGACACCGGCGACGTCGGGCACCGGCCGGGCGGTGGCGTGCCGGGCGGCCCGGCGCAGCGCGGCGTCGGTTGCCCGCTGGGCGTCGGCACGCTCGCGGGCGGCGCCCGGTTCGCCGTGCAGCCGGGCCCGCACGGCGGTCATCCGCTCCCGCGCGACGGCGTCGGAGACGTCGCCGGTCGCGAACGACACCGTGATCGCCGTGTCGAAGTCGCGCAGCGTCCGCCCCTTCTCCCAGTGCGACATGGCGGCGAACACGGTGAACACCAGCAGCACGGTCACCGGCAGCAGCACGAGCAGCATCAGCTTGGCGCCGACCCGCAGCCGGGCGAGGAACGGCACCCCCGGCACACCCCGGCCCCACCGCCGGCCCGCCCGGGCGTGCCGGGACACCGCCGTCCCGTCCCGACCACCGGAGCCCTCCGGCGCCGGGCGGGACGCGGAGTCGGCCGAGCGGGCGGGCCGACGCGGACTGGGCACCCGCCCCTCGGGACGCCCTACCGGGGCAGGCCCTACCGAGGCGGGCCCGACGGAGGCACGGGCTGCCGGGGGATGGTCCGCCGGGGAACGGTCCGCCGGCGAGGTGGGGCGCACGGGCGGTACCCGCGCCGCCAGGGACGCGCTGGGTGCGTCCGGCGCACGGTCCGTGGACGACGAGGTCGGCTCGGGGGTGTCGGGGGACCGGTTCGGGGAGGGGGTGCGACGCATGGTGGGGCTCACGGGTGGTGGGGGGTGGGGGCGCTGTCCGGGTGGGCCGGCGCAAAGTCGTCGGTCGCGTGCATGTGGTCCGCCTTTGCCGGCTCGGCGGCGTCGTCCGTGCTTCGGGCCGCCGCGACCAGGCGCGCCCCCGTCGGCCGCTCGCCGGGGAAACGTTCGATCAGGTCGCCGTCCGCCACCGCCCGGCCCTCAGGAGGGGGCGCGCGGTGTCCTCAGCATCCCGCTGATCCGGGCGACGGTCCAGACACCCTCGGCGCCCCGGCGGTCACGGCTCGCTCCGCGGGTAACCGTCGTGCGCGGCCAGGTCCTTGTCGATGTCCTCGACCGCCGCGTCCAGCGTCTTCTCGACCGGGGCCCCCGCGAAGACGCTGTCGGCGACCGCGCGGGAGAACGCCTTGGTGATCGCCGGGTACGCGGGGGTCTGCGGCCGGGGCCGGGCGACACCGCCGCGCAGCTGCTCGATGAACAGCCGCTCCGGACCGTTCTCGTCGAACTTCGTGGAGAGGCCGACCGCCCGTTCCGTCCCCGGGATCGCCCCGTTGGCCTCGCTCATCCTCAACACCTGCTCCGGCCGCAGCAGATACTCCAGGAACCGCCACACCGCGTCGCCGTCCGCGCCGCCGGAGGGGATGCCCCACTGCCAGGAGCCCATCCCGGTCGCGGTGCCGGCGCCGAAGTCGGGCAGCGGCACGATCGCCACGTCCCCGGGGTGCGCCGCGCTGAACTCGCCGTACTTCCAGTGCCCCATCCAGGAGAGCGGGGTGCGTCCCTTCACGAACGCGTTCTTGTTCCTGTCCCGGTCGACGTATCCCTCCTTCACCCAGCTCTGCAGGGTGCTGAGCGCCTTCACCGCCTGGGGGCCGTTGAGGAAGCCGTTGGCCGTGCGGAACCCCTGGGGGTCGATGAGGTCGCCGCCGGCCGACCACACGGCCGGCGCGAAGGCGTACGTGTTCCACTCGTCGGGGCTCGAGGAGTCGACGAAGTTGAGGTCGAGGGGCGCCTCGTACCCCTCGGCCCGCAGCTTGCGCAGGACCCCCGTCAGCTCGTCGGCGGTCCAGGCGTCCCCGGCGCCCTTCGGGATCCGGATGCCGGCCTTGCGCAGGACCGAGGGCCGGACGTACAGACCGAGCCCGGAGTCGAAGGTTCCGACCCCCCACAACCGGCCGTCGTACGTGCCCTGCTGCCGGACCGAGGGCAGCAGGTCCTCGCGGACCCCGGCGGGCACACAGGAGTCGATCGGCTTCAGCTTGCCGGACCAGGCGTAGCTGTAGAGGTTCGGGCCGTCGAAGTCGAGGAGGTCCGGGAGGTCTCCGCTGGCCGCCGCGGACAGGACGAGTTCGGTGTACGGGCGCTGCTCGGGCAGGGTCACCAGTTCGACCCGCACCTGCCGCTGGGCCTTGTTGAACTCCTTGACCTGGCTGCGCAGGGTGCTCTGCTCACCGCTCTGCCCGGCGTGGAACCACAGGGTGATGTGGGCGGTGCCGTCGATCCTGCCGTCGCAGGTCGTGTCGCCCGCCGCCTTGCCGTCCGCCCCCTGCCGGTCCTCTTCGTCACCGGCGCTGCATCCGGCCAGTAACAGTGCCACCGCCGACATTCCCGCCACCAGGGCACGACGGATCTGGCGTCTCCCGACGCCGTGGTGCGACGCGTTCATCGCGTATTACTCCCATTCGACCGGGCCACTCGGCCCCAGGGCAGCGACATGCTACTCCCCGTGGCTTGTTCGATTCCCTCGGTGAGTGGGAACGGATCGAATCGGCAAGGGACATGAGCACATTCCACGTAACGGGGCACGCGCCGGGAGGACACTTTCCGGCTGACCGGGATGTGGTTCCGTCACCGGCCGGGGGAGGCTGTCAGCATGTCCACGCGCTGTCTCATCGTCGACGACAGTGCCCGATTCCTGGAGGCCGCCCGGGCCCTCCTCGAACACGACGGGATCCGGGTCGTCGGCGTGGCGTCCACCGGCGCGGCGGCTCTGGCGCGGACCGCGGAACTGGCGCCGGACGTCGTCCTGCTGGACCTCGACCTCGCCGGCGAGAGCGGACTGGACCTCGCGCCGGCGCTCGCGCGGGCGTCACCGTCGGCCGTGATCGTCCTGACGTCCGCGCATCCCCTGGAGGACGTCCGGGAATTGGTCGCGGCCGCTCCGGCGCGCGGATTCCTTCACAAGTCGAGGCTCTCGGGACAGGCGCTGCGCGACCTGCTGGGGCCCGGTCCGGCCTCCCCGGAGCACTGAGGATCTTGCCGTCGGTGTCCGGCCATGTCCCGTCCCGGGTGTTGTCGGGACTTTGTCAACACGCTTCAATGCGGGGGAACTCGGGGCGGGGAACGCCGTCGTACGGATGTGAAGACGGACGGTCGCCGAGAGCGCGCGCGTCCGCGGGGCGCCCCGACCGGCCCACGCGTGGTCCGACCAGCCGACGCGCACCTCACAGAAAGGCTCCTCCATGCGGCACGCCTCAGAGCACGCCGATGTCGCGGCGATAGCGAACGTCGCCGCCGCGGAGTTGGAGTCGGCCCTGCGGGGTGGTCCCTTCCATGTGGCGCTGCGCGCCGCGATCGCCGCGCGGGGACTGCCGTTGCAGCGGGTGCAGCACCATCTGTCGCGCCACGGGGTCAAGGTCGGGGTGACCAGCCTGAGTTACTGGCAGCAGGGCGCCCGGCGCCCGCAGCGCCCCGAGTCGCTGCGGGCGGTGCGGGCCCTGGAGGAGATCCTGCAGCTGCCGGACGAGTCGCTGATCCGTCTGCTGGCCCGGTCCGAGGAGCCCTCCGGGCCGGGCCGCGGCGCCGGCCGTTCCTACCGCTCCCTCGTTGAGGGCTCAGGTGTCCTGGAGCGGCTCCTCGGCGAGCTGGGGTCGCCGCTCGACGGCGGGGTGCACATCATCGGCCATCACGAGCGGGTGCGCGTCGGCGCGCACCGGGAGCTGCTGGGCCGCGAGTCGCAGCACATCGTGCGGGCGCACCGGGACGGTGTGGACCGCTATGTGGCCGTCCACCACGGCGACCCGGGCTGTGTCCCGGAGCGGATGGCGGTCCGCGCCCTGGAGAACTGCCGCCGGGGCCGGGTGCGCTGGGACGACGACACGGGGGTCCTGGTCGCCGAGTTCCTCTTCGGCACCCGGCTGCGCAGCGGCGACACGTTCCTGTTCCGCTACGGCGTCGACGACGGGACGGCCGGGGTGTGCACCGAGTACGTCCGCGGTTTCCGGTCGGGGGGTGGGCTGTACGCCCTCCAGGTGCGCTTCGACGAGCGGGCGCTGCCGGTGCGCTGCCACCGGTTCAGCCGGCACTCGCCGGCCTCCCCGCGCGGAGGGCGGCAGGCCCTCCCCCTGAGCGGACTGCACCGTTCGGTGCACCTGGTGGAGCCCCGGGTGCGCACGGGCGTCCTCGGGATCGGCTGGGAGTGGGAGTGAGGGGCACGGGGCCGGGGTTCCTTCCCTCGGGCCTCGGTCGGGGTCGCCCGTCGCGGGGCGAAAACCTCTGAGGTACCTTCCGGCGGAGACTTCCCAGAAAGGACCCCTTCGTGATCGTCGTCGCCGGTGAAGCCCTGATCGACCTGGTCCCCAGGGGTTCGGGTCCGCTCGCGGATCTGCGGCCGGCGCGCGGCGGCGGGCCGTACAACACGGCGGTCGCGCTCGGTCGTCTCGGCTCCCCCACGGCGTTCTGCTCCCGTGTGTCGTACGACGTCTACGGCGAGGCCCTGCTGTCGGGGTTGCGCGAGGCCGGTGTGGACGTGACGTCGGTGCAGCGCGGCCCGGAGCCGA
The DNA here is from genome assembly GCF_055572815.1 of Streptomyces sp. NPDC030296. Taxonomy (NCBI): domain Bacteria; kingdom Bacillati; phylum Actinomycetota; class Actinomycetes; order Kitasatosporales; family Streptomycetaceae; genus Streptomyces; species Streptomyces sp. NPDC030296. Next base: position 218,746 of record NZ_JBVICQ010000002.1, read on the forward strand.
CGACGCTGGCGCTGGCCTCGATCGGCGAGGACGGCTCCGCCCGCTACTCCTTCTACGTGGAGGGCAGCGCCGACCGCCTGTTCGAGGCCCCCGAGCAGCTCCCCGCGGGTACCCGCGCCGTCTCCTTCGGGACCTGCTCACTGGTCCTGGAGCCGGGGGCGAGCGCGTACGAGGAACTGCTGCACGGCGCGGCCGCGCGCGGGGTGTTCACCGCCCTCGACCCCAACGTCCGGCCCGGCCTGATCGCCGACCCGGCCGCCCATCGCGCCCGCTTCAAGAGCTGGCTGCCCTCGGTGTCACTGCTGAAGCTGTCCGAGGAGGACGCCGAGTGGCTGGGCGGCACCCCTGAGCAGTGGCTGGCCTCCGGCCCGTCGGCCGTCGTGGTGACCCGGGGCGGGGAGGGGCTGATCGCCTACACCCGCGACGGGGCCGAGCACCGTGTGCCGGGCGAGAAGGTCGATGTCGTCGACACCATCGGCGCCGGTGACACGGTGAACGCGGCCCTTCTGCACGGTCTGTCCGCGCGGGACGCCCTGTCCGCGGCCTCGCTCGCGGCCCTGCCCGCCGAGGACTGGGGCGGACTGCTCCGCTTCGCCGCCCGCGCGGCCGCGGTCACCTGTTCCCGAGCGGGCGCGGAACCGCCGTACGCGTCCGAGGTGGACGGGGACTGATCCGCCCCGGAAGGGGTGGAACGAGCGGTGCCCCGCGGGGAGGTTCCCCGCGGGGCACACGCCGTTCGTCCGGTGTCGGGCCGGGTCAGACCTTCCCGGCCCCCGGTGGCTCAGGCCTTGCGGGCCCGCGTGGTCTTCTTCGCGGGAGCCGCCTTCTTCGTGGCCGAGGCCGTCTTCTTGGCCGCCGTGGAGCCGGTGGCCCTCGTGGTGCGGGCGGTGGCGGTCTTCTTGGCCGTCGACCCGGCGGCGACCGCCTTCTTGGCCGTGGCACCGCGCGGCGCCTTCACCGGTGTGGCGTCGCTGATCCGGTCGGCGCCGAGGATCTCGCGCAGGAACTTGCCGGTGTGGCTGGCCGGGACCCCGGCGATCTGCTCGGGCGTGCCCTCGGCGACGACCAGACCACCGCCTGCGCCGCCCTCGGGACCCATGTCGACGATCCAGTCGGCGGTCTTGATGACGTCGAGGTTGTGCTCGATGACGATGACCGTGTTGCCCTTGTCGACCAGGCCGGACAGCACCTTGAGGAGCTTGCTGATGTCCTCGAAGTGGAGACCGGTGGTCGGCTCGTCCAGGACGTAGACCGTGCGGCCGGTGGAGCGCTTCTGCAGCTCGCTGGCGAGCTTCACGCGCTGCGCCTCACCGCCGGACAGGGTGGTCGCCGCCTGGCCGAGGCGGACGTAGCCGAGGCCGACGTCCTTCAGGGTGTTGAGGTGGCGGGCGATCGCGGGGACGGCCTCGAAGAAGTCCGTCGCCTCCTCGATCGGCATGTTCAGCACCTCGGCGATGGACTTGCCCTTGTAGTGGACCTCCAGGGTCTCCCGGTTGTACCGGGCGCCGTGGCAGACCTCGCACGGGACGTAGACGTCCGGGAGGAAGTTCATCTCGATCTTGATGGTGCCGTCGCCCGCGCAGTTCTCGCAGCGGCCGCCCTTGACGTTGAAGGAGAAGCGGCCGGGCAGATAGCCGCGGACCTTCGCCTCGGTGGTCTCGGCGAACAGCTTGCGGATGTGGTCGAAGACGCCGGTGTAGGTCGCCGGGTTGGAGCGGGGAGTGCGGCCGATGGGCGACTGGTCGACGTGGACGACCTTGTCGACGAGGTCGTCGCCGTCCACGCGCGTGTGCCGTCCCGGTACGTTCCTCGCGCCGTTCAGCTCGCGGGCGAGGTGGGTGTACAGGATGTCGTTGACCAGCGTGGACTTGCCGGAGCCCGAGACGCCCGTGACGGCCGTGAAGACGCCGAGCGGGAAGGACACGTCGATGTCCTGGAGGTTGTTCTCCCGGGCGCCGTGCACGGTGAGCCGGCGGGTCGGGTCGAGCGGGCGGCGGATGTCGGGCAGCGGGATGGCCTTCCTGCCCGAGAGGTACTGCCCGGTCTGCGACTCGGTGTTGGCCAGCAGCTCCTTCAGGGAGCCGCTGTGCACGACCTTGCCGCCGTGCTCACCGGCGCCGGGGCCGATGTCGACGATCCAGTCGGCGGTCTTGATGGTGTCCTCGTCGTGCTCGACGACGATGAGCGTGTTGCCCATGTCGCGAAGCCGGACGAGGGTCTCGATGAGCCGGTGGTTGTCCCGCTGGTGCAGACCGATGGAGGGCTCGTCGAGGACGTAGAGCACGCCGACGAGTCCGGAGCCGATCTGGGTGGCGAGGCGGATGCGCTGGGCCTCACCGCCGGAGAGGGTGCCGGCCGCGCGGTTCAGCGAGAGGTAGTCCAGGCCGACGTCGACCAGGAACCGCAGCCGTTCGTTGACCTCCTTCAGGACGCGCTCGGCGATCTTCTTGTCGCGGGCGGTGAGCTTCAGCTCGCCCAGGAAGTCCGCGCAGTCGCTGATGGACATCGCGGAGACCTCGGCGATCGACTTCTCCATGATCGTGACCGCGAGGACGATCGGCTTCAGCCGGGTGCCCTCACAGGTGGGGCAGGGCACCTCGCGCATATAGCCCTCGAAGCGCTCCCGGCTGGCGTCGCTCTCGGCCTCGCTGTGCCGCCGCTTCACGAAGGGGACGGCGCCCTCGAAGGCCGTGGTGTACACCCGCTCGCGGCCGTAGCGGTTGCGGTAGCGGACCTCGATCTGCGTCTTGTGGCCGTACAGCAGGGCCTTCTTCGCGCGCTGCGGGAGGCCGGCGAAGGGGATGTCGGTCCGGAAGCCCAGCGCGTCGGCGAGGGCGCCGATGAGGCGGCCGAAGTAGTCCTTGGTGTGGCCGTGCGACCAGGGGTGGATGGCGCCCTCGTCGAGCGACTTGTCCTCGTCCGGGACGATCAGCTCCGGGTCGACCTCCATGCGCGTGCCGATGCCGGTGCAGTCGGGGCAGGCGCCGAAGGGCGAGTTGAAGGAGAAGGAGCGGGGCTCCAGCTCCTCGAAGGACAGGTCGTCGTACGGGCAGTAGAGGTGCTCCGAGAACATCCGCTCGCGCTCGGGGTCGTCCTCGGGGAGGTCGACGAAGTCGAGCACGACCATGCCGCCGGACAGGCCGAGGGCGGTCTCCACGGAGTCGGTGAGCCGGCGCTTGGCGGAGTCCTTCACCGTGAGGCGGTCGACGACCACCTCGATGGTGTGCTTCTCCTGCTTCTTCAGGGTGGGCGGGCTGGAGAGCTGGACGGTCTCGCCGTCCACCCGCGCGCGGCTGTAGCCCTTGGTCTGGAGGTCCGCGAAGAGGTCGACGAACTCGCCCTTGCGCTCCCGCACCAGCGGGGACAGCACCTGGAAGCGGCTGCCCTCGGGCAGCTCCAGCACGCGGTCGACGATGGCCTGCGGCGACTGGCGGGAGATCGGGCGTCGGCACTGGGGGCAGTGCGGCTTGCCGATGCGCGCGAAGAGCAGCCGGAGGTAGTCGTAGACCTCGGTGATCGTGCCGACCGTCGAGCGCGGGTTGCGCGAGGTCGACTTCTGGTCGATGGAGACAGCCGGGGACAGACCCTCGATGAAGTCGACGTCCGGCTTGTCCATCTGCCCGAGGAACTGCCGGGCGTAGGAGGACAGCGACTCGACGTACCGGCGCTGGCCCTCCGCGAAGATCGTGTCGAAGGCCAGCGAGGACTTGCCCGACCCCGACAGGCCCGTGAAGACGATGAGCGAGTCGCGTGGGAGGTCGAGCGAGACGTTCTTCAGGTTGTGCTCGCGCGCGCCACGGACGATGAGACGGTCGGCCACGCCGGTCCGCACCTTTCTTGAGTGAAGTGACAGGAGCGGAGCCCCCGTCCTTCTCAGACTAGGGGGAGCCACTGACAGCGCCGGTCCTGTTTCCCCGTTCCACAACAATCCCGGGCCTTCCAGCATGCCCGACGCAGGACTCGACCATATAGCACGTGCATTCGATTTCGGTCCGGGGTTCACCGCCTTCACCCGAAGGAGTGGCGGAGCTAGGGTCGGCGTCATGAAGTTTCACGCGCGTGACCTGGACTCTGTACGGGAAGCGACCGAGCGGCTCCTCACCGCGGTCGCCAAGATGGACAACGCGGCTGTGACCCAGCCGTCACGGCTGCCCGGCTGGACCCGCGGCCATGTCCTCGCCCACCTCGCCCGCAACGCGGACGCGATCGTGAACGTCCTGGAGGGGCGTCCCATGTACGTGTCCGGCGAGGCCCGGGACGCCGACATCGAGCGGGACGCGCCCCGGCCGCTGGAGGCCCAGCTCACGGACCTGCGGGAGAGCGCGCACCGCTTCCAGGAGGCCGCCTCCGCCCCGGCCGACTGGTCGCGCACGGTCGAGCTGCGCAACGGCGTCACGGACTCGGCGTCGCGGGTGCCGTTCCGGCGCTGGATCGAGGTGGAGCTGCACCACGTGGACCTCGGCATCGGGTACGAGCTGGAGGATCTACCGAAGGACTTCACGCAGCGCGAGATCAACTTCCTGACCGAGCGGTTCCGCGACCACCCCGCCGTCCCCGCGGTGACGATCAAGCAGGACGACGGGCGGCTCCTGTTCACCGGAGCCGTGAAGGGCCTCACCTCGGAGCAGCTGGAGAGCGGCAGCCACACGCTCATGGTCACCGGCCGCCAGGCCGACCTCCTCGGCTGGCTCGCCGGACGACGCGACGGCACCGCCCTGCGCGTCGAGGGCGGCACCCTGCCGTCCCTTCCGGCGCTGTAGCGGCCGGGCGCCCCTCTGCGACCTAGACTGACGGCCATGACGTACAGCGGAGCGGTGAAGGTCGGCGGTCCTGCGGATGTGCACGAGCTGCCGGACCTGATGATCTCCAAGGTCGCGGTGGGCCCGATGGAGAACAACGCCTATCTGTTGCGCTGCCGGGCGACCGACGAGCAGCTGCTGATCGACGCCGCGAACGACGCCGGCACCCTGCTCACGCTGATCGGTGACGACGGCATCGCGTCCGTCGTCACCACGCATCGGCACGGCGACCACTGGCAGGCGCTCGCCGAGGTGGTGGCGGCCACGGGTGCTCGTACGTTCGCGGGGCGCGACGACGCCGAGGGCATCCCGGTGCCGACCGATGTGCTGGTCGACGACGGCGACACCATCCGGGTGGGGCGCGTGGAGCTGACCGCCCGCCACCTGGTCGGCCACACGCCGGGTTCGATCGCGCTGGTCTACGACGACCCGCACGGGCATCCCCATGTGTTCACCGGGGACTGCCTCTTCCCGGGCGGCCCTGGTCGGACCACACGTCCCGAGGACTTCGAGTCGTTGATGTCGGACCTGGAGGCGAAGGTCTTCGTACTCCCGGACGAGACCTGGATCTACCCGGGCCACGGCAACGACACCACGCTCGGCGCCGAGCGCCCTCACCTCGGCGCGTGGCGCGAGCGGGGCTGGTAGATCGGCGCATCGGCGCGCTTGGTACTCAGGTATGGGGGACGACAGCCACGGGGCAGCGTCCGTGGTGGAGGGCGGCGTGGGCGACGTGGCTCAGCAGCGGCCCCGTGTGCGCGTGCCGGTGCACGCGCCGGCCGACGACCAGCAGCCCGGCGTCCGCGGTGGCCTGCACGACGGCCTTGGCGGGACTCGTGAGACGGACACTGTCGGACACGTCCACCCCCGGGTACTTCTCCTGCCAGGGTCGGAGCGCCTTGCCCAGTTCCTTGTGGCCGTTCCTCGTCATCTCCTCGGTGGCGTCGTGGTCCACGCCCCAGGGGGTACGCGCGTGGAGCGGCACGCTGCGGCCGAGGACGGCTACCAGGGGAGCGCCGCGCGCGGCGGCGGTGTGGAAGGCGAAGTCGAGCAACTCGTCGCTGGACCCGTGCGGTTCCACCGCCACGACCACGCGGTTCGCGGTCGCCGGAGCCGGGTGCTCCTTCTCCGGGACCGTGCGGACCACGACGACGGGCCGGTCGGCGCGTGCCACGACCGGGAGGCTGACGTCGCCCAGGAGGTAGCTCGAGAAGGTCTCCAGCCTCCGGGACCCGAGCACGAGCATCTCGGAATCCGCTGCCGCCCGCAGCAGGGCCTCCCGGGCGTCCTCGGCGACCAGGCTGCCCACGACCGTCAGGCCCGGATGGCGGGTCTGCAGTTCCGACTGCGCGGTGTGGACCAGACGCTTCGACCAGTAGTTCTGGTCGACTTCGGAGGGCCCGCGGAGGGGTTCCGGCACCAGCATCGGCCACGCGTGCAGCAGCCGGAGGGTGAGCTTGCGCTTCTCGGCCTCGTCGGCGGCCCAGCGGGCGGCGGTGAGGCTCTCTGGTGAGCCGTCGAGGCCCACGGTGACGACTGGTTGCATGGCGGCGGCCTCCGTCTCGTACGAAGCTGGACATGACGGTGCACGAGTCCGGGGGCGAGCCGTCCGGACGTCGCCGGCGGGCCGAGCGTGGTGCGTTTCTCTCCCTTCGAGAACTACACCAATCCCCTGCGGCGCGCATGTGGACCAGGGAGGCCGTCCTTCTCTCGCGCCCCGTGTGAATCGAACACACACGCCGGTGGCACGCGCGCGCTCCCGGCGCACGCCCTGGCGCAGTCCACTGGAGGACAGGTCCGCACGGGATGACGGCTCCCGCGCGGATGGGCCGCCGGCCTCCCATCCCCGCCCTCGGCCGGCGGCCCCGCCCGTGCCGCGCGCACCGTCCGCACGTACTCCGCGCAAGCGCTCTCCACCGTCCGCGCGCACCCGCCGTCCCGGGTCCCCTCGCGAGGGTTCACAGGATTGCAACACGCGTTCCCACTATGCGGACAATCGCCGACATGACCTCGACAAACGGGACGTGGCGCTGTCAGTCTCCCGCCATGCGTCCTGCCCTTCGAGCCCCGCGCCCCTCCCGTCGTGCCGTCTCCGCCGCCACCGTCGCCCTGTTCGCCACGGTCGCCGTCGGGTGCGCCCCGCAGCCGGAGGAGGACCCGTCCGGCAAAGCCTCCGCCTCGGCGACCGGGGCGGCCTGCGCCAAGGGCGAGTTGCGCACCGAGGTGTCCGGGAAGCTGACCGTCGCCACCGACTCCCCCGCGTACGAACCCTGGTTCAAGGACGACGACCCGAGGAACGGCGAGGGCTTCGAGTCGGCGGTCGCGTACGCCGTGGCGAAGCAGCTCGGCTACGACAAGGCGGACGTCGTCTGGCAGTCCGTGCCCTTCAACAAGGCGTACGCGCCGGGTGAGAAGACCTTCGACTTCGACATCAACCAGGTGTCCGTCAGCGACGAGCGCAAGAAGGCCGTGGACTTCTCGTCCGGGTACTACGACGTGCGCCAGGCCGTCATCGCCCTCAAGGGCTCCGAGGCCGCGAAGGCGAAGAGCATCGCCGACCTCAAGGGCCTCCACCTGGGCGCCCAGGTCGGCACGACCAGCCTCGACTACATCGACGACGTGGTGAAGCCCGGTCAGGACCCCGCCGCCTACGCCAAGAACGACCAGGCCAAGTCGGCTCTGAAGAACGGTCAGATCGACGCGATCGTCGTCGACCTGCCCACCGCTTTCTACATCACCGCGGCCGAGGTGACGGACGCGACGATCGTCGGCCAGTTCGAGAACAAGGGCGGCACCCCCGAGCAGTTCGGCCTGGTCCTCGACAAGGGCAGCGCCCTGACGCCGTGCGTGACGGCGGCCGTGGACGCCCTGCGCGAGGACGGCACCCTGGCGAGCATCGAGCAGAAGTGGCTCTCCGACGCCGTCGACGCCCCGGTGCTCAAGTGACCGTCGTCGAGGAGGAGCCGGGCCGGGACGGCGCGGACGACGACGGCGGCATGCCCGGCGGGGACGACGGCTACGTCCCCTCCGCGCGACGGCTCGACCGGGAGCGGTACAAGCGTGCCCGGTCCCGGCGCGCCACGGGCATCGCCGCCCTGTCGACCCTCGTCACGGCCGTCGTCCTCTATGTGGTCGTCGTCAACGCGCCCGGCTGGCCACGCACCGAGGAGACGTTCTTCAGCGCCGAGTACGCGCGTGAGGCGCTGCCCGAGGTGCTCGAAGGACTCTGGCTCAACGTGCGGCTGTTGCTGGTGTGCGGTGCCGCCGTGCTCGTCCTCGGCATGCTCATCGCCGTCGCGCGGACCCTGCGCGGCCCGGTGTTCTTCCCGGTGCGGGCGCTGGCCGCCGCGTACACCGACTTCTTCCGCGGTCTCCCGCTGATCATCAACCTGATGATCGTCGTCCTGGGGGTCCCGGCGCTCCGCCTCCAGGGCGTGACCGTCGACCCGGTCCTGCTCGGCGGCACCGCGCTGACGCTGACGTACTCGGCGTACGTCGCCGAGGTGTTCCGCGCCGGCATCGAGTCCGTGCACCCCTCGCAGCGCGCGGCGGCGCGCTCGCTGGGCCTCACCAACCGACAGGCGCTGCGGCACGTCGTCCTGCCCCAGGCGGTGCGCCGTCAGGTGCCGCCGCTCCTCAACGACCTGGTGTCGCTCCAGAAGGACACCGGTCTGGTCTCGATCGGCGGCGCGATCGACGCGGTGCGCGCCGCCGACATCATCGTGGGCCGCAGCCTCAACTACACGCCGTACATCGTCGCGGGACTGGTCTTCGTCGCCCTGACCATCCCGATGACCCGCCTCACCGACTGGGTCACGGCCCGGATGGACCGGCGGCGGGCCCAGGGAGGCACGATATGAGCGGCGCCCCGAAGACGTCCCAGGTGTCCGAGGTGTCCGACGCCCCCGTGCTGCGGATGGAGTCCGTCCGCAAGACCTTCGGCGGTGCGCCCGTCCTGCGGGACGTCGACCTGGAGGTCGCCCCGCACACCGTGACGGCGCTGATCGGCGCCTCCGGGTCCGGCAAGTCGACGCTGCTGCGCTGCGCCAACCTGCTGGAGGAGATCGACGACGGGGCGATCTGGCTGGACGGCGAGGAGATCACCGACCCACGGGTGGACCAGGACGCGGTACGGCGCCGTATCGGGGTGGTCTTCCAGTCGTACAACCTGTTCCCGCACATGACCGTCCTGGAGAACATCACCCTCGCCCCGCGCCGGGTGCACGGCGTGGGCCGGGCGGAGGCGGAGGAGCGGGCCCGTGAGCTGCTCGACCGGCTGGGGCTCGGCGCCAGGGCGGGCGAGTACCCGGACCGGCTGAGCGGCGGGCAGCAGCAACGCGTGGCGATCGTCCGCGCGTTGGCCGTACGGCCCCGGCTGCTGCTCCTCGACGAGATCACCGCCGCCCTCGACCCGGAGCTCGTGGGCGAGGTGCTCACCGTCGTCCGGGACCTGAAGGACGAGGGCATGACCATGGTCCTCGCCACGCACGAGATGGGCTTCGCCCGCGATGTCGCCGACCAGGTCTGTTTCCTGGACGGCGGGGTGGTGCTGGAGCGCGGGACCGCCGAGGAGATCTTCGGCGACCCGCGGCAGGAGCGCACCCGGCGCTTCCTGCGACGGATCGTGGAGTCGGGCCGTCTGTGAGGCGGTTGATCGTGGAATCGGGCCGCCTGTGAGGCGGTGGCCGCCGGCGTCCTCGACGGACGCCAGGTCGTCAGGCGTCGGACGCGTGGTCCAGGGGTCGGACGCGTGGTCCAGGCGTCGGACGCGCGGGTCGGTCAGGCGTCGGCCGTGCCCGCGCCCACCAGCGCGGCCACCCGTTCCACGCCGAACACGTAGCCCTGCACCCCGCAGCCGGCGATGACGCCGTCGGCGCGCAGCGAGACGTACGAGTGGTGCCGGAACGTCTCCCGCTGGTGGATGTTGGAGATGTGCACCTCCAGCACGGGCAGGCCGTCACAGGTGTTGAGGGCGTCCAGGATGGCCACGGAGGTGTGCGAGTAGGCGCCGGGGTTGATGACGATTCCGCAGTGGTTCAGCCGTGCCTCGTGGATCCAGTCGACCAGCTCGCCCTCGTGGTTGGACTGCCGGAGGTCGACCGTGCCGCCGTGCGCGGCCGCGGCCTTGGCGCACAGGGCCTCCACGTCGGCGAGCGTGTCGGAACCGTAGATCTCGGGCTGCCGCTGGCCCAGCAGGTTCAGGTTGGGCCCGTTGAGGATCATGATCGGGGCGTTGGCGAGGCTGCGGGGCACGGTTCCTCCGGTCCGTTCGGGTGGGCGGCCCGCCGGGGCCGCTGCTCGGACCCGGTTTATCACGATGCGACGCCCTGGTGAGAGGCCCTAGCCTCCCGTCATGACCATGCCCATGTATCCCCCCAAGCCGTCGCCCGGCGACCGCGTCGCCGTCGTCTCACCCGGCGCCGGTCTGCCCGGACTGTTCCCCCGGCCCTTCGAACTCGGTCTGGAGCGGCTGCGGAAGGAGTACGGGCTCGAACCGGTCGAGTACCCGACGACCCGAAGGATGGGTTCGACGCCCCGGGAACGGGCCGACGACGTCCACGCGGCCTTCGCGGACCCGGATGTGAAGGCGGTGTTCACCTCCATCGGCGGCGACGACCAGATCACCGTCCTGCCGCTGCTGGACCGGGAGTTGATCCGGGCCAACCCCAAGCCGTTCCTCGGGGTCAGCGACAACACCAACCTGCTGGCCTTCCTGTACAACGCCGGGATCGTCGGCTACCACGGCGGGACCGTGATGACCTCGCTGGGCAGGCCCGGCGCCATGAACCCGGTGACCGCCGAGTCGCTGCGCGCCGCGCTGTTCGCCTCGGGGCCGTACGAACTGCGGCCCGCCGAGCGCTTCAACGACATCGAGCGCGACTGGGCGGATCCGGCGACCTTCGACGCGGAGCCGGAGAGCCGGCCCGGCGCCGGATGGACCTGGGTGAACGCCGACCGGGTGGTGGAGGGCCGCGCCTGGGGCGGCTGTCTGGAGATCCTGGGCTGGCTGCTGATGGCCGACCGCGAGGTGCCGCGCGACCTGTCCGTCTTCGACGGGGGCGTGCTCTTCCTGGAGACCTCGGAGGAACTGCCGAGCGGCGAGGAGGTCTTCCGGACGCTGCGGAACATGGGCGAGCGCGGGCTGCTCGGACGCTTCTCCGCGCTCCTGATGGGCCGCCCCAAGACCTGGTCCTTCGAGAAGCCCAACAGCCCCGAGGAGGCGGGGCGTTACGCCGCCGGCCAGCGGGAGGCGGTGCTGCGCGCGATGCGGGTGTACGCCCCGGACACCACGATCGTCTTCGACGTGGACCTCGGGCACACCGATCCGCAGGTCGTCATGCCCTACGGCGGTGCGGTCAGGGTCGACGGTCCCGCCCGGCGCATCACCGTGAGCTACTGACCGCGGTTGACGCCATCCGGAACACAGCACGTCGAGCGGGCCTCCGCACGCCCCCGTAACCAGGTGTCACGGTGGGTAGTTCACGCTGCATGCACAGTGCACGCAACGGAGAGCCGCCCTCCATGCCGCGACTCGCGGCCGCCTCGCTCGTCGGGACGGCCATCGAGTTCTACGACTTCTTCGTCTACGGGACGGCGGCGGCCCTCGTCCTGGGGCCGCTGTTCTTCCCGACGTTCTCGCCGCTGGCGGGCACCCTCGCGGCCTTCGGGACGTTCGGGGTCGGCTTCGTGGCCCGGCCCCTGGGCTCGGTGCTCTTCGGGCACATCGGGGACCGGCACGGGCGGCGCCCGGTCCTCGTCGCGTCCCTGCTGCTGACCGGAGGCGCGACCGTCGCCGTCGGCTGCGTCCCCACCTTCGACTCGATCGGTGTCACAGCCCCCTTCCTCCTGCTCGTCCTGCGCTTCCTGCAAGGGCTGGGGCTGGGCGGCGAGTGGGGCGGGGCGGTGCTGCTGACGGCGGAGCACGCGCCCGCCGAGCGGCGCGGACTGTGGTCGAGCTTCCCGCAGGTCGGTCCCTCGGTGGGCTTCCTGCTGGCCAACGGGGTGATGCTGGCGCTGGCGGCGACCCTGACGGACGCCCAGTTCGCCTCCTGGGGATGGCGGGTGCCGTTCTGGGCGGCGGGTGTCCTGGCCGTGGCCGGACTGTGGCTGCGTGCGTCGCTCGTGGAGAGCCCGCGGTTCCTGGAGATCGACGACCACGCGCGCGTGCCCCTCGCCGAGGTGGTGCGCGACCACTGGCGGCTCGTCCTGCTGACGGCCGGGGCGCTCTCCGTCGGGTACGCGGTGTTCTACACGGTGACGACGTGGTCCCTCGCCTACGGGACCGAGCGGCTCGGGGTGAGCCGTACCGTGATGCTGACGTGCGTCATGGGCGCCGTGGTCGTGAAGGGCGCCCTCACCCCGCTGGCCGCCCTGCTCGGCGACCGGTACGGACGGCGCCCCCTGTGCCTGGCCGGCTGCGCCGCCACCGTGCTGTGGATGTTCCCCCTGGTCGCGCTGCTGTCGACCGGCGAGCCCCTGCTCATGTTCCTGGGCTTCCTGGTGGCGATGCTCGCGTTCGTCACCATGTTCGCCGTCATCGCCGCGTATCTGCCGGAGCTGTACGAGCCCCGGGTGCGCTGCACGGGAGCCGCCGTGGGCTACAACCTCGGCGGGGTCGTCGGCGGCGCCCTCACCCCGATCGTGGCCACCGCCGTGTCCCAGGGCGGCCGGGTGCCCTGGGGGGTCGGCGCCTATCTGACGGGGATCGCCCTGCTGAGCCTCGGCTGCTTCGCGCTGCTGCCGGAGACCCGGCCGGTCCCGAGGGCCACGACGGAGGCGGCGGAGGCCACCGCGGGGTGAGCCGACGAGGGTGCTGGGGGCGTCCCTGCCAGTGATCGGGGGCGCCCGGACTACGGGGTCACCGCGAGTTCCAGGTACGCCGCGAAGATCACGAGGTGCACCCCGCCCTGGAGCGGCGTCGCCCGCCCCGGCACCACCGTCAGCGAGGCCACCACGACGGTCAGGGCGAGCAGCACCATATGGGTCGCGCCGAGGCCGAGGACGAGGGGACCGGAGAGCCAGAGCGAGGCCAGGGCCACCGCCGGGATGGTCAGGCCGATGCTCGCCATCGCGGACCCGAGGGCGAGGTTGAGGCTGGTCTGGACGCGGTCGCGGCGGGCGGCGCGCAGGGCGGCGATGGTCTCGGGGAGCAGCACGAGCAGGGCGATGACCACACCGACGACGGCGTGCGGCAGCCCCGCGGCCTGTACACCGGACTCGATGGTCGGCGAGACGCCCTTGGCGAGGCCGACCACTCCGACGAGCGCGAGGCCGAGGAGTCCGAGGCTGACGGCGGCGGTGTGGGAGGTCGGCGCCTCGGCGTGGTCGTCGGAGGTGATCACCTCGCCCTGCCGGGTGATCGGCAGGAAGTAGTCCCGGTGACGCATGGTCTGGGTCGCCACGAAGAGACCGTAGAGCAGCAGTGACGCCAGTGCCGCGAAGGTGAGCTGGGCCGTGGAGAACTCGGGGCCCGGCTTGCTCGTGGTGAAGGTGGGCAGCACCAGGCTGAGCGTCGCCAGGGTCGCGACCGTGGCGAGGGCCGCGCCGGTGCCCTCCGGGTTGAACACGGCGAGTCCATGACGCAGTGAGCCGACGAGAAGACACAGGCCGAGGATGCCGTTGCAGGTGATCATCACCGCCGCGAAGACGGTGTCCCGGGCGAGGGTGGAACTCTTGTCACCGCCGTCGGCCATGAGCGTGACGATCAGCGCCACCTCGATGATCGTCACCGCGACCGCGAGGACCAGCGATCCGAACGGTTCGCCGACCCGGTGGGCGACGACCTCGGCGTGGTGGACAGCCGAGAGGACGGCCCCCGCGAGCACCAGCGTGACCACGGCGACGAGCACCCCGGGCAGATCACGCCCCCAGGTGAGAACGAGCAGGACGACCGCGGCCACCGGGACGGCGGCTGTCCATCGCGCCGTGAGCGACCGGAGTCGAGCGAGCATGCGGTGATCCTTTCAGACGTGAAGGGGCCCCGCACTCCGGTCGACGCCGTGGATACGCGTCTTCGGTGGGCGGGGCCCCTTCGATCGTTGCTGTGCTGTGCGGCGGCCGCGTCAGGCCTCGACGCTGTCCTTCTCGGCGCCTTCGGTCTTCCGCTGCTCCGCCTCGGCCGCCGCCTGCTTCTTGGAGGCACGGAGGCTGGTGATCGTGGTGACGATCAGGACCGAGCAGATCACACCGAGGGAGACCGGGATGGAGATCTCGGGCACATGGACGCCGGACTCGTGCAGCGCGTGCAGGACCAGCTTCACGCCGATGAAGCCGAGGATGACCGAGAGACCGTAGGACAGGTGGACCAGCTTCTTCAGCAGCCCGCCGATGAGGAAGTACAGCTGCCTCAGGCCCATCAGCGCGAACGCGTTGGCCGTGAAGACGATGTACGGGTCCTGGGTCAGGCCGAAGATGGCCGGGATCGAGTCCAGGGCGAACAGGACGTCGGTGGTGCCGATCGCGAGCATCACGACGAGCATCGGCGTCATGACGCGCTTGCCGTTCTGCTCGATCCACAGCTTGGTGCCGTGGTAGCGGTCGGCGACGCCGAAGCGCTTCTCGGCGGCCTTGAGGAGCTTGTTCTCCTCCCAGTCCTCGTCCTCCTCCTCGGCCCTGGCCTCCTGGATCAGCTTCCAGGCGGTGTAGATCAGGAACGCGCCGAAGATGTAGAAGACCCAGGCGAAGCTGGCGAGGATCGCCGCGCCCGCGGCGATGAATATCGCGCGGAGCACCAGGGCGATCAGTACACCGATCAGGAGCACCCGCTGCTGGTACTGCGAGGGCACCGCGAACTTCGCCATGATCAGGACGAAGACGAAGAGGTTGTCGACGCTCAGCGACTTCTCGGTGATGAAGCCGGCGAAGAACTCTCCGGCCGGCTGGCCGCCGCCGAAGACGAACAGTCCGAGTCCGAAGACGGCGGCCAGGACGATCCAGACGACCGTCCAGATTCCGGCTTCCTTGATGGACACGTCATGGGGCTTGCGGCCGATGAAGAAGTCGACCGCGATGAGGGCGGCAAGGCCCACCACTGTCAGGACCCACAGGGTCGTGGAAACATCCACTGCGCCTCCGGCAGTACGTAACGGCAAATTGCAGCGTCATCGCTACCGGAGGTCTCTTCCACCCGGTCCTCCAGGACGTTCCACAACGCCTGGTGCCGCCGGGCCGACGCCCCGGGATCTGTCTGATCCGTATTGACGGGTACGCCGCAGCAAGCAGGGAGTACTCCCCTCCGCTCACAAGAGCATACCCATTCACCAAGAATGGGTAAAGGGGGAGGCAAAGAAAGTATCAAATTCGCAGGTCAGGGCGACTTTACTAGGTCTTGATGCAGATGGGGGCCAGGTCTGTGCTCACCGGTTCCAGGAGCGGCGGGCGTCCGCGACCTGGGTGAGCACCTGGTGGAGGATCCGGCTGCCCGGCGGGACGAGCGGCGGCTCGTACGTCCACGCGTGACCGACCCAGGGGTCGGCCAGGTGGTCGTCCGGGGTGGGTGTGAGTCGCAGCAGCGAACGCCACAGCGGGTCGAGCAACGGGCCGTAGGCAGCGGCGTCCTGACGGTCGGCGACCATCATCAGATGGACGCCGACGGCGGGACCCTCGTCCGCGAGGTAGCGCAGCTGGGTCACGGCCCGGTCGTCGAAGCCGTGCGGGAAGTCGTTGACGATCAGGAGCTGCTCGGCCGTGTCGAAGCCGGGCGGCAGCGCGTCGGCGACTCCGCCGCGCACCGCCATCTGCACGAGGTCCACCCGCTGGGTGAGCCGCCCCAGGACGTCCGAGACACCGGCGGCGCCGACGGCGGGCGGGCCGGCGAGGACGCCCGGCTGGGTCAGCGGTGCCAGCGTGGTCGCTCCGGCGCCGGCCGGGTCGATGACATGAACGCTGAACTCCCCCGGCGGGTACACCGCGAGGAGCCGCGCGGCGAGCGCCACGGCGGTGTCCAGGGCAAGACGGCGCAGTTCGTCGGAGTCCGCGAAGGAGTCACCGGATCCGGAACGGCCGCTGTCGATCCACAGGCCCCGCTCCAGCGGCAGCCGGACCAGCATGGGGATGCGCAGTCCGTCGCTCTCCGGCAGACGCAGGTCGCCCAGGCGCAGGGCCATCGGAACCTCCATCGGCACTCGGTAGCCGTGCCACACCGGGTTGTCCCAGCGGGCGTACGCCGTGGGCAGCGCGGGCTCCACGACGTCGGCCTCGGCCCGCAGCTGGGCGAGGTCACGGTCGAGGGCGGCGCGGGCCTGGTCGACGAGCTGGGCGTGCTTGGCGCGGGCGGCCTCGCGCGCGGCGTCGCCCTGCCCGCTGATGCGGCTGCGCGGGTCGGACAGGACCCGGTCGAGCTCCTGCTCCATGCGCGACTCGGCGAAGTCGACGGCGCTGCGGTACGCGGCGGTGGTCCGGGCCAGGTCCTCGAACATGCCCCACACCTGGTTGTAGAGCCGCTCGTCCATGGACCAGCCGGTGGCGTCCCCGGCGACGGGCTGCGCGGGCTGACCGGGCTGTGCCGGGGGCGCGGTCGGCGGGGGCGGTGGCGGTGCGGTGGTCTGCCGACCGGGGTGGGTGTAGTTGACGGGCCCGCCGGCCATGGGGGCGGTGGGCTGGGTGTCGGCGGACGGATCGTGCGGCGCGGTGCCGCCGTGCGAGCCGCCGAGGGACGGGGGCGGGGTTCCCTGGGGCGCCGTGCCGGGGCCGCCGTGGGTCTGGTCCGGGCCCAGTGCCGGGGCAGGGGTCTGCCGGGAGCGGTCGGCGTCCGGCACCCGGGGCGGGGGTGCCGCCACCGAGCGGGCGAGGCCACGGGCGACCGCCTCGTGGATACCGGCCGCGAGCTGCCGGGCCTCGGGCAGATCCTGGTCGGCGAACAGTTCCGCGAGGCCGCCCGCGTAGCCCTGGCCGACCGCGCGGACCTTCCAGGCGCCCTGCCTGCGGTAGAGCTCCAGGGCGACGACGGCGGTCTCCGTCTGCAGACCGATGACGGTGTACGTGGCGACCTCGGTGCCGTCGAGACCGGTGACCGCGAGGAACGGGGCGGCGACCGCGCCGAAACGAACCGGGCCGCCGGTCCCCGTCGGCAGGGCGAGCAGCACGGTCACCCGGTGCACGGACGGCGACAGCGCGTCGAGGTCCACCGCGAGGCGGTGGTCGGCCGCCGCCTGCTTGGAGACCTCCAGGCCGGGCAGGGTGGGCGCGCCCGGGTGGGCCACCCACTCCACGCCGTGCACCTTGCCGTGCTCGTCGCCGAGGGTGGCCCCGGCGACGATCGGCGTGCCGGCCGAGACGCGGATCTCCAGTCGGGCCTCGGGCAGTGGATGGTTCTGCCCCCGGACCAGCTCGGCCGTCATCGACTTCGTCCCCCTGTGTCGCTTGCTGCGTGATGCGTCGGGCTGCCTACAGGACCGGCAGGATCGCCGGCATCAGGTCCTGGAAGGTGCGGCCGTTGGCGGGCGAGCCGATGGCCGTCATCTGCCAGCCGGCACCCGAACGGTGCACCTTGGCCATGATCTGGGCCGTGTACTGGCCGCCGCCCGCTAGCGTGTAGCGGGCCAGCTCCTGGCCGTTGGTCTCGTCCACCAGACGGCAGAACGCGTTCTGCACTTCCTGGAAGGTCTGGCCGGTGAACGAGTTGACGGTGAAGACGATCTGGTCGATGTGGACCGGGACCCGGGCCAGGTCGACGAGGATCGCCTCGTCGTCGCCGCCCGCGCCGACACCGCCGACGAGGTTGTCACCGGTGTGACGGACGGAGCCGTCGTCGCTCACCAGGTGCCGGAAGAAGACGACGTCGACGGGCTGCTTGTCCGCGAACAGCACGGCGGAGGCGTCGAGGTCGATCTCACGGGTACGGGACCCGAACAGGCCGCGCCGGGGGGCAGCCTGCCAGCCGAGACCCATGCGGACCGCGGTCAGGCTGCCTCCGTCGTTCTTCTGCAGACTGATGGCCTGACCCTTGGTCATGTTGACGGTCACGCGCCGATTCCCCTCTCGAACTGTCCCCTGTTGCCGCGGGCTCCGCGGATGTGCAGCACCTTACGCAGCGGCACCGACACTGCCGCAGCCCGTGTCGCACTTTGTGTCGGTCTTGCAACACAGTGCGCCGCGCCGGGGTCACCGCTTCTCCCCCGGCGCCCCTCGGGCCCGTCAGGCCAGCCCCGCCTCCTTCATCTGCCGGAGTTCCTTCTTCATCTCGGACACCTCGTCGCGCAGCCGGGCGGCGATCTCGAACTGCAGGTCGGCGGCTGCCGCGCGCATCCGCTCCGTCATGTCCTCGATCTGCTGGGCGAGGTCGGCCGCCGGGCGGTCGGTCGGGACGGTCTCCTTGGCCTTGCCCCTGCCCTTGCTCGTGGTGGACTTGGCCGCCTTGCCGCCGAGGGACGGCACCGGGGCCTTGGCGCCCTTGCCGTCCTTCCCGCCCTTGCGGTAACCCGTGCCGAGCAGTTGTTCGGTGTCGACGTCCTCGCGGGCGATCTGCGCGACGATGTCGTTGATCTTCTTGCGGAGCGGCTGCGGGTCGATGCCGTTGGCCTTGTTGTACGCGACCTGCTTCTCCCGGCGGCGGTTGGTCTCGTCGATGGCCTTCTCCATCGCCGGGGTGATCTTGTCGGCGTACATATGGACCTGGCCGGACACATTGCGCGCCGCGCGGCCGATGGTCTGGATGAGGGAGGTCCCCGAGCGCAGGAAGCCCTCCTTGTCGGCGTCGAGGATCGCGACCAGCGAGACCTCGGGCAGGTCGAGGCCCTCCCGGAGGAGGTTGATGCCGACCAGGACGTCGTACTCGCCGGCGCGCAGCTCGCGCAGCAGCTCGACCCGGCGCAGGGTGTCGACGTCGCTGTGCAGGTAGCGGACCTGGATGCCGAGTTCCAGGAAGTAGTCGGTGAGGTCCTCGGCCATCTTCTTGGTGAGCGTGGTGACGAGGACCCGTTCGTCCTTCTCTGTGCGCTTGCGGATCTCGTGCACCAGGTCGTCGATCTGGCCCTCGGTGGGCTTGACGACCACCTCGGGGTCGACGAGGCCGGTGGGGCGGATGATCTGCTCGACCTGGCCGTCGGAGCGGGACAGCTCGTACTGGCCGGGGGTGGCCGAGAGATAGACCGTCTGTCCGATGCGCTCCTGGAACTCCTCCCACTTCAGCGGGCGGTTGTCCAGGGCGGACGGCAGCCGGAAGCCGTGGTCGACGAGGGTGCGCTTGCGGGAGGCGTCGCCCTCGTACATCGCGCCGATCTGCGGGACGGTCACATGGGACTCGTCGATGACGAGGAGGAAGTCGTCCGGGAAGTAGTCGAGCAGCGTGTTCGGCGGGGAGCCGGGCTCGCGGCCGTCGAAGTGCATCGAGTAGTTCTCCACGCCGGAGCAGGAGCCGATCTGGCGGAGCATCTCGATGTCGTACGTGGTGCGCATGCGCAGGCGCTGGGCCTCCAGGAGCTTGCCCTGCTTCTCCAGCTCCGCGAGGCGCTCCCCCAGCTCCTTCTCGATGTCGTTGACGGCCCGCTCCATGCGTTCGGGTCCGGCGACGTAGTGCGAGGCGGGGAAGACGTACAGCTGCTCGTCGTCGCTGATGATCTCGCCGGTCAGGGGGTGCAGGGTGGAGAGGGCCTCGATCTCGTCGCCGAACATCTCGATGCGGACCGCGAGCTCCTCGTAGACCGGGAAGATCTCGATGGTGTCGCCGCGGACGCGGAAGGTGCCGCGGGTGAACGCCAGGTCGTTGCGGGTGTACTGGATGTCGACGAAGCGGCGCAGCAGCTGGTCCCGGTCGATCTCCTCGCCGACCTTGAGGGGGACCATGCGGTCCACGTACTCCTGGGGGGTGCCGAGGCCGTAGATGCAGGAGACGGAGGCGACCACGACGACATCGCGGCGGGTGAGCAGTGAGTTGGTCGCGGAGTGGCGCAGCCGCTCCACCTCCTCGTTGATCGAGGAGTCCTTCTCGATGTAGGTGTCCGACTGGGGGACGTACGCCTCGGGCTGGTAGTAGTCGTAGTACGAGACGAAGTATTCGACCGCGTTGTTCGGCAGGAGCTCGCGGAACTCGTTGGCCAGCTGGGCGGCCAGCGTCTTGTTCGGCGCCATCACCAGGGTGGGGCGCTGGAGCTTCTCGATCATCCACGCGGTGGTGGCGGACTTGCCGGTGCCGGTCGCGCCGAGCAGGACGACGTCCTTCTCACCTGCCTCGATGCGCCGGGCCAGGTCGGCGATGGCCGTGGGCTGGTCGCCGCTCGGCTGGTAGGGGCTGACGACCTCGAAGGGCGCCACCGTGCGTTCGATCTTGGAAACGGGCCGCATGAATCCACCGTACGACCCCGCACTGACAACGGGGTCGGGTCAGCGGCTCTGCGGGGTGCGGGAGCGGGGTGCGCGGTGTTCGTGCTCGGCTCGGCGCAGGGGGCGGCCGGCGCCGGCGAGCGGTCGCCGGTCGGTGTGCGCGCAGGCGTGGGTGGGGACTCCGGGCCGCCGTTCGGCGGGGGTGCCGTGGAACTTGCCCATGATCATGAAGGGGTCGAACATCACCACGACGCCCGCCAGGATCAGGAAGACCAGCGGACCGATCATCAGCGGGGCGAGGAGGGCCGCGGACGACGAGCCGTCGGCCGGGGCGGCGCCGGCCGCGCCGTGCAGGTGGACGCTGAGGGCGGCCATGCCCGTGTAGTGCATGCCGCTGACCGCGATGCCCATGACGAGGCTCGCGCCGACGCTCCACAGGAAGCCGCGGACCTGTCCGGCGGCCCACAGGGCGGCGATCGCGGCCACCACGGCGATGACGACGGAGGCGGCGACGGTCACGGTGTTGTACTCGAGTGTGCCGTTGAGGCGCATTCCGGCCATGCCGAGGTAGTGCATGGAGGCGATGCCGAGGCCGGTGATCGTGCCGCCGGTGAAGAGCGCGGCCCCGGTCGCTCCTTTGGAGCCGACCATGAAGATGCCGATGCCGACCATGACGATCGCGACGGCGAGACTCGCGAACGTCATCAGCGGGTCGTAGTGGACCGGGGTCCGCAGGACCTTGAAGCCCATCATGGCGACGAAGTGCATGGTCCATATGCCGGAGCCGATGGCGGCCGAGCCCAGCGCCAGCCAGCCGATCCGCAGGCGGCCGTCGACCAGCATCGATCTGGTGGTGCAGCGCAGGCCGAGCGCGCCACCCAGGCAGGCCATGAGGTAGGCCGCCACCGGTGTGACGAGTCCGTAGCTGAAGCCGTCGACGGTGCCCTGCATCCGCGGCTGCCTTTCCCGCCCTGTCGCGTCCCTGGATTCCCTGTACTGCCCCCGCCCCCGGGTCCGCCACGACGGTCAGGGTTGTCGCAGAGAGTATGACCCCCACCGGAATGGTCGAACGACTTTCCGGCAAAGAAACACGGCCTTGCCTCACTTGTGCGGCGCCCGTGTGCGGACTTGGGCAACTCCATTCAATTCATGGCCATCCTGTACCCCCTCTCCCGTTGACTGGCTGCTGTCACTCTTGAGCTGACCGTGACCGATCGACGCGAGGAGTACGCATGCATGTGCGCGCAGTTGCCGCCGCGGCCGCCGCGTTCATGGGGGCCGCCGCCCTCCTGCTCCCCACTTCGGCCGCTGAGGCGGCCTCGTACGCCGACAATCTGATGGTCGTGGCGCATCGCGGGGCTTCCGCCTATGCGCCCGAGAACACCCTGGCCGCCGTCGACAGGGCCGACGATATGGGCTTCAGCTGGGTCGAGAACGACGTCCAGCGCACCAAGGACGGCGCACTCGTCGTCGTCCATGACGCGACGCTGGCCCGCACGACCGATGTGGAGCAGGTCTTCCCGGACCGCGCGCCGTGGAACGTGCGCGACTTCACCGTCGCTGAGATCGCCCGTCTGGACGCGGGCAGCTGGTTCGACACGCGCTACGCGGGCGCGCGCGTGCCGACGTTGGAGCAGTACGTGAGGCGGCTGTCCCGCAATCATCAGAAGCTCGTCCTGGAGATCAAGAATCCCCAGCTCTACCCGGGCATCGAGCAGCAGACCCTGAAGGTGCTGGCCGACGAGGGCTGGCTTACGCCTCTGCACCTCCGGGACCGACTGGTGGTGCAGAGCTTCAGCCCGGACACGGTGCGGCGGGTGCACGAGCTGAGCCCCGGCGTGAAGACCGGCTTCCTCGGCACTCCGGACATCGCGGACCTGCCCGAGTACGCGGCCTTCGCCGACCAGATCAACTCCTCGTACACGACGATCTCGCCCGCCTACCTCGCCACGATCCACGCCTTCGAGGGTCCGCACGGCAAGCCGCTGGAGATGCTCACCTGGACCGTCAACGACGCGGAGAACGCGCGCAAGGTCGCCCGGTACGGCGTGGACGGCATCATCACGAACAAGCCGGACGTGGTCGAGGAGGCCACACGGGACTGACCGCTCTGACCGCGCTGACCGCTCGCGACCGGGAGGGGTGACCTTCACACGGGCGCACGCCGCGAGCGTTGTCAGTGGCGGGCCGTACGGTGGTCGCATGAACAGCCACGGGCAGTACGAGCATCAGGTCGTGTGGGCCGTCGTGGGCACGGACATCGGTCCGCTGCTGCTGGCCGCGACGGACGACGGCCTGGTGAACGTCGTGTTCCACGCCACGGACCCGGTCCGGGACAAGGCGCTCGACCGCCTCGCGTCCCGGCTCGGCACCCAGCCCGTCGAGGCGCCCGGTGCCCCGCAGCTGGCCGAGGCGATACGCCAGGTCGACGCGTACTTCGCGGGTGACCGGCAGGTGTTCGAGCTGCCCCTGGACTGGTCGCTGATCTCCGGTTTCAACCGCCAGGTGCTGCGGGAGCTGGCGGTCGGTGTCCCCTTCGGCTCGGTCGTGGGCTACGGCGACCTGGCCCGCCGGGTCGGGCAGCCGGGCGCGGCTCAGGCGGTGGGCATGGCGATGGGGGCGAATCCGCTGCCGGTGGTGGTGCCGTGCCATCGGGTGGTGGAGAGCGACGGCGGCATCGGCGGGTTCGGCGGCGGGCTGGAGACCAAGCGGAAGCTGCTGGCGCTGGAAGGAGTGCTGCCCGAGCCGCTGTTCTGAGCCGCAGGTTCTCCTCCCTCGCCCAAGCACTGCCCCGACCCCGCGTGCGGCCGTCCGCGCTACTCGTAGTGCCGGGCCTCGACGATGTTGCCGTCCGGGTCCCGGAAGTAGAAGCTGCGCCGGGCCGCGCCTCGGGCGCCGAAGGAGTCGTACGACAGGTCGGAGACCGGGACCGCCCGTTCCTCCAGCCGGGATCGCAGTTCCTCGAAGCGGTCACCGGGCAGGGCCAGGCAGACGTGGTTGACGGGGTGGCCGGCGCTGTCGGCGGCGCCGGGCAGCATCCTCATGCGCTCCGCCGAGCTGCGCGGCATGAGGTCGAGAATGGTCTCGTCGTTGACGCGTACGGAGGGAAAGGGCACCGTTCCCTCGGAGTACTCGGCGAGGCGTACGGGTGCCAGCCCCACGGCCGTGTCGTAGAACTCGGCCGCGGCGACAGGCTCCCGCACCCAGAGGACGACGTGGTCGAGACGTGTGGTGTTCTCCGTCATGCTCCCCAGGCTGGTGTCCCTCACCACAGGTCGCAAGGGTTTGACCGGGCGCGTCGGCCGCCAGTGATGAGGGAGGAACGACTGACAGGAGGCAAGCGCGTGCTGGTGGTGTCGGAAGAGGTGCGGGACGCGGTTGACGCGCGTCGACCCGTGGTGGCGCTCGAGTCCACGATCATCGCGCACGGCCTGCCCCGGCCGCGCAATCTGCAGGTGGCCCGGGAGCTGGAGGACGTCGTACGGCAGGAGGGCGCCGTACCGGCGACCATCGCCGTGCTCGAGGGGCGGCCGCACATCGGCCTCGACAAGGACCAGTTGGAGCGGGTCGCGAACGAGGACGGCATCCGCAAGCTCGGCCATCGGGACCTGCCGCTCGCGGTGGCGTCGGGGGCGAGCGGCGCGACGACCGTGTCGGCGACCGCTCAGCTGGCGTCCCTGGCGGGCGTACGGGTGTTCGCGACGGGCGGTCTCGGCGGGGTGCACCGGGAGTGGACGACGACGCAGGACGAGTCGGCCGACCTGGGGCTGCTGGCGCGCACCCGGATCACGGTGGTGTGCGCGGGCGTGAAGTCGATCCTGGATGTGCCGGCGACGCTGCAGCGCCTGGAGACGCTGGGTGTCGCGGTCGCCGGGTACGGCACGGACCGCTTCCCCGGCTTCTATCTCTCCGACTCCGGGCACCCCGTGGAGTGGACGCTCCGGTCGCCCGGTGAGGTCGCCGAGGTCATGCGGGCCCAGGACGCGCTCGACGGGCCGGAGTCGGCGCTGATCGTCGCCAACCCTGTGCCCGAGGAGGAGCAGCTCGATCCCGGTCTCCACGCGCGTGTGCTCGACGAGGCGCTGCGGGCGGCCGAGGAGGAGGGGATCACGGGGCAGGCGGTCACACCGTTCCTGCTGAGCCATCTCGTGCGGCACACGGACGGCGCGTCCCTGAGCGCCAATCTGGCGGCGGTCCGGGGGAACGTACGGCTGGCCGCGCGGATCGCGGCGGCCTGGACCGGGGCGTGAGATGACCGGGCGGGGCGGGCAGGGGCCGGGCGGCGTGATGAACGCGCCGGGCACCGACGGGACGGGCGCCGACGAGGAGTCGGGCGGCGCGCTGCTCGTCGTGGGCGACGTCGTCACGGATGTCGTCGCCCGGCATCGCGGGCCGCTCGCGCCGGGCACCGACACGGCCTCCGCGATCCGTACGCTGCCCGGCGGCGCGGGCGCCAATGTGGCCTGCTGGGCGGCCCATCAGGGCTGTGGGGACGTGCGGCTGCTCGGGCGTGTGGGCACGGACGCGGCGGGGTGGCACGAGCGGGAGCTGCGCGCCTCGGGGGTACGCCCCCACCTCGTCGTCGACCCGGAGGCCGCGACCGGCACGGTGATCTGCCTGGTGGACACGGGCGCCGCCGCCGAACGCACGTTCCTCACGGACAGCGGTGCCTCACTGCGGCTGGACCCGGACGACTGGTCGCCGGCTCTGCTCGACGGGGTGGCCCGGCTGCATCTGTCGGGCTACCTGTTCTTCTCGGAGCCGAGCCGGGCGCTGGTTTCGGTGGCCCTCGCGTCGGCACGCGCGCGTGGGGTGCCGGTGAGTGTGGACCCTGCCTCGACGGGGTTCCTGACAGAGCTGGGCGTGGACCGTTTCCTCGCACTCGTCGAGGGAGTGGATGTGCTGCTGCCCAGCAGGGACGAGGCGTGTCTGCTCACCGGACTGCCCGATCCGGCCGACGCGGCGGCCAAGTTGAGCCGTCTCTTCCCGCTGGTGGTGGCCAAGCAGGGGGCCGAGGGCGCCCTGATCGCCCAGGGGGGCGGCGTGCGGGCCCGGGTTCCGGCGGCCCCCGCCGTGCCCCGGGACACGACCGGTGCGGGCGACGCGTTCACCGGTGCGTTCCTCGCCGCCCTGCTCGCGGGCGCGGAGCCCGAGGACGCGGCGGCACAGGGGTGCAGGGCGGGCGCGCTGGCCGTGGGGAAGGTGGGCGGGCGGCCACCGGTGGGCTGAGAGGGTGTGGGGCGCGTTGCGGCCCCGTACCCGTTCCGCGTGACGTCGGCTCCGTGGTGGCTGTCGCGTGCCACGCCTACGGCCTCCTCCCCCACGCCGAGACGAGCGGTGTGGCGGCGATGTCCATCGCGCCGGAGGACAGGTTGGCCAGGTGGCGGTCGATCTCCTCGTCCGTGGCGAGACCGGCGGTGACGAGGGCCGTACGGAGCCGTTGGATCGTGGAGGACTCCAGAGCGGCGCAGGCGGGCAAGGCGATGGGGAAGTACACATCGGCCTCCACGCCGCGCAGCCCGGCCCCGCGCAGCAGACGCGGGAGCCTGCGGCCGTGCGCCGGGTCCACCCCGCGCTCGTCGAGGAGAGCGCGGACGGCCTGCCGCAGCCGGTTGGCCAACTGCTGGTCGGGGCCGGTCTCCTCGAGGCAGGCCAGGGGTTGGAGCGCGGGGTCGGCGTCCTCGATCAGCAGGCGCCCGCCGGGCCGCAGGGCCTTGATCATCGACACCACGGCCCGCTCGCGGTCCGGGGCGTGGACCAGGGCGAGGCGGGCGTGGACGAGGTCGAATCCGTCGCCCGGCGGCTGGTCGACGCCCACGTGGTGGACGAGGACCTCGACCGGTGGGCGGGTGACCGAGGGGACCGCCCAGGAGAGGTCGATGCCGGTGGCGATGACCTTCCCCGTGGGCCCGACCTTCTTGGCCAGCCAGGAGACGACCGAGGCCCCGCTCGCGCCGACCTCCCAGCAGCGCCAGCCGGATCCGAGGCCGAAGCCCTCCATGTGCCGGAACGTCGTGCGGTCGAAGAGGGTGGCGAAGGCGTCGGAGGGCTGCCCCGTCTCGCCCTGCCGGTGGTCGAGGAGATGTCCGTCGGTTCGCATCATGTCGAAATCATCCCATTTGCCTGACTTATCACTCTTCGCGACGCTCCAACAGTCCCCCCAGGACCGCTCCGGCGGCGGCCGAGGCGGCACCGACCGTCACCCCGGACCCACCCGGCACCGTCCGCGCCGAGGCGCCCGGAGAGACCACGAACGAAGTGGAGCGTTCCGTTCCCACAGCCTTACCCGCAGCTCAAGGACGCCTGGCACACTGGCGCGACAAGGCACGAAGTGCGGTGCGAGGGGATCCACGCAAGGAGATCCAGATGTCCATGGCAGGGAATCTGCGGAAGGTCACCGGCCTCGACAGGGTCGGCGGCCTGCGCAAGGTGGCACGGCTGGCACGGCGTCGCGCCCGCGTCGACCTGAGCCACCCGGCCCGCTCCCCCCTGGGCACCTCCGTGGTGAACTGCGTGACGTACCACAAGGGAGTGCGCGCCCCCGGCGGCCGCGATGTCGTCGAGGCCCTCAGGCAGGTGCGCAGGGCCGACCACGGCTTCGTCTGGCTCGGGTTGCACGAGCCGACGGAGCGGGAGTTCGCCGGCATCGCCGAGCTCTTCGACCTGCACCCGCTGGCGGTCGAGGACGCGGTCGAGGCCCATCAGCGCCCGAAGCTGGAGCGGTACGGCGACACGCTGTTCGCGGTGTTCAAGACCGTCTGCTACGTCGAGCACACGGAACTGACCGCGACGAGCGAGGTGGTGAACACCGGCGAGATCATGGTGTTCGTGGGCCCCGACTTCGTGATCTCCGTGCGGCACGGCCGCCACGGCTCGCTCGGCCCGCTGCGCGAGGAACTGGAGGCCGACCCGGAGCAGCTCGCCAAGGGCCCGGCCGCCGTCCTGCACGCGATCGCCGACCATGTCGTGGACGACTATCTGACGGTCACGGACTCGGTGCAGGCGGACATCGACCAGGTGGAGACGGACGTGTTCGCGGCGAACGGCGCGCGCGTCGACCCCGGTCGGATCTACCAGCTCAAGCGGGAACTGCTCGAACTGAAGCGGGCGGTGGCCCCGCTCGCCCGGCCGCTGCTGGAGCTCACCACACGGCCCATCCGGGTGGTGGAGCCGGAGATACAGGCCTACTTCCGTGATGTCTCCGACCACCTGCTGAGGGCGACCGAGCAGATCGCCGCGTTCGACGAACTGCTCAACTCGATCCTCCAGGCGCACCTGGCGCAGGTCAGCGTCGCGCAGAACGAGGACATGCGGAAGATCACCGCGTGGGCGGCGCTGATCGCCGTGCCGACCATGGTCTGCGGGGTGTACGGCATGAACTTCACGTACATGCCGGAGCTGACCTGGAAGTTCGGCTACCCGCTGGTCCTGGGTGTCATAGCCGTGGCCTGCGTCGTCCTCTACCGGGGCTTCAAGCGCAACGGCTGGCTCTGAAGGAGGGGCGGACCGGGCTCGGTCGGGTCAGCGCGCCGTGGTCCGGGCGTAGACGCTCTCGGCCCAGTCGGCGATCTGGTCCTCCGGGAGATGCCGGGCGATGTCGGCCTCGCTGATCATGCCGACGAGGCGCTTGTTGTGGATCACCGGAAGCCGACGGATCTGGTGCTCCTTCATCTCTCGGAGCACCTCGCTGATGTCGGCGTCGGCGTCGATCCAGCGCGGTGTTCCCTTCGCCAGGTCGCCCGCCGTGACGCGGGACGGGTCGTGCCCCATGGCGACACAGCCCACGACGATGTCGCGGTCGGTGAGGATGCCACAGAGGCGTTCGTTCTCGTCGCTGATGGGGAGCGCCCCCACGTTCAGCTGGCGCATCAGCTGGGCGGCGCGGTCCAGGGTCTCGTGGGCGGGGATCCACTGGGCGCCCCGGTGCATGATGTCTCCGGCGGTGGTCATGCGGTACCTCCTGAAGCCGGGCGGCCGGCGCGGCGCGGGAGGCGCCGCGGGTCCCGACACGGCGCGGACGGCACCGCTGGTCCCGGCGCTGCTCATTCTCACCGCGCCCGGCGGCGGTCGCACCCGGAGGAGGACGCCGTTGGGGGCAGTCGCCGCCGGTTGACCGCCCTCCCGTGCCGCCTCGGTAGAGACGTGGGGTGGTCGGTCGAGCCGGCGGTCGGCCGTCAGCCGCCCCAGGCCGGATGCCGTGGGTCGTCGGCGCGGACCAGGACATCGGCCGTGGCGGCCGGGTCCGCCTCGGTCTCGTAGCGCTGGAAGGCGGGCAGGGTCCAGTGCTCGCGCTGCGGGGTGCGGCGGCGCAGGGCGCCCGTCGAGAGGTGGACGTGGACGGTGAGGTCGAAGGGGAACCAGTCCTTCAGGAGGAGGGGACCGTGCAGCAACAGCAGTGCGTCGGACGGGAGTTGCACGTAGGAGCTGCGGGTCGCGCGGTCGGTCTCGGGATCCCAGAGGTCGGGCAGGACACGACCCGTGCCGCCGGGTTCGAGCGGACCGAAGACTTCACGCCACAAGGCAGCCGTGTCGAACCAACCGTTGTAGTAGGCCTCCACGTCCTGGTGTCCGTACTCGAAGCGGAGCGACGCCGGCCGGAGGAAGCCCTCGGTTCCCACGACGAGCGAGGACCGGCCGCGTACGCGCAGCGCGTCCGACACCCGTGCCGCGAGGTCGCCCGGGCGGGCGGCGGGGGCGCCGTCGAAGGCGATCCGCGGCCAAGGGGAACCGTCGTCCGGCTTCAGGTCGAGGAGACGGTCGGCGAGGAGATCGCCGAGCCGCTCCCAGGTGATCGCTTCGAGTCGCACACGCTCCATGATGCCGCGCCCCGCGCACCCCGCCCGAGCCGGCCGCGGGACCGGCGCACCTGCCGCGTGACCATGCGGTCGGCGGGGGGAATGAACCGCGTATGGCAGCGCTCGCTACTCCCCCGCCCCCTACCGGACTTGTCGTCGTGCAGGCACTCAGGAAGAAGCACTGCGCCGAGTGCCGGGGCGGGCCGGTGGCGCTGCTCGCGCCGGAGAACGGGGCGCCGCGCTGCCTCGACTGCGCCGACCTGGGGCATCTGGTGTTCCTGCCGCGCGGCGACACCGCGCTCACCCGACGGGCCAGGGAGGAGAGTTCGCTGTCGGCGGTGGTCGTGCGGTTCAACCGGCGCAAGAGCCGGTACGAGCGGCAGGGCGTCCTGGTGGAGGAGGCGGCGCTCGCCCGCGCGGAGGAGCGGTGCCTGGCCGACGCCGAGGCACGAAGGCGCCGCCGGGTACGGGACGCACGGCGGCGGGCCGCGGAGGACGTGCGGTTCACGGACGCGTTCGCGGCGGAGATACGGCGGCTGTTCCCCGCGTGTCCGGCCGAGCGGGCACGGGAGATCGCCGCCCATGCCTCCGTGCGCGGCAGCGGACGCGTGGGGCGCAGCGCGGCGGGGCGGGCCCTGTCGGAGATGGCGGTGACTTCGGCGGTCATCGCGTCGGTACGGCACGTGGACACGCCGTACGACCGCTTCCTGATGAGCGGGGTCGCACACCACGAGGCTCGGCGCCGCATCGCGGGAGCCGTCGAGACGAGGCTGCGGGAGTGGCGGGGTACGGGGTGAATGTCCCGTGCGGTCCCACCCTGGACGTTCGCTGACGGGGGTGCGCTTCTCGGCCATGGTGACGCTGTCCGTGTGGGCGTTCACTTGTGGTGACGGCGAGGGCCGGGGCAGGCTCTTCCACATCGGGGGAACGAGGCGGGAGCGCACATGATCGACGGGCCGTACTTCGTGTTGGTGGTGCTGGGGCTGCTGGGTACCGCGGTCGTGGCGGGCGTCTTCTGCGGGTTCTCGACCTTTGTGATGAAGGGCCTGGCCTCGTTGCCGCCGGCGCAGGGGGCCGCCGCGATGCAGGCGATCAACATCAGTGCCGTGACACCGGCGTTCATGCTCGTCTTCGTGGGGACGGCGGTGCTGTGCGCCGTGCTGGCGGTGGTGACGTTCGTGCTGTGGCCGGACGAGGGCACGGTCGCGTTGCTGCTGGGCAGCGCGCTGTATCTGGTCGGCTGCTTCGGCGTGACGATGGTGGCGAACGTGCCGCGCAACGACACCCTGGCCACGCTGGACCCGGGCACGCGGGAGGCGGCCGCCTACTGGCGGCGGTATGTGAGCGAGTGGACGATGTGGAACCACCTGAGGACGGCCGCCTCGGTCGGCGCGGCGCTCTGCTATCTGCTCGCGCTCGCCTGAGGCGTACGCGCCGGGCGCGTCGTATCGTGGCGGGAGACGAGTGCGCCCGAAGACGGACGACCTCACACCGCCCCGAGTCCGCCGGTGTACGGCCGTGCCCGTACGCGCATGCGATACGTGAGGGAGACGGCGATGGCCGATCCCAAGGGTTTCCTGACCACCCCGCGCGAGGAGTGGCCCCGTCGGCCCGTGCCGGAACGGGTGCGGGACTGGAACGAGGTGTACGTTCCGGGTGCGCTGCTGCCGATCATCAGCAAGCAGGCCGACCGCTGCATGGACTGCGGTATCCCGTTCTGCCACGACGCGTGTCCGTTGGGGAATCTCATCCCGGAGTGGAACGACCTCGTCTCCCGGGAGGACTGGCGGGCGGCCAGCGACCGGCTGCACGCGACGAACAACTTCCCCGAGTTCACGGGGCGGTTGTGCCCCGCCCCCTGTGAGGCGGGCTGCGTGCTGGCGATCAACCAGCCCGCGGTGACCATCAAGAACGTCGAGGTGGCGATAGCCGACCGCGCCTGGGAGGACGGTTTCACCCCGCCGCGCCCGCCCGACCGTTTGACCGGGAAGACGGTGGCCGTCATCGGTTCCGGGCCCACGGGCCTGGCGGCCGCTCAGCAGCTGACCCGGGCGGGGCACACGGTCGCCGTGTACGAACGGGCGGACCGTGTCGGGGGTCTGCTGCGGTACGGGATCCCGGCGTTCAAGATGGAGAAACGGCATCTGGACCGGCGGCTGGACCAGATGCGGGCGGAGGGCACGAAGTTCCGTACGTCGACGAGCGTCGGCGAGGACATCGGGGCCGCCGAGCTGCGGGCCAGGTACGACGCCGTGGTGATAGCGACGGGTGCCACGGCCTGGCGTGAACTGGACGTACCGGGGCGGGAGTTGGCCGGGATCCATCAGGCGATGGAGTATCTGCCGTTGGCCGACCGGGTGTGCGAGGGGGATCTGGAGGTCTCGCCGCTGTCGGCGGCGGGCAAGCATGTGGTGATCGTCGGGGGCGGCGACACGGGGGCGGACTGTCTGGGGACGGCGGTGCGGGAGGGGGCCGCGTCGGTGACCCAGCTGGACATCTATCCACTGCCGGAGGCGGAGCGGGACGAGGACGTCGAGCCATGGCCGACGTTTCCGAAGATCTACCGGCTCTCGGCGGCGCACGAGGAGGCGCGCGATCTGCGCACCGCGCCGGCTGCGGACGCGGACGCGCGGCTGTTCGCGGCGTCCACGCTCCGCTTCACGGGGGACGAGGCAGGTCATGTGCGCGAGCTGCACC
Source organism: Streptomyces sp. NPDC030296 (assembly GCF_055572815.1). Lineage (NCBI taxonomy): Bacteria > Bacillati > Actinomycetota > Actinomycetes > Kitasatosporales > Streptomycetaceae > Streptomyces > Streptomyces sp. NPDC030296. Next base: position 250,295 of record NZ_JBVICQ010000002.1, read on the forward strand.
TGGTCGAGGTGGACGAGCGGCGCCGGCCGCGGCCGGGCACCGGGCGGATCCTCCCCGCCGACCTCGTCCTGCTCGCCCTCGGTTTCTCCGGCCCCGCCCGCCACGACGGGTTGATCGACCAGTTGGGGCTGACGGTCGAACCGCGGGGCACGATCGCCCGCGGGCCGGACTTCGAGACCAACGTGCCCGGCGTGTTCGCGGCCGGGGACGCCGCCCGGGGGCAGTCCCTCATCGTCTGGGCGATCGCCGAGGGTCGGGCCGTGGCCGCCGCGGTGGACCGCCGGCTCACCGGCACGGAGCGCCTGCCTACGCCGATAGGCCCGTACGACCGACCGATGACGGCGTGACGCGGGCGGCTCCGCACGGTCGCCGCCGGCTCCGAGCGTTGGTCGTGCCCGGCGACTCCAAGCGACGGTCGGTGCCCGCCGACTCCAAGCGCCGGTCGGTGCGCCGGCTCTAGCGTTCGTCCGTGCCCGCCACCTTTCCTGTCGCCAGGGCGATCCGGTTCCACGTGTTGATGGTGAGGATCAGCGCCAGGACGCGGGCCAGTTCGGTGTCGTCGAAGTGGGCGGCGGCCTCGGCGTAGACGTCGTCGGGGACGCCTCGGTCGGCGACGAGGGTGACCGCTTCGGTGAGGGCGAGGGCCGCCTGCTCGCGCGGGGTGAAGAAGTGCCGGGCCTCGCGCCACACCGGGACCATGTGGAGGCGGTCCTCGCTCTCGCCGGCCTTGCGGGCGTCGTTGGTGTGCATGTGCAGGCAGTAGGCGCAGTGGTTGAGGTGGGAGGCGCGGATCTGGATCAGTTCGACGAGGGCGGGGTCGAGGCCCTCGCGGGCCGCCGCGTCGAAGCCGATGAGCGCACGGAAGACGGGCCGGGCCGCCTTGGCGAAGTCGACGCGGCGGGGCCGGGGCGCGGTGCTCGCCGGCGCGTTCGTGATCGCGTTCGCCGTCGCGTTCAGACCCGCGCCCGTGGCCGTGCCGGTGACCTTGTCCGTGCTCGTGCTCGTGCTCGTGTTCGTGTTCGTGTTCGTGTTCGTCGTCATGACCATGAATCTATGGGCTGGAAAGACCTGCCGTAGGGTCCATTTCCATGGAGGATTCATGGGTCAATTCCGCGGAGCGGATCGGTGCCGATCTGCATCTGGAGCTGTCCGCCGCCGGGGGCCGGCGTGCCGCGCTCATCCGGGCCCTGCGGGACGCGGTGCGCGGCGGTCGGCTGGCGCCCGGCACCCTGCTGCCGCCGTACCGCTCGCTCGCGGCGGATCTCGGGGTCGCGCGGAACACTGTCGCCGACGCGTACGCGGAGCTGGTCGCCGAGGGGTGGCTGACGGCGCGGCAAGGGTCGGGCACCCGGGTCGCGGAGCGGGCGAAACCGCTGACCACGTCCGCGCGCGTCCCGAAGAAGGTGCCCGCACGCGCGCGTGGGCCACGGCACGATCTGCGGCAGGGCACTCCGGACGCGTCGTCCTTCCCGCGGGCGGCCTGGGCGGCGTCGTACCGCAGGGCGCTGGCGCAAGCGCCCAACGACGCGTTCGGCCCGGGGGATCCGGCGGGCCGTATCGAGCTGCGCGAGGCGCTCACGGAGTATCTGGCACGCGCGCGTGGGGTGCGCACCGAGCCCTCACGGATCGTGATCTGTTCGGGCTTCGCCCACGCCCTGCGGCTGCTCTTCCACAGCGATGTCAGCGGCCCGGGTCACGGGCGGGTGCTGCGGGGACCACTGGCCGTCGAGTCTTACGGCCTCGGTTTCCACCGGGAACTGCTGGCCGCGGCGTCCGTACGGACCGTTCCGCTGCCGCTGGACGAGGACGGGGCGCGGGTCGACTCACTGGACCGGGAGCGGGCGGTACTGCTCACGCCCGCGCACCAGTTCCCCACCGGCGGGCCGCTGCATCCGTCCCGCAGGGCCGCCGTCGTCGACTGGGCACGCGCGCGTGGCGGGGTGGTGCTGGAGGACGACTACGACGGGGAGTTCCGCTACGACCGCAAGCCCGTCGGTGCCGTGCAGGGGCTGGATCCCGAGCGGGTCGTGCACATCGGTTCGGTCAGCAAGAGCCTGTCGCCGGCGTTGCGGCTGGGCTGGATGGTGCTGCCGGAGCGGTACGTCGGCGCCGTGCTACAGGCGAAGGGCGAGCGGGAGGCGTGGGCGAGCGCCCCGGACCAGCTGGCGCTCGCGGACTTCATCGTCTCGGGGTCGTACGACCGTCATGTGCGGCGGATGCGGCAGCGGTACCGGGCGCGGCGGGACCGGCTGGTGGCCGCCCTAGCCGCGCAGGCGCCGCACATCGAGGTCACCGGGATCGCGGCCGGGCTGCACGCGGTGCTGCGGCTGCCGCCGGGCACCGAGCGGTCCGTGGTGCGGGCGGCGACCTGGCAGGGCGTCGCACTCGACGGGCTGGCCGGGTTCCGGCATCCGCGTGCGACCGGCGGGGATGCGCCGGACGGCCTGGTCGTGGGGTACGCGACGCCCCCGGAGCACGCGTACGCGGCGGCGGTGGAGGCGCTGTGCGGGGTGCTGCCACCGGAGTGAACGCTCCGGCCGCGTGCCCCGTCGCCCAGCCCCTGGTGATGGAGAACGGTACATAACGCCCATTCGACAAGAAATCAACCCCAGTGGGACCATGGCCTCGGGAGGTACGGCACCGCCGTCGGCACCGCATGACAACTCGGCGGTGACCTGCCCCATCCTTCGTTCCGTCGTCAGGCGTAGGGTCCCCTGCCGCGCGTCCCCCCTGTTGACGGCAGGTCCTGGAGGGTGTTGATGACGACGCTCGACGAACGTCAGGGAGAACACGGAGAAGGTGCGCACGGCGGGCGCCCGCCCCGGAGTGACGGCATGTCCGACGGCACCCTCGCATCGACCACCTCCGCGTTCGGCTCCCCCGTCGTCTCCCTGACCCAGCCGACGGCCTCGCTGCGCCCGCTCACCGGCTCCAAGGCGGCCCACCTCGCACGAGCGGCCCGCGCGGGGCTCCCGGTGCTGCCCGGCTTCGTACTCCCGCCCGGCTTCGACGGGTCAGCGGGGCCGTCGCCCCGCCACGGCCCCCGGCCCGCCCCCGAGGACATCGGCGCCTCCCGCTCCGAGACCGAGGCCGAGCCCGAGGTCGGCATCGCCTCCGTCGCCGTCACGCAGGCCTGGGCGGAGCTGTCCCGGCGCGGTACGCGTCCTCTCGTCGTCCGGTCGTCCTCGCCGCAGGAGGACACGGAGGAGTCGTCCCTGGCGGGCCGGTTCGACTCGGTGCTCGACGTGCGGGGGTGGGAGGAGTTCCGGGCGGCGGTACACACCGTGCGGGACTCGGCGCGCCTGCCCGACGGCACCGACGCGCCCATGGCGGTGCTCGTCCAGCCGATGCTCAGGGCTCGGGTGGGGGGCGTACTGTTCGGCGCGGACCCCGTGGCGGGACGGACCGACCGCATGCTGGTCAGCGCGGTGCGGGGCGGGCCCGACACCCTGGTCAGCGGTGAACAACCGGGCACGAACTACTGGTTGACCGGAAGGGGACGACTGCTGCGCACCGAGGCGCCGGAGCCGCCGTCCCACGCCACCGCCTCCCCCAGCACTCCCTCTCCGACCACTCCCTCCTCCACCATCACCGAGCGCACCGCTGACCCCACTGCCCTCCTCGCCCCCTCCGACCTGCGGCGGCTGGCGCGGCTGGCGCGGCGGGCCGCTCGGGTGTTCGGGGGGCCGCAGGACATCGAGTTCGGGTTCGACGACGACGGGCGGCTGTGGCTGTTCCAGAGCCGGCCCATCACGGCGATGGCGGCGCGGCCCGCGCGAGGGGCCCGGCTGCTGGGCCCCGGCCCCGTGGCGGAGACCCTGCCGGGCCGGTTGGAGCCGCTGGAGGAGGACCTGTGGCTGGCACCCATGGCCAGGGGGCTGGCCATCGCGCTGGACCTCGGCGGCAGCGCGCCCCGGCGACTGCTGCGGACACTGCCGGTGGTGACGACGGTCGGCGGTCGGGCGGCGGCCGATCTCCGGCTACTGGGGGCCGTCCCCCCGAGGCACCGTCTGCTCGCGCTGCTGAACCCCGCGACGGGTGCCCGGCGGCTCGGCGCGGCCTGGCGGGTGGGGCGGCTGACGTCGACGCTGCCGGGATTGGCGACGGACCTGGTGGCGGACGTCGACCGGCGGCTCACCGAGATCCCGGCGCCGTCGCGGCTGCGGGCCCCAGCGCTGGTGTCGTCCCTGCGCTGGGCGCGCGCCGCCCTGGTGTCGCTGCACGCCCAGGAGGCCCTGGCAGGCGCGCTCCTGCCCGCGCCCCGCGTCACGGCCGCGAGCGCCGCCCTCGCCACGCTCACCGAACCGTGGACCCAGGGTATGCCGGACGACCGGCTGATCGCAGCCGACCCCGTCCTGCTGACCCTGACGCCGCCCAGCCTGTGGGAGCCCTCGCGACTGCCGCGCACCGCGCGCACCCCGGCCCCGCAGGGTTCCTCGTCGAACACCGGCCCCGAGGACTCTGTCAACGACCACTCGATCCGCCCACCCGCCTCCGCCTCCGCAGGTCCTCTCGACGCTCACACGGGCCGTCCGCCCTCCGGCTCCGTGAGCGCCGTCGACCACCACGCCGTCCCCCCGCCCACCACCGCTGCGGGCCCCCTCGACGACCACGCCACCCCTCCGCCCTACGCCTCCATGGGCGCCCTCCCGCCCCGCGAAGCCCTCCGGCTGCGCATCCGGTGGGTGCAGGAGTTGCAGGTGCGGCTGGTGCGGGAAGCGGCTCACCGGCTGGACGTGCGCGGGGTGCCGGGTGGGCCCCGGCGCGTGGGGCTGCTGCGGTGGAAGGAGTTCGTCACCGCGCTGGAGGGCGGCCCGCTGCCCCGCGATCTCGGGGAGCGGCTCCCCCGGCCGGACTCCGCCCCGCTCCCGGACGCGTTCCGGCTGACGGACGGCGGTGTGGTCGTCGCCGAGCCGTCCGTGCGGCTTTCCGGTGACGGCAGGGGCGAAGGTCCGGGCGGGGGCGGCGCGGGCCGAGGCGTGTCGGCGGGGTGGGCCGTCGGCACCGCCTGGGACGGCGAGGGGGCGGGGCCCGAGGACGCGGTGCTCGTGGTCCGCACCCTCGACCCGGCGTTCGCACCGCTGCTGCCACGCCTCGCGGGGCTCGTCGCGCAGACGGGAAGCCCGTTGTCCCACCTGGCCGTGCTCGCACGGGAGTACGGGGTGCCGACGGTGGTCGGAGCCGCCGACGCGGTCCGCCGCTTCCCGCCGGGCACGCGGCTGACGGTCGACGGCACCCTCGGAGACGTACGGTCGCAGGAGCCACGATGAAGCGGCTGGCCTATCTCTTCGCGGGTGCCGCGGCAGCCGGGGCGGCCGGGTACTTCGTGATCTACCTCTACCGATGGCAGTGGCAGCGGGCCATCCTGTGCGGGGTCGTGCTGCTGATCGTCGGGCTGATGCTGCTGGGGATCGTGCTGTGGGGGCGGCTGGCGCGGATCGAGGAGCGGATCCGGGAGAGCGAACGGAGGCAGCAGGACGTGCTGGCCCGGCTGCGGCAGAGCCGGACGCAGGAGCAGGAGGACCGGTTCCGCTGGCTTGAGGACCCGGCGAGCCGTACGTATGTGTTCGTGCCGGTGCTGATGGTGACCGGGGTGGTGCTGTCCGGGATCGCCTGGCTGGTACAGCGGATCGCGTCGGCCACGGCCCGGCCGGCCGGCGACCGGCGGCTGGCCGGGCAGCTGTCCGTGCTGGCGGCGCCCGATCCGGCGCCGGAGAGGGATCTGGAGGACGAGCGTCCGCCGGGAGCGGGCGGCCCGGGCCGGGCGGCGCGGCTGTCCACGGTGACGGTCGTGGGCGTGGCGCTGCTGACCTTGCTCGTCGTGGGGCTCGCGGACCTGACCCAGACCAGGCGGCAGGAGCGCGACGGGTCCGAGGCGACGTCGGTGCTGGTCCGGGTCGACATACGCGGGGTTCCCGTGACCACCGAGCGGCAGTTCATGGCGGCGTCGCAGGCCTGGGAGCGGTGCAGGAACTCGACCTCGGTGCCCCTGAGCCGGACCACGCTCGGCGAACTGGGCGACGGGGTGTTCGCCGGCATCGTCCGGCCCGCCCTCACCGACCACGACCGTCTCCGGCTGCGCGGCTGCCTGGAGGACAGCGAGGTGGACCGCGCGAGTCTCACGGTGGTCGGCATCGGCGACACGGACGAGGGGTGAGCCCCGGAGGCAAACCGGCTCGCGCCCAGGGATGAGCGCAAGGCCCCTGACCTCGCACGACGCAAGATCACTGCAAAATACATGAATTAGGTGAGTTTGCGCACATCAGAACAGATCACCCGATAAGTCCGGGTTACGCTTCGAACGGGTCCTCCACCGGAGGCCCCTTTTCCGCGCCCTCCGCCCCCCAGCCCCTCAGGTCACCCATGTCTGTCAGCCTCGCGCCGTCATCCGTACAGCCCGGTCCGGCGTCCCCCGCTCCGGTCCGCCCCGGCACGCGCCCCCGTTCGCTGCGCCGCCGGCTCGCGCACATCGTCGTCGGCGTCCTGCTCGGCTACTTCGCCCTGTGGGCCGCCGGCACGCTCGGGATCCTGGCCGTGTCGTACGTCGCGCGCGAGTCGACCGCGCCGCCATCCGGCACCCGTGCCGTGCAGGGCATCCACAACTTCCAGCCCGTCGGCACGGCCGGCAAGCTGTGGCGAGGGGCGGCCCCCTCCCCCGCCGGCTACCGGGCCCTCTCCGACCTCGGCTTCGCCACGGTCGTCGACCTGCGGGCCGAGAACCTGTCGGCGGCGCAGCTCGCCAAGCCGCGCGAGGCGGGACTGGACGTCGTACGCCTTCAGATGCGGGACGGGCAGACGCCGAGCCCGGAGCAGGTGCAGCGGCTGCTCGACACCGTCTCCCGGAGCTCCGGGCCGGTGTTCGTGCACTGCGGCGCCGGCGTCGGCCGTACGGGGACGATGGCGGCGGCGTATCTCGTCAGGACCGGGCAGGACGGTGCCGAGGGCGCGGTCTGGCGCAACCTCTCGGTCGGGCCGCCGTCGATCGAGCAGATCTACTACGGGCTGAACCTGGAGCGGGAGCGGGCGACCGAGAAGCCGCCGCTGTCGGTGGTCACCCTCAGCCGCCTCGTGGACGCGCCGCGCCGCATCTGGTCGTACCTGTAGCCGCTCGCCTCAGACCTTGCGTGCCACCGCCCCGTACCCGGGAATGACCCCGTCGTCCTGGCCGGGTACCGGCTCGCCCAGCTCGGGGTGCCAGTGGTGCGGGACCTCCACGCCGGGGTCGACCAGGTCGAAGCCGTCGAAGAAGCGGGTGAACTCCTCGCGGGAGCGCAGGGCCAGGGTGACCCCCGCGGCCTTGAGCTTCTCCGTGGCCGCCTTCGACTCCTCCGGGGTGAAGTCGGCGGTCGCGTGCGTGACGACCAGATAGCTGCCGGAGGGCAGCTCGGCCGTCAGCCGCCGGACCAGGTCGTGCGCGCCGTCCTCGTCGGAGACGAAGTGCAGCAGCGCGATCAGGGAGAGCGCGACGGGCCGGCTGAAGTCCAGCACCTTCCCGGCGCCCTCCATGACGGCGACCGGGTCCCGTACATCGGCCTGGAGGTACTCGGTCCGCCCCTCAGGGGTGCCGCGCAGCAGGGCCGCCGCGTGCGCCAGCACGATGGGATCGTTGTCGCAGTAGACGACCCTCGCGTCGGGGGCGACCTCCTGGGCGATCTGGTGGAGGTTCGGCTCGGTGGGGATCCCGGTGCCGATGTCGAGGAACTGCCGTACGCCGTTGCGGGCCAGCCACCGTGTGGAACGGTGCATGAAGGCACGGTTGACGCGTGCCATCACCGGCACACGAGGGTCGAGGGCCAGCATCTGCCGGCCCATCGCCTCGTCCACCGGGTAGTTGTCCTTGCCTCCGAGGTACCAGTCGTACATCCGCGCGGGGTGGGGTCTGCTCGTGTCGATCTCGACGGGGGGCCGCCCGCTCATGACGAACTCCATAAGGTTCCGCAGCAGTCAATGATCAATTCAGGGCCAACATAGGGGTATCGGCTGAACAACAGGGAGTGCGCAACAAGTCAGGAGAGCAGGAAGTCGGCCACCCCCGCCTTGGCCCCCTGGATGAAGGCGTTCATCTCGTCGGGCGTGTAGATGAGGGCCGGCCCGTCGGGGTCGGTGGACTGCCGGACGGCGATACGGCCGTCGGCGAGCTTCATCGCCTCCAGGCAGTTGCCGCCGTTGCCGCCACTCCAGGGCTTGTGCCAGCCTTCGCTGCCCAGCTCGCGGGCGGGCATTCCGTTGTAGACACGGATGTGCGACTGCGAGTGCGTGCGCGACTGCGGCTTGATGCGATCCATTCGGTGTCTTCAGAGCTCCTTGCGGAGATCCCGGAGGATCTCCTTCGTGCGTTGTGCCGTGGCGGCCTGCGCCGCCATGCGGTCCATGACCTCGAGGTGGGTCGCCACCTCGGAGCGGTCGTCCAGGTAGACGGCGCCGGTCAGGTACTCGCTGTAGACCATGTCCGGGAGTTCGGGCATGGCGAAACGGAACAGGACGAACGGCCCGTACGTGCCGGGATGGGGTCCTGTGTCGAAGGTGGTGACCTGCACCGTCACATGGGCCAGCTCCATGACCTCCAGCAGTCGGTCGAGTTGGGCGCGCATGACGTCCGGTCCGCCGACGGGACGGCGCAGGGCGGTCTCGTCCATGACGAACCACAGCCGGGGGGCGTCCTTGCGGGTGAGCAGTTCCTGCCGCTGCATGCGCAGGGCCACATGCCGTTCGATGTCGTCGGGTCTGGTCTGGCCGATGGCGCCCGAGCCCATCACCGAGCGCGCGTAGCACTCGGTCTGCAGCAGGCCGGGTACGAAGTGCGGGTCGTAGCTGCGGATGAGGGCGGCCGCGCCCTCCAGGCTGACGTACATGGAGAACCAGTTCGGCAGGATGTCGTGGAACCGCTGCCACCAGCCGGGTTTGTTGGCCTCCTCCGCGAGCCGGACGAAGGTCTCGGCCTCCTCGTCGCCGACGCCGTACGCCTTCAGCAGGAGCTGGAGGTAGGGGATCTTGAGGGCGACCTCGGCGGTCTCCATACGGCGGACCGTGGCCGGCGCGACGTGCAGGATGCGCGCGGCGTCCTCCCGCCGGATGCCCGCGCGCTCGCGCAGATCCAGCAGACGCCGACCGAGCACCACCTGGCCGACCGTCGGCGCGGACCGCGGCTCGCTCATCTCGCAACTCCATCCGACCGTGAAAAGCCCGACACGAACCCCGTACACCTGGTCCCCACAGCTCGGCGGCGCCATACGGAAGTCCGCGGCTCACATGCGTTTCCGCATACATACGGACACTGTGCGTACATGTGAACGTTGTGCGAGGGATTTCCAACTGGCGCCGCTACACGTGCTGTTGCGTGCAGTGTGCCATGACCGTTCAGAGAGTCATACGGCACTCTGCAATTTTCAGAGTGACACTTGCCAAGTGTTCATGGCGCGGCGATAGTGGCAAGCGTGATTCCGCCCCCTGCGCCGTTAGGAACAGACGCCGCCGGTGACCGCCCCGGTCCCGGTCCGGCCTCCGGGGCGCGCCCCGATACCACCGTCGACCGCCGGTTTCGCTTCGAGCTGGCCGCGCACCCGGGTGCTGTGGCACAGGCCCGGCGCGTGACACGTACCCAGCTCACCGGCTGGGCCCTGTGCGAGGACACCTGCGACACGGCGGCCCTGGTCGTGTCCGAGCTGGTGACCAACGCGATCGTGCACACCGCGAGCGCCCAGATCGTCTGCGAGCTGCAGGACGGCGACGACCTGGTGCGGATAGCGGTACGCGACGAGGGCTGTGCTCCCGGCGAGCCGCATCCCTCGCCGCAGCGGCCCGAGGAGGAACACGGCCGGGGGCTGCTGCTCATCGAGTCCCTCTGCCGTTCATGGGGCGCCCAGCCCGCCGGCATGGGCCTGCTGGTGTGGGCCGACGTCCCCCGTGGCGTGCTGGACGTGGCCACCGCGGCCCGCTCCGACCTGGGCTGGGGCGCGAAGAAGCCGCCGAACGACGACCGCGGCGGCGAGGCGGACGCCTGCCACCGCGCGGAGCCGCGGATCGAGGACCGTTCGATGCCCGAAAGGGGCAGTTCGATGCCCGAACGAGGCAGGACGGGGGCCGAATGGGGCAGGACGGGGGCCGAATGGGTGTGAGCGCGTCGATCGGCCCCACCGGTGCCGCCGGTGGGGGCAGAGTGGCCCGCGTGGTGAGCCTCGACACCCTGACCCGCCTGCGCCGCGCCCAGCGGCCCGTCGCGACGCCCCGCCCCATCCCGTTGCCCGAGGGCATGACCACGCCCATGGGATGCGACGCCGTCGCCGTCCCGGCGGACATCGGCCCGCTGGTGCTGCCCCGGCTGCCCCGCGTCGGCTGCGTCTACGCCGACCGGGACCACTGGTGGTGGCTCGTTCCGGCCGACTCCGACTATGCGCTGGAGTGGCCGGAGCCGGCGCGGTACACCACCGGAGCGTTGGTCTCCGACGGTTCGGCCGCACTGATCCACCGGCCGGAGGGGACGATTCCCTATACCCCGCCGATACCTCTGTACCTGGCGGTGTGCCGGGTGACGGGGACGACGCCGGCGTGGTCGCGGACCATGACGGCCTGAAGGCACCCCTTCCGGTTGCCACGTGCGCCTTCCGGGTGGGGGTGTGCCGGTTCGCGGGCGGGTGCGGGTGCGGTGGGACTGGTCGCGCAGGTTCCCCGCGCCCCTGGAGGGCCTTCGGCCCTCGATCTCTGGCGGCGCACTCTCTTCTGACTCCGAGCGCCCTGCATGCTCCGGGGGGACCAAGGGACGCTCCCGTGCGCCCTGGTTCGGGGCGGGGCTGGGGGCCATAGTGGCCGTCGGCGACGACTCCGGGGAGGGCGCGGGTGCGGAAGGCGCGGGACAGGGTGAAGCCGGAGACGTCGGAGTCGGAGCAGCTGCTGTTCGGGGGGCCGCTGCGCTACGACATGGGCTGGTCGCAGCACGCGGACGCGTTCCTGGAGCTGAACTTCCGCGGGATGGTGCGTCGGCTGCCGTCGCTGCTGGCGTCGAGTTTCCGGCTGGCCTGGCGCGCGGACCGACGCGCCGCCCGTACCGTGCTGGCCGCCGAGACGGGCCGCGGCCTCGCCCAGGCGGTGAGCCTTCTCGCGGTGAACACCGTCCTCGCACGGCTGATGGCGGACGGCACGGTCGAGGAGCGGTTACGGGGAGCCGCTCCCGCTCTCATCACCATCGCCGCGGTCACCCTCGTGGCCACCCTGCTGCGGGCCGCCTCGACCTACGCCACGGGCCGTCTGGAACCCAAGGTGGAGCGGGTCGCGACAGAGCTGTATCTGGAGCGGGCGGCGGCCGTGGAGCTGTCCGCGATCGAGGACGACGGCTTCCACAAACTGCTCGACACCGCCAAGTACGGCGCCCAGTCGGCCCGCCGCATGATCAGCTACTCCGCGCGCGTGGTGAACGCGCTGATCTCCCTGACCGCCGCGGCCGGTGTGCTGACCGTGCTGCATCCGGCCCTGCTGCCGCTGCTCGTGACGATGACGCTGCCGAGCGCGTGGAGCGCCCTGACGATCGCCCGCCGCCGCTACGCCTCGTTCCACGCCTGGGTGCAGCACGCGCGCGCGGGCTATCTGATCGGCTCCCTGCTGATCGAGCCGGAGGCCGCCCCGGAGATCCGCGTGCACGGCGTGGGCCCGTTCCTGCTGCGTCACTTCCGTTCCATGTCGGAGACCGCAGAGGCCGAGCAGGCGCGCCTGGCCCGGCTCGCGGCCCGGACGGGGCTGTACGCGGCCGTGTGGACCGGGCTGGCCACCGTGGCGACGTACGCGACGCTGGGCGGTCTGCTGCTCGGCGGGGCGATGGCGCTGTCCGTGGCCGGTACGGCGGTCATCGCGATCCGCACCGGATCCGCCAGCCTCGACACGCTCGTCCTGGAGGTGAACTCCCTGCACGAGGAGGCCCTCTTCGTCGGCGACATGGAACGCCTGTACGTCGAGGCCGCCAAGCGCGCGATCCCGGTGGGGGGCGACCCGCTGCCCGAGGACCCGCACGAGATCCGCGTGGAGAACGTGACGTTCACCTATCCGGGGAAGTCCACCCGGCCCGCGCTCGACGACGTGACGCTGACCGTGCCGCTCGGCAAGATCGTGGCACTCGTCGGCGAGAACGGTTCGGGGAAGACGACACTGGTCAAGCTGCTGGCCGGGCTGTACACCCCCGACCGGGGCAAGATCCTGTGGGACGGTGTGGACGCGGCGTCCGCCGACCGGCACCAGCTCGCCGAGCGCATCGCGATGGTCGCGCAGGACTTCAAGCGGTGGCCGTTCACCGCCCGCGTCAACATGGCGATCGGCCGCCCCTCCGCACCCCTCACGGAGGAACGGCTCGCCGCGTCGGTCGCCGAGGCAGGGGCGCAGGACGTGGTGGAAGACCTCCCCCGCGGCCTCGACACCCTGCTGGCGCGCGGGTTCAGCGGCGGACACGAGCTGTCGGGCGGCCAGTGGCAGCGCCTCGGGATCGCGCGGGCCGCGTACCGGCGGGGGCGCATCCTCATCGTGGACGAACCGACCGCCGCCCTGGACGCTCGGGCCGAGCTGGAGGTCTTCGAGAAGATCCGCGCCCTGGCCGGGACCGGGCAGACCGTCGTCCTCATCACGCACCGGCTGGCGTCCGTCCGCCACGCCGACCTGGTGCACGTCCTCGACCAGGGCCGACTCGTGGAGTCCGGCACCCCGCAGGAGCTGCTGGCCAGGGGCGGGGTGTACGCGGAGCTGTACGCCCTCCAGGCGGAGCAGTTCGCGGTCGAGGTCCCGACGGCGAAGGTGCCCGCTCCGAAGGCGGGGTGACGCAGGCGGTACGACTCGGGCCGTACGACGCGGGCTTGACGACTCGGCGGTACGCCCCTGTCGGTACGACTCAGGCGGGGGCGGCCGCGGCGGTGTCGGCACCGCGCACGATGACCAGGAACATGTCCGTCGCTATGTCCATCACGACTTCCGCCTGCTGCCCTTCCTCGCGGGCAGCGTGCGCCAGCTCCTCCGCCGGCCACGAGCCTCGCGGCCCACCGGCGGGAAAGCGTCCCAGCACCGTTCGCATGTCCACCTTGCACCTCCGTGTAGCGCTGTCCTCGTAGAGTTAAACGCCAACCATGGCCTGAACGACTCTTCCAGTGACGCTACTGAGACGTAGTTGACACGCGGTCAACGCCGGAGCGAGAGATACCTCGCAGAAACCACACCTTTCGGTGACTCTCCGTACCATCTCCCATACGCGTCGTGACGGCTACTCCTCTCACGGTGCGTGGGTGGCGGCTCACTCATGGTCAACGCGTACGCCGGGTACCGGAACAGGCCCACCTCATGCGGCCTTTCCGGGGATTCGTGCGGACGCTCACGCGGGAGGCGCGTCGTAGTCCTGGATGCGCCCGCCGTGGCTGCGGTCGGTGAGGGCGGTCAGCCGGTCCTCCAGTTCGCGCACGGTCGCCGCCACGTCCACGGTGAGCAGCTCACGGTCCCGCATCAGGACGCGCCCGTCGACGACGGTGGTGCGGACGTCGGCGGAGCGGGCGCTGTGCACGAGGGTGGCGGCGAGGTCGTGCACGGGCCGGGTGTGCGGGCCCGTGAGGTCGACGAGGACGATGTCGGCGCGCCGGCCGGGTGCCAGGCTGCCGATCCGCTCCCCCAGCCCGACGGCCCGAGCGCTCTGCAGCGTGGCGTGGTGCAGCGCCTGCCGGGCGGTCAGCCAGCGAGGATCGCCCTCCGTCGACTTCTGCACGAGCGCGGTCAGCGCCATGGACTCCCATACGTCGAGGGAGTTGTTGGAGGCGGCGCTGTCCGTGGCGAGCCCCACGGGGACGCCGATACGCCGCAGCTCCCGTACCGGGGTGGTCGGCCAGGCGAACTTGAGGTAGCCGCGAGGCGCGGTCGCGACGGCCACCGGCCCGGTCGCCCGCTCCAGCACCGGCAGGTCTCGCGCGACGATGCCGGTGCCGTGCGCGATCAGCACGCCCGCGTCGAGGCCGAGGAGCCCGGTGCGCTCCAGGACCTCGATGGGCGTGACGCCGTGCCGGGCGAGGCTGTTGTCGGTCTGGGCGCGGCTCTCCGCGGCGTGCAGATGGACCGGGAGGCCGTGCGCACGGGCCAGCTCGGCGGTGGCGGCGAGGTCGGCGTCGTCGACGGTGTAGGGGGCGTGCGGGGCGAGCGCGGTGGTGATACGACCATCTGCCGCGCCCCGGTGCCGTAGTGCGAACTCCAGCGACCGCTCCCGCCCTTCGACGCCGAGCGAGGAGAAGAACGCCTCCCCCAGATGGGCGCGCAGACCGGTCTCGGCGACGACACCGGCGACCGTGTCCATCGAGAAGTAGTGGTCGGCGAAGCAGGTCACGCCGCCCCGGATCATCTCCGCGCAGGCCAGCCGCGCCCCCAACTCCACGTCCCGGGCCGTCAGATTGGACTCGACGGGCCAGATGACGTCGTTGAACCACTCCTCGGCCGGCATGTCCTCGGCGAAACCGCGCAGCGCGACCATCGGTGTGTGCGTATGACAGTTGATCAGCCCGGGCATCGCGACCTGGCCCCGGGCGTCGATGCGTTCGGCCGTGGCGACGACGGCCGTCTCGGACTGCGGCCCGATGCTCTCGATCGCCCCGTCCCGCACGACGATCGCGGCGTCCTCGACGAAGGCGATGCCCTCGTGCTCGTCGTGGACGAGGGCGGTGCAGCCGGTGATGACGAGATCGGCGGGCGAGGAGGACGGCGAGGGAGCAGGTGAGGGAGAGGGCGACGGGGGCGGAGGCGGCGTCATGCGGTCACGGTACGACGCGGGCGGGCCCGGAAGGGTCGGTGTCCGGCGGGTGGGAGCACCGGCTCAAGCGGTGAGCCGAGGCCGTACGCCCCTACGCCCTTCCGCCCCGCCGACCCCGGCCCCACCCGGTGTTTCCAGCAGGTCCGGCACGTCCGGTACATCCGGGAGGCTGATGCCGGTGTGCCGCTGATGGCGGGCGAGCTGGTCGAGGAGGGCGGTGAGCTGCTCGGTGTGGTGGCGGCCGAGTCGTCCGGTGTCGTCGAGGTGGACCGCGCAGGCGGTGGTGGTGTCGACGAGCTGTTCGAGGACGGCGGCGATCTCGTCGGTGCCCTCGCTGTGCCGGGCGAGGGCGGGGTGTTCGGCTCCGGCGAGGGTGATCGCGGTTCGTGCGCCGGCGAGGGTGCGGTAGGCCTCGCGGCGCAGGGTCCAGCGGGCGGCGCGGTCGTCGGACTCCAGCACATGGGCGAGGTAGAGGTGGGCGGCCGCGGCCGCTTCGTCGAGGCGGGCGCGGACGCCTCCGCCGCGCTGGCCCTTCGGTATGGGCAGATGGCCGACGATCAGGACGATGGCGCAGGCCAGCAGCGTCTCCCCGATTCGGCTCCAGGAGGCCTGGGGTTCGCCGCCGACCATGACGAGGGCGAGGACGAGCACGGTGACGACGGCGGTCTGGGCGGCGAAGTGCCGGGTGGCGACGGGGATGAGCGCGCCGCTGACCGCGACGAGGACGACGAGGCCCTCCGGCCGGGGCAGCACGGCGGCGCAGCCGGCGAAGAGCACGGCGCCCAGGACGGTTCCCGCGGCCCGGCACAGCACCCGGGACACGAGCGGCCCGAGGTCGGGCTTGACCAGGAACACGGCGGTCGCGGGCAGCCAGTACCAGTGCTCGTGGTGCAGTGCCTGCGCCACGGCCGCGCTGGCGCCGAAGGAGAGGGCGACGCGGAGCCCGTACTCGCGTCCACCGGTCCCGAGCGCGAGCCGGAGGAGGGATCCGACGGTACGGCTCCGGGTGGGCAGGGTGCGCGCGTCGCCCCGGTCGAAGGCTTCGGCGGCGTGCAGGAGGGCGTCGTCCAGGGCGCGCAGCGCGGGCGCGGAGCGGGCGGGCGCGGGCAGCGGCCCGGTAGCGGTGTTGCCGCGTACGGCCTCGGCGAGGCGCCGGGGTCCCGCGGAGGCCCGGTCGTCGACGTGGTCGCCGGTCCATGCGAGCGCGGTCGCGGCCTCGGCGAGCGGCAGGGCGGCCGTGTACTGGGCGTGCAGCCGCCGTTCGGTCGACGAGCTGGCGTACCGCCGCAGCCGGGGTCCGGTGAGCGCGTCCTGGGCGTGGTCGAGAGCGGCGGTGAGGGCGACGCGGCGGGCGGTCGCGTCCGGGGTACCGACAGCGTCGAGCAGTGCGGCGATCGCGTCGTACACGGCGGCCACGGCGGCCCGTTCCCCGTCGAACCGGTAGTCGCCGCCGGTCAGCGCGCTGGGGGTGGGCAGGACGAGGCGCAGGGCGAGCAGCCATCCGGCCCCGGCGAGATAGCCGAGCGCCCGCTCCCACCCCGGCTCCGGCAAGGGCATGCCGGCCCCGATGGCGGTGGCGACGAGCAGTTGGGTGCCGGCACCGGAGGCGACGGGCCCGACGGCGCTCATGCCGCCGGCGAGCAGTCCGAGTGAGGTGAACAGCAGGGTGAGGGCCACGGCACCGGCGTACTGTCCGGGGCCGCCGGAGGCGTGGCGGTCCGCGTACGCGGAGGCGTACTGCCCGGCGTACGTCCCGATGAGCAGTCCCAGGGCGCCCGCGAGGGCGGGCACGCCGAGGCGCCGCACCGAGACCCGGCGGCTGCCGGGCCGGTCGTTGATCCCGGCGAGCATGGCGCCGAGCGCCGCGACGACGCCGAGGGTGGGGTGTCCGGCGAGCAGGGCGAGGGTGAGCAGCGGTCCTCCGGCGAGTGCTCCGCGCACCACCGCGTTCCAGGGCACCGGCCCCCTTTGCGCACGCAGGGCATGAGCGAGCCAGGGCGGCAGGGCGGTGCGGAGTGCGGGGCGGGACACGGGGCTCCTGTCGTCGGGGGAGGCGGAGGTGTGCCTTCGGGCGACGGTGGCCGGGGCGCGGGTGGGGCGTGGTGCCGGTGGGGCCGATGGACGGGGTGGTGCCGTTCGGCCGTGGTGTCCACGGTAGGTCCCGGATCAGGAGGTTGTGGAACGCTCGTATTACCGCGATGTGACGATACTTGGAAAGGCCATGTTCTTTATGAACGCAATTGCCGCGCGACTCGCATGGCGCGTACACGGATCCGCGCCGAACGCGTGCGGGAACCAGCGGGAACTCGCCGGAAACCCGCGGGAAAGGAAGCGGGCCCGGGGGCGTAGCCGGCCCCCGGGCCCTGTGATGCCGCCCATGTGGCACGCCGCGACGGTTGAGAACCCAGGTCAGTCGTCATGTCGTCGCGTCCTGCCTTTGGACCACCGCACATCGAGCTGTGCGGGCCGGACTTGAACCGGCATTTCGACGTCCCGGGGCCTGGGTCCGGTCGTTGGGGCGATCGGCGGCGAATACTGAGTCTGGAGCAATAGTCTGAGATTGAACGCGGCCCGTCCCTGAAATCTTCGGCGGGTACGGTCCGCTCCGTCACGACAAGCCTCAGCTTCAGCTTTGCGCTCCTCGCGCACCCCGCCCGAAACATCGGGCGGGGAGTCTGTGAGGCTACCCGAACAGGTAGCCGAACACCGCGTCACCGACCCGCTGGTCGACGACGTCCACACCGTTCGCCTCCTCGCGCGCGAACTTCACGGCCTGCTGCAGCTTCTCGACGCGGTCGAGGATCTCCCGGACCCGGCGGGCGGGCAGCGCACCGGAGAACTTCACGGTGGTCCAGTACCCGACGGGTATGTCCTCGTAGTACACCTCGACCTGTGCGGGGTGCTTGTCGGTCGCCTCGGCCTTCACATGGTTGCGGGGCACCTTCTTGGTCCGCACCGTCCGCACGGGCTCGGTCTTCCAGGCGTCGGTGGAGGGGTCCTGCACCCACGCCTCGGAGGCGTCGAGCACGGGCAGCTTCCGCACGAGCGCGTTGATCTCGCCGAGCTGCTTCTCCAGGAAGAGCAGATAGGCCACCGGCACCTCGGCGACGAGCACCCGCCCGTCGACCGTCACGTCCGCCCGTGCCGTGCAGTTGGCCCAGTCCTTCGTGGCGGTCACGTCGAACAGTCGCGTGAGGATCCCCGCCGTGTCCCGCAGCACGTCCTCCGCCCGCACCTGCACCCGGGTCGACTCGGGCGGCAACTGCTCGCCCTCCTCGTCCTTCGGCTGATACGTACGCGCGATTCCGGCCAGCAGGGCAGGCTTCTGCAGCCCGTGATGAGCGGCCGTCAGGTCCTGCTGGGACTTGGCCTTGACGCCCTTCTCGACTGCGATGATCTGATTGAGTTTCGCCACGCCTGGAAGGTAGCAGCCGGGTAGGGGCTTCTTCGAAGGGATATTCCTCCCGGGCATATCGCCTCTCCCGTGTCACGCTTCCCAGAGGTTGCGGTGGCGGTGGCGGGTCGGGGGATGGTCGAGGGTTTCGGCCGCGGTGACGAGGTCGCCGGGCGGGGCCGCGCGCAGGTGTTTGCGGGCCGTGGTGCGGAAGGTGCGCAGGGCGGCCCGGGCCTGGGATTCGTAGGGGTTCCAGAAGCATTGGTTCACGGCCCGGGCGTACCGGTAGGACGTGAACGTACGGACGACTCGGGTCGGCCGGGGGCGGCGGCCCTCCCGGCGCGCGCTGCTCAGTTCGGCACCGCTGTAGCGGAGTTCGGTGAGGGTGTGCGCGGTCCAGGGGGCCGGCAGCCCGGCCGCCCAGTACGCCGGGATACTCCGGTGCCGGCTGCGGGTGTGGTGCACGGTGCGTGACATGGCTGACCTCCGGGGCTCGCCGGAATCTCCGGCTCGGCCCGCTAGGAGTCAGCCGCCGTGAAGCGCCCCAAGGGCTTCGCGCGCAGGCGTACGGACATGGACGGAGCATGGGGTGCCCTGCGCCGAGATGTCGAGCGAATTTCGACAAGGGCTCGGCACGCGGGGCTTGGGAGGCGGCGCGGTGTGGTGACGGCCGGAATTTCGGATGCGTTCCCGTCCCGTACTTCGCATCATCGACAGGTTGCCCCAGCACTCCCACCAACGCACCGGAGCCCTTCATGATCGAACGCGTCACCGTCCCCAGCCTCTTCCAGCCGCCGGTCTACTCGCACGCCTCGGTCGTCGAGGCCGGTGCGCGGCTCGCGTTCCTCGCCGGCTCCGTTCCGCTGGACGCCGAAGGGAAGCTGGTGGGTGAGGGGGATCCGGTACGGCAGGCGCAGCAGGTGCTGGCGAATCTCGGGGAACAACTGCGCGCGGTGGGCAGCGACTTCGCCCATGTCGTGGCGACCGACGTCTATGTGGTGAGCAGCGAGCCCCGGGTCCTCTCCTCGGTCTGGGACGTCGTCGAGGCCTCCGGTCTCAGCACCGGCCCCCATTCGTCGACCCTCCTCGGCGTGGCCTGCCTGGGCTACACCGGCCAGTTGGTGGAGATCACGGCTACCGCGGTGGTGCCGGAGTCGTAGCCGAACCGGAGGGGGTGACGGCAAGGCCAGGACGACGACCCGGTCCACGGCAGGGCCAGGACGACCCGACCGGCGTACGGCAAGGTCAGGACGACCGACCGACGTACGACGGGGCAGCCGCGGGGACCGACCCCGGCGTGCCCTTCACGCCGACGCCCCGCCGCCCCTCCCCCACACTCGCTGCTTGGCCGGCGGCTTCGCGTACGTCCCCGCCCGGCTGGTCTCCAGCCCCAGCCCCACCAACGCCTCCGCCAGCTTCACGGCCGCCCCCACCCCGTCCACCACGGGGACGCCCACCTTCTCCGCCACCACCTGCTGCAACCCGGTCATGCCGGCGCACCCCAGGACCAGCACCTCCGCACCGGCGTCCCGGACCCGCCGTGCCGCGTCGACGAAGGCCCGCAGCGTGCGGTCGGTGTCGTGCAGGTCGAGGACGCCCAGCCCGGTCCCGACCACGCCCGCGCAGTTGCGCCCCACCCCGGCCGTCTCCAGGCTGTCCTCGATCTGCCCGCACGACCGTTCCAGCGTGGTGACCACCCCGTACCGCCGCCCGAGCAGACACGCCAGGTGCGCGGCGGCCTCGGTGATGTCGACGACGGGCACGTCCAGAAGTTCCCGCGCCCCTTCGCGTCCGTGTTCACCGAACCCGGCCATGACCACGGCGTCGTAGGGCTCGTCGTACGTGCGCAGGGTGTCGAGCACGGCCGCGGCCGACAGATAGCTGTCGAGCCAGCCCTCCGCGGACTCGGGCCCCCACGCCGGGGTCAGCCCGGTCACGGTGGTGCGCGGGCCGGCCGCGGCCCGGGCACCTCGCACGATCTCCTCGGTCATCTCCCGCGTGGTGTTGCAGTTGGTGACGACGATCCGCACGTTTCTCAGACCTCCACGGTGACGGTGGGCTCGGTCTCCGCTCCCCCCTTCGCGGCACGCTCGTCGCGGCACAGCACCGCGTACAGCCCGGCGGCCAGCGCCGTTCCGATGAACCAGGAGTACGGGGCGACCGCGCTGAAGTCCTTCACCAGCGCGAGGACGGCGGAGACGGCGGCCGCGGGGAGGAACGCCCACAGGGCCTTGGGGTTGACGCCCTTGCGGTAGTAGTACCGGGAGCCGGGCTGCGCGTTGAACAGTTCGTCGACGTCGATGCGTCCGCGCTTGACCCAGAAGTAGTCCAGCATGATCACACCGAACAGCGGGCCGAGGAACGCGCCGAGACCGCCGAGGAAGTAGTTGACGACGGTCGGGTTGGAGAAGAGGTTCCACGGGGTCACGACGAGCGCCGCGACCGTGCTGATCATGCCGCCCACCTTGAAGCTGATCTTCTGCGGCCAGACGTTGGCGAGGTCGTACGCCGGGGAGACGAAGTTCGCGACGATGTTGACGCCCATGGTGGCGATGGCGAAGGTCAGGGCGCCCAGCACGAGGATCCAGGTGTTGCCGATCTCCGCGACGAGGTAGGCGGGGTCGGTGATCGCCTTGCCGAACACCTCGATGGAACCGGCGGTGACGATGACCGACACCACCACGAAGGCGGTGGAGTTGACCGGAAGACCCCAGAAGTTGCCGCGCTTGACGGTCCGGTAGTCGGGGGCGAAGCGGGAGAAGTCGCAGAAGTTGAGCATCAGCGTGCCGTAGGTGGCGAGGACCAGGCCGATCGCGCCGAACCACTGCCGCCACTGCTCACCGACGGAGACCGGGTGCGGCGTGGAGGTGAGGGAGATGGTCCAGTCGGCCTTGGCGAGGATCCACACCGCGAGCGCGATCATGACCAGCCAGATCGCCGGGCCGCAGAAGTCCTGGAACTTCCGCACCGACTCCATGCCCTGGCTGATGATCACCGCCTGGACGAGCCAGAGGGCGACGAAGGTGATCCAGCCGAGCTGGTGCAGGCCGAGGAACGAGCCGTGGGTCCAGGACTCCAGGCCCGGCCAGGCGGCCAGCAGCATGATGTTGACGGCGACGGACGCGAGATAGGTCTGGATGCCGTACCACATGATGGCGATCACTGCCCGGATGACGGCCGGGATGTTGGCGCCCCAGACACCGAAGCTGATACGGCTGACGACGGGGAACGGCACACCGTGACGCTGGCCGATCTTCCCCATCCAGTTCATGCCGATGTAGATGATCACGAAGCCGACGAGCAGCGACGTGAAGACCTGCCAGACGTTCATGCCGAGGACGAGCAGTCCGGCGGCGAACGTGTAGTTGCCGAGATTGTGGACGTCGGACATCCACAGGGCGAAGAGGTCGAAGACCTTCCAGTTGCGCCTGTCGGCGGGGGCGAGGTCTTCGTTGGTGAGGCGGGGGTCGGGCACGAACGCGGTGGTGCCGGTTGCTTCGGCGGGATCGGCGAGGGACACGGGGCCTCCGGGAGCGAGAGGAGGAGACGGGGACGGAGCGGACCGCGCGCGGGAGCTTTGGTATACCAAACTCCCGTCATGGTCCGCCGTCAACCGTTCGGGCCGATGTCGCTGTTGTTAACGAGCCGTAAAACGCCTCGGGCGTCGGCGAGGATGGCCTCATGAGCTCCCTGGCTCCTGACGGAGCGAAGATCGAAACCCTCGGTCCTCTCGGCGCGGTGCGCGAGCGTGTGCTGGGGACCCTGCGGCAGGACATCATCGCGGGCCGGCTCCGTCCGGGCGACCGGCTGGTCGAGCGCGAGCTGGCCGATCGTTTCGGGGTCTCACGGGTCCCGGTCCGCGAGGCGATCCGCGCGCTGGTCGCCGAGGGCTTCGTCCTCTTCGAGACGCCACGCCGCACAGTGGTCCGTCGTCTCACCAGGGCGGATGTCGCGGAACTCTTCGAACTGCGCGAGGCGTTGGAGGTGTACGCCGCCGGGCTCGCCGCCACCCGCGCCACCCCGGAGAGCCTGACCGAGCTGTCGGCCCTGCTCGATCAGGCGGCGGCCGCCACCCGTGCCGGGGACGCCGAGGCGATCACCGACATCAACACGCGCTTCCACGACCGTGTCCTCGCCATGGCCGGCAACAGCCTGCTCATCTCCGTCATGGAGCCGGTCGACGGCCGTCTGCGCTGGCTCACCCGCCAGAACACGGAGTGGCCGCAGCTGCTCACCGAACACCGCGAGCTGTACGAGGCGATCGCCTCCGGCGACCCCGACCGCGCCCGGACCCACGCCCTCACCCACGTACGGACCAACTACCGCTCCACCGTGCGGCACCTCTTCGAGGAGGACGAGACGGGGGACGAGGGCGGGGGCAAAGGCGGAGGCGGAGGGGAAGACTAGGGGGACGGACGTGGTGGCGGAAGGCAGAAGGAACTGGGCGAGACCCACGCTCCCCGCCCCCGTCCGCTCCCGCCCCCGCCGTCTCACCCCTTGGCGTACTTGTCCGTCGCATCCACCAGGGCCTGTGCCATGTCCGGCGCGCCCGCGTTGTGGCCCACGTCGTCGATGAGGACCAACTCGCTGCCGGGCCAGGCGTGGTGGAGGCGCCAGACGATGCCGAGGAGGTTTCCGGGGTCGAGGCTGCCCTGTACGAGGGTGCCGGGGACGCCCTTGAGCAGTCGCACGTCCCGCAGCACGACACCGTCGTCTCCCGCACCGCCTTCGCCCACCGCACCGCCCCCGCTGCCCTCGTCGAGGAAGTGGCCGTTGCCCCAGTAGTGGGTGACGGTGCGGGCGAAGCCGTAGCGGAACACGGGGTCCTCGTAGCGCGGCACGGAGCGGGGCGGCTGTGCCGCGATGGCCGTCTCCCAGTCGGTCCAGGCCCTCGCTGCCCGCGCCCGTACCTCCGCGTCGGGCGACTCGAGCAGCCGGTGGTAGGCGGCGGCGAGGTTGCCGTCCCGCTCGCCCTCGGGCAGCCCGGCGAGGAACCGTTCGAACGCCTCCGGGAAGTACTGACCGAGCCCCCGGGTCAGCAGGGCGACCTCGGCCTCGGAGCCCGACGCGACCCCCGTCAGCACCAGCTCGGACACCGCACCCGGATGCGTCTGCGCGTACCGCAACCCCAGCACCGAGCCCCACGACACACCCCACACCAGCCAGCGCTCGATCCCGAGGTGCCGTCGCAGCAGCTCCAGATCGGCGAGGAGACGCGGCGTCGTGTTGACGCTCATGTCCGTCTCGTACGCGCTCGCCGGCGGCGTCGAACGCCCGCAGCCGCGCTGGTCCAGCAGCACGATCCGGTACGCGCCGGGGTCGAACAGGCGCCGGAACCAGGGGCCCGCCTGGGATCCTGGCCCGCCGTGCAGCACCAGCGCGGGCTTGCCCCGCGGGTTCCCGCAGACCTCCCAGTACACGTGGTTGCCGTCACCGACGTCGAGCATGCCGCGGTCGTACGGTTCGATCTCGGGATACAGAGGCATTGCGCGACCCTAGACGGCGTACGACACCATCGGCAGCCGCTTTTCCGCCGCCCCGCAGAGGGGCCGGCCAAGCCCGGTGGACCGCTCGCGGCCCTACGAGGTGACGCTCAGCCCGGCCGCTTCGGCCGCCGTGCGCAGGACGTCCCGGAGCATGTCCGGGGTCAGCCGGCCGGTGAACGTGTTGCGCTGGCTGACGTGGAAGCAGCCGAAGAGATCGAGTCCGTCGAGCGGTACGCGGGTGCCGTGGCCGAAGACCGGTCGGGGCCGGGGCACCCGCCAGCCCGCCTCGGCGAGCGCGGGCAACGCGGCCTGCCAGCCGAACGCACCGAGGGCGACCACGGCCCGCAACGAGGGCCGCAGCAGCTCCAGCTCACTGACCAGCCACGGTCGGCACGTGTCGCGTTCCTCGGGAGTCGGCCGGTTGGCGGGCGGCGCGCAGTGCACGGGTGAGGTGATCCGTACGCCGTGGAGTTCCAGGCCGTCGTCGACGCCGACCGCGGTGCCGCGCGAGGCGAGGCCCACGTCGTGCAGCGCCGCGTACAGCACGTCGCCCGAGCGGTCGCCGGTGAACATCCGCCCGGTGCGGTTCGCGCCGTGCGCGGCGGGGGCGAGCCCGACGATCAGCAGCGCCGCGTCGGACGGTCCGAAACCGGGCACCGGACGGCCCCAGTACTCCTGGTCGGCGAACGCGGCCCGCTTGGTCCGCGCCACCTCTTCCCGCCAGGCGACCAGCCGGGGGCAGGCCCGGCATCCGGTGATCCGGGCGTCTAGCGCGTCCAGCCCGCTCCCACCGTCGAGCCCGGAGTGCCCTCCGCCCACGCCGCCACCATCCCGGCCACCGTCACCGCCACCGCCGCCGTCACCGCTGCGCATGTCTCCACGGTACGGTCTGTGATCTCCTCCCCCGTCGGCACCGGGGAGCTAAGGTCGATGCATGGCTTCTGAAGGTACGGGCGAGCGGACGGGCGGCCCTGGCACCACGCACCGGGATCCCGGCGCCGCGGCGGCCGCCGCCGAGGCCGCGCGGCCCACGAGCGGCGAGACCGTGCGCATCGACAGCTGGATCTGGTCCGTCCGCTTGGTCAAGACCCGCTCCATGGGGGCGACGGCCTGCCGGGGTGGGCACGTCCGCGTCAACGGCGAGCGGGTCAAGCCGGCGTACGCGGTGCGTGTCGGCGACGAGGTACGGCTGCGCCAGGCCGGTGGGCATGAGCGGATCGTCGTGGTCAAGCGTCTGATCCGTAAGCGGGTCGGCGCGCCTGTCGCCGCCGAGTGCTATGTGGACAACTCGCCGCCGCCCCCGCCTCGCGAGGCCATCGCCCCCGCCGGTATCCGCGACCGGGGAGCCGGTCGCCCCACCAAGCGCGACCGCCGGGACCTCGAGCGCCTCCGGGGCCTCACCGACTCCGCGAACGCCGCCCGCGCCCGCCGCGACGACTGACGGCGGCCGGCGGTACCCGGCTCCATCGCGCCGCGCACCGCGCCCCGGGGATCACGCCGTCCGTCGCAGCAGCCGCTTCAGTCCGGCCACGTCCTGCCGTCGTGCCCAGGCGATGACGAGCAGCGGCACCATCAGGATCAGCGGGGTCGCCGCGTACTGCCCGTCGAAGACGGCGACCTGGGTGATGAACGCCCCCACCATCAGCGCGCTCAACGACACCCCCGCGACCGAGGCCAGCGCGGGGATCACCAGCCCGATCGCTCCCGCCAGTTCGAGCGCGCCGATGGTGTACATGCCCGTGCTGCCCCAGCCGAGCGTCTCGAAGGACTCGGCGGCCGACGGGTGTGCGATCAGCTTGGGCAGTGCGCTCGCCACCGCGAAGAACAGCGCGAGCACGATCTGCAGTGCGCCCAGCGAGATCCGGGCCCATCGGCTGCGTGCCCTGCCCTTCGTGCCGGTGCCGGAAGCCGGGGCCGTGACCGCGGCAGTGGCATGGGCATGGGCAGTAGCGGTGGCGACTCCGGAGGTGGGAGCGGTGGTCTCGGACATGAGGTCTCCTGTGGGAAGCGGTGCGTCGTGCCTGTCACAGAGACAGACCGGCGTCCTCCCCCGAACTCATCGGTCCCGAGCGGATTTTCGCGCGACATCACTCGGACGCCACGCGCCCTGTCAGCCGTCTCACCACATGCCCCATCAGCCGTCTCGCCCGCGCCCGCCCTCTCACCCCACCGGCACCGCCCGCACCCACGTCCGATCCTCCGTCAGATACCGGTCCACCCTCAGCCCTGACTCTCCCAGCGCCTCCTCGAACTGCTCCTTCGTCATCGGCCGCACCCGGAACGTCTGGGTCCACTCGCCGTCCGGGAAGTGGTACTCGGCGTGCACGGAGCGGACCCCGTCCCCCACCGGCTCGCTCGACGCGATACGGACCGTGAAACCACGAGGGTCGACCCGCTCCCGGGGTACATCCGTGTGGTAGTCCTCCCCCTCGCGCTGGATCAGCACGATGCCGTCGTCCGCGACGTGCCGCAGGCATGTGGCGAGCAACCCGCGGCGCAGCTGGGGATCCCCGGTGTGGACGAGGAACGACGCGAGCAGCACCACGTCGAACTTCTCGCCCAGGTCCAGTTCCTCGATGGGGCTGCATATCGTCCGCGCCCCGCGCACCCGCTCCAGCATCTCCGCCGACTCGTCCACGGCGGTGACCGTGAAGCCCCGTTCGATCAGTGGGTGGGTCATGCGCCCCACGCCGCTGCCCAGTTCGAGAATGGTCGCGCCCGCGGGCGCTGCGGCGGCGATCACCTCCGGCTCGTCACCCACCGGCAGTCGTGTGTACACCTCGACCGCGCAGCCGTCCGGGGTGATCGCCCCCGGCCCCGTCCCCTGGAATCCCTCACGCGTCTGGATGCTCATATCCGTTCAACGGCCGGGCAGACGCGGGCCGTTCCGCTCACCCCTCACCCGATGGGGTGAACCTGAACCATCCGTGCCCGCTGTACCAGTGCCCTCCCGCCCGCAGATGGTCTCCGACGGCCCGTTCGAGACGTGTCCGGCGGGGCAGTGTCCCCACCGGCAGGTCCGGGTCGCCGAACACGAAACGCAGGGGCAGGTCGTCGTGGGGTTCGCTGTTCCCGCAGGTGATGTGGAACCGCTCCTGGAAGCGGACGATGTTGGAGTCCGCCGGCAGATACCGCTTCAGCTGCGGGTCGAGCAGCCACGAGTGGCAGCAGGCGGCGGTGTGGCGCTCCGCCGGGAAGTGCCTCGGGAAGAACTCCCGGGCGAGCGCGAGCGACCGGTCGCACGCCTCCGGTGTCAGAGGGCCGGCGTAGTCGGGTATGTGCAGGTCGAGGCAGTGCTCTCCGGGGCGCAGCGCCAGGCCGGCCGCCGCGAGCGCGACGCCCTCCCGGCCGCCCAGCCGGGTCCGCTGGAACTGCAGCCGCCCGAGCTGGAACAGTTCCCCGTGGAAGTGGAGCGAGAACCAGCCGGGTGCCACGAGCCCGCCCACCCCGTACCTCCGGCGGTGCAGCACGAGGCCCCGGCCCACGTCCGCGAGGGTGCGCCGGGAGATGTCCTCGGGGATGCCCCGCTCACGGTGGTACGCGCGCACGTACGGCAGGGCGGCGACGAGGACGTACACCGGGAAGTAGCGGCCCAGCGGACCGGACTCCAGAGGAAACGGCCGCAGTCTCAGCCCTTTGCCGATCTTCCCCATGTCCCGTACGAGACCCCGTACGCACCGTCCGAGGAGCGCGGTCGCCTCCGCGTCGTCCGTCAGCGTCCGGCGCAGCGCGACCAGGTCGTTGACGTCCTCGTACGGCACGGCCAGGTCCTGCAGGACGTCCGGGAGCTCCTCGGCGTCCGGCAGCCACGCCGGGGGCACGTCCGGCGCCTCCTCGTCGTCCTCCTCCAGCTCCTTGAGCCACTCGGCGAGCCTCTCGTCCGCCCGCACCACATCCCAGAGCACCTTCGGCCTCCCCCGTCACTCCACACCGTCTTCTGGAGAACGCACGAGCCGGAGAGTACGTTTCCGAGTAGGACGAAGAAGACGAGAACAGCGAAAGAGGGCACATGGGAGCAGGAGGTTCAGAAGGTCGGAAAGGGCGGCCGAGTGAGCGGGAGGCGTGGTTCTGATGCGTACGGGCAGTGAACCGAGGACGGCGCGCAGTCCGCTGCGGATGCGGCTCTGGATGAGCGTGTGGGGTGCGATCTGGGCGGTCCTGGGGACCGTGGCCTTCTCACTCGTCGGCCGCCCCGGCTGGGCGGCCGTCTGCGGTGCGGTGTTCCTGATCGCCGCCGTCGACGCCGCGGTGATCATGCGCCATATGCGCGAAGGCCCGCACTATCAGCCGGGCCGCGAGGTCCCGCCCTACCAGCCGCCGGACCCGCGCCACCCGTAGCGGCGGCGCGTCAAGCACTCCGGCGGCCGTCAGGAGTCGAACCGCGCGGCTTCCAGGTACTGCGGGTTCGGATCGAGCGCCGCGGCCAGCCGGAAGTGGCGTTTGGCCTGGTCGGGGCGGGCCTGCCGCTGGTAGGTGCGGGCGAGCGCGTAGTGCGCGTACGCGTTGTCCGGCTCGCGCTCCAGGACGATCGTGAACTCCAGTTCTGCCGGCCGCAGTTGCGCGGCGGCGAAGAAGGCACGGGCGCGCAGCAGACGGGCCGCCGTGTTCTCGGGGTGTTCGGCGATGACCCGGTCGAGCAGCTTGACGGCGCCCTGCGGGTCGTTCGCCGTGAGGAGCCGCTCGGCCGCGCGGAAGTCGATGACGTGCGTCTCCGGGGTACGTCCGGTGGAACCGCTGGTCTCGGGCACGGCTGAGTCCTTCCCTTGCTGGGACGGTTCAACGCCCCCTGGGGGTGCGCTATTCCTGTGCGAGTTCGGACCGCTCCCGGGGCTGGTGTGCTCTGCGCTCCAGGTCGGCCCAGACCTCCCGGACGCGTCGCCGCAGGTCCTCCAGGGGGACGTCGTTGTCGATGACGATGTCGGCGATCTCGCGGCGCTGGTCGCGCGTGGCCTGGGCGGCCATCCGTGCGCGGGCGTCCTCCTCCGTCATGCCGCGCAGCCGGACGAGCCGGTCGAGCTGGGTCTCCGTGGGCACGTCCACGACGATGACCAGGTCGTACAGGGGGGCGAGGCCGTTCTCGGTGAGGAGCGGGACGTCGTGGACGACGACCGCGTCCGGCGCGGCGGCGTGCTCCAGTTCCCGGGAGCGGGCGCCGACGAGGGGATGCACGATCGCGTTCAGCGTGGCGAGCTTGTCGGGGTCGGCGAACACCAGGGAGCCCAGCTTGGGGCGGTCAAGGCTGCCGTCCGGCGCGAGCACGTCCTCACCGAAGGCGTCCACGACCGCCGCGAGCCCGGGTGTGCCGGGGGCGACGACCTCGCGCGCGATCCGGTCCGCGTCGATCAGCACGGCCCCGTGCTCCACGAGCAGCCGGGACACCTCGCTCTTGCCGGCGCCGATACCGCCGGTCAGACCCACTTTCAGCATGCCCGGCAGCTTAGGGGGTGGGCGAAAGCCCCGCACAGAGCAGTGGGAGGCCCGATCCGCGCGGGCCTCCCACTGCTGGTGGAGAAGTGGGCGTCAGCCCTCGCCCTCCCGTTCCGCCAGGAACTTCTCGAACTCGAGGCCGATCTCGTCGGCGGAGGGGATCTCGACGGGCTCGGCGAGCATGTTGCCCCGCGTCTCGGCCCCCGCAGCGGCGTCGTACTGGTGCTCGAGGCCCTGGACGAGGGCGACCAGTTCGTCGTCGCCCTCGCGGATCTGCCGGTCGATCTCGGTCTGCGTGCGGTGGGCCTCCGTGCGCAGGGCGTGCGCGACGCTCGGCAGGACCAGGCCGGTGGCGGCGGTGACGGCCTCCAGGACGGTGAGGGCGGCGTCCGGGTACGGGGAGCGGGCGATGTAGTGCGGGACGTGCGCGGCGACGCCCAGCACGTCGTGGCCGGCCTCCATGAGGCGGTACTCCACGAGGGCCTCGGCGCTGCCGGGGACCTGGGCCTCCTCGAAGGGGCTGCGGTGTCCGGGGACCAGCTCGGCACGGTTGCCGTGCGGGGTGAGGCCGACGGGCCGGGTGTGGGGCACGCCCATGGGGATGCCGTGGAAGTTCACGGAGAGGCGGACGCCGAGCCGCTCCACGATCTGCTGGACGGCCTTGGCGAAACGCTCCCACTCCACGTCGGGCTCGGGGCCGGACAGCAGCAGGAAGGGCGCCCCCGTGGCGTCCTGGACGAGGCGCACGTCCAGGCTCGGCTCCTCGTAGTCGGTCCAGCGGTCACGCTTGAACGTCAGCAGCGGGCGCCGGGCCCGGTAGTCCACGAGCCGGTCGTGGTCGAAGCGGGCGACGACCTGGTGGGGCAGCGAGCCGAGGAGCCGGTCGACGATCTGGTCGCCGGTCTCGCCCGCGTCGATGTATCCGTCGAAGTGGTAGAGCATGACAAGTCCCGCCGACTCCTGGGCCAGCGCCATGTCGACGACTGCCAGGCCCTTCGGCTCCCATGCGTACAAACCCTGCGGATCAAGCACTGTGACCGCTCCTCCTCGTGTTCGTACGTCCCAACGCCGTACGGGGGGCCCGGCATTCCCGGAGCCGGTCGAGAAGTGCGGTTCACGCACACACGTCGGGCCCGCACCCCCCGGAGGGGATGCGGGCCCGACGTGTTATCGGCTGTGCCTCAGCGGCGAGCGGTCAGCTCTGGCCGCCGGCCAGCTTCTCGCGCAGTGCGGCGAGCGCCTCGTCCGAGGCCAGCGCACCGGAGGTGTCCGCGCCCTCGGAGGAGTACGAACCGCCACCCGCGGCCGGAGCCGCACCCGCGGCGTCGCCACCCTCGGCAGCGGCAGCGGCGTCGGCCTCGCGGCTCTTGATGACCTGCTGCTGGTGCTGCTCGAAGCGGGTCTGCGCCTCCGCGTACTGGCGCTCCCACTCCTCGCGCTGCTTCTCGTAGCCCTCGAGCCAGTCGTTGGTCTCGGGGTCGAAGCCCTCGGGGTAGATGTAGTTGCCCTGGTCGTCGTAGGACGCGGCCATGCCGTACAGGGTCGGGTCGAACTCGACCGAGGCCGGGTCGGCACCGAAGGACTCGTTGGCCTGCTTCAGCGAGAGGCTGATGCGCCGGCGCTCGAGGTCGATGTCGATGACCTTGACGAAGATCTCGTCGTTGACCTGGACGACCTGCTCCGGGATCTCCACGTGGCGCTCGGCCAGCTCGGAGATGTGGACCAGACCCTCGATGCCCTCGTCCACGCGGACGAACGCACCGAACGGAACCAGCTTCGTGACCTTGCCGGGCACGACCTGGCCGATCTGGTGGGTGCGGGCGAACTGCTGCCACGGGTCTTCCTGGGTCGCCTTCAGCGACAGGGAGACGCGCTCGCGGTCCATGTCGACGTCGAGGACCTCGACCGTGACCTCCTGGCCGACCTCGACGACCTCGGAGGGGTGGTCGATGTGCTTCCAGGACAGCTCGGAGACGTGGACCAGACCGTCGACGCCACCCAGGTCCACGAAGGCACCGAAGTTGACGATCGAGGAGACCACACCGGAACGGACCTGACCCTTCTGGAGGGTCGTGAGGAACGTCTGGCGGACCTCGGACTGGGTCTGCTCCAGCCAGGCACGGCGGGACAGGACCACGTTGTTGCGGTTCTTGTCCAGCTCGATGATCTTGGCCTCGAGCTCCTTGCCCACGTAGGGCTGGAGGTCACGGACGCGGCGCATCTCGACGAGAGAGGCCGGGAGGAAGCCGCGGAGGCCGATGTCGAGGATGAGACCACCCTTGACGACCTCGATGACGGTACCGGTGACGATCCCGTCCTCTTCCTTGATCTTCTCGATGGTGCCCCAGGCACGCTCGTACTGGGCGCGCTTCTTCGAGAGGATCAGGCGGCCTTCCTTGTCCTCCTTCTGGAGGACCAGGGCCTCGATCTCGTCACCGACGGCGACGACCTCGTTGGGGTCGACGTCGTGCTTGATCGAAAGCTCGCGGCTCGGGATAACGCCTTCGGTCTTGTAACCGATGTCGAGCAGGACCTCGTCCCGGTCGACCTTCACGATGACGCCGTCGACGATGTCGCCGTCGTTGAAGTACTTGATCGTCTCGTCGATCGCGGCGAGGAAGGCTTCCTCGTTACCGATGTCGTTGACCGCTACCTGCGGGGTGGTGGCGGTGGTCTCGGTGCTGCTCGTCATGTGGGAAAGGGCTCCGGTACGGACATTGAAGTCGTAGGTACTGCTTACGCCGGGAGCCCGTTTCGCTCTGCAGAAGCCGGACAGCCAAGGAAGCGCCACACAAAACCGCTGGTGGCGCCTCGACAACCGAGGGGACATACAACAGATGCGAGCGCAGCCTGCTACGTCTGAGGTGCGCAGGCCCGCAGCGCAACTTGTAGCATACGGGGGCAGCCAGGCAGGGTCAATGCGCGAAGGCGCACCACCCGGGGCGGAACGCCGCATACCCGGCACAAATCCCGTCCCATGAGGCCACGCAGGCCTGGGACACACCTTCCGTGACGCGATTCTGAGGCCGTCGCGCCACTCGGGTTACGGAAGAGTACGACGAGGGAGCCGATCATCCAAGAGCGCGATGTCCACGAAATCTCCACCGCCCCCGCGACCGTCGGCTCCCCCGATGCCGACGAGCCCGAGGCCACCCGGCGCGCGGCCGGGGTGGCGGAGAGCTCCCGGGCCAACCGGGGCTGGTGGGACCGGAACGCGGACGACTACCAGGTCGAGCACGGCACGTTCCTCGGCGACGACCGGTTCGTCTGGGGTCCGGAGGGGCTCGACGAGATCGAGGCGGAGCTGCTCGGGCCGCCGGAGGAGCTGAAGGGCAAGGACGTCCTGGAGATCGGCGCGGGGGCCGCGCAGTGCTCCCGCTGGCTCGCCGCACAGGGGGCCCGGCCCGTCGCCCTGGACCTCTCGCACCGTCAGCTCCAGCACGCCCTGCGGATCGGCGGATCGTTCCCCCTGGTGTGTGCCGACGCGGGCGACCTGCCCTTCGCGGACGCCTCCTTCGACCTGGCGTGCTCGGCGTACGGGGCGCTGCCGTTCGTCGCGGACCCCGTGCGGGTGCTGCGGGAGGTCCGCCGCGTCCTTCGGCCCGGGGGCCGTTTCGTGTTCTCGGTGACCCACCCGATCCGCTGGGCGTTCCCGGACGAGCCCGGTCCGGAGGGTCTGTCGGTCTCCGCGTCGTACTTCGACCGCACGCCGTACGTCGAGCAGGACGAGGAGGGGCGGGCCGTGTACGTGGAGCACCACAGGACGGTCGGCGACCGCGTCCGGGACATCGTCGCGGCGGACCTCCGTCTCGTCGACCTGGTCGAGCCGGAGTGGCCCTCCTGGAACACCTCGGAGTGGGGCGGCTGGTCGCCGCTGCGCGGGAACCTGATCCCGGGCACCGCGATCTTCGTGTGCGCGCGGGACTGAGGCACACGACCGCAGGTCCGGCTCACGCACACGTACCGGCCCACGCGCGCGTGGCGGACGTACGACACTGAAGGGCGTGATCCGTTACGACGCTCTGGACGCGCTGCCCGTGCGCGGTGCCCTGCCCGGCCTGAAGGACGCCCTGGAGGGGCACGGCACCGCCGTTCTCGTCGCGCCGCCCGGCACCGGCAAGACGACGCTGGTGCCGCTGGCGCTGGCCGGGCTGCTGGACGGCGGGCCGGCGCGGCGGGTGGTCGTGGCCGAGCCCCGGCGGATCGCCGCGCGGGCGGCGGCGCGGCGGATGGCGTGGCTGCTGGGCGAGAAGCCCGGCGAGAGCGTCGGCCACACGGTGCGCGGCGAGCGGGTCGTGGGGCGGCACACGCGCGTGGAGGTCGTCACGACCGGTGTGCTGCTGCAGCGGTTGCAGCGGGACCAGGAACTCGCCGGGGTCGACGTGGTGGTGCTCGACGAGTGTCACGAGCGGCATCTGGACGCGGACACGGTGGCGGCGTTCCTGCTGGACGTGCGGGAGACGCTGCGACCCGAGCTGCGGCTGGTGGCGGCGTCGGCGACGACGGACGCGGAGGGCTGGGCGCGGCTGCTGGGCGGGGCGCCGGTCGTGGCGGCGCAGGGTGTGTCGTATCCCGTCGAGGTGGTGTGGGCGCCGCCGTCGCGTCCGGTGCGGCCGCCGCACGGGACGCGGGTCGATCCGGCGCTGCTGGCGCATGTGGCCTCGGTGGTGCGGCGGGCGCTCGCCGAGCGGTCGGGGGACGTGTTGTGCTTCCTGCCGGGCGTGGGCGAGATCGCGCGGGTGGCGGGGCAACTGGGCGAGATCGACGGCGTCGACGTCCTCCAGGTGCACGGGCGGGCGGCGGCGGCCGTGCAGGACACGGTGCTGGCCGGCGGGGAGCGGCGACGGGTGGTGCTGGCGACGGCGGTGGCGGAGTCGTCGCTGACCGTTCCGGGGGTCCGGGTGGTCGTCGACTCCGGGCTGGCCCGGGAACCGCGGGTCGACCATGCGCGCGGGCTGAGCGCCCTGACGACCGTACGGGCGTCGCAGGCGGCCGGGCGGCAGCGGGCGGGGCGGGCCGGGCGTGAGGCGCCGGGTGCGGTGTACCGGTGCTGGGCCGAGGCCGAGGACGGCCGTCTGCCCCGGTTCCCGGCGCCGGAGATCAGGGTCGCCGACCTCACCGCGTTCGCCCTCCAGGCGGCCTGCTGGGGTGATCCGGAGGCTTCAGGTCTCGCGCTGCTCGACCCGCCGCCCGGTGGGGCGATGGCGGCGGCGCGGGAGGTGCTGACTGCGATCGGCGCGGTGGACGCCACCGGGCGGGCCACCTCGCGCGGTGCGCGCATGGCGCGGCTGGGCCTGCATCCCCGGCTGGGGCGGGCCCTGCTGGACGCGGCGCCCCTGGTGGGGGCGGACCGGGCCGCGGAGGTCGTGGCGCTGCTGAGCGAGGAGCCGCCGCGGGAGTACGGCGACGACCTCCTGGCGGCGCTGCGTGCGGCCCGGCGCGGCGGTGACGCGTACACCGGCCGGTGGCGTGCGGAGGTACGACGCCTGCGGACGGCCGCGGCACCGCCCTCGGAGCGGGACGCTTCCGGCCCGTCCCGTCCGCCCGCCGACGGCAGCCCAGCGCGGTCCGCCGACTCCGACGAGCGGCTCGTGGGGACCGTGGCGGCACTGGCCTTCCCCGAGCGGGTGGCGAAGGCGGTGCAGGGGGCCCATCTGATGGTCAACGGGACTCGGGCGCAGGTCGGGGAGGAGTCGGGGTTGCGGAACGCCCCGTGGCTCGCCGTGGCCGTGGCGGACCGGCCGGTGGGTGCCGGGCACGCGCGCGTGCGGCTCGGCGCCGTCGTCGACGAGGAGGTGGCGCGATCGGCGGCCGCCGCCCTGCACGACGAGGGCGAGGAGGTCCGCTGGAGCGACGGGGATGTCGTGGCGCGGCGGGTGGAGCGGCTGGGGGCCGTGGAGTTGGCGGTACGGCCGCTCCGGCAACCCGGATCCGGGCTCGTACGGGCGGCGTTGCTGGAGGGGTTGCGGACCGAGGGGCTGGGGCTGCTGCGGTGGTCGGAGGGCGCCGTGTCGTTGCGGCAGCGGCTCGCCTTCGTGCACGCGCGTCTCGGTGAGCCCTGGCCCGATGTCTCCGACGGTGCCCTGCACGCGCGCGTGGACGACTGGCTGGAGCCGGAGTTGAGCCGTGCCCGGCGGCGGGCGGATCTCGGACGGATCGACGCCGGGGAGGCGCTGGGGCGGCTGCTGCCGTGGGCGAGCGGGGACGCCGTACGGCTGGACGAGCTCGCTCCGGAGCGGATCGAGGTGCCGAGCGGGTCGCGGATACGCGTCGACTACACGCGGCCCGAGCAGCCGGTGCTGGCGGTGAAGTTGCAGGAGATGTTCGGGCTCCAGGCGTCGCCCGTGCTCGCCGGGGTGCCGGTGCTCGTGCATCTGCTGTCGCCCGCCGGGCGGCCCGCCGCCGTCACCGCCGATCTCGCCTCGTTCTGGAAGGACGGGTACCGGGCCGTACGGGCGGAGCTGCGCGGCCGGTATCCCAAGCATCCGTGGCCGGAGGACCCGGCGGCGGCCGAGCCGACCCGGTTCACCAACGCGCGGCTCAGGCGGTGACCGGCTCGGAGGTGACGGGTTCCTCGGCCCCGGGCCCTCCCGCCCTGCGGCCGCGGGCCTCCACGTAGAGGGCGAGTGCCAGGAGCAGGAGGCCCAGGCCCAGGAAGCCCCAGGGCAGGTAGGAGGTCATGAGGAGGACGACGACGCGCTGGGACGTGACGAGGTCGACGGTGTGTTCGATGTAGTCCTCGCGCATCTTCACGTGGCCGGCGAACGCGGTCACCTTCTCGCGGTCGCCGAGGAGGGTGCCGCCGCGGAGTTCCTCCTTGTGGATCTCCTCGCCGTACACGGGGGCTCCGGTGACCGGCTCCACCCAGAACTTGCGGACCGTGGTGTACCAGCGGGTCGTGCCGGTCTTCGCGACCGTCTCACGGGTGATGCCCTCGACGGGCATGATCCGGGGGAAGGGGACCTCGGTCCAGGGGATGGTCTGCTCGAAGTAGTAGACCTCCACGCCGCGGAAGTCCTGGGTGCCCTTGTAGTGGATGGGGGCGGTGACACGGGCCTGGGCGTCGAAGTACTCGTAGTCGCGGGGTTCGGTGAGGAAGGGCCACTTGAACTCCAGGCCCTCGCGGCGGACGGGGTCGCCGTCGACCATCTCGCCCCTGGCGTGGACGGGTTCCTGGGTGTGGGCGTCGAAGATGTAGCGCTCGGGGATCTTGGAGACCATCTCGCCGTCGGGGCCCTGGACATAGGACAGGCCGTCCCAGACGACCACGTCGCGGCCCGCCGTCCTCTCGATCCGCTCCGAGGCCTCCACGTTCCCCTTGAGGGTCTGCACGATGGTGACCTGGGGGACCTTGCGTTCGGTCATCGTGCCGTAGTCGAGGAGGGTGGCGTCCTTCGCGACGAGGACCATGTCCTGGTACTGGTCGGCGGGGATCTTGGCCAGGCGCGGGAAGGCGTACCAGCGGGTCAGCGGGGACAGCGCGGCGAAGAACACGGCGAACGCGAGCAGGATCAGACCGGCCCTGCGGTGCATCTCGGCCTCCCTCCCGGGCGGTTGTGGATGTGCGGCCTCCGTCGGCCGTTCGACCGTGGACAGCTCGGTGGACGTCGGCCGTTCGGCTACGGATGCGGGGGCACCGTCGTCAGCAGGGGTTTCGGGGATGTCTCCCCCGTCGGTGTGCCCAGCTCGGTGAGCGCGAGGACCAGCGCGAACGCCAGGGCGAGGCCGGTCGCGGCGGCGATCAGGGCACGCATGCGGAACCTCCCGACCGGTGGGCCCGCCGACAGCGGGAGCTGATACATCGTCAGGTCCGGCACCGTAGCAACGGCCGGGTGAGATGAGAACACGTTGCGCACACAACGACGGCGCCCCTCCGGAAGAGGGGCGCCGTCGTGGCGGGTGCGCGGTGGTTACTGCGAGGCGCCGGCGCTCGGCGAGGCGGACTCCGTGGGGGTCGCCTCCGCGGGGGCGGCCTCCACCTTCAGTTCGACGGTGAGGGTCGCGCCGCCCTCGGTCTCGATGCGGAGGAGGTAGGTGCCGGGGGCGTCGTCCGCGTACAGCTTCGGCAGGGTGAGCAGGCCGTCCTTGTCGGTCTGCAGGCCCGTCAGGGTGCGGAGCGGCTTGCCGTCGGCGGCGTTCTTGAAGTAGGGGCCCTTGTCGTTCTCGGCGGGGTCCAGGGGCGACTTGATGAGGGTCGCCGTGGCCGCGACCTTGCCTGCGACCGCGCCCTTGTAGGTGGCCTTCACCGCGACCTGTTCGGCGAACTCGCCGTTCGCCACGCAGGTCAGCTCGGTGGTGGTGGTGCGGGCGAGGGCGTCGGCCTGGCGGGCGGTGACGGTCGCCGTGTAGTCGAGGGCGGCCACGGTGCGGCCCACGACGGTGGCGCGGACGGTGACGGTGCCGGTCTTCTCGCCGGCCACGAGCCCGGGGGCGGTCGCCTTGCCGGTGCTGTTCGTGACGACCGTGGCGACCTTCTCGCCGCCGGTGAAGGTGGTGTCCGTGTCGCCGACGACGGTGAAGCGGACCCGGACCTTCGCGACGGCCTTGCCGGCCTTGGTCTCCGTGCGGGCGGCGATCCGGTCGGTGAAGGTGGCGCCGGCCGTGGCGGTGAGCTTCGCCGGGCCCGCGGCCTCCAGGTGGTGCACCGTGTCGGTGTTGGTGGGCGGCTTGGTCGGCGGGGTGGGCGGGGTCGGCGGCTTGGGCGTGGAGCCGCCGCCGGGCTTGCCGCCACCGGGCTTGTCCTTGTTCGGCGGGGTCGGGCTGGGGCTGGGCTTCGCGCTGCCCGAGCCGCCCTTGTTCCCGGTGTTGCCGTTGCCGGTGGTTCCGCCGCCGTTGTCGCTCGGGGTGCGGGGCAGCGAGCCGGTGCCGTCGGGGATCTCGTGGGTGCCCTTGCGGTAGTACTCCAGCCACGACATGACGGTGTTGTAGTAGGCCGTCGAGTTGTTGTAGCTGAGGATCGCGCTGCGCAGGTTCCCGGAGTCGGCCAGGTCCCAGTTGAAGCGGCACAGGTAGTGCCCCGCGGCCAGGGCGGCGTCGTAGATGTTGTTGGGGTCCTTGGCGCCGTCGCTGTTGCCGTCGCGGCCCGCCCACTCCCAGGTGGAGGGGATGAACTGCATGGGGCCGACCGCCCGGTCGTGGGTGGCGTCCCCGTCGTACGCGCCGTTGTCGGTGTCGCTGATGTTCGCGAAGCCGTTGCCGTTGAGCTGGGGGCCGAGGATCTTGCCTATCGTCGTGCCGCTCGCGTCGACGCGGCCGCCGCGGGCCTGGCCGGACTCGACCTTGCCGATTGCGGCGAGCAGTTGCCAGGGCAGGTTGCAGCCGGGCTTGGAGTCGCGCAGGGACGCCTCGGCCTTCTTGTAGGCGTCGAGGACGGTCGCGGGGATGCCACGCTCGCCGCCGCCGACCGTGGTCGAGCCGCCACCCGTGCCGGGTGAGGGGTTGGGGCTGTCGAGGGGCGGGAGGTCCGTGTAGTAGCGCCCGTCGCCCGACGCGGTGTCCTCGGAGTAGGTGGTCGCCTCCGGCGAGGGTGACTCGGCGGTCTGTCTCCCGGCGCTGTCGGTGGTCACTCCCGGAGCCTGGGACGCGGCCAGTGCCGCTACCGTGGCCGCGGCCAGGGCGGTGGTGGCCGCCCCCTTGCGGAGCCTCAATCCGAACTGCGCCGCCATTGAGTGAACCCTCCCCGGTGGTCGATCGCCTTGGCGTTCTTCCCTTTTGACACTGTCTCGGGCAACTTCTCCGGACTCTCTCCGGATCAGCTTTCCCGCTCTGCTACACCGACTCCGGAGTTCCGGGTTTGGTTGCCCTGTTCCGGCGTTTCCTTCCCCGGATTTCCGATGGCACCCGCACGCATCGACGCGGCGGCCCAGGCGACCCTACGACAACTTCCGTCGCCCGGACACCCGTTCACGCCCGATTTCCGCTGGTTGCCCCTGTCGGTTCCCTGTCACGCGGGCGCACGCCGGGGTCGGCGGGCGTCGCGCATACTGACGCCGGTGATCGCCGGACCGGCCGACCGCGGCGGAGGTCCGCCGCGGACACCTCACGCACAACGTCACAGAATCCGCTCCAGGGGGACGAATTGCCTTTCACGCTGAGCCATGCGGCCGCCGTGCTGCCCGCGTTGCGCGGGGACGGGAGCGCGCGGGGGCGACTCGTGGCGTCGGTGCTCGTCGCCGGTTCGTTCGCGCCCGATCTGACCTATTACGCGGCGAGTGTGCTTCCCGGGGCGATGGAATTCGGCGACGTCACGCACTCCTTCGCCGGGGTCTTCACCGTCGACGTGCTGTTCACCTGGGCGTTGGTGGGCGTGTGGCTGGTGCTCCGGGAGCCGCTCGTCGCGCTGCTGCCGAGGGCGCGGCGGGCGCGGGTGGCCTCGCTGGTGGGGTGCGGGGCGGGCGTGCGGCGGGTGCGTCCGTCGCTGGTGCTGTGGTGGTACGTGTCCGCGGTGCTCGGTGCGCTCACCCATGTCGTCTGGGACGCGTTCACGCATCTCGACCGGTGGGGGATGCGGTTGCTGCCGGTGCTGGGCGAGGAGATCGCGGGCTCGCCGTTGTACTGGTACCTCCAGTACGGCGGTTCGGCGGTCGCGGCCGTCGTGATCGTCGTGTTCCTGGTGCTGGCGCTGCGCCGTCAGCCGATGGTCGAGCCCGTGGGTGTCCCGGTGCTCTCGTCGGCCGACCGGTGGGTGGCGGGCGCCGTGATCGGGGGGTGCGCGCTGATCGCTACGGCGCAGCGGGTGGCCCGCTGGTGGGCCACCTGGGGTTCGGTCGCCAAGCCGTACGAGGTGATCCCGACGGTGTGCTTCGGGGCCGGGGCCGGGCTGATGCTGGGTGTGGTGCTGTACGGGGTGGGCGTCAGGATCTGGCGCCCGGCTTCCGCTGCGGTGATCGCAGCCGACGCGGAGGCGGACAGCTCGGTCCGCCGCTGAGCACCGGGCGGCGGCGCACGGGGGCTCCACGGGGGATACGGGGCCGGGCCGCGCCGGGGGCGTACACCGGGACGTGGCCCAGCAGGGCCGGGACGGGGTGGGTGAGCCGCCAGGGGATCAGTGTGTGCGCCCAGCGGCGGTGGGGCGCCCATGGGAAGTGGGGCTGCACCCTGGAGAGGCGGGTGAGCGCCTGTGGCAGGCGGCCGGCAGCTGTCGCGGTACGGCGGCGGAGCGTGCGTATGCCCATGCGGGCATCCTCACGCCCCGCCTCCCCGTCGGGCCCCTCGACGGGGGCCAGCCGGGTGACACCGGGGGCGCGCCGCGGGGACGGATGGGGCGGGCCGGGGAGCGCCGTCGAGGGGGGCGGCGGGCGGCGCTGCGACGGCGGAGGAGGCGGCACCGGACCGGCAGAGGCCGGCCCCTGGACGAGCACCGGAGGACCGAGCGGACCACCGGCCCCCTCGGCACCGCCGGACACCACCGTCGCGGCGGAGCGCCGCTTGCGGCGGAGTAAAGAGGGCGGCAGAGAAAACCAGCCCCCGGAAGGGGCACGGGAACGCGGCCAGCCGGTCGGCACGGCACCGCCGGACAGCGCCGTCGCGGCGGAGTAAGAGGACGGCAGGAAAAAGCAGCCCCTCCGAAGGGGCACGAGAGCGCCGGACAGCCTGTCGGCCCAGGAGCGCCGCCAGCCAGTCAGCACGGCACCGCCGGACAGCACCGTCGCGGCGAAGCGCCGTCGCGGCGGAGTAAGAGGACGGCAGGAAAAAGCAGCCCCTCCGAAGGGGCACGAGAGCGCCGGACAGCCTGTCGGCCCAGGAGCGCCACCAGCCGGTCAGCACGGCACCGCCGGACAGCACCGTCGCGGCGAAGCGCCGTCGCGGCAAAGCGCCGTCGCGGCGGAGTAAGGGGACGGCAGAGAAAGGCAGCCGCTCGAGAGGGGCACCGGAACGCCGGGCTGCCGGTCCGCTCGGCGGCGCCCTTGCGGCGGAGCCGGCCGGTTCGCTGGGCAGCGCCTGGCGCCGTTGCGGCGGCGTGAGGGGACAGGTCCGTCGCCCTGGTGGGGCGCAGGCGCGGGGGAATGAGAGGGCAGCGGGGGAAGCCTGCCCTCCGGAGGGGCCCGGTGTAGGGGCCGGGCCCCTCCCGGGGGTCAGTGCGCGGCCGATTCCCAGTCCGGGCCGTGGCCCACCGAGACGTCCAGGGGGGCTCGGAGGTGGACCGCGTTGGACATTTCGTGGCGGACCAGGTCCTCTACGCGGGCGCCCTCGCCGGGGGCGATCTCCAGGACGATTTCGTCGTGGACCTGGAGCAGCATGCGGGACGTGAGGCCGGCGTCCTCCAGGGCGCGGCCCACATTCAGCATGGCGATCTTGACGATGTCCGCGGCCGTGCCCTGGATCGGGGCGTTGAGCGCCATCCGCTCGGCGGCCTCGCGGCGCTGCCGGTTGTCGCTGTTGAGATCGGGCAGATAGCGGCGGCGGCCGAAGAGCGTCGCCGTGTACCCCGTCGCGCGCGCCTCGTCGACCGCCCGGCGCAGATAGTCCCGGACCCCGCCGAAGCGCTCGAAGTACGCGTCCATCAGGGCGCGGGCCTCCCCCGCGTCGATGTTCAGCTGCTGGGACAGGCCGAACGCCGACAGGCCGTACGCCAGGCCGTACGACATCGCCTTGATCTTGCGGCGCATCTCCGCGTCGACCGCGCCCTGCTCGACCCCGAACACCTGGGCGGCGGCCGTGGTGTGGAGGTCCTCGCCGGAGGTGAACGCCTCGATGAGGCCCTCGTCCTCGGAGAGGTGCGCCATCACCCTCAGTTCGATCTGGCTGTAGTCGGCCGTCATCAGCGACTCGAAGCCCTCGCCGACGACGAAGCCGCGGCGGATCGCCCGGCCCTCGTCGGTGCGGACCGGGATGTTCTGCAGGTTCGGGTCGACCGAGGAGAGACGGCCCGTGGCGGCGACCGTCTGGTTGAAGGTGGTGTGGATGCGGCCGTCCGTCGCGATCGTCTTGATCAGGCCCTCGACGGTGACACGGAGCTTCGCCTGCTCGCGGTGGCGGAGCATGATGACCGGCAGTTCGTTGTCGGTCTGGGTGGCCAGCCAGGCCAGGGCGTCCGCGTCGGTGGTGTACCCCGTCTTGGTGCGCTTGGTCTTGGGCAGGGCCAGCTCGCCGAAGAGGACCTCCTGGAGCTGCTTGGGCGAGCCGAGGTTGAACTCGTGCCCGGCCGCCGCGTGCGCCTCCTTCACCGCCTGCTGCACGGCACCGGCGAACATCTGCTCCATGGCTTCGAGGTGCGCGCGGTCCGCGGCGATGCCGTGGCGCTCCATGCGGGCCAGCAGTGCCGACGTCGGCAGCTCCACGTCCCGCAGCAGCTCGGCGGCGCCGACCTCCTCCAGGCGCTGCCCGAACGCCTCGCCCAGGTCGAGGATGGCGCGGGCCTGCACCATGAGGGCCTCGGCCTCGGCGCCGTCGTCCGCGCCGAAGGCCAGCTGCCCGTCGGCGGTGGCGGCGGGGGCCAGCTCCCGGCCGAGGTACTCCAGGGACAGCGCGTCCAGGTCGAAGGAGCGTCGGCCCGGCTTGACCAGGTACGCGGCGAGGGCGGTGTCCATGGTGACGCCCTCGATGGTCCAGCCGTGCTCGGCGAAGACCCGCATCGCGCCCTTGGCGTTGTGGAACACCTTGGGCTTTCCGGGGTCGGCGAGCCAGGCCGCCCACGTGGTCTCGTCCGTCTCGTCGAGCTGGGTCGGGTCGAACCAGGCGGCCGCTCCCGAGGCGGCGGCGAGCGCGATCTCGGTGACCGAGCCGGTGCCGAGCGCCCACGTGTCGACGGTGGCCACGCCGAGGATCTCCGCGCCGTGCTCGGTGAGCCAGCCGGTCAGCTCGCCGGAGCCGAGGACCGTGCCGTCCACCGCGACGCCCGCGGCGGGCTGCGGGCCGGCGTCGGCCTCCTCCGCCCCCGGGTCGACGGCCAGCAGCCGCTCGCGCAGCGACGGGTTGCGGATCTCAAGGGTGTCCAGGACCATCGCGACGGCCTTGCGGTCGTACGGGGCGCGCTCCAGGTCGGCGACCGTCCTCGGCAGGTCGACCGTGCGCACCATCTCGGTGAGGCGGCGGTTGAGCTTGACCGCCTCCAGATGGTCGCGGAGGTTCTGCCCGGCCTTGCCCTTGACCTCCTCGACGCGCTCGACCAGATCCGCGAACGAACCGAACTGGTTGATCCACTTCGCGGCGGTCTTCTCGCCGACGCCAGGAATGCCGGGCAGGTTGTCGGACGGGTCGCCCCGCAGGGCCGCGAAGTCCGGGTACTGGGCGGGCGTCAGGCCGTACTTCTCGAACACCTTCTCCGGGGTGAACCGGGTCAGCTCCGAGACGCCCTTGGTGGGGTAGAGCACGGTGGTGTGCTCGGAGACCAGCTGGAAGGAGTCGCGGTCACCGGTGACGATGAGGACCTCGAAGCCCTCCGCCTCGGCCTGGGTGGCGAGGGTGGCGATGATGTCGTCGGCCTCGAAGCCGTCGACGGCGAAGCGCACGGCGTGCATGGCGTCGAGCAGCTCGCCGATCAGCTCGACCTGCCCCTTGAACTCGTCGGGGGTCTTCGAGCGGTTCGCCTTGTACTCGGTGAACTCCTCGGAGCGCCAGGTCTTGCGGGAGACGTCGAACGCCACCGCGAAGTGGGTGGGCGCCTCGTCGCGCAGCGTGTTCGCCAGCATCGACGCGAAGCCGTAGATCGCGTTCGTCGGCTGGCCCGTCGCGGTCGTGAAGTTCTCCGCGGGGAGCGCGAAGAACGCGCGGTAGGCCAGCGAATGCCCGTCCATGAGCATGAGCCGGGGACGGCTGCCGCCGGTGGTCGTGTCGGTCTTCTTCGATGCTGTCTCTGCCACGCACCCGATCCTGCCACGTGCCACTGACACTCGGACCACGCCCGCCGCCCCGCGACCCCGCACCGGCTCCCGACCCGCCCCTGCCCCCCTCCCCGCCCCAGGGCGTCGAAGCGGACATGTCCCCGCCCCGGTCACCGCGGATCGTCCTCGTGCACCGATCTCGATCGGGGCCGGTGACACGTGCGAGGATCGGAGGCGTACCTCAGGCTCGACCGCACACGTACGCGAATGGGGAGCAGCGATGGCCGGCAAGGCGCCCAAGAGTGATCCGGTTCAGGACGCGCCGCAGGTCGCGCAGCCGAAGCATGCGGCGGCCGGGCTCCCCGCGATCGGGCACACCCTGCGGATCGCACAGCAGCAGATGGGGGTGAAGCGGACCGCGCTGACGCTGCTGCGGGTCAATCAGAAGGACGGCTTCGACTGTCCCGGCTGCGCCTGGCCGGAGCCCGAGCACCGGCACACGGCGGAGTTCTGCGAGAACGGCGCGAAGGCGGTCGCCGAGGAGGCCACGCTGCGCCGGGTCACCCCGGAGTTCTTCGCCGCGCACACCGTGGCGGACCTGGCCACCCGCAGCGGGTACTGGCTGGGCCAGCAGGGCCGGCTCACCCACCCCGTGTACCTGCCCGAGGGGGGCGACCGGTACGAGCCGGTGTCCTGGGAGCGGGCCTTCGACATCGTCGCCGAGGAGCTGAAGGCTCTCGGCTCCCCCGACGAGGCCCTCTTCTAC
Source organism: Streptomyces sp. NPDC030296 (assembly GCF_055572815.1). Classification (NCBI taxonomy): domain Bacteria; kingdom Bacillati; phylum Actinomycetota; class Actinomycetes; order Kitasatosporales; family Streptomycetaceae; genus Streptomyces; species Streptomyces sp. NPDC030296. The sequence continues at coordinate 294,879 of NZ_JBVICQ010000002.1, forward strand.
ACCTCCGGGCGCACCAGCAACGAGGCCGCGTTCCTGTACCAGCTGTTCGCGCGCGAGTTCGGCACGAACAACCTGCCGGACTGCTCCAACATGTGCCACGAGTCGTCGGGCTCCGCGCTGTCCGAGACGATCGGCATCGGCAAGGGCAGCGTCCTGCTTGAGGACCTGTACAAGGCGGATCTGATCGTCGTCGCCGGACAGAACCCGGGCACGAACCACCCGCGCATGCTGTCCGCCCTGGAGAAGGCGAAGGCGGGCGGCGCGAAGATCATCACGGTCAATCCGCTGCCCGAGGCGGGCCTGGAGCGGTTCAAGAACCCGCAGACCCCGCAGGGCATGCTCAAGGGCGCCGCCCTCACCGATCTGTTCCTGCAGATCCGCATCGGCGGTGACCAGGCCCTGTTCCGCCTCCTCAACAAGCTGATCCTCGACACCGAGGGCGCGGTCGACGAGGAGTTCGTGCGCGAGCACACGCACGGCTTCGAGGAGTTCGCGTCGGCGGCCCGCGCCGCCGACTGGGAGGAGACGCTCACCGCGACCGGTCTGACGCGCGAGCGGATCGACGAGGCGCTGCGCATGGTCCTCGCCTCGAAGCGGACGATCGTCTGCTGGGCCATGGGCCTGACCCAGCACAAGCACGCGGTGCCCACCATCCGCGAAGTCGTCAACTTCCTGCTGCTGCGCGGCAACATCGGCCGCCCCGGCGCGGGCGTGTGCCCGGTGCGCGGCCACTCCAACGTGCAGGGCGACCGCACGATGGGCATCTTCGAGCGGCCCGCCCCGGCGTTCCTGGACGCCCTGGAGAAGGAGTTCGGCTTCGCGCCGCCCAGGGAGCACGGCTACGACGTCGTGCGGGCCATCAAGGCCATGCGCGACGAGAAGGCAAAGGTGTTCTTCGCGATGGGCGGCAACTTCGTGTCGGCGTCCCCCGACACGGAGGTCACGGAGGCGGCGATGCGCCGCGCCCGGCTGACGGTGCACGTGTCGACGAAGCTGAACCGCTCGCACGCGGTCACGGGCGCGCGTGCGCTGATCCTGCCCACCCTGGGCCGCACCGAGCGTGATGTGCAGGGCAGCGGCGAGCAGTTCGTGACCGTCGAGGACTCCATGGGCATGGTCCACGCCTCCCGCGGCCGTCTGGAGCCCGCGAGCCGGCACCTGCTGTCCGAGCCGGCCATCGTGTGCCGCCTCGCCCGCCGGGTCCTCGGGGAGGAGAGCCGTACGCCGTGGGAGGAGTTCGAGAAGGACTACGCGACGATCCGTGACCGCATCGCGCGCGTGGTGCCCGGTTTCGAGGACTTCAACGCGCGGGTGGCCGACCCGAACGGCTTCGCGCTGCCGCACGCCCCGCGCGACGAGCGCCGCTTCCCCACGGCCACCGGCAAGGCCAACTTCACCGCCGCGCCGGTGGAGTTCCCCCGGCTGCCCGAGGGCCGCCTGCTGCTGCAGACCCTGCGCTCGCACGACCAGTACAACACCACGATCTACGGCCTCGACGACCGCTACCGGGGCATCACGGGCGGCCGCCGGGTCGTCCTCGTCCACCCCGAGGACGCCGCGGAGCTGAAGGTCGCCGACGGCTCCTACGTGGACCTGGTGAGCGAGTGGAAGGACGGTGTGGAGCGCCGGGCGCCCGGTTTCCGGGTGGTGCACTACCCGACGGCCCGCGGCTGCGCCGCCGCCTACTACCCCGAGACCAACGTCCTGGTGCCGCTGGACGCCACCGCGGACACCAGCAACACCCCGGCCAGCAAGTCCGTCGTGGTCCGTCTGGAACAATCGGCCACCGACTGAGCGTTTGCTCAGGCAGTCAGGCCGGTATACGACCGCCGACGGCACGCGGCGGTCGACGACGAACGGAGCCCCATGGGCGAGCAGCACCACGTCACGTTCCCGCAAGAGGTCATCGACGAGTACGCGGCACTCGGCGTCGACCTGGTCGCGATGTTCTCCGCGGGGCACCTGGGCATCCGCATGGGCGTGCAGATCGTGGAGGCGTCCGCGGACCGCGTCGTCGGCACCATGCCGGTCGAGGGCAACACCCAGCCGTACGGGCTGCTGCACGGCGGCGCGTCCGCCGTGCTGGCGGAGACCCTCGGCTCGGTCGGCTCCATGCTGCACGCGGGCAGCTCCAAGATCGCGGTGGGCGTCGACCTGAACTGCACCCACCACCGCGGCGTACGGTCCGGGCTGGTCACCGGAGTGGCCACACCGGTGCACCGGGGGCGCTCGACCGCCACGTACGAGATCGTCATCAGCGACGAGGCGGGTAAGCGGGTGTGCACGGCCCGGCTGACCTGTCTGCTGCGGGACGTCCTGCCGGCCGACGCCCAGCGGGCCACGGGCGGCTGACCGTCGACGAGCCCGCGGTCACCGGACGCTGGCGGACGGCGGCGGGGGAGGTCTAGCTTTCGGGGCATGGGAACGGGTGGAGCCTTGGGGTGGAGGGCCGCCCTGGGACCGGCGCTGCTGATCGGCGCCCTGGTTACCGGGTGCGGGGCGGCGGGGACGGACGACGGACCGGGCGGGCCGCGGGCCAAGGACCCGACGTCGTCGCCGTCGGCCGAGCCGCCCGAGGAGCTGTGCGCGCGGATCGTCTCCTACTGGTCGCTGAGGACACTGGACGAGGACGGCTACGGCGACTACCAGTCCATGGGGCTGTCGAACGGCCAGTACGACATCCTGCGCGAGGTCCTCGACGCCGCCCGGGCGAAGGAGCGGCACGCCGGCCGGACGGCGGCCGAGCGGCTCGTCGGCGAGGAGGCGCGCACCCGCTGCGCGCAGTTGTACCGGAACGGCAACCCGACCGGGGGGCCGTGGAGTTGAGTGGCGTCGGGCCCGTCGAAGCGGGCGAGGGGACGCACGCCGAGGACGCCCCGTCGCCGCGCGGGCGACTCACCCCGCTGCGCACGCGGCACCGCCGCGCCGCGCTCGCCGTCGGCTCGGCCGCCCTCGTCCTCGCCGGCGGCCTCCTCTACGTGACCCGTCCCCGGCCGGAGCCCTCCGACCCTCCCCCGTACCCGTCCCAGGCCGTGGAGTTCACCTACCTGGGGCCCGAGACCCGGCCCGCCGGCCTCCCGGCCGGGAGTTTCAGCTTCGGCATCGCGGTGACCACGCGCGACGGGCCCCCGGTCACCGTGACCCGGATCTCCCAGCCGTCCGCCGGACTCACCCTCTCCGCCAGGCCGCGACCGCCCTTCCGGAGCCCGGCCGACGGTGCCCGCACCGTCGTGCTCACCATGCGGGTGACGGATTGCGGGAAAGTCCCGAGGAACGCCGGACTGCCTTTCCTGGACGTAACTCTGCGTAATAGGCGCGCAATAGAAGACCACAGTTTCATCCTCGGCGGACGCTATGCCCGCGACCTCTCCGAAGCGATTGAGGTCGCCTGCAGCAACGACTTGACGTCACTACCAAAACTCAAGAACACTCCTGAAAACGGCAGCGCACTTCCTGCGGCTTCTCACAATGTGGACAGGGCGAATCGGTCTTAATTCCTCGCATCCACCCACGGAGTACCGCTCTGCATTACGTCGTGTCATAACAAGAGCGTCACAGCCTCCGTCAGACCCTCCTCCACGTTCCCATCACACGCTTAGAGTCACGCCCAGTCACCGCGCCATCGGATTCGAAGTCATTTTCGTCCCAGCGCTCGACTCGGCCCGCTCAACCAGGAGGGGCCGTGCCACGGAAAGGACTGATCGTGCGTCAACGCTCGCTCATCGCCATCACCGCCGCGCTGGCGGCGGGAGCTCTTACCCTCACCGCCTGCGGCTCGCGCGACGACAGCGCCGGCTCGGACTCCGAAGGAAGCGGCGGCGGCACCACTGTCGTCATCGGTGTCGACGCACCGCTGACCGGCGACCTGTCCGCCCTGGGTCTCGGCATCAAGAACTCCGTAGACCTGGCCGCCAAGACGGCCAACAAGGAGAAGACCGTCGAAGGCGTGACCTTCAAGGTCGAGGCCCTCGACGACCAGGCACAGCCCTCCTCGGGCCAGCAGAACGCCACCAAGCTCGTCGCCGACAAGGACGTCCTCGGCGTCGTCGGCCCGCTGAACTCCTCGGTCGCCGAGTCCATGCAGAAGGTCTTCGACGACGCCAAGCTCGTCGAGGTCTCCCCGGCCAACACCAACCCGGCCCTGACCCAGGGCACGGACTGGCAGAAGACCAAGACCCGCCCGTACAAGTCGTACTTCCGCACCGCGACCACGGACGCCATCCAGGGCCCGTTCGCCGCGCAGTACGTCTACAACGACGCCAAGAAGAAGAAGGTCTTCGTCATCGACGACAAGAAGACCTACGGCGCCGGTCTGGCCGCCACCTTCACCGAGGAGTTCAAGAAGCTCGGCGGCAAGGTCGCCGGCACCGAGCACATCAACCCCGACACCAAGGACTTCTCCGCGGTCGCCACCAAGGTGAAGAACTCCGGCGCGGACGTCGTCTACTACGGCGGCGAATACCCGCAGGCCGGCCCGCTCAGCAAGCAGATCAAGGCCGCCGGCGCCAAGATCCCCGTGGTCGGCGGTGACGGCATCTACAGCGCCGACTTCATCAAGCTGGCCGGCGCCAGCGGCACGGGCGACCTGGCCACCTCGGTCGGCGCCCCGGTCGAGGAGCTCCCCTCCGCCAAGGAGTTCGTGGCGAACTACAAGGCCGCGGGCTACAAGGAGGCCTTCGAGGCCTACGGCGGCTACTCCTACGACTCGGCCTGGGCGATCATCGAGGCCGTGAAGAAGGTCGTCGAGGACAACGGCGGCAAGCTCCCGAGCGACGCTCGCGCCAAGGTCACGGCCGCGATGCAGAACGTCTCGTTCGACGGGGTGACCGGCAAGGTCTCCTTCGACGAGTACGGTGACGCCACCAACAAGCAGCTCACCGTCTACGCCGTCGAGAACGGTGCCTGGAAGGCTGTCAAGTCCGGTACCTACACCGGCTGATCCTCCACAACCGCACCATTCCTGAGCCGCGCGGGGCGCTGTTCCACTGGCGCCCCGCGCGGACTCGCATCCGGCCCCCCGTCGAAACATCCGAAACCCTCTCGGAGGACATGCGGTGAACGAACTGCCGCAGCAGCTGGTCAACGGCCTGCTACTGGGATCCATGTACGGGCTGGTCGCCATTGGCTACACAATGGTCTATGGCATCGTCCAGCTCATCAACTTCGCCCACGGCGAGATCTTCATGACCGGAGCGTTCGGCGCTCTGACCATCTACGTGTACGTCCTGCCCGACGGCACGTCCATGTGGATCGCCCTGCCGCTGATGCTCATCGGCGCCGCCCTGGTCTCCACCACCATCGCCGTGGGAGCGGAACGATTCGCCTACCGCCCCCTCCGCAGCGCCCCACGCCTCGCCCCCCTCATCACCGCCATCGGCCTCTCCCTCGCCCTGCAGCAGGCGGTGTGGGCCTGGTACCCCGAGGCCAAGTCCGCCCGGACCTTCCCCGAGATCCCCGGCGGCCCCTTCGAGATCGGCAGCGTCACCATCCAGACCGGTGACGTCTTCCTCCTGATCGCGGCCCCCATCAGCATGGCCGTCCTCGCCTACTTCGTCATGAAGACCCGCACCGGCCGCGGCATGCAGGCCACCGCGCAGGACCCGGACACCGCCAAGCTCATGGGCATCAACACCGACCGCATCATCGTGGTCGCCTTCGCCCTCGGCGCGATCTTCGCCGCGGTCGGCGGTGTCGCCTACGGCCTGAAGTACGGCCAGATCGACTTCCGCATGGGCTTCATCCTCGGCCTGAAGGCCTTCACCGCAGCCGTCCTCGGCGGCATCGGCAACATCTACGGAGCCATGATCGGCGGCGTGGTCCTCGGCATCGCCGAAACCCTGGCCACCGCTTACATCGCCGACATCCCCGGCATGGACCAGTTCGGCAGCCAGTCCTGGGCCGACGTCTGGGCCTTCGTACTCCTCATCCTCGTACTGCTGTTCAGACCACAAGGTCTGCTCGGCGAGCGCGTCGCGGACAGGGCGTGACACCGATGACCACACAGACCACCGCACCCGAAACCCCCACCCCTGCCTCCGGCAAGCCCGCCGGCCTGATCGGCCTCCCCGAGAAGACCGGCCTCGCGCTCGCCCTCGGCGGCAGCGTCCTCACCATCATCTCCACGTTCCTCGCCTGGACCTGGACCTCCGCCTTCCCCGGCAACCTCACCGTCTACGGCTACCCGGGCGGCCTGCAGGTCCTCGTCCTCATCGGCGGCGCCCTGGCCACCCTCTTCTGCCTGGCCCGCTACGACGTGACGGGCCTCGGCTGGCTGGTACCCGCCGGCGCCGACGCGGCCATCAAGTTCGCCACCCTCGCCACCTTCGCCACCAGCTGGTACACGGTCCTCGCCATCAGCGTCGACCTCGGCGGCCTCGTCAACCTCGAACCCGGCGGCTACCTCGTCGCCGTCGCCAGCCTCGCCGCCCTCCTCGGCGCCCTGGCACTGCCCTTCGAGCGCCCCGCGCCCGACCCGTTCGACCCCGACGACACCGGCTGGGAGCTGTTCAAGCACCAAACGGGCAGCAAGTGGGCCACCTTCAAGGCGGCCTTCGCCAGCGGCACCCCCCGCCGCGTCGGCACGCTCCCCTCGTACGTCGAGATCCTGATCATCGTCGCCGTCCTCGCCCTCGGCCTGACCGTCTTCACCTACGGCATCGGCACCGAGTACGACGAACTGTTCATCGGCTTCCTGATCACCGCCGGCTTCGGCTTCGGCGCCCTCAACAAGGCCGGCCTCATCGCCCAGGCCTCCCAGATCACCGCACGGCACCAGAACATCACCATCTGCGGCGCCTTCGTCGCGGCGGCGCTGTTCCCCTTCACCCAGACCGACGACCAGTACGCGACCATCGGCGTCTACATCCTGATCTTCGCCACCGTCGCCCTCGGCCTGAACATCGTCGTCGGCCTCGCCGGCCTCCTCGACCTCGGATACGTCGCCTTCCTCGGCGTCGGCGCCTACGCCGCCGCCCTGGTCTCCGGCTCCCCCAGCTCGCCCTTCGACGTGCACTTCCCGTTCTGGGCCGCCGTCCTCGTCGGAGCCCTCGCCTCGCTCGTCTTCGGCGTCCTCATCGGCGCCCCGACCCTGCGACTGCGCGGCGACTACCTGGCCATCGTGACCCTCGGCTTCGGTGAGATCTTCCGGATCACCGCCAACAACCTCGACGGCACCTCCGGACCCGACCTCACCAACGGCTCCAACGGCATCTCCTCGATCCCGAACCTCAACATCCTCGGGTTCGACTTCGGCCTCCAGCACACCATCGGCGGCTTCACCATCGGCCGCTTCGCCAACTACTTCTTCCTGATGCTGCTCATCACCGCCGTCGTCGTGCTGGTCTTCCGGCGCAGCGGTGACTCCCGCATCGGCCGCGCCTGGGTCGCCATCCGCGAGGACGAGACCGCCGCGCTCGCCATGGGCATCAACGGCTTCCGCGTCAAGCTCATCGCCTTCGCCGTCGGCGCCTCCCTGGCCGGCCTCGCCGGAACCGTCCAGGCCCACGTCACCTACACCGTGACACCCGAGCAGTACCTCTTCGCCGGTGTGATCCCGCCCAACTCCGCCTTCCTGCTCGCCGCGGTCGTCCTCGGCGGCATGGGCACCATCAGCGGACCCCTCATCGGCGCGGCCCTGCTGTTCCTCATCCCCAACAAGCTCCAGTTCCTCGGCGACTACCAGCTCCTCGCCTTCGGCCTCGCACTCATCCTGCTGATGCGCTTCCGCCCGGAGGGAATGATCCCCAACCGGCGCCGCCAGCTCGAGTTCCACGAAGACGCGGAACCGCCCACAGTGCTCACCAAGACGGGGGCCTGACACCACCATGACGACTGACACCATCACCCCGAGCACCACGGGCCAGACGGTCCTCGACGCCCGCGGCGTCACCATGCGCTTCGGCGGCCTCACCGCCGTCCGCAACGTCGACTTCACCGTGAACGCCGGCGAAATCGTCGGCCTCATCGGCCCCAACGGCGCCGGCAAGACGACCTTCTTCAACTGCCTCACCGGCCTGTACATCCCCACCGAGGGCGAAGTCCGCTACAAGGGCAACGTCCTGCCGCCCAAGTCCTTCAAGGTCACCGCGGCCGGCATCGCCCGCACCTTCCAGAACATCCGCCTGTTCGCGAACATGACGGTCCTGGAGAACGTGCTCGTCGGCCGCCACACCCGGACCAAGGAAGGCTTCTGGTCGGCCGTACTGCGGCTGCCCAGCTTCCACAAGGCCGAGGCCAAGTCCCGCGAACGCGCCATGGAACTCCTGGAGTTCGTGGGCCTGGAGAGCAAGGCCGACCACCTCGCCCGCAACCTCCCCTACGGCGAACAGCGCAAGCTGGAGATCGCCCGGGCACTCGCCAGCGAACCCGGCCTCCTCCTCCTGGACGAGCCCACCGCCGGCATGAACCCGCAGGAGACACGAGCCACCGAGGAACTCGTCTTCGCCATCCGGGACAAGGGCATAGCCGTACTCGTCATCGAGCACGACATGCGGTTCATCTTCAACCTCTGCGACCGCGTCGCCGTCCTCGTCCAGGGCGAGAAGCTCGTCGAGGGCGACAGCGCCACCGTCCAGGGAGACGAACGCGTCGTCGCCGCCTACCTCGGCGAACCCTTCGAAGACGCTCCCGGCAAGGACGAGGTCGCGGAAGTCGAAGCCGCCGAAGCACACGCCGAGGCCGCCACCGACGCCGCGCCCGGCAAGGAGAACGACCGATGACCGCACTGCTCGAAGTCGAGGACCTCCGGGTCGCCTACGGCAAGATCGAAGCCGTCAAGGGCGTCACCTTCAAGGTCAACGCGGGCGAAGTCGTCACCCTCGTCGGCACCAACGGCGCCGGCAAGACCACGACCCTGCGCACCCTGTCCGGGCTCCTCAAGCCCGTCGGCGGCCAGATCAAGTTCAACGGCAAGTCGCTGAAGAAGGTCCCCGCGCACGACATCGTCTCGCTGGGACTCGCCCACTCCCCCGAGGGGCGGCACATCTTCCCGCGCATGAGCATCGAGGACAACCTCCGCCTCGGCGCCTTCCTGCGCAACGACAAGCCCGGCATCGAGAAGGACATCCAGCGCGCCTACGACCTCTTCCCCATCCTGGGCGAACGTCGCAAGCAGGCCGCCGGCACCCTCTCCGGCGGCGAGCAGCAGATGCTGGCCATGGGCCGCGCGCTCATGTCCCAGCCGAAGCTGCTCATGCTCGACGAGCCCTCCATGGGCCTCTCGCCGATCATGATGCAGAAGATCATGGCGACGATCGCCGAGCTGAAGTCCCAGGGCACCACCATCCTGCTCGTCGAGCAGAACGCCCAGGCGGCGCTCTCCCTCGCCGACCAGGGCCACGTCATGGAGATCGGCAAGATCGTCCTCTCCGGCACGGGCTCCGACCTGCTGCACGACGAATCCGTCCGCAAGGCGTACCTCGGCGAGGACTAGCGGACCAGCCACCGGACCGACACACGAGGAGGCCCGCACCCCCCTTCCCAGGGGGGTGCGGGCCTCCTCGCACGTACGACGGTGACAGTACGGACCGGCCGACAGCACGACCGGGCCGCCGTCAGCCCTTCGCGGACTTCTTCTCGTCGGCGTCCTGAATGACCGCCTCCGCGACCTGCTGCATCGACATCCTGCGATCCATCGACGTCTTCTGGATCCACCGGAACGCCGCCGGCTCCGTCAGCCCGTACTCCGTCTGCAGGATCGACTTCGCCCGGTCGACCAGCTTGCGGGTCTCCAGCCGGAGCGTGAGGTCCGCGACCTCCTTCTCCAGCTCCTTCAGCTCCGTGAACCGCGACACCGCCATCTCGATCGCCGGCACGACGTCACTCTTGCTGAACGGCTTCACCAGGTACGCCATCGCGCCCGCGTCCCGTGCCCGCTCCACCAGGTCGCGCTGCGAGAACGCGGTCAGCATCAGCACCGGGGCGATACGCTCCTCGGCGATCTTCTCGGCGGCGGAGATGCCGTCCATCTTCGGCATCTTCACATCCAGGATCACCAGGTCCGGCTGGTGCTCCCGGGCCAGCTCGATGGCCTGCTCACCGTCACCGGCCTCGCCCACGACGGAGTAGCCCTCCTCTTCGAGCATCTCCTTGAGGTCGAGGCGGATCAGCGCCTCGTCCTCGGCGATGACGACACGGGTCGTGAGCGGAGGCACGTGCGACTTGTCGTCTTCGGGCACGTCGAGGGGCTGGGGCGACTCGGGGGCGGTCACGTGGGCTCCTTGTTCAGGGCAGGGGTACTGCTGACAAGAGGGTACCTAGCTGCGGTAAGGTGGTCTGGCAGCGGGTCGAGGTAAACCTTCGATTCACTGGGCCCCGGTAGCCCAATTGGCAGCAGGCAATGGATTCAAAACCCATACAGTGTCGGTTCGAGTCCGACCCGGGGCACTTTTCCTTCGGTTCCAAGGTCGCCATTCAGAAGCGGATGTCCACATTCTCGTGAACATCCGCTTTTTGCTGCACCCAGGAGTGAGCAGTCGCCCAGAGTGACCGCATGTACGACGTCAGCACACGCCGACGAGCCCTGGCACTTGTCGCGCAGGGGCGCAGCCTGAACTCCGTGAGCCGCGAAACCGGCGTCTCCCGGGCCGCGATCCGCTCTTGGCAGGAGAGGCTCGAACCACTCCCCCGCATGACGACTCCGGATCCCGGGCCACCAGCCGACGACCCCGCGTACTCCTACCTGCTCGGCCTCTACCTCGGAGACGGCTGCCTCAGCGCCCACCCACGGGGCGGCCATTACCTCCGCATCGCTTGTGCCGACGCGTGGCCAGGGCTGGTCCGACTGTGCCGGGAGGCCATCGCGCAGGTACGACCTGGCGTCGGCGTGTACGCACAGCAGAAGCAGGGCTGCGCGATGGTCACCAGCTACTACCCGCACTGGCCTGCTCTGTTCCCCCAACACGGCCCCGGCAAGAAGCACGAGCGTCGCATCGTGCTGGAACCCTGGCAGCAGGCCATCATCGACGCTCACCCGTGGGAGTTCGTCCGCGGACTCATTCACTCCGACGGGTGCCGTATCACCAACTGGACCACCCGCCTCGTCGGCGGCGAGCGCAAGCGCTACGAGTACCCCCGTTACTTCTTCACCAATAAGTCGGAGGACATCCGGCGGCTCTATACCAGCGCCCTCGACCAGCTGGGCGTGGAGTGGACGAACTGCACCCGCGACGGCAACTCGTACAACATCTCCGTCGCCCGTAAGGCCTCCGTCGCGCTGATGGATACCCATGTCGGGCCCAAGCACTGACCACCCCCGGCCCGCTACCCCTTCGGGGCGGCGGCCTCGGCGATGTGGTGGATGTGGACCAGGTTCGTGGTGCCCGCGACGCCCGGTGGGGAGCCGGCGGTGATGACGACCGTGTCGTCCTTGCGGCAGCGGGCGTACCGCAGCAGCAGTTCGTCGACCTGGCCGATCATCGCGTCGGTGGAGTCGACGCGCGGTCCGAGGAACGTCTCGACGCCCCAGGTGAGGCTCAGCTGGGAGCGCGTGGCCGGGTCGGGGGTGAAGGCGAGGAGGGGGATCGGGGAGCGGTAGCGGGACAGGCGGCGGGCGGTGTCGCCGGACTGGCTGAACGCCACGAGGAACCGGGCGCCGACGAAGTCACCGATCTCGGCGGCGGCGCGGGCCACGGCGCCGCCCTGGGTGCGGGGTTTGTTGTGCTCGGTGAGGGGTGGGAGGCCGTCGGCGAGCATGTGCTCCTCGGCGGCGGCGACGATGCGGCTCATCGTGCGGACCGTCTCGACGGGGTGTTTGCCGACGCTGGTCTCGCCGGACAGCATCACCGCGTCGGTGCCGTCGAGGACCGCGTTGGCGACGTCGCTGGCCTCGGCGCGGGTGGGCCGGGGGTGGTGGATCATCGAGTCGAGCATCTGGGTGGCGACGATGACCGGTTTGGCGTTGCGTCGGGCGAGGGCGATGGCGCGCTTCTGGACCAGGGGGACCTGTTCGAGGGGCATTTCGACGCCGAGGTCGCCGCGCGCGACCATGACGCCGTCGAAGGCGGCGACGATGTCGTCGAGGGCGTCGACCGCCTGGGGTTTCTCGACCTTGGCGATGACGGGGAGTCGGCGGCCCTCCTCGTCCATGATGCGGTGGACGGCGTCGACGTCCCGTCCCGATCGCACGAAGGACAGGGCGATGATGTCGAAGCCGGTGCGCAGGGCCCAGCGGAGGTCGTCCTCGTCCTTGGTGGACAGGGCGGGGACGGAGACGGCGACGCCGGGGAGGTTGAGGCCCTTGTGGTCGGAGACGACGCCGCCTTCGACGACCTCGGTGTGGACGCGGGGCCCGTCGACGGCGGTGACGTGGAGGGTCACTTTGCCGTCGTCGACGAGGATGCGTTCCCCGGTCGTGACGTCGGTGGCGAGGCCGTCGTAGGTCGTGCCGCAGATCTCGTGGGTGCCTTCGATGTCAGGTTCGACGGTGAGGGTGAAGGTGTCGCCGCGTTCGAGGAGTACGGGGCCTTCGGTGAAGCGGCCGAGGCGGATCTTCGGGCCTTGAAGGTCGGCGAGGAGGCCGACGCTGCGGCCGGTTTCGTCGGAGGCCTTGCGGACGTGGTGGTAGCGCTCCTCGTGTTCGGCGTGGTCGCCGTGGCTGAGGTTGAAGCGGGCGACGTCCATTCCGGCTTCGACCAGTGCCTTGATCTGGTCGTACGAGTCGGTGGCGGGCCCGAGGGTGCAGACGATCTTTGCTCGGCGCATGGTTCGAGCCTAGGGCTTACCCGCCGGTAGGGACTTGGAGGCACGTGACTACTCAACGGCCTTTGGGTGAAGGGTATTTGACAAGCAGTCAACAGATGTCGTCGGTAGTTATCGAGGTGGCGTCAAGGTGGCGTCAAGCAGTGAAGCCGGGCGCCGGCGTGGCGGGGGGCGTTCACAGGGTGGGTGGGTGCAGGGTGAAGCGGGCGTTGACCTGGGCGTGGATGTGCTGGCGTTCGGGTTCGAGGTCGAGGGGGGCCGGTGCGGCGTCTTCCGTGGCGTAGGCCATGGTGCGGGCGTAGGCGGCGGGTCGGAAGGGTTCGGGGGTCTCGGCGCCGAGGTCGGCGAGTTCGACGAGGGCGGCGAGGGTGGTGCCGAGTGCCTCGGCGTATTCGCGGGCGCGCTGGACGGCTTCGCGGACGGCTTTCTGGCGGGCTTGGCGGTGGGCGGGCGAGTCGGGGCGGAGGGTCCAGGTGGGGCCGTCGACGTGGGTGAGGTCGAGGTCGGCGAGGCGGGTGGTGAGTTCGCCGAGGGCGGTGAAGTCGGTGAGTTCGGCGGTGATGTGGACGCGGCCGTGGTAGGCGTGGACGCGTTCACCGCGGCCTTTCTCCTTGAGTTGGGGGGTGAGGGAGAAGGTGCCGGTTTCCAGGCGTTCGACGGCGTCTCCGTAGCTTTTGACGAGGTCGAGGGCGGTGTTGTTGCGGCGGGTGAGGTCGTCGAGGGCGGTGCGGCGGTCCTTGCCGCGGGCGGTGACGGTGATGCCGATGCGGGCGATCTCGGGGTCGACCTCCAGGTGGGCGTCGCCGCGGACGGCGATGCGGGGGGCGTCGGGGGTGCCGTAGGGGAGGGCGGCGGGGTGGGGCTGTGCGGGCGTGTCGGTCATACGTCCCACTCTGTCACCGCGGGTCCGGTTGGCGTGGGGAGCCGCGGGGTGCCGGTCACCAGATCGCAACCTGGAGGGTCTGTTGCTGTGTGGAATGTACGGGTCAGAATCTACGCGCGTTATCGCGTGTGGCCTTTTTTGTTGTTCGCCGGTCTACGCGCGTTGAGATCCCGTTCCTCCCGAGGAGTACCGATATGGCCTTGAACCGCCGGAAGTTTCTGAAGAAGTCAGCCGTGACCGGTGCCGGGGTGGCCATCGCCGGTTCGGCCCTGGCGCCGAACGCACAGGCGGCCGAGGTGACCGGCGGCAAGGAGAAGGCCCCGAAGCGGTACCGGTTCACCGTGATGGGGACGACGGACCTGCACGGCAACGTCTTCAACTGGGACTACTTCACGGACAAGGAGTTCGACGACAAGGCGCACAACGACGTCGGCCTCGCGAAGATCTCGACGCTGGTGAACCAGGTCCGCAAGGAGAAGGGGCGCGGCAACACGCTCCTCATCGACGCCGGTGACACGATCCAGGGCACGCAGCTGTCGTACTACTACGCGAAGGTCGACCCGATCACGGCCAAGGGCGGTCCCGTCCACCCGATGGCGCAGGCGATGAACGCGATCGACTACGACGCGGCGGCACTCGGGAACCACGAGTTCAACTACGGCATTCCGGTGCTGCGGAAGTTCCAGGAGCAGTGTCGTTTCCCGCTGCTGGGTGCGAACGCGCTGGACGCGAAAACGCTGCGCCCGGCGTTCCCGCCGTTCAGCATGCACCGGCTGCGGACGCCGTTCGGCCGTGATGTGAAGGTGGCGGTGCTGGGTCTGACGAACCCGGGCATCGCGATCTGGGACAAGGCGAACGTGCAGGGGAAGATGACGTTCCCGGGTCTGGAGGAGCAGGCGGCGAAGTGGGTGCCGAGGCTCAGGTCGATGGGCGCGGACGTCGTCATCGTGTCGGCGCACAGCGGTTCGTCCGGGACGTCGTCGTACGGTGACCAGCTGCCGTACATCGAGAACGCGGCCGGGCTGGTGGCGGAGCAGGTGCCGGGGATCGACGCGATCCTGGTGGGGCACGCGCACACGGAGATCCCGCAGTACTTCGTCACCAACAAGAAGACCGGCAAGCAGGTCGTGCTGTCTGAGCCGCTGAAGTGGGGTCAGCGGCTGACGCTGTTCGACTTCGAGATGGTATGGAGCCGGGGCTGCTGGAAGGTCGAGAAGGTCGGTTCGCAGGTCCTCAACTCCAACGCGGTGGAGGAGGACCCGAAGATCGTGCAGCTGCTGTCGGACGAGCACGCGAAGGTCGTGACGTACGTCAACCAGGTGATCGGTACGAACGCCGCGGAGATGAGGTCGGAGGAGGCGCCGTACAAGGACGTCCCGATCATCGACCTGATCAACCACATCCAGGCGGACACGGTGAAGCAGGCGCTGGCGTCCTCCGAGTACGCGTCGCTGCCGGTGCTGTCGCAGGCCGCCGCGTTCTCCCGCAGCGCGGTGATCCCGGCGGGGAACGTCACCATCCGTGATGTCGCCGGTCTGTACGTCTTCGAGAACACGCTGGAGGCGCGTCTGATGACGGGTGCGCAGATGAAGGCGTATCTGGAGTTCTCGGCGAACTACTTCGCGCAGACGGCGCCGGACGCGGTGGTGGACCCGGCGAAGCTGACGAACGCGAACGGTACGCCGGACTACAACTACGACGCGGTGAGCGGTCTGTCGTACGAGATCGACATCGCGCAGCCGGCGGGTTCGCGGATCAAGAACGTGCGGTTCGAGGGTGCGCCGTTGGCGGACGACCAGAAGTTCGTGTTCGCGGTGAACAACTACCGGGCCAACGGTGGCGGCAACTTCCCGCATGTGGCGGCGGCGCCGATGGTGTGGTCGAACTCGGACGAGATCCGTAACACGATGATCGCGTGGGTGAAGGCGAAGGGGGCGATCGACCCGGCGGCGTTCGCGTCGGTGGACTGGAAGCTGACCCGGAACGGTACGCCGGTCTTCTAGGGGTTCGGCCAGGGTTCGGCTCCCGGTTCGCGGGAGTGCAGGTCGACGGCGTCGGCGCCCGGTGGGTGCGCCGGCGCCGTCGGTGTGTTCGGTGAGTGCTGGGGCCGTGCCGGTGGCGGTCAGCGCACGTCGGCCAGGGGGGTCAGGGGGCCCGTGGTCCGCTCGTCCCTGGCGCGGGGGATGTGGGGCCGGGGTTCGAGGCCGAAGGTGGTGAAGGCGGTGCGGCTCGGCAGGGGGTAGGTCTCCTTGCCGGTGAGGGTGTTGAGGATGGTGGCGCTGCGCCAGGCGGCGAGGCCCAGGTCGGGGGTGCCGACGCCGTGGGTGTGGAGTTCGGCGTTCTGGATGTGGAGGTGGCAGCCGGAGGCGGTGACCGACGGGTCGAGGACCATCCGGAAGTGTTCGTCGACCCTGGGGCGGTCGTGGCTGTCGCGGCGGATGTAGGGGTCGAGGCCGGCGAGGAGGCGGTCGAGGGGGCGTTCGCGGTAGCCGGTGGCGAGGACGACGGCGTCGGTGGTGAGGCGGGAGCGGGTGCCCTGCTCGGTGTGTTCGAGGTGGAGTTCGACCTTGGTGGTGGCGAGGCGGCCGGCGGTGCGGACGTGGACGCCGGGGGTGAGGACGGTGTCGGGCCAGCCTCCGTCGAGGGTGCGGCGGTAGAGCTCGTCGTGGATGGCGGCGATGGTGTCGGTGCCGATGCCCTTGTGGAGGCGCCATTGGGCGGCGACGAGTCGGTCGCGGGTGGTTTCGGCGAGGGCGTGGAAGTAGCGGGTGTAGTCGGGGGTGAAGTGTTCCAGGCCGAGCTTGGAGTACTCCATGGGGGCGAACGCCTCGGTGCGGCCCAGCCAGTGGAGTCCTTCGCGGCCGGCGGGCCGGTGGCGCAGCAGGTCGAGGAAGATCTCGGCGCCCGACTGGCCGGCGCCGATGACGGTGACGTGTCCGGCGGTGAGGAGGCGGTCGCGGGCGTCCAGGTAGTCGGCGGCGTGGAGGACGGGGACGCCGGGGGCTTCGACGAGGGGCTTGAGGGGTTCGGGCACGAAGGGTTCGGTGCCGACGCCGAGGACGACGTTGCGGGTGTAGGTGCGGCCGAGTGCCGCGTCGCCGTCGGCGTCGAGTCGGGTGAAGTCCACTTCGAACAGGTCGCGTTCGGGGTTCCAGCGGACGGAGTCGACCTGGTGGGCGAAGTTCAGGCCGGGGAGGTTCTCGCTGACCCAGCGGCAGTAGGCGTCGTACTCGGCGCGCTGGATGTGGAACCGCTCGGCGAAGTAGAAGGGGAAGAGCCGGTCGCGGGTCTTGAGGTAGTTGAGGAACGACCAGGGGCTGACGGGGTCGGCGAGGGTCACCAGGTCGGCGAGGAAGGGGACCTGGAGGGTGGTGCCCTCGATGAGCTGGCCGGGGTGCCAGTCGAAGCGGGGGCGTTGTTCGTAGAAGACGGCGTCGAGTTCGGTGAGGGGGTGGGCGAGGGCGGCGAGGGAGAGGTTGGCGGGGCCGATGCCCACGCCGACGACGTCGCGGGGGGCTTCGGGGGCGGGCGGCGGCGTGCTCGGGGTGGGTGGGGTGGTGCTCATGTCGGGGTGTGTCCTTCGGGGAGGTCCGCGGCAGCGGCGCCGTCCGCGCGTTCCACGAGTGCGAGGAGGGCGGTGAGGTCGCCGGGCCGGGTGTGGGGGTTGAGCAGGGTGGTCTTGAGCCAGAGCCGGCCGTCGAGGGCGGCGCGGCCGAGGACGGCGCGGCCGTCGTGCAGGAGTTTTCGCCGGATGGCGGCCACGGTGTCGTCGCTGGCGCGGGCGGGCCGGAACAGGACCGTGCTGATGGTGGGCCGGTCGTACAGCTCGAAGCCGGGGTGGGCGTCGATGAGTGCGGCGAACTCGTGGGCGAGGTCGCAGACCTGGTCGACGAGGGCGCCGAGTCCCGTGCGGCCGAGGGTCTTGAGGGTGGCCGCGATCTTGAGGATGTCGGGGCGGCGGGTGGTGCGCAGGGAGCGGCCGAGGAGGTCGGGGAGGCCGGCTTCGGTGTCGTCGTCGGCGTTGAGGTAGTCGGCGCGGTGGCCGAGTACGGCCAGGTCGGCTTCGTCGCGGACGGTGAGGAGTCCGGCGGCGACGGGCTGCCAGCCGAGTTTGTGCAGGTCGAGGGTGACGGTGTGGGCGCGGTCCAGGGCGGTGAGCCGGGGGCGGTGGCGGGCGCTGAAGAGGAGCCCTCCGCCGTAGGCGGCGTCGATGTGGAGGCGGGCGCCGTGGGCCGTGCACAGGTCGGCGATGTCGGGCAGCGGGTCGATGAGTCCGGCGTCGGTGGTGCCGGCGGTGGCGGCGACGAGGAGCGGCCCCTGGAGCCGGGTGAGCGTGTGGTCGAGGGCGGCGGGGTCGAGGGTGCCGGCCGGGGTGGGGACGATGACGGGTTCGGGCAGGCCGAGGAGCCAGGCGGCGCGGGGCAGGGAGTGGTGGGCGTTGGCTCCGCAGACGAGCCGTACTCCGGTGTGGGCCTCGCGGGCGAGGAGGACGGCGAGTTGGTTGGATTCGGTGCCGCCGGTGGTGACGAGGGCGTCGGCGGCGCCGGTCTCGGCGGCGAGCGCCCGGGTGACGAGGGCTTCGAGGGCGGAGGCGGCGGGGGCCTGGTCCCAGGAGTCCAGCGACGGGTTCAGTACGGAGGCGGCGAGGTCGGCGACGGTGGCGACGGCCAGGGGCGGGGTGTGCAGGTGGGCCGCGCACAGGGGGTCGGCTGGGTCGGCGGTGCCGGCGGTGAGGGCGAGGACCAGCCGCCGCAGCGCCTGCGGGTCCCCTTCGGCGGGCAGCGGGTCACCGAGCGCGTGCCGCACGGCAGCAGCGACCGCCTCCGGCCCACCGGCGGGCAGCGGCCCGCCCCTGGCCCGGGCCCCGTCCCGCAACGCGCCGAGCACGATCTCGACCAACGCCCGGAGTGCGTCGGGGCCTTGGGGGCCTGAGGCGAGGGGCGGGCTGGTCATGGGTTCCTCCGTGGCGCGGGAGTCCCATCTTGTACGCCGATTGGGTGCTCGGCCCCGAAACCGCCACCGAATACCACCGAAAGAGCGTACGGCGCCCCCCCGGCCGCCGCCGGGGCGCGGAGATCCGGGCCCCCAGCCGCGCACGGGCGGGGCTCACGCCCCAACCGTGCAGCCTGTCGGCGGAAACCGGACGCCCGACACCGCACGGGCCGTGCACCGCGACCGGCCCCGCGCGCGTTGAGGACCTCGACCGGCCACGCGCGCGAGCGCACGACGGCGGGCGCCCGCGGGGCGCGAGGCACCGGGCCACGGTCCCTGGTGGTGGCCCGTCGGCGGGGACCTTACGACCGATCCCCCCATGGCCCGCATACCCCGACCGGCCAGGCGCGGCTTGAGGACCTTGACCGGCTGGGCCTGCGGGTGGGCGCCTCTGCCGGTCCAGTCATGCGTGGCCTCGGGGCCTTCATCGGGTCGGCCTGCGGTCTTGCTTCGCCGGCCCGGCCACGGGCTGCGCGAAGCCTTGGGGCGGGTACCTGCCGCGCATGGCCTTGGGGAGGTCACCGGCCCGGGGGCGGGCCGGGGGCCGTTACGCGTTCCTGATCTTCAGGGCGCGGTTCAGGTCGTCGAGTTGGTCCACCAGCTTTCGGCGTAGGGCCGGGATGGGGGCGGCCTCGGTCAGGCAGCGTTCGCCGCGGCCGAGGGTTTCCGCGTCCACCGTGTGGACGGGGAACGCCCAGCGTCCGGCGGCCTCCGCGATGGCCGGGCCGCGTCGGGCGGCCAGCGTGACCGCGTCGTCCCAGTAGCGGTCGACGTACTCCTGGAGGAGTTCCGTCTGTTCCGGCTGCCAGAAGCCCTGGGCGGTTGCGGTGAAGAGGTAGTTGGAGAGGTCGTCGGTGGTGAACATCGCCTCCCAGGCGGCCTGCTTGGCCGCCGGGTCGGGGAGGGCGGCCCGGCAGCGGGCGGCGCCTTCCTGACCGGTGGCGCTGGGGTCGCGTGCCAGTTCCTCGGCGATCGCGTCGGCGTCGACCGCGCCGAGGACGGCGAGCCGGCCGAGGACCCGCCAGCGCAACTCGGGGTCGAGTTCGGGGCCGCCGGGGACCGTGCCGTCGGCGAGCCAGGCGGCGATGGTGTCGGGGTGGGCGGCGACGTCGATGAAGTGGCGTACGGCGGTCAGGCGCAGGCCGGGGTTGTCGCCGTCCTCGGTGCGGCGGATGAGGTCGCGGCACAGGGCGGCGAGGGTGGTCAGGCCGCCGGGGCGCTGCTCGGGGGTGAGGAAGCGGTCGGCGATCTGGGTGGTGGCGAAGGTGAGGACGCCCTGGACGATGGCGAGGTCGGTCTCGCGGGGCAGATGGGTGCGGGCGGCGTCCAGGTAGGCGGTGGGCGGGAGTTCGGCGTCGCGTACGGCGTCGCGCAGGGCGTTCCAGACGACGGCGCGGGTGAGCGGGTCGGGGAGTCCGCTGAGGTGGCCGGTGACGGTGGTGAAGGAGTCGGGGTCGAAGCGGACCTTGGCGTAGGTGAGGTCGCCGTCGTTGAGGAGGAGCAGGGCGGGGCGTTTGCCGATGGGCTGGTCGCCGGTCTGCGGGATGTCGAGGGCGAGGCTCTCGCGGAGGGTGAGGTGCCCCTGGTCGTCGCCGGGGTCCTGGTCGTAGATGCCGACGGTGATGTGGTGGGGGCGGGTGCCGGCGTGGTCGACGGTGAGGGTGTAGGTGCTGTCGGTGCCGCGCGTGACCTTGGGGGTGAGGGTGTCGACGCCGGTGGTGCGCAGCCAGGCGTCGGCCCAGGCGTGGACGTCGCGTTCGGTGGCGCCGGCGAGGTTGTCGATGAAGTCGGCGAGGGTGGCGTTGCCGAAGCGGTGGCGGGTGAAGTGGGCGTTGATACCGGCGAGGAAGTCCTTCTCGCCGAGCCAGGCGACGAGTTGGCGCAGGGCGGAGGCGCCCTTGGCGTAGGAGATGCCGTCGAAGTTGAGGAGGGCGGCGGCGGTGTCGTCGACGTTCTCGGGGGCGACGGGGTGGGTGGAGGGGCGCTGGTCGGCGTCGTAGCCCCAGGCCTTGCGGGCGACGCCGAAGTCGACCCAGGTGTCGGTGAAGCGGGTGGCCTCGGTGAGGGTCTGGTAGCCCATGTACTCGGCGAAGGACTCGTTGAGCCAGATGTCGTCCCACCACTTGAGGGTGACGAGGTCGCCGAACCACATGTGGGCCATCTCGTGGGCGATGACCATGGCGCGGGTCTGGCGTTCGGTGTCGGTGACGGCGGAGCGGTAGACGAACTCGTCGCGGAAGGTGACGAGTCCGGGGTTCTCCATGGCGCCCGCGTTGAACTCGGGGACGAACGCCTGGTCGTAGGAGTCGAAGGGGTACGGCTCCTCGAACTTCTCGTGGTAGCGGTCGAAGCAGGCGCGGGTGACGTCGAGGATCTCGTCGGCGTCGGTGTCGAGGTAGGGGGCCAGGGAGCGGCGGCAGTGGATGCCGAAGGGCAGGCCGCGGTGTTCGGTGCGCACGGAGTGCCAGGGGCCGGCGGCGACGGCGACGAGGTAGGTGGAGATGAGGGGGGTGGTGGCGGCGCGCCAGGTGCCGTCGTCCTGCTGGGCGGTGATGCCGTTGGCGAGGACGGTCCAGCCCTCGGGGGCGGTGACGGTCAGGTCGAAGACGGCCTTGAGGTCGGGTTGGTCGAACGCGGCGAAGACGCGTTGGACGTCGTCCATGAACAGCTGGGTGTAGACGTAGGTCTCACCGTCGGTGGGGTCGGTGAAGCGGTGCATGCCCTCGCCGGTGCGGGAGTAGCGCATGGCGGCGTCGACGCGCAGTTCGTGTTCGCCCGGGGTGAGGCCGGTGAGCGGCAGGCGGTTGCCGTCGAGGGTCTCGGGGTCGAGGGGCTTGCCGTCGAGGGTGACGGAGCGCAGGTCGGCGGGCTTGAGCTCGACGAAGGTGTCCGCGGCCTTTTTCTTTCCCCGTACGGTGAAGCGGATGACGGTACGGGAGTCGAAGGTCTCGTCGCCGCGCGTGAGGTCGAGGGTGATCTCGTAGCGGTGGACGTCGAGGAGTCGGGCACGGGCATGCGCTTCGTCGCGCGTCAGTACGGACATGAGGGACATGCTGCCTGATGCCCAGGGCACGGGACAGGGGCGGGCCGGGTACGCCACCTATGTCCGGTCGTATGCGCCGCGCGCCCGGTCGTATGGGGCCTATGCCCGGTCGTTCGCACCGTCCCGCGCGTCGTCGTCCGTGCGCTCCCGTTGGGCGGGTACGCGGCCGCCGGTGTCGTCGTGTTTGCGGTCCGCGCGGTCGTCGCGGTCCTGGTGGTCCTTGAGGCGGGCGCGCAGTTCGCGGACCTCGCGTTCCAGGGCGTGGGAGCGTTCGTGGGCGTCGAAGAGGTAGCGGACCTTGGTGCGCAGCGCCCACGGGTCGATGGGCTTCATGACGAGGTCGGCGACGCCGAGGCGGAAGGCGGTGGCGGTCAGCTCGGCGTCGGGGCCGAAGCCGGTGAGGAGGATGACGGGGATGTGCTGGGTCTGTTCGACGCCGCGCATGTAGCGGACGACGTCGAGGCCGCTGACGCCGGGCATGCGCACGTCGAGGAGGAGCAGACCGACCTGGCCGCGCAGGACTTCCTTGAGTGCCGCGTCGCCGCTGGTGGCGCGGGCCAGGTGGTAGCCCAGCGGGGCCAGGGCGCTCTCCAGGGCGTAGAGCGTGTCCTCGTGGTCGTCCACGATGAGGATCTTGGCTTCCGACGGCATGGCCCGTGTCCCCTCGCTCGGCTCGGCGGCACGCGGTCGGCGGCGCCTTGATCCGAGTTTCTCACCGCATGCAGTCACTGTCTGACGAAGAGTGCTCACGCAGGATGCCCGCTGGAGGGCGGGATGTCACTCCCCCGTGGTCACCGCCGGCCCGCGGCGGCACCGTTGGCGGTGGTGCCGTTGCTGCCGGGTGCGTCGGTCGTGCCGTTCAGTGCGTCGTCCGCGATGCGTTCGTGGTGCCGGATGACCTCGGCGATGATGAAGTTGAGGAGCTTCTCCGCGAACGCCGGGTCCAGCTTGGCACTTTCGGCGAGCCCCCGCAGCCGGTTGATCTGCTGGGCCTCGCGGGCCGGGTCGGCGGCGGGCAGCTGGTGCGCGGCCTTGAGGTGGCCGACCCGCTGGGTGCACTTGAAGCGTTCGGCGAGCATGTGGACGACGGCGGCGTCGATGTTGTCGATGCTGTCCCGCAGCCGGGTCAGCTCCGCCCGCACCTCGGCGTCGACCTCGCCGGCCGCCGCGCCGCTGTTCGCCTCGTTGGTGTCGCTGGTGGTCATGGTCGTCACCCTACGTCGGCCCGGTCCGCCGTCCCACGCCGCGGGCACCGGTCGGCGTCGGCCCGCACCGGCTTAGAGTGGAACGTGTCGAGGCGTCTTTGGGGGTGCGGACGTGGCGAACGGCGGACCGGTCGAGCACGGGTACCCGCACCTGGAGGTCGTGCGGGCGTCGATCACCGCGCTGTACAAGCGGCTGTCGTACGACACCATCCACACGTTCGACATGAGCGTCGCCCCGGTCGACGTGGCGTTCTGCGACACCGACGATCTCCATCTGGGTGCCCAGCGGGTCGCCCGTGAGCTGGTGCGGCACTATCGGCTGCCGGACGCCCGGCTGATCGTCGGCTTCCGGGAGATGACCCATGCGGCGAACGTCGAACTGGCCGCCGGGCCCGAGTACTTCGTCGAGCTGAACGACCGCTTCCGCACGCACCGGCGGGACATCGGGGCGGCCCTCGCGCACGAGGTGACGCACGTCTATCTGCACCGGCTGGGGCTGTCGTTCCCCGGTGTCCGTGAGAACGAGATCCTCACGGACACGGCGGCGACGTATCTGGGGGCGGGGTGGCTGCTGCTCGACGCGTACCGGGAGGACGGGGCGTCTTCGCAGAAGCTGGGGTATCTGACGCCGGAGGAGTTCGGGTACGTGCTGGCCAAGCGGGCGCGGGTGTTCGGGGAGGACCCGTCGGTGTGGTTCACCAGCGCGCAGGCGTACACGGCGTACGTGGAGGGGCGGGGGCGGGCGCGCGGGGACGAGGAGCAGCCGCCGTTGTCCGCGGCGGGGTGGGCGGGGCGGCGACGGTACGCGCGGGACCGGCGCCGGGCGCGGGAGCCGCGGGCGGCGGCGGGTGGGGTGGAGCGGGGGGTGCCGTACGTCTTCTCGGCGGAGGGGGTGCCGGGGGCGGGTGCGGGGGCGCGTGCCGCCGGGGCCGGTGGTCGGGGCGTGGGTGAGGGTGAGGGTGGCGGTGGGAGTGGGAGTGGGGGCTTGCGGGTGTCGTTTCCCTGTCCGACGTGTCATCAGCGGATCCGGGTGCCGGTTCGGGGGCGGGTGCGGGCTCGGTGTGGGTTGTGCCGGACGGTGCTGGACTGCGACACGTAGCTTTCGGGGCCGGGTGCGGTAGGGGGTGGGGGGCCGCCGGGTGGGGGGGTCGCCGCGTGCGTGGGCGGGTGCGGGTGTGTGAGGGTTGGTCGCGCAGTTCCCCGCGCCCCTGGGGAGATGGGGTGCGGGGGGAAGGGTGCCGGTTGCCGGGCGAGGTCGCGTTCTCTGCGCGTGAGTGGGGGCTGGGCGCGCGGTTCCCCGCGCCCCTGTGAACCCCCTGGGGCTACGTGCCGTAGGTGCGGCCGGGTCGTTGGGCTTCTGCCAGGAGTTTCAGGGTGGTTTCGCCTGCTTCGCCGGGGGTCCAGCGGGAAGGGCGGGTGGCGGTGGGGCCGGGGTGCCAGCCCTCCATGACCGTGATGCGGCCGCCCTCCGTCTCGAAGACGCGACCGGTGACTCCGGTGCACACGGCGGAGCCCAGCCAGACCACCAACGGGGAGACGTTCTCCGGGGCCATCGCGTCGAAGCCGGTGCCGGGCGCGGCCATCGTCTCGGCGAAGACCCGCTCGGTCATCCTCGTGCGCGCCGCGGGGGCGATCGCGTTGACGAGGACGCCGTAGCGGCCCAGTTCCGCCGCCGCGACCAGCGTGAGGCCGATGATGCCCGCCTTGGCCGCGCTGTAGTTGCCCTGGCCGACCGAGCCCAGGAGGCCGGCGCCGCTGCTCGTGTTGATGACGCGCGCCTCGGGGCGGCGGCCCTCCTTGGCCTCGGCGCGCCAGTGCAGGGCGGCGTGCCTCAGCGGGAGGAAGTGGCCCTTGAGGTGGACGCGGAGAACGGCGTCCCAGTCGTCCTCGTCGAGGTTGACGAGCATGCGGTCGCGCAGGAAGCCGGCGTTGTTGACCAGGGTGTCGAGGCGTCCGTACGTGTCGAGCGCGGTGCGGACGAGGGACGCGGCGCCGTCGGTCGTGGCGACGTCGCCGCCGTGGGCGACCGCCTCCCCTCCGGCGGAGCGGATCTCGTCGACGACCCGGGCGGCGGGGCTGTCGGGGTCCGGGGTGCCGTCCAGTCCCACGCCGAGGTCGTTGACGACGACATGGGCGCCCTCCGCGGCGTACGCGAGGGCGTGTGCGCGCCCCAGTCCGCGCCCCGCGCCGGTCACGATCACCACGCGCCCCTCGCAGAGTCGTTGTCCGCTCATCGTCCGCCTCCTCGGGTTCCGTCGCTGTCGTGGGGCATCGCCGCCCTGCGCGGGTCGTGCGCCGCGCCCCGACCGGTGTCGTCAGGCGGGCCTGGGTGGCCTCGGTGGGGGGCGCCTGTCGCGTGCCGGACGGTGTCGCCGCCGGTCCCGCTCCCGGCGCCCCGACCGGGCCGGCCTCCGGCGTCCCGGTCAGCGGCGCCCCCGGCCGCCCCGCCGACGTCCCCCCGAGCGCGCCGATCGGCTTCGCCCACGGCCGCCCGACCGGTATGACCGTCAGCGCCCCGGTCAGCATCACCACCGATGGGCTGGCCGGTGTCGCTGCCGGTGGCCCGGCCGAGACCACCCCCAGCGCCCCGAACAGCGTCAGCCCCGCTGTCCCGCTCCGGTGTGGCCGCCGCCAGGAACGCCGGGCGTTCCCCGCCGCCGTGGACCAGTAGGGAGGCGCCGGTGATGTACGCCGCCGCGTCGGACGCGAGGAAGACCGCCGCCCCGCCGACGTCGGAGGGGTCGGCGAGGCGGCCGAGAGGGACCGTGCGGGCGACGGCGGCGACGCCGTGCTCGTCGCCGTAGTGGAGGTGGGACAGCTCCGTGCGGACCATGCCGAGGACAAGGGTGTTGACTCGGATGTCGGGGGCCCACTCCACGGCCATGGAACGGGCGAGGTGTTCCAGGCCGGCCTTGGCGGCGCCGTACGCGGCGGAGCCGGGCGAGGGGCGGCTGCCGCTGACGCTGCCGATCATCAGGATCGAGCCCCGCGACCGCCTCAGATGGGCGTGGGCGGCGAGGGACACCGTCAGGGGCGCGGTGAGGTTGAGGTCGATGACGCGGGCGTGGCGACGGGCGATGGTGGCGGTGCCGGCGTCGGGGCCCGTGCCGGTGAGTGGCCGGTAGGGCGTGCCGCCCGCGTTGTTGACGAGGACGTCGACGCGGGGCAGGCCGTCGAAGAGCGCCTGCACGGCGTCCGGGTCACGGACGTCCACCGGTAGGAACTCGGCGCCCTTGAGCGGTGCGTCGGGTGGGCGGCGGGCGCAGATCACGACGTCGGCGCCCGCCTCGGCGAAGGCGCGGGCGATGCCGGCGCCGACGCCGCGTGTGCCGCCGGTGACGACGGCGAGCTTCCCGTTGAGCTCCATCCGCTGCTACCTTCCACCAAACAAACGTTAGGTGGAAGGTAGCTGATGCTCCCATGGGTGTCTCCACCTCGTCCCCGGAAAAGGGGACGGTTCTCGTCACGGTCGATTTCCCTCCGGTGAACGCCCTGCCGGTGCGGGGGTGGTTCGAGCTGGCCGACGCGGTGCGCGCGGCGGGGCGTGACCCGGCGGTCGGGTGTGTGGTGCTCGCGGCGGAGGGCCGCGGGTTCAACGCGGGCGTCGACATCAAGGAGATCCAGGCGGCGGGGCAGCGCGCGCTGATCGGCGCCAACCAGGGCTGCGCAGAGGCGTTCGCGGCGGTGTACGAGTGCGAGGTGCCCGTGGTGGCGGCGGTGCAGGGGTTCTGCCTGGGCGGCGGGATCGGTCTGGTCGGGAACGCGGACGCGATCGTGGCGAGCGAGGACGCGACGTTCGGTCTGCCCGAGCTGGACCGGGGGGCGCTCGGGGCGGCGACGCATCTGGCGCGGCTGGTGCCGCAGCACCTGATGCGGGCGCTGTATTACACCTCGCGCACGGCGACCGCCACCGAGCTGCGGGCGCACGGCTCGGTGTGGCGGGTGGTGCCGCGGGACGAACTGCGCGCGGCCGCGCTGGAGTTGGCGGCGGAGATCGCCGCGAAGGACGGGCGGCTGATCCGGCTCGCCAAGGCCGCCATCAACGGTATCGACCCCGTCGACGTACGGCGCAGCTACCGCTTCGAGCAGGGCTTCACCTTCGAGGCGAACCTCAGCGGGGTGGCCGACGAGGTCCGCGGCACATTCGGCAGGGAGGACACGAAGGGCAGGAAGGGCAGGGAGGTGGGCGCGGATGAGTGACAAGACCATGACCGCCGAGGAGGCCCTGGCGGGGCTGGAGAGCGGGATGACCCTGGGCATCGGCGGCTGGGGCTCCCGGCGCAAGCCGATGGCCCTGGTGAGAGCGCTGCTCCGTACGGAGATCACTGATCTCACCGTCGTCTCGTACGGCGGCCCGGACGTGGGGATGCTCGCCGCCGCCGGACGGATCCGGAAACTGGTCGCCGCGTTCGCCACGCTCGACTCGATCCCCCTGGAGCCGCATTTCCGCGCGGCACGTGAACGCGGGGCGTTCGAGCTGATGGAGGTCGACGAGGCGATGTTCATGTGGGGCCTGCACGCCGCCGCGAACCGGCTGCCCTTCCTGCCGGTGCGGGCGGGCATCGGCTCGGACGTGATGCGGGTCAATCCCTCCCTGCGGACCGTCACCTCGCCCTACGCCGACGGGGAGACGTTCGTCGCGATGCCCGCCCTGCGCATGGACGCCGCGTTCGTGCACGTCAACCGGGCCGACCGGTTCGGCAACGGCCAGTACCTCGGCCCGGACCCCTACTTCGACGACCTGTTCTGCGAGGCGGCCGACACCGCGTACGTCTCCTGCGAGCGGATCGTGGACACGGCCGAGCTGACCAAGGAGGCGCCGCCGCAGTCACTGCTGATCAAGCGACATGTGGTGACGGGCGTGGTGGAGGCGCCGAACGGGGCGCACTTCACGTCCTGCGCGCCGGACTACGCACGGGACGAGTCCTTCCAGAAGCGGTACGCGGGCACGGCGTGGCCGGAGTTCGCCGAACGGTTCCTCACCGGCGACGAACACGCCTACCAGGCGGCCGTGCGGGCCTGGCGCGAGGACGAGGCATGAGCGGAGACGGCGGGGGTGGGCACGGCGTGGGCGGGGACGGCATGGGCGGGGACGGCATGGGCGGGGCGACCCGCGCCGAGTACTGCGTGATCGCGTGCGCCGAGGCATGGCGTGGGGCCGGGGAGATCCTCGCCAGCCCCATGGGGCTCGTCCCGTCACTGGGCGCACGCCTCGCCCGGCGGACGTTCGCCCCGGATCTGCTGCTCACCGACGGCGAGGCGCTGCTCGTCGGCGCGGACGGCACCGTCGAGGGATGGCTGCCCTACCGGCAGCACCTGGCCCTGGTCACCGGCGGCCGACGGCACGTGATGATGGGCGCGAGCCAGATCGACCGGTACGGCAATCAGAACATCTCCTGCGTCGGTGACTGGGCCCGCCCCCGGCGCCAGCTCCTCGGAGTGCGGGGCGCGCCGGTCAACACGCTGAACAACACGACGAGTTACTGGGTGCCCCGGCACTCCCGGCGGGTGTTCGTGGAGAAGGTCGACATGGTGTGCGGGGTGGGGTACGACCGGGCCGCCGCGCATCCCGCGACGGCTCGCTTCCACCGGCTCCCCCGTGTCGTGTCCGACCTCGGGGTGTTCGACTTCGCCACCCCGGACCGCTCGATGCGGCTGGCCTCGCTGCACCCGGGGGTCACCGTCGAGCAGGTCGAGGAGGCCACCGGGTTCGCGCTGGCCGTACCGGAGGAGGTGCCGTACACACGGGAGCCGTCGGCTGAGGAGCTGCGGTTGATCCGTGAGGTGCTCGACCCGGAGAACGCCCGCGCACGGGAGGTCCAGGGGTGATGGACACCGCCCTCACGCGGCTCGTGGGCGTCCGCCATCCGATCGTGCAGACCGGGATGGGCTGGGTCGCCGGCCCCCGCCTGGTGTCCGCCACGGCCGAGGCGGGCGCCCTCGGCATCCTGGCGTCCGCGACGATGAGCCCGCAGCGGCTGCGGGACGCCGTACGGGAGGTGCGGTCCCGCACGGCCGCGCCGTTCGGGGTGAATGTGCGGGCCGACGCCGGGGACGCCCGGGAACGGGTGCGGATCATCGTCGAGGAGGGCGTCCGGGTGGCGTCGTTCGCGCTCGCGCCGTCCAGGGAGCTGATCGCCGAGCTGAAGGACGCGGGGGTGGTCGTCATCCCCTCCGTGGGGGCCCGGCGGCATGCGGAGAAGGTGGCGGCGTGGGGTGCGGACGCGGTGGTCGTGCAGGGTGGGGAGGGCGGCGGGCACACCGGGGACGTGGCGACGACCGTGCTCCTGCCGCAGGTCGTGGACGCGGTGGGCATTCCCGTCGTCGCCGCGGGCGGCTTCCACGACGGGCGGGGGCTGGTCGCCGCGCTCGCGTACGGGGCGGCCGGCGTCGCGATGGGCACACGGTTCCTGCTGACGTCGGACTCGACGGTGCCCGACGCGGTCAAGGCGCGCTACCTCGCGGCGACCGTCAAGGACGTCACCGTGACCAGGGCCGTGGACGGGCTGCCTCACCGCATGCTCCGCACGGAGTTCGTGGACGCCCTGGAGAGGTCCGGCCGCGTCCGCGCCCTGCTGCACGCGGTGCGCCACGCGGCCGGCTTCCGCCGGATCTCGGGGCTCACCTGGCGCGGCATGATCCGGGACGGGCTCGCGATGAAACACGGCAAGGACCTCACGTGGAGCCAGGTCCTGCTCGCCGCCAACACGCCGATGCTCCTGAGGTCCGCGATGGTCGACGGCCGCACGGACCTCGGCGTCATGGCCTCCGGCCAGGTCACCGGAGTCATCGACGACCTGCCGTCCTGCGAGGAGCTGGTGAACCGGATCATGAAGGAGGCGGAGGAAACCCTGACGAGGCTGACGACACCGGGAGGGCTCGGCCCCGAGGACTGACGGCCCCCCGGGGGCCCCGCCGCCACCCGGTGCCTGACGGCTATGAGCCACCCATCCCTCGCCCGCCGCCCACCGACCACCGGCCCGCCCACGCCTCGGCTCCATCGGGCTGTCGGGCCACCGGACCGCAGGGGCGCAGGGCTGCAGGGCTGCAGGGCTGCAGGACCACCGGACCACCGGACCACCGGACCACCGGACCGCAGGGCCACCGGACCGCAGGGCCACCGGACCGCAGGGCCACCGGACCGCAGGGCCACCGGACCGCAGGGCCACCGGACCGCAGGGCCACCGGACCGCCCGGCGACCCGGATCCGGTCGGCCCCGCCCCCCGCCCGGTTCGCTCGCAGCGGCTCACCGTCGGCCCGGACCGTGCCTCATACCCGTTCGATGATCGTCACGTTCGCCTGGCCGCCGCCCTCGCACATGGTTTGGAGGCCGTAGCGGCCGCCGGTGCGTTCCAGTTCGTGCAGGAGGGTCGTCATGAGCTTGGCGCCCGTCGCGCCCAGTGGGTGCCCCAGGGCGATGGCGCCACCGTTGACATTGACCTTCTCCGGGTCGGCGCCCGTCTCCTTCAGCCAGGCGAGGACGACGGGTGCGAAGGCCTCGTTGATCTCGACGAGGTCGATCGCGTCGAGGGAGAGGCCGGCCTTCTTCAGGGCGTACGCGGTCGCCGGTATCGGCGCGGTCAGCATCCGGATGGGGTCCTCACCGCGTACGGAGAGGTGGTGCACGCGGGCGCGCGGGATGAGCCCGTGCTCCTCGACGGCCCGCTCGGAGGCGAGCAGCAGCGCGGCGGCGCCGTCGGAGACCTGCGAGGAGCAGGCGGCGGTGACGGTGCCCCCGTCGATGACGGGCTTCAGCGCGGCCATCTTCTCCAGGGACGTGTCCCGGCGCGGCCCCTCGTCGACGGTCACGTCCCCGTACGGCACGGTCTCCCGCTCGAAGCGGCCCTCGTCGACGGCCCGCACCGCCCGCCGGTGCGAGCGCAGCGCGTACTCCTCCTGGTCACGGCGGCTGATGCCCCACTTCGCGGCGATCATCTCGGCGCCGGCGAACTGGTTGACGGGCCGGTCCCCGTACCGGGCGCGCCAGCCCTCACTGCCGGCGAAGGGGCCCTCGGTGAGGCCGAGCGGCACGGCGGCCTGACGGGAGGCGAAGGCGATGGGGACCATCGTCATGTTCTGGACGCCACCGGCGACGACGAGGTCCTGGGTGCCGGACAGGACGGCCTGGGCGGCGAAGTGCACGGCCTGCTGGGAGGAGCCGCACTGCCGGTCGACGGTGGTGCCGGGCACCTCCTCGGGCAGTCCGGCGGCCAGCCAGCTGGTGCGGGCGATGTCACCGGCCTGCGGCCCCACGGTGTCCAGGCAGCCGAAGACGACGTCCTCCACGGCGGCGGGGTCCACGCCGGCACGCGCGACGAGCGCCTTCAGCACATGTGCGCCGAGGTCGGCGGGGTGCGCCCCGCCGAGCCCTCCTCCGCGCCGCCCGACGGGCGTACGGACCGCTTCGACGATGTAGGCCTCGGCCATGGCGACTCCCGGACTCCGGTCTTGAGTTGGTGGTCAGGTACGTACGGCGATCCCGTCCAGCACCATCGACAGGTACTGCCGGGCGATCTGCTCCGGGCTGTACTGCCCGCCGGGCCGGTACCAGGAGGCGGCGACCCACACGGTGTCGCGCACGAACCGGTAGGTGACCTTCGTGTCGAGGTCGGCCCGGAACTCCCCCTCGGCGACTCCGCGCTCCAGCGTGGACAGCCAGGTCTGTTCGAACTTGCGCTGTGACACCTCCAGGAACCCGAACCGGCGTTCCTGTGCGATCAGTTGCTTCGCCTCGTTCTGGTAGATCTCGACGGCCGCGCGGTGCCGGTCGATGGCCAGGAACGACTCGGTGACCAGGGACCGGAAGGTCTCGCTGGGCCCGAGGTCGGCGGCCAGGACGGTGTCGTACTGCTCCCAGAGCTCGTCGAGGAAGGTCCGCAGGATCTCCTCGAGCATCGCGTCCTTGGAGTCGAAGTAGTAGTAGAGGCTGCCCGCGAGCATGCCCGCGTCGTCCGCGATCCTGCGGACGGTGGTGGCGTTGTACCCCTGCTCGGCGAAGACCTCGGCCGCCCTGTCGAGGAGTTCACGACGGCGGGCGGGGGCGGCGGTCACCTGGGGCTTCTTCTTGGTCGGCACGCTGTTCATTGTCCTCAAGGGTGCTGGTTGCTGACGGACACGACCTCGCCCGTCAGGTACGAGGAGTAGCCGGACGCGAGGAACACGATCACGTTGGCCACCTCCCAGGGTTCGGCGTACCGCCCGAGGGCCTCGCGTTCGGTGAGTTCCGCCAGCAGCTCGGGGGTGGTCACCTTGGCGAGGTGGGGGTGCATGGCGAGGCTGGGCGACACGGCGTTGACGCGCACCCCGTACGCGGCGGCCTCGACTGCGGCGCAGCGGGTCAGCGCCATCACGCCTGCCTTCGCCGCCGCGTAGTGCGCCTGCCCGGCCTGGGCGCGCCAGCCGACGACGGAGGCGTTGTTGACGATCACGCCGCCGCCGGTCGCCCGCATGTGCCGCAGGGCCGCCCGGGTGCAGCGGAACGTGCCGTAGAGGGTCACGTCCAGCACCTTCGACCACTGCTCGTCGGTCATGTCGACGAGGTCCGAGGTGCCGCCGAGGCCCGCGTTGTTGACGACGACGTCGAGGCGTCCGTGCAGCCGGACGGCCGTGTCGAACAGGGCGCGCACCTGGTCCTCGTCGGTCACGTCGCACGCCGTCGCCGTGACCGCGTCCGCGCCGAACTCCCCGGCCAGCTCGGCCTCGTGCTCCTTGAGGCGGCGGGTGTGCGCGTCGCTGATCAGAACGCGGGCGCCCTCCTCCAGGAAGCGTCGCGCGGTGGCCCCGCCGATGCCCGCGCCGGCCGCCGCGGTGATGACGGCGGTACGGCCGCGGAGGAGGCCGTGGGCGGGGACGTAGGTCGGAGGCTCGACGTTCGTCATGAGGGCACGCTAACCTACCAAACACTTGTTAGGGAAGGTTGGGTGCTTGCCCGGAAAGAGGTGACCCCCGTGGACCTCGCCCATTCCCCCGCCGACGAGGCGTTCCGCGCGGAGGCCCGCGCCTGGCTGCGGGCGCGGGTGCCGTCCGTCCCGCTGCCCTCCCTGGAGACCGAGGAGGGCTTCGCGGCCCACCGCGCCTGGGAGGCCGAACTGGCGGCCGACCGCTGGTCGGTGGTGAACTGGCCGGCCGCGTACGGGGGCCGGGACGCGAGCCTGATCCGCTGGCTGATCTTCGAGGAGGAGTACTACGCGGCGGGCGCCCCCGGCCGGGTCGGGCAGAACGGAGTCAACCTGCTCGCTCCCACCCTGTTCGACCACGGCACGCGGGAGCAGCGGGCACGGGTGCTGCCGCCGATGGCCTCGGGTGAGGTGGTGTGGGCGCAGGCGTGGTCGGAGCCGGAGGCCGGTTCGGATCTGGCCTCGCTGACCTCCCGGGCGGTGCGCACGGACGGCGGCTGGCTGCTCAGGGGCCAGAAGACCTGGTCGTCGCGCGCTGCTTTCGCGGACCGCGCGTTCGGGCTGTTCCGCAGCGAGCCGGGCACCCCGAAGCCGCACCAGGGCCTCACGTACCTCATGTTCGACCTGCGCGCGCCCGGTGTGACGGTCCGCCCGATCGGCCGCCTCGACGGGAAGCCGGCCTTCGCGGAGCTGTTCCTGGACGATGTGTTCGTGCCGGACGGGGACGTCATCGGCGAGCCGGGGCAGGGCTGGCGGATCGCGATGTCGACGGCCGGCAACGAACGCGGGCTGACGCTCCGCTCCCCCGGCCGCTTCCTCGCCTCCGCCGACCGGCTGCGCGACCTGTGGGACGCCCGGGGCCGTCCTTCGGCCACTCGCGACCGCGTGGCCGACGCCCTGATCGGTGCCCGCGCCTACGAACTGTTCACCTGGGCTAGCGCCTCGCGCTTCCTCGACGGCGAGTCCCTGGGCCCCGAGTCCAGCCTCAACAAGGTGTTCTGGTCGGAGCACGACATCGCCCTGCACGAGACGGCACTGGAACTCCTGGGCGGGGAAGGCGAGTTCGCCGACACCGACTGGTCCGAGGGCTACGTCTTCTCCCTTGCCGGCCCGATCTACGCCGGCACCAACGAGATCCAGCGGGACATCATCGCCGAACGCCTGCTGGGCCTGCCGAGGGGGCGACGCTGATGCGTTTCCTCCTCGACGCCGAGCAGCGGGCGTTCGCCGCGTCGCTGGACGCGATGCTGACGGCCGCGGACACCCCGGCGGTCGTGCGGGCCTGGGCCCGTGGGGAGCGCGCGGCCGGGCGGGCGCTGTGGGCGCGGGTCGCGCGGGCCGGCGTGTTCGCGCTGGTGGCGCCGGAGGCGTACGAGGGCGTGGGCCCGCTGCCCGTCGAACTCGCCGTCGCCTTCGTGGAGTTGGGGCGGCACGCCGTACCGGGCCCGCTCGTGGAGACGGTCGCGGCCACGGTGCTCCTCGCGGGGCTGGACGACCCGGGCCCGGCGAAGCGGCTGCTCCCGGCGCTGGTGTCGGGGGAGGCGATGGCCACGGTCACGCCGCCGGGGTCGCCGTACGCGCTGGACGGGGACGCGGCGACCACCCGTCTGTCCCTGAGCGGGCCCGAGCTGCGGCTGTCCCCCGGCCATGGCCCGGTCCGCCCGTCGCTGGACCCCGCCCGCCGGCCGACGCCCCTCTCCCCCGGCGGTGAACTCCTCGCCATCGGTCC
The DNA here is from genome assembly GCF_055572815.1 of Streptomyces sp. NPDC030296. Classification (NCBI taxonomy): domain Bacteria; kingdom Bacillati; phylum Actinomycetota; class Actinomycetes; order Kitasatosporales; family Streptomycetaceae; genus Streptomyces; species Streptomyces sp. NPDC030296. The sequence continues at coordinate 329,324 of NZ_JBVICQ010000002.1, forward strand.
GCCCGTCGCCCGAGCGGTCCTGTGGGCGCGGCTCGCGGTCGCCGCGCAGGCCCTCGGCGTCGGTCTCGCCCTCCTGGACAGGACGGTGGCGTACGTCGGGCAGCGCACCCAGTTCGGGGTGCCCGTCGGCTCGTTCCAGGCGGTGAAGCACCGGCTGGCCGACACGAAGGTGGCTCTGGAGTTCGCGCGCCCGCTGGTGTTCGGCGCGGCGGTCACCCTGGACCCGGTGGACGTGGCCGCCGCCAAGGTCATGGCCTGCGAGGCGGCGTACCGGGCCGCCCGCACGGCGCTCCAGTCGCACGGCGCGATCGGCTACACCGCGGAGTACGACCTGTCGCTGTGGCTGACGAAGGCCCGGGCGCTGCGCTCGGCGTGGGGTTCACCGGACGCCTGCCGGGAGACGGTGCTCGGTGGTGCCGGTCGCCGCCGCTGAGCTGCCGGTACTCCTCCGGGGTCGGTTGCCGAATGCCCCACCGGGCCGGTTACGCGACGATCCCCCGTGCCCGCGCCTCCACCAGCCACTTCGGGAACTCGCCCAGCAGCCGGTCGTACAGCTCCGCGTCGGACAGGGCGCCGGGATCCGAACCGGCGTGGAAGAAACCGGCGTTGTCGACGACCCGCTTGCCGGGCACGGCCAGCTCGTCGAGCCTGCGCAGGAAGTCGAACTGCCGGCTGTCCGGGTCCCCGAAGCCGATGAACTGCCAGAACAGGGGCAGCCGCGCGGCCTTGCACACATACCGCTCGGCGGCGAGCTTGCTCGTGGGCCCGCCGTCCGTCTGGAACACGACGAGGGCCGGATCCCGCGCACCGCAATCGAGGTAGTGGTCGATGACCGCGTCCATGGCCAGGTGGTAGTCGGTCTTCCCCATGTGTCCGAGCCCGGAGACGATCCGCTCGATCCGGCCGTGGTGGTCGGCGAGCCCGATCTCGGTCACCGCGTCGACGCCGGTGGAGAAGAAGACGACCGGCACGATCCCGTCGTCGTCGAGCTGAGCGGACAGCCCGAGCACCCGGTCGGCGAGGGCCTGCACGCTCCCGTCCCTGTAGTACGGCCGCATGGAGCCGCTGTGGTCGACGACGAGGTACACGGCCGCGCGCTGCCCGCGCAACCCGTGCTTGGCGAGGGAGACCCCGGCGGCCTTGTAGAGGTCCACCAGAGCGGGGGCGGTCTCCCGCACCTTGCTGAGACTGATCGCGGGCATACGGGCCCTCCTGGCGTACGGGGTCGACGGGCCCCCGAGGCTACGGCCTCGGCGGGGCACCGGTGGCGGGATCACCCCCGACGCCCTCCCACACCCCCGCCCGCACCCCTGTACGCCTCCCCGTCACCCTTCACCCCCGATGGTTCGCTATTTTGTTCGCCGCCGTCCTCACCGGCTCGTCATCAGTCCGCACCCCCAAGGAGCCGGCCGTGGAACCCCAGTCGCCGTCGTCGTCCGAGCCCGCCGTCACCACCTGCTACCGGCACCCCGAGGTGGAGGCGTACGTCCGCTGCACGCGCTGCGACCGCTTCATCTGCCCGGACTGCATGCGTGAGGCGGCCGTGGGCCACCAGTGCCCCGAGTGTGTGAAGGAGGGCGCCCGGACCGTCCGTCACGCCCGCACCGCCTTCGGCGGCCGGATCTCCGCCGTGCCGCTGGTGACGTACGCCCTCATCGGCCTCAACGTCCTCGCCTACGTGGCCGAACTGGTCCGCCCCTCCGTCGTGGACGACTTCGCGGTGCTGGGCCGCGGCCTCACCGGCCCGGACGGCCTGCACTACGTCTGGCAGGCCGTCTATCCGTCCGACTTCCACCCCGAGGGCGTCATCGACGGCGAGTGGTACCGCCTCCTCACCGGGGCGTTCCTCCATCTCCCGCCCACCGAGGGCACGTTCGGCATCCTCCACATCGTGATGAACATGGTCACGCTGTGGAACGTCGGCCGGATCGTCGAGGCCCAGCTGGGCCGAGCCCGCTACCTCGCCCTCTACCTCCTGTCCGCCCTCGGCGGTTCGGTGCTCGTCCTGCTCCTCGCCCCGGACGCCCGCACGGTCGGCGCCTCCGGCGCGCTCTTCGGCGTCTGCACCGCGTACTACGTCCTCGCCCGCCGCCTGGGCGCCGACCCCAAGGGCATCAACCGCTTCATGGCGGGCCTGCTGATCTGGCTGGTGCTCTCGGCGGTCGTCACCTCCTGGCAGGGCCACCTCGGAGGCCTTCTCACCGGCGGCCTCATCGCCCTCGCCTACGCCTACGCCCCCCGCGACCGCCGTCGCGTCCGCGTCCAGGCGAGCGCCTGCGCGGTGGTCCTCGCCCTGCTGCTGGTGCTGGCGGTGGCGAAGGTCGCGGCGATGACGAGCTGAGCGCGAGGGGGGCCGCCCGGCCGCCCCACCGCGCCCGCACATGCGACAGCGCCTGCCCAGTCGTCCGGTCGGGGACTGGCGGGCAGGCGCCATCAGGTGTTCCGTACGCCGTTGTACGGGACGTATGGGGGGTGCCCCGAGGTCACCCGGTGGGTGCGGTCGTCAGACCGTCAGGGCGCGGTCCGTGGGCTTGATCGGCGCCGGGAGGTCGCTGGCCCCGGTGAGGAAGCGGTCGCAGCCGCGGGCGGCCGAGCGGCCCTCCGCGATCGCCCACACGATGAGCGACTGGCCGCGGCCCGCGTCACCGGCGACGAACACACCCGGCACGTTGGTCTGGAAGTCGGCGTCGCGGGCGATGTTGCCGCGCTCGTCGAGCTCCAGGCCGAACTGCTCGACCAGGCCGTTCTCCCGGTCGGTGCCGGTGAAGCCCATCGCGAGGGTGACCAGCTGGGCGGGGATCTTGCGCTCCGTGCCCGGCTTCTGCGTCAGCTTGCCGTCGACGAACTCGACCTCGACGAGGTGCAGCCACTGGACGTTGCCGTCCTCGTCGCCCTCGAAGTGGGTGGTGGAGACGGAGTAGACCCGCTCACCGCCCTCCTCGTGCGCCGAGGTGACCTTGTAGAGCATCGGGAAGGTCGGCCACGGCTGGTGGGGGGCCCGGTCCTCGCCCGGCTTCGGCATGATCTCCAGCTGCGTGACGGAGGCCGCGCCCTGGCGGTGGGCGGTGCCCACGCAGTCCGCGCCGGTGTCGCCGCCGCCGATGACCACGACGTGCTTGCCCTCGGCCGTGATGGGGGGCGCCACGAAGTCGCCCTCCTGCACCTTGTTGGCCAGCGGCAGGTACTCCATGGCCTGGTGGATGCCGTTCAGCTCACGGCCGGGCACCGGCAGGTCGCGCGCGGTCGTGGCACCGGCGGCGATCACGACGGCGTCGTACCGCTTCTTCAGGTCGGTCGCCTTGAGGTCGCGGCCGATCTCGATGCCGGTGCGGAAGCGGGTGCCCTCCGCGCGCATCTGCTCGATGCGGCGGTTGATGTGCCGCTTCTCCATCTTGAACTCAGGGATGCCGTAGCGGAGCAGACCGCCGACGCGGTCGGCCCGCTCGTACACCGCGACCGTGTGACCGGCGCGTGTCAGCTGCTGCGCCGCCGCGAGGCCCGCGGGGCCCGAGCCGATGACCGCGACCGTCTTGCCGGACAGGCGCTCGGGGATCTGCGGGGCGACATCGCCCGTCTCCCACGCCTTGTCGATGATCGAGACCTCGACGTTCTTGATGGTGACGGCCGGCTGGTTGATGCCGAGCACACACGCCGACTCGCACGGGGCCGGGCACAGCCGGCCCGTGAACTCCGGGAAGTTGTTGGTGGCGTGCAGGCGCTCGCTCGCGGCCGCCCAGTCCTCGCGGTAGGCGTAGTCGTTCCACTCGGGGATGAGGTTCCCCAGCGGACAGCCGTTGTGGCAGAACGGGATGCCGCAGTCCATGCAGCGGGACGCCTGCTTCGAGATGATCGGGAGCAGCGAACCCGGGACGTAGACCTCGTTCCAGTCCTTCAGCCGGACGTCGACGGGGCGGGACTTGGCGACCTCGCGGCCGTGGTTGAGAAAGCCCTTGGGATCAGCCATTGGTCGCCGCCTCCATCATCTTCTCGGTGATCTCGGTCTCGGAGAGACCGGCTCGCTCGGCGGCGTCCTTGGCGGCGAGCACTGCCTTGTACGTGCTGGGGATGATCTTGCTGAAGCGGGTCACGGCCTCGTCCCACTCCGCGAGCAGCTTCTCGGCGACCGTGGAGCCGGTCTCCTCGGCGTGGCGGCGCACCACGTCGTGCAGCCACTGCTTGTCGGTGTCGTCGAGCGCCTCGACGGCGTTCACGTTGCCGACGTTGACGTTGTCGCGGTCGAGGTCGATGACGTACGCGATGCCGCCGGACATACCGGCCGCGAAGTTGCGGCCCGTCTCACCGAGGACGACCGCGTGACCGCCGGTCATGTACTCGCAGCCGTGGTCGCCCACGCCCTCGGAGACGACCAGCGCGCCGGAGTTGCGGACGCAGAACCGCTCACCGGTGCGGCCGCGCAGGAACAGCTCGCCGCCGGTCGCGCCGTAGGCGATGGTGTTGCCCGCGATCGTCGAGTACTCGGCGAGGTGGTCGGCGCCCCGGTCGGGACGGACGATCACCCGGCCGCCGGAGAGGCCCTTGCCGACGTAGTCGTTGGCGTCGCCCTCCAGGCGCAGCGTGACACCGCGCGGGAGGAAGGCACCGAAGGACTGGCCCGCGGAGCCGGTGAAGGTGATGTCGATGGTGTCGTCGGGCAGGCCCGCGCCACCGAACTTCTTCGTCACCTCGTGGCCGAGCATGGTGCCGACCGTGCGGTTGATGTTGCGGACCTTGACCTGGGCGCGCACGGGCTGGGCCTCGGTCGCGTCGGAGGCGGCCAGGGCGTCCGCGGCGAGCTTGATCAGCTCGTTGTCGAGCGCCTTCTCCAGGCCGTGGTCCTGCTCGATCAGCTGGTGGCGCACCGCGCCCTCGGGCAGCTCGGGCACGTGGAACAGCGGTTCCAGGTCCAGGCCCTGCGCCTTCCAGTGGTCGACGGCACGCCGCACGTCGAGGACCTCGGCGTGGCCGACGGCCTCCTCGATGGAGCGGAAGCCCAGCTCGGCCAGCAGTTCGCGGACCTCCTCGGCGATGAACCGGAAGAAGTTCACGACGTACTCGGCCTTGCCGGAGAACCGGTCGCGCAGCGTCGGGTTCTGCGTGGCGATGCCGACGGGGCAGGTGTCGAGGTGGCAGACGCGCATCATGACGCAGCCGGAGACGACGAGCGGCGCGGTCGCGAAGCCGAACTCCTCGGCGCCGAGCAGCGCGGCGATGACCACGTCACGACCGGTCTTCAGCTGGCCGTCGGTCTGGACGACGATGCGGTCGCGCAGGCCGTTGAGCAGCAGGGTCTGCTGGGTCTCGGCGAGGCCGAGCTCCCAGGGGCCGCCGGCGTGCTTCAGCGAGGTCAGCGGGGAGGCACCGGTGCCGCCGTCGTGACCCGAGATGAGCACGACGTCGGCGTGCGCCTTGGACACACCGGCCGCGACCGTGCCGACGCCGACCTCGGAGACCAGCTTCACGTGGATGCGGGCCTGCGGGTTGGCGTTCTTGAGGTCGTGGATCAGCTGCGCCAGGTCCTCGATGGAGTAGATGTCGTGGTGCGGCGGCGGGGAGATCAGGCCCACGCCCGGCGTCGAGTGACGCGTCTTCGCGACCCACGGGTACACCTTGTGGCCGGGCAGCTGACCGCCCTCGCCGGGCTTGGCGCCCTGGGCCATCTTGATCTGGATGTCGTCCGCGTTGACCAGGTACTCGGAGGTCACACCGAAGCGGCCGGAGGCGACCTGCTTGATGGACGACCGGCGCGCCGGGTCGTACAGGCGCTCGGGGTCCTCGCCGCCCTCACCGGTGTTGGACTTGCCGCCCAACTGGTTCATGGCGATGGCGAGGGTCTCGTGCGCCTCCTTGGAGATGGAGCCGTACGACATGGCGCCGGTGGAGAACCGCTTGACGATCTCGGAGACCGGCTCGACCTCGTCGACGGGGATCGGCTGCCGGTCCGACTGGAAGCCGAACAGGCCGCGCAGCGTCATCAGCCGCTCGGACTGCTCGTTCACCCGCTCGGTGTACTTCTTGAAGATGTCGTAGCGGGCCGCGCGCGTGGAGTGCTGGAGGCGGAAGACCGTCTCCGGGTCGAACAGGTGCGGTTCGCCCTCGCGGCGCCACTGGTACTCGCCGCCTATCTCCAGGGCGCGGTGCGCCGGGGCGATGCCGGAGGCGGGGTACGCCTTGGCGTGGCGGGCGGCGACCTCCTTGGCGATGACGTCGATGCCGACGCCGCCGATCTTGGTGGCCGTGCCGTTGAAGTACTTCTCCACGAACTCGTCCGCGAGACCGACGGCCTCGAAGACCTGGGCGCCGCGGTAGGAGGCCACGGTGGAGATGCCCATCTTCGACATGACCTTCAGGACGCCCTTGCCGAGGGCGTAGATCAGATTGCGGATGGCCTGCTCGGGCTCGATACCGGAGAGGAACGTTCCGGCGCGGACGAGGTCCTCGACGGACTCCATCGCCAGGTACGGGTTGACGGCGGCGGCGCCGTAGCCGATGAGCAGGGCGACGTGGTGGACCTCGCGGACGTCGCCGGCCTCGACCAGCAGGCCCACCTGGGTGCGCTGCTTGGTGCGGATGAGGTGGTGGTGGACGGCCGCGGTGAGCAGCAGCGACGGGATCGGCGCGTGCTCGGCGTCCGAGTGGCGGTCCGACAGGACGATCAGCCGGGCACCGTTCTCGATGGCGGCGTCGGTCTCGGCGCAGATCTCCTCGATGCGCGCGGCGAGGGCGTCACCGCCGCCGGAGACCCGGTACAGGCCGGAGAGGGTCGCGGCCTTCATGCCGGGCATGTCGCCGTCGGCGTTGATGTGGATGAGCTTGGCCAGCTCGTCGTTGTCGATCACCGGGAAGGGCAGGGTGACGCTGCGGCACGACGCGGCGCTCGGCTCCAGGATGTTGCCCTCGGGGCCCAGCGAGGAGCGCAGCGAGGTGACGAGCTCCTCGCGGATCGCGTCCAGCGGCGGGTTGGTGACCTGCGCGAACAGCTGGGTGAAGTAGTCGAACAGCAGCCGGGGGCGGGAGGACAGCGCGGCGATCGGCGAGTCGGTGCCCATGGAGCCGATCGGCTCGGCGCCGGCCTTGGCCATCGGCGCGAGGATGACGCGCAGCTCCTCCTCGGTGTACCCGAAGGTCTGCTGGCGGCGGGTGACCGAGGCGTGGGTGTGCACGATGTGCTCGCGCTCGGGCAGGTCGGACAGCTCGATCTCGCCGGCTTCCAGCCACTCCGCGTACGGGTGCTCGGCGGCGAGGGCGGCCTTGATCTCGTCGTCCTCGATGATGCGGTGCTCGACGGTGTCGACGAGGAACATGCGGCCGGGCTGGAGGCGGCCCTTGCGGACGACCTTCGCGGGGTCGATGTCGAGGACGCCGACCTCGGAGCCGAGGACGACGAGGCCGTCGTCGGTGACCCAGTAGCGGCCGGGGCGCAGTCCGTTGCGGTCGAGGACCGCGCCGACCTGCTTGCCGTCGGTGAAGGTGACACAGGCCGGGCCGTCCCAGGGCTCCATCATCGTGGAGTGGAACTGGTAGAAGGCGCGGCGGGCCGGCTCCATGGAGTCGTGGTTCTCCCACGCCTCCGGGATCATCATCAGGACGGAGTGCGGGAGGGAACGGCCGCCGAGGTGGAGCAGTTCGAGCACCTCGTCGAAGGACGCCGAGTCGGAGGCGTCCGGCGTACAGATCGGGAAGATCCGCTCCAGCTTGTCCTGCGGGCCGAAGAGGTCGGAGGCGAGCTGGGACTCGCGGGCGACCATCCAGTTGCGGTTGCCCTTGACCGTGTTGATCTCGCCGTTGTGGGCAACGAAGCGGTACGGGTGGGCGAGCGGCCACGACGGGAACGTGTTGGTGGAGAACCGGGAGTGCACGAGCGCGATCGCGGAGGCGAAGCGGCGGTCGGACAGGTCCGGGAAGAAGGGCTCCAGCTGGCCGGTGGTCAGCATGCCCTTGTAGACGATGGTCCGCGCGGACAGCGAGGGGAAGTAGACGTCGACCTCGCGCTCGGCGCGCTTGCGCAGCACGAACGTCTTGCGGTCGAGGGCGATGTCCGTGGCGGGCACCGCGGCGCCGTCGGCGACGAAGATCTGACGGAAGGCGGGCATCGTCGAGCGGGCCGTGGCGCCGAGCAGCTCGGGCGCGACGGGCACCTCGCGCCAGCCGAGGACGCTCAGGCCCTCCTCGGCGGCGATGGCATCGATGCGGGCGGCCGCGTCGTCGGCGCCGTCCTGGGGCAGGAAGGCGATGCCGACCGCGTACGCGCCGGCCTCGGGCAGCTCGAATCCGGCCACCTCGCGGAAGAAGCCGTCGGGCACCTGGGAGAGGATGCCGGCGCCGTCGCCGGAATCCGGCTCGGAGCCGGTGGCACCACGGTGTTCCAGGTTGCGCAGAACGGTGAGCGCCTGCTCGACCAGCGCATGGCTCGCCTCGCCGGTGAGGGTGGCCACGAAGCCGACGCCACAGGCGTCGCGCTCGTTGCGGGGGTCGTACATACCCTGCGCAGCAGGGCGAGCATCCATGAACGACCACTTCTGGCCATTCGTGGAGTGCTGGGACGGCTGGCGCGGCGTACGCATCGGCTCTCCCGTCGTCGTCATGTGGCATGTGCGGTGCCGAGGGACGACGTTGGCCCTCTGCGTGGAGTGCAAAATTTCGTGCAGGTTACATGATGGAGCGATTCTCGGGAACCGGGATAGTTCGTTCCAACATGCGGACGCCGCGGCGCTGAAGCGGATACGACGCACGGCGGCGGGAGCAAGGGGAGCCTTCCGGACAGATCCATGTCCTTCGACTCGATGTGCGGGGGGCGTCGTCGCTCCCTGCGGCAAGGTGCGGTGCAGGCGTCATTGCCGGCGGCGCTTACGGCTCATGCCCAGCGGTTAAGCATTCGAAACCGCGTAGTAACGACTACTTATACGACCTGGCGCATACGTAGCCATCCGATTCATCATACGGCCGCACCGAACAGCGTGCCCAGGGCGTACGTCACACCGGCCGCGGCACCCCCGAGGGCCAGCTGACGCAGCCCGCTGAACCACCAGCTTCTGGCCGTCACCTTCGCCACCAGGGCACCACAGGCGAAGAGTCCCAGCAACGCCACCAGCACGGCGGGCCACAGCGCGCTCGCGCCGAGCAGATACGGCAGCACGGGCAGCAGGGCGCCGAGCGCGAAGGAACCGAAGCTCGACACGGCGGCGACGGTGGGCGAGGGGAGGTCGCCCGGGTCGATGCCGAGCTCCTCGCGGGCGTGGATCTCCAGGGCCTGCTCGGGATCGCGCGAGAGCTGTCTCGCGACCTCACGGGCGAGCTCCGGCTCGACGCCGCGCGCCTCGTAGAGGGCGGCCAGCTCCTTCTCCTCGTCCTTGGGGTGCTTGCGCAACTCGCGCCGCTCGACATCCAGTTCCGCCTCGACGAGTTCGCGCTGCGAGGCCACGGAGGTGTACTCGCCGGCCGCCATCGAGAAGGCCCCGGCGGCCAGTCCCGCGAGCCCGGCGACGACGACCGCCTCCCGGCCGGCCGTGCCGCCGGCGACACCGGTCATCAGCGCCAGATTGGACACGAGCCCGTCCATCGCCCCGAACACGGCGGGCCGCAGCCAGCCGCCGTTCACGTCCCGGTGGGTGTGGTTGTCGCGGTGCGCCACGTGGAGCGCTGCTTCGGTGTCGATGATCGCCATACGTCGAACGTACGCTCGGAAAATCGCTTCTGCCAGCAAGGAAGGCCGTACTTACCTGCGGCTACGCGGTGATTCGGGGACGTCCGAGTGGGCTTCGCGACTGTTCGAGGAATCGTTGCCGCTCATTCGTACAAGGCTCCGCACAGATGTCGACCGGGTGATACCGGAGCGTTCGGAGGGCCGGTCGGGCACGCGATGTGGCAGAGATCGTCACAGAGAAATCTGCAGAACGGATCAACTACCCATAGTGCTGCGCGACCCACCGGTCGAGGCACGCACGGTCACCGAGGGACCCAGGCACCACCGGGTCGCCACGCCCCCGGAGCGGGGCAGCCCACCAGGCAGCCGCAGGCACCCGCCTCCCACCAGCCCCCGGCGAGCGGCAGGCCCCCAGCCGCCCGCACAGCACCCACACCGCCCCACCCAGCTACGTACCGCGTCGCCGACCCCCACTTCCCTCGGACACGATCCGCTGGACCGGCCCTCGATGAGCGGGCCAGAGAGGCGTCCTATGCCTTCGATCGCCTGCGTCCCTCCGGCCCCGCTGCCGGGGGACGCCACCGGTCTTCGTGAGCGGGCGCGCGGCGCCATGCTCGGGCTCGCCGTCGGGGACGCGCTGGGGGCGCCCGCGGAGAACATGAAGCCGTCCGAGATCCGCGCCCGCTGGGGCCGCATCACGGGGTACGTCGTCGAGAACCCCGCGGGCACGGACGACACCGAGTACGCCATCTTCTCCGGGCTGCTGCTGGCCCGGCACGGCTCGGCGCTCACCGTCACGCATGTGGAGACGGCCTGGCACCAGTGGATCGCGGACCTGGACGAGGGTCCCTTCCGAGGCGCCGGCTTCAGCGAACGCGGCACCCTGGAGAACCTCCGCCGGGGTCTGGCCGCCCCCATCTCCGCGCAGCACCGGCACGCCTGGAGCGACGGTCTGGCGATGCGCGCGGCACCCTTCGGCGTCTTCGCGGCGGGCCGCCCCGCCGAGGCCGCCCGGCTGGTCGCCATCGACGGCTCGGTCAGCCACGACGGAGAGGGCATCTACGGAGGTCAGGCGGTCGCGGCGGGAGTGGCGGCGGCGATGGCGGGCGCGCCGACCATCTCGGTCGTGGCGTCCGCCCTGGCGGTCGTCCCGGACGACTCCTGGACCGCGCGCTCACTGCGCCGCGCGGTCGCGGTCGCCCACCGGGGCGAGCGTGCGGTCCGCTCCGCCGTGGTCGTCGGCGGTTACCCGTGGACGGACCTGGCCCCCGAGGCGGTCGCGCTCGCGTTCGGCGCGTACGCGGTGGCCGACGGCGACTTCACGGAGTCCGTCCTCACCGCGGTGAACATGGGCCGCGACGCGGACACGACGGCGGCCGTGGCGGGCGCCCTGGCCGGCGCCACGCGCGGCGCCTCGGCCATCCCCCCGGAGTGGACGACGCCCATCGGCCCCGCACGGGGCAGTTGCCTCCCCGCCATGGCCGGCCACCACGTCCTGGACGTGGCCGAGCTGCTCACCCCGGACGACTGCGCCAAGTGGATCACCGGCCCCCTCCCCCCGGCCTGGCCCGCCCCGTCCGCCTACGCCCCGGCCCCCGAGGAGGAGCCCCACCCATGAACCCCCCGAGCCCCTGGGACGAGGGCCCGACAGGCACGCCCCTCACCCTGCCCCCTCCCACGCCGTCCGAGGTCCTCCCGGAGCCACCGCCCCTCACGCTCACCCCGCCCGCCCCGATGCCGTCCGAGGAACCGGCGGAGCCACCGCCCCCCGCCGGGACCCGGCACAGAGTCGAGGGCCTCCTCCTCGGCCTCGCCGCCGGTGACGCCGCCGGCTGGCCCGCCGCCCGGCACCGCGCCGCCCGTATGCCCGAGTGGACCCGCCGCCTCACCCGTGAACTCGACACCTTCGCGGAGCAGAACGCGACGACCACCCTCCCCGTCCCCATCGCCCTCAACCAGCCCCCCGAGCCGCTCCGCCTCGGCCCTTCCGACGACGCGGAATGGGCGGCGTTCGCCGCCGAGGCGCTGCTGCGCGCCGGGGACGCCGCCGCGCTCGGCGACCTGAGCCTTGAGCGCCGTACCCGCGCCTCCATCGACCTGTCCTGGAACACCGTCGCCAGCGAGATCGCCGCGGCCGCGGAGCGCGCCCCCGAGGTCGAGTCCGCCGTGCTCCCGCTGCGCGCCCGCATCTCCGTGCGCGCGGGACTCGGCAACCTCGCCACCGGTCTGCGCCCGCCCGCCACCGGCCACGACAACCCGCACTACTTCGACGACGCGGCCTGCGTACGCGCCTGTGTGCTCGCGGTGGCCCACCCGGGCGATCCCCGACGCGCCGCCGACCTCGCCGAGTTCGACGCCCGCTACACCCAGGACGGCGACGGTGTGCACGGCGCCCGCGCGATGGCCGCCGCCCTCGCGCTCGCCCTCGCCGGCGCGGACGTCGACGGGTGCGCCGAGGCGGCCCTCGCCGAGCTCCCCGCCGAGACGGAGATCGGCCGCAACGCCCGCCACGCCCTGGACCTGGCCCACCGCCACAAAAGAGAAGGAACATTCGCCCTCGTGCCGCTGCTGGAGCACCAGATCGTCGACCACGTCTACAGCTACGGCATCGCCGCCGCCGAGACGGTCCCCGTCGCCCTCGCCCTGGCCACCGCCGCCCGCGGCCGGATCGCCGAGGCCGTCCCCGCCGCCGCCTGCCTCTCCCGGGTCGCCGACTCCGCGCCCGCGCTCGCCGGCGCCCTGACCGGCGCGCTCGGCGGCGCCGCCGCCCTCCCCGACACCTGGCGGGACGCCTGCCGCACCCTCTCCGGCTGCGCCCTCCCCCGCCTCACCGGTACGGATCTCGTACACCTCGCCGAACTTCTCGCAGCCACGGAACTCGCCGCCCCTGGAGGATGATTCGGGCATGACGCCCCCTATGGAACCCCATCGCCACGCAGTGCCGCATACCGACGCGGGTCTGGAGGAACGCTTCACCGGCGCCCTGGTCGGCGCCGCCGTCGGCGACGCCCTCGGCGGCCCGGTCGAGGGCTACACCCCGGAGCAGATCCTCGAACGTCACGGCGGCCGCGTCCACGGCATCGTCGGCCCCTGGAACGGCGACGACTGGTGCACCGCCCGCCCGATCGCCCCGTACCACAAGGGCGACGGCCACGTCACCGACGACACCCTGATGACGCACGCGCTGGTGCGGGTGTACGAGCGGGTCCGCGACCACCTCGACGCGTACGCGATCGCCGAGCACCTGGTCCCCGACATGATGACCACCCCGCGCTGGATCCCGGAGCTGGAGGCGGAGGCCCTCCCCCTGCAACGGGTCTTCCTCGCCGAGAAGTGGCTGGTGGCCCGGCTGCACTACGGCCATGTCGACCCCCGGGAGGCCGGCGCCGGAAACATCGTCAACTGCGGCGCCGCGATGTACATGGCGCCGGTCGGCCTGGTCAACGCGGCCGACCCGAGGGGCGCGTACGCCGAGGCCCTCGACATCGCGGGCGCCCACCAGTCGTCGTACGGCAGGGAGGCGGCGGGCGTGTTCGCGGCGGCCGTCGCGGCGGCGTGCGCGCCGGGCGCCACCGCGCGGTCGGTGGTCGACACCTGTGTGCGGCTGGCGAAGGACGGCACGCGCGCCGCGATCGAGGCGGTGTGCGAGGTGGCGTCCCGTCACGCGGACTTCGAGTCGGCGCTGAAGCCGCTGCGGGAGGCGGTGACGCCCTTCGACACGGTCGGCCCCGACTACCGCGCCCCCTCCCTGGGCGCCCGCCGCCCCTCCCGTCTCCACTCCGTCGAGGAACTCCCCATCGCGCTGGGCATGGTGCTGGTGGCCCGCGGCGACTACCGCCACGCGGTGCTGGGTTCGGTGAACTACGGCCGCGACTGCGACTCCATCGCCACGATGGCCGGAGCCCTGGCCGGGGCGCTGGGCTCGGACGTGCCCGCGGACTGGGCGAAGACCGTCGCCGAGGCGAGCCGCCTGGATCTGCACGCGCCGGCCACGGCGTTGACGGAGGTCGCCCTGCAGATCCACGAGCGGGACGTACGCCGCCGCCGCGCGCACGAGGCGGCCTTCACCACCCTGGCGGGCATCCGATGACCGCCCTCCGCCTCAGCTGGGTCCAGCCCGAGGACCTCCTCGGCCACGAGCTCCAGCAGGCGGTCCAGGACGGCCGGGCGCCCGCCGCCATCGCCACCCGCTGGAAGAACGCGGGCGGCCCCCCGGCCCCGCTCCGCGCCGGTGCCTCCCCTCAACCGGCCTCCCGCTACCTGCGCTTGCTGGCCGAGGACCTGCTGGACGAACTGGAGGACCTGCCCAGCCGGTCGGCGCACCGGGAGCCGACGGAACTCGACCGGATCAAGGCCCTGTGCCCCGACTGGCCCGCGCGCGGGAGCGCCCCCGGCGAGGCGGCCGGATACCCGGCGGCACTGGAGGCCGCCTGGCTGGGCCGGGCCGTCGGCTGCCTCCTCGGCAAACCCGTCGAGAAGCTGCCCCTCACCGCCATCCGGCAGCTCGCCCAGACCGCCGGGAACTGGCCCCTGAACACGTACTTCACCGCGCGGGGCGTCCCCGACGACCTGCTGCGGGCCCACCCGTGGAACCGCCGCTCGGCACACACCTCCCTCGCCGAGAACATCGACGGCATGCCCGAGGACGACGATCTCAACTACCCGCTCCTCAACCTGCTTCTGCTCCAGCGGCACGGCCACGGCTTCACCACCACCGACGTGGCGGCGCTCTGGCTCGACGAACTCCCCGCGGGCCGCACCTTCACCGCCGAGCGCGTCGCCTACCGCAACCTGCTCAGCGGCATCGAGCCGCCCCGCACGGCACGCCACCGCAACCCGTTCCGGGAGTGGATCGGCGCCCTGATCCGCGCCGACGTCCACGGCTGGACCCATCCGGGCGACCCGGCCGCCGCGGCCGAGCGGGCCCACCGCGACGCCACCCTCACCCACACCGCGAACGGCGTGTACGCGGCGATGTTCGTGGCGGCCGTCATCGCCGAGGCCGCCACCGGCGCCCACGACATCCACCACTGCCTGCGCACCGGCCTCACCGTCGTCCCCGAGCACTCCCGCCTGGCCGGAGCGATCCGCCACGCCCTCGAACTGGCCGCCGAGGAGCGGGACTTCGACCGGATCGTCGACGCACTCCACACCACCTACGCCGACCACCACTGGGTCCACGCCCTCCCCAACACGGCCCTGCTGACCGCCGCCCTCACCCACGCGGACGGCGACTTCACCGCCTCCGTCTGCCGAGCGGTGTCGGGCGGCTGGGACACCGACTCCAACGGCGCCACCGCGGGCAGCGTCGCGGGCCTCCTCGCCGGTTCCCCGCGGGCACTCCCCGACCGGTGGACGGCGCCCCTCAAGAACCGCCTGGCCACCTCGGTCGCCGACTTCGACGGCATCGGCTTCGACGCCCTGGCCCGCCTCACCCACCGGGAGATCCGCCGCTCATGACCAAGGCGTACGACCCCCCGCTCCGGCACCTGCGCGTCCTCGACCTCGCCACGCTCTTCGCCGGTCCCCTCGCCGCCACGATGCTCGGTGACTTCGGCGCGGAGGTCATCAAGGTCGAGCACCCCACGAAGCCCGATCCGTCGCGCGGCCACGGCCCCTCGAAGGACGGCGTGGGCCTGTGGTGGAAGCTCCTCGGCCGCAACAAGCGCACCCTGACGCTGAACCTCTCGACACCGGGCGGCCGGGACACCCTCCTCCGGCTCGCCGCCACCTCCGACGTGATCATCGAGAACTTCCGCCCCGGCACCCTGGAGCGGTGGGGCCTGGGCTGGCCGGAGCTGTCGGCCGTCAACCCGCGCCTGGTCCTGGCCCGCGTGACCGGCTTCGGCCAGTTCGGCCCGTACGCGCGCCGCCCCGGCTTCGGCACGCTCGCCGAGGCGATGAGCGGCTTCGCCGCGATCACCGGCGAGCCGGACGCCCCGCCGGTGCTCCCGCCGTTCGGCCTCGCCGACTCGATCGCGGGCCTGGCGACGGCGTACGCGGTGATGACCGCGCTCGCCGCGCGTGACCGCACGGGCGAGGGGCAGACGGTGGACATGGCGATCATCGAGCCGATCCTCACCGTCCTCGGCCCCCAGCCCCTCTGGTACGACCAGCTGGGCCACGTCCAGCCCCGCACGGGCAACCGCTCCACCAACAACGCGCCCCGCAACACCTACCGCACGGCGGACGGTTCCTGGGTGGCCGTGTCGACCTCCGCCCAGTCCGTCGCGGAGCGGGTGATGCGCCTGGTCGGGCGCCCGGAGCTGATCGACGAGCCGTGGTTCGGTTCGGGTGCGGAGCGGGCCCGCCACGCGGACGTCCTGGACGAGGCGGTCGGCGCGTGGATCGCCCGCCACACCCGCGAGGAGGTCGTGGAGGCCTTCGAGAAGGCGGAGGCGGCGGTCGCCCCCATCCAGGACGTGCGGGAGGTGATGACCGACCCCCAGTACCGGGCCCTCGACACCGTCACCACCGTCGACGACCCGGAGCTCGGCCCGCTGCGCATGCAGAACGTCCTCTTCCGGCTCTCCGCGACACCGGGCGCCATCCGCTGGGCGGGCCGCCCGCACGGCGCGGACACGGACGCGGTGCTGACCGAGCTGGGTCTGACCGGCACGGACATCGCGGCCCTGCGCGAGGAGGGCGCCCTGTGACCGCCCCTCCCGTCACCTCCGTCCCGCTGACCTGGCTGTACGTCCCCGGCGACCGCCCCGAGGTGGTGGTCAAGGCCCTGGCCTCCGGCGCGGACGTCGTGATCGTGGACCTGGAGGACGCGGTCGCCGCCGACCGCAAGGAGTACGCGCGGTCCGCCACCGCGGAGCTGCTCTCGGAACCCCCGCCCCTCCCCGTCCACGTCCGGATGAACGCCCTGGACACCGTGTACGCAGAGGACGACCTCAGGGCGCTGGCCCCGCTGCCCGGCCTGAGCGGCCTGCGCCTGCCGAAGATCTCGGCCGCCGCCGACGTGGTGCGCGTCGCGGAGCGCGCCGCCCCCGCCGACGGAGGGGCACTCCCCCTCCACCCCCTGCTGGAGTCGGCGCTCGGCGTGGAACGGGCGTACGAGATCGCCGCCGCCCACCCGACGGTCCAGGGCATCGCGCTCGGCGAGGCGGACCTCCGCGCCGACCTCGCCGTCCGCGACGACCGGGCGCTCGACTGGCCCCGCTCCCGGGTGATCGTCGCCGCCCGCGCCGCGGGGCTGCCCTCGCCCGCGCAGTCCGTCCACCCGGACACCAAGGACCTCGACGGCCTGGCCCGCTCCTGCGCGCACGGCCGCGCCCTGGGGTTCCTCGGCCGGGCCGCGATCCACCCCCGCCAGCTCCCGGTCATCGAACGCGCCTACACCCCGACCCCGGCGGAGATCGAATCCGCCGAGCACATCGTCGAAGCCGCCACCGTGAGGCCCGGCGCCCAGGCACTCCCCACGGGTCACTTCATCGACCCGGCGATCCTGGCGCAGGCCCGCCGCACCCTGACCCTCGCACACCGCGCCGGGAGGTCCTGACCGACGCCGGGTGCGGAGAACCGAACGCCCACCCGCCTGATCCGGCGGGTGGGCGGGGACGACGTCCGTCGCGAGGCGACGGGTCGCAGCGGGGCGAGCGGGGCCTCAGCTCTTCTCGGCGGCCTGCGGCTCGGCGTCCGAGACCTTCGCGTCCTTCTCGGCCTTCGTGTCCTTCTCGGCCTTCGTGTCCGTCTTCTCCTCGGCCGTCCCGGAAGCCTTGTCCGAGGGCTTACCGGAGTCGGACGCCTTCTCCGTGGTATCCGCGGGCTTGCCCGACTCGGACCTCTTCTCCTTGGTCTTGGCAGGCTTCTCGGACTCGGACGCCTTGTCGGCGGCCTCGGCGTCCTTCTCCGACTCCGCGTCCCCGTCCCTCTTCAGGGCGGTGGAGTCGTCGTCGCCGTCACCGGCGCCCGGCTCGACGATCTCCTCGCGTCCCGGCCGCTTCCGGGCCGAGAGCACGATGTAGATCACGGCGAGCACGAACACGAACAGCGCGGTCCAGTTGTTGAGCCGCAGGCCCAGGATGCGGTGGGCGTCGTCGACCCGCATGTACTCGATCCAGAACCGCCCCGCGCAGTACGCGGCGACGTACAGCGCGAACGCCCGCCCGTGCCCGAGCCGGAACCGCCGGTCGGCCCAGATGACCAGCACCGCGACGCCGATGCACCACAGCGACTCGTACAGGAAGGTCGGGTGGTAGGTGCCCGGCATCCGCCCGTCCGTGGAGGATGTGATCTCCAGGGCCCAGGGAAGATCCGTCGGCCTGCCGTACAGCTCCTGGTTGAACCAGTTGCCCCACCGGCCGATCGCCTGGGCGAGGGCGATGCCGGGGGCGACGGCGTCGGCGTACGCGGGCAGCGGGATGCCACGGCGGCGGCAGCCGATCCACGCGCCGACGGCGCCGAGGGCGATCGCGCCCCAGATGCCGAGGCCGCCCTCCCACACCTTGAAGGCGTCCACCCAGTCACGGCCCTCGCTGAAGTACAGCTCGTAGTCCGTGATCACGTGGTAGAGCCGGCCGCCGACCAGGCCGAAGGGAACGGCCCAGACCGCGATGTCGGCGACCGTGCCGGCGCGCCCGCCCCGGGCGACCCAGCGTTTATTGCCGAGCCAGACGGCTACGAAGACACCGATGATGATGCAGAAAGCGTAGCCGCGCAGCGGGACGGGACCGAGGTACAGCACCCCGCGCGACGGGCTGGGAATGTAGGCAAGTTCCATGGCAGGGTCGACGCTACCCTGCCGGGCCCGGCCGACGACGGGCGGCCCGGCAACGGGTCCATAACGCCGCCCCACGAACTCCCGGACGCCACAGGGGTTCCCGTGCCCCCGGGCGCCCCCCGGGGTCTCACCCCTGGGCGTTCTTCTCCACCATCTGCTTCAGCTTGGCCGGGGTCATCGACCGGTCGGCGTAGATGTTGGTGCCGTTGAGAAAGACGCTCGGGGTGCCGCCGAAGCCGCCCTTCTGGAAGGCCTCGTTCGACTTGGCGACCCAGGCGTCGTGGGTGCCCTTCTCGACGCAGGTGCGGAACGCGGCGGTGTCGAGGCCGTCGACCTTCTTCGCCAGGTCGATCAGCGTGCCGTTCTTCGAGAAGGCGTCGTCGGTCTCGGGCGGCTGGTTCTCGTAGAGCACGTCGTGGTACGCCGGGAACTTGCCGGCGTTCTGCGCGCACGCGGCGGCGTTGGCGGCCTTGCGGGAGCCGCTGCCGCCCATGTTCCCGTCGATCAGGGTGGCGAGCCTGTACTCGACCTTCAGCTTCCCCGCCGCGGTCAGTTCATGGATCGTCGAGCGGTACGCGTCCTCGAAGGACTTGCAGGCCGGGCAGCGGAAGTCCTCCCAGACCGTGAGGGTGGACTTCGCGCCGGCGGCGCCCGCGGGGAGTGCCAGGCTGTTCTCGCCATTGGCTCCGGAAGGCACCACGACCGGGCCCGAGGCGCCGCCGTCGTCCTTGCCCGCCTTCGCCGCGACGACGCCGATCACGGCGGTCAGCCCCAGGACACACACCACCGAGGCACCCACGATCAACGCCCGACGGCGCTTCTCGGCGGCCTTCTGCTTCTCGCGTTCCTCCGCCAGCCGCTCACGGGCGGTGCGCTTTCCCTCACGGTTCTTCTCGCTCACATCCCGCAGAACGAACCGGGGAGGCGCACCGCGCCTCCCCGATCCCACTTCCACCCCTTCGAGTGAGCGGGTCACCCCTTACGTCCCGCAGACCCTGTACGACGAACGGGTGAACGTCACGCGCTCCGGCGCACGCCCTTGGCGAGGTCGCCGGCCAGCTCCCGTACGGCGTCCAGACCGGCCGCCTCGTCCGGGGCGTCCAGCATCCTCTTCACGAACGCGGACCCCACGATCACCCCGTCGGCGAACCCGGCGACCTCGGCGGCCTGCTCGGCGTTGGAGACACCGAGGCCGACGCAGACCGGCAGCCCGGAGCCCGTGGCCCGGGTGCGTTCCACCAGGTCACGCGCCTGGGCGCCGACCGACTCCCGGGTGCCCGTGACGCCCATCAGCGAGGCGGCGTAGACGAAGCCGCTGCCCGCCGAGGTGATCTCGGCGAGGCGGGCGTCCTTGCTGCTGGGCGCGACGACGAAGACCGTTCCGAGGCCGTGCTTCTCGGCGTGCTCCCTCCACAGCGCCGACTCCTGGACGGGCAGGTCGGGCAGGATGCAGCCCGCGCCGCCCGCCTCCGCCAGCTCGGCGGTGAAGCGCTCCACGCCGTAGCGGTCGATGGGGTTCCAGTACGTCATGACGAGGACGGGCTTGCCGGTGGCCTCGAAGGCCTCCCGCACCGTGCGCATCACGTCCGCGATCTTGACGCCGCCGCGCAGGGCGATGTCGTCGGCGGTCTGGATGACGGGACCGTCGAGGACCGGGTCGCTGTGCGGCAGACCGACCTCGACGACATCGGCGCCGCCCTCGAAGACCGCCTTGATGGCGGCGATACCGCCGTCGACGGTCGGGAACCCGGCCGGCAGATAGGCGATGAGCGCGGACCGCCCCTCCGCCTTCGCGGCGGCGAGGGTGTCACTCAACAGCTGGATGTTCCCGCTCACTTGGCGTCCCCCTCGATCTCGGCGGTGTCGGCGGCGTTCGCGGCGACCTCGGCGTCGGTCCCCTCGTCGTAGAGACCGAAGTAGCGGGCCGCGGTGTCCATGTCCTTGTCGCCGCGCCCGGAAAGGTTGACCACGATCAGCCCGTCCTCGCCCAGCTCCCTGCCGACCTCCAGGGCACCGGCGAGCGCGTGGGCGCTCTCGATCGCCGGGATGATGCCCTCGGTGCGCGACAGCAGACGCAGGGCCTGCATGGCCGCGTCGTCGGTGATCGCGCGGTACTCGCCGCGGCCGCTGTCCTTGAGGTAGGAGTGCTCGGGGCCGATGCCCGGGTAGTCCAGACCGGCCGAGATCGAGTACGGCTCGGTGATCTGTCCTTCCTCGTCCTGGAGGACGTACGACCGCGAGCCGTGCAGGATGCCCGGCTCCCCGGCGGTCAGGGTCGCCGCGTGCTCGCCGGTCTCGACGCCGTGGCCCGCGGGCTCGCAGCCGACGAGCCGGACCGAGGCGTCCGGGATGAAGGCGTGGAAGAGGCCGATGGCGTTGGAGCCGCCGCCCACACAGGCGACGGCGGCGTCGGGCAGCCGGCCGGCGCGCTCCAGCAGCTGCCGCCGTGCCTCGACACCGATGACCCGGTGGAAGTCGCGGACCATCGCGGGGAAGGGGTGCGGGCCGGCGACCGTGCCGAACAGGTAGTGGGTGCGGTCGACGTTGGCCACCCAGTCGCGGAACGCCTCGTTGATGGCGTCCTTGAGGGTCCGGGAACCGGACTTCACGGCGACGACCTCGGCACCCAGCATGCGCATGCGGGCCACGTTGAGGGCCTGCCGCCGGGTGTCGATCTCGCCCATGTAGATGGTGCAGTCGAGGCCGAAGAGGGCGCAGGCCGTGGCGGTGGCGACGCCGTGCTGGCCCGCGCCGGTCTCGGCGATGACCCGGGTCTTGCCCATGCGCTTGGTGAGCAGTGCCTGCCCGAGCACATTGTTGATCTTGTGGGAACCGGTGTGGTTGAGATCCTCGCGCTTGAGGAACACCCGGGCGCCACCGGCGTGCTCGGCGAACCGGGGCACCTCGGTCAGCGCGCTGGGCCGGCCGGTGTAGTTGACGAGCAGGTCGTCGAGCTCGCGTGCGAACTCGGGGTCGGCCTTCGCCTTGTCGTACTCGACGGCGACCTCGTCCACGGCGGCGACCAGCGCCTCCGGGATGAACTTGCCGCCGTACGCGCCGAAGTACCCCGCGGCGCTGGGGACCTGACCCTCCGGGTCGGGAATGAAGAACTCGCTGGACATGCGATTACCTCACAGGGGCAACGGCCCCGATGTCGAACGGACGATGAGAGGCCCATACAGGGGCGTCACCGGGGACGAGGGGCGCGGGGCAGCGGCGGACGGCCGCGTGTGCGGCGGTACCGAACCGGCCGGGGCCGTACTGGTCCTCCGGTGGACAGGCGTCACCCGGTGCGCGGAGCGGAGATCGGCTCAGCTCACCGAGGGTGACGCGGGCCGGGGCCATCGCATGCCGTTCACCTGGCCCGGCTCGTCACCGATGACATAGCGGACCCGGCGCCCGTGGACCCGGCGCGCGGGCGCCCGGCAGCCACGGGGACGGCACCCGCGCGCGAGGCGGGCGTAGGGGTCCCTGGTGGTCATGGTGAGCGAGAACATCGGGGCACAGCCTACCGGCCCGATCTCACCCGTGTGAGGGATACCGGGCTCTGTCGTACCGGTCACGGGTGAGGCCGTCATGGCCGCCCGTACGCACCCCGCGGCCCCGGCCGGGACGTGCCCGGACCGGTCGGCGGCGGTGGTGCGGTCGGTCATGGCGCGGTCAGCTCCGGCCGTGGCGCAGCGCGGGGTGCTCACCGGCGGCGACGAGGTCGGCGACAGCGGTCTTGGGGTCCTTGCCGGTGACGAGCGACTCGCCCACGAGGACCGCGTCCGCGCCGGCGTTGGCGTAGGCGATGAGGTCGTGCGG
This sequence comes from Streptomyces sp. NPDC030296, assembly GCF_055572815.1. Lineage (NCBI taxonomy): Bacteria > Bacillati > Actinomycetota > Actinomycetes > Kitasatosporales > Streptomycetaceae > Streptomyces > Streptomyces sp. NPDC030296. The sequence continues at coordinate 351,499 of NZ_JBVICQ010000002.1, forward strand.
GCCGCGGACGCCGGACTCGGCGACCTTCACGATGTGGTCGGGGATCTCGGGGGCGACGCGCTCGAAGGTGGAGCGGTCCACTTCGAGGGTCTTGAGGTTGCGCGCGTTGACGCCGATCACCCGGGCGCCCGCGTCGACCGCCCTCTCGACCTCGTCCTCGTCGTGCACCTCGACGAGCGGGGTGAGCCCGATGGACTCGGCGCGCTCGATGAGGGACTCCAGGGCGGGCTGGTCGAGGGCGGCGACGATCAGCAGGGCGAGATCGGCGCCGTACGCGCGGGCCTCCCACAGCTGGTAGGAGGTGACGATGAAGTCCTTGCGCAGCACGGGGATGTCCACGCGGGCCCGCACGGCCTCCAGGTCGGCGAGCGAGCCGCCGAAGCGGCGCTGCTCGGTGAGGACGGAGATGACCGCGGCGCCGCCCGCCTCGTAGTCGGCGGCGAGGCCGGCCGGGTCGGCGATCGCGGCGAGCGCGCCTTTGGAGGGGCTGGAGCGCTTGACCTCGCAGATGACCTTGACGCCGTCACCCCGCAGGGCGGCCGCGCCGTCCTTGGCCGCGGGAGCCTTGGCCGCGCGCTCCTTGAGCTCTTCGAGGCTGACGCGGGCCTGCCGCTCCGAAAGGTCGGCACGGACTCCGTCGATGATCTCGTCGAGCACACTCACGCGAGCGGCCCCCTTTCAGACGGTTGCGTTCGGTGACAGCGTTCGGCAGTCGATTTTCGGCTGACGGGCGCTTCACAGGGTCCTGGCGGTTCACTGCGATGGTAGCCGGACCGGGGCACAGCTCTCGCATCCGGTTGACGGCGGTCCCTCCCCCACCCGCGAACCAGCTTCGCTCGGCTCGGTCGGAGGCGCCCCCATCCTGGACCTTCACCGTTCGATCATGGGTGAAGCCATGCGCCGAACGGCAGGTTCCGGACAACCGTGAAGGCCAGCACCGACGCGCCGAGCGCCCACAGGGCCGCGGGCCGGAGTTCGAGTCGCATCGGCCGCCCGCGGGCCGCCCGGACCACCCATACGGTCCACAGCGCCGCACAGGTCACGAAGGCGACCACGGCCAGTGCGTTGTCCGTGAGGGCGGTCGCGAGGTCGCCGTGGGCGAAGGCGTGGGCGCTGCGCAGTCCACCGCAGCCGGGGCAGTACAGGCCGGTCAGACGCCAGAGCGGGCACACGGGGTAGTGGCCGGGTTCGTTCGGGTCCACGGCCGCGACATATGCGAAGGCCCCGCCTACGGCCGCGAGTGCGGCGGCGGGGATCCAGAGCCGTCGCAGCGCACCCCCCCGGACCGAGGTGGCCCGGACGGCGTGCGGGGGCGGCGCGACTGGCTGGGGCTCGGCGTTCACACACCGCATTGTGCCCGGCGGGCGCCGCACGCGCGCGTGAGGGCGGCCGGGCGGCCCCCGGGCGAACCGGACACGCCGGCCCCCCGAGGCGGACCGGACGGCCGGGTGCCCCGAAGCGGGCCGGACCGCCCCGTGCGGAGCGTCAGCCCTTGGCGGGGACGGGCTCGCCGCTGATGGCCTTGGCCTCCGCCTTCGCGGCGCCGGACCAGTCGTCGCCGTGCGCCGACTTGGCCTGGCCGAGGCCCATCGCCTTCATGATCATGCCGACGACGCCGCCGAGCAGGACGATGACCATGCCCGCCCAGAATCCCAGCGGTTCGGCCATCACCATGTAGGCGCCCGAGACGCAGAAACCGATGAAGGCGATGGTGACGCCGGTCCAGGCGGCCGGGGTGTGGCCGTGGCTGCTGCCCGCCATGACGTTGCTCCTCGTTGCTCAGTTGCTCTGTGCGAGTGCTCGACGCGCGCCGCTTGATGCGTGGCGCTCGATGCCTGTGGTGAGTCGGACGCTCGACGTCCATTGTCCCGTACGCCCACGACTGCCTTGAGCGGGGGTCCGCCCCCGCGGTTCCACCAGGGCCTGTCGTTTGGATCATGCCTGGGTCGCGGGGCTCACCGGCAGCCACAAGGTGCCGTAGCCCGAAGCCGGCATGATCCAAAGACGGACCCTAGGTGGGGCCCGGTCCCGTGGGGTCCTCGCCGCGGTCCAGGGCCTTCCACATGTCCTCGGGGCGGTCGGGGTCCACCGGCTCGGCCTTGCGTCGGCGGGGTGTGCCGTCGCGCTCGTAGCGGCCGGACATCCCGGGCCACAGCCGTCCGTAGCGCAGGGCGAGCAGCCCGGCGAGCAGGATGAGGGCGCCGCCGACCGCCGCGACGTACGGCCAGCCGGTGTGGCTGAGCGCGTCGACGGTGGCGGAGGTGTCGCCGGAGGCCTCTGCGGCCTTGTCGTCGAGGGCCGAGCTGTCGTAGGCGCCGAACAGCGCCGCGGCGACGGTGCCCGCGCCGGAGAGGGCGAGCAGCACGGCGACCAGGACGCGTCCGGAGCGGCGGACGGCGAAGACGGCGACGAGCGCGGCGAGGCCCACTATGGCGAGGGCCGCGGGCACGCCCGTGACGTCGCTGCCCTTGGCGGTCAGCGGGAAGGCGCCGCCGGCCACCGATGCCGTGCCCTCCGACCAGCGCTGTCGGGTGGCGAGCAGCGCGACGGCGGCGCCCAGCGCGCCGCTCAGCAACGCCAGGGCGAGGCTGCGCCGGCCGGAGCGGACGAACGCGGGCTCGGAACGGGGGTGAGGTACTGCGGTCACGTACTCCACTATCGCCTGAGCCCCGGGTGGGTTGTCACCCGGGGCTCACGTGAGAAGCGCCCTATTGTCCGAGCCGGTTCGCCGTGTGCACGGCGCGCAGCACGGCCGCCGCCTTGTTGCGGCACTCGGTGTCCTCCGCGACGGGGTCGGAGTCGGCGACGATACCGGCGCCGGCCTGGACGTACGCCGTGCCGTCGCGCAGCAGGGCGGTGCGGATGGCGATGGCGGTGTCCGAGTCGCCCGCGAAGTCGAGATAGCCGACGCAGCCGCCGTACAGGCCGCGGCGGGAGGGCTCCAACTCGTCGATGATCTGCATCGCGCGCGGCTTGGGGGCGCCGGAGAGGGTGCCCGCGGGGAAGCAGGCGGTGAGCACGTCGAACGCGGTGCGGCCGGGGGCGACGCGGCCGGTGACGGTGGACACGATGTGCATGACGTGGGAGTACCGCTCGATCGACATGAAGTCGACGACCTCGACCGAGCCCGGTTCGCAGACCCTGCCCAGGTCGTTGCGCCCCAGGTCCACGAGCATGAGGTGCTCGGCTCGCTCCTTGGGGTCGGCGAGCAGTTCGTCGGCGAGGGCCTGGTCCTCCTGCGGGGTGGCGCCCCGGTGCCGGGTGCCGGCGATGGGGTGGACCATGGCCTGTCCGTCCTCGACCTTGACGAGGGCCTCGGGCGAGGAGCCGACGACGTCGAATCCGTCGAACCGGAACAGGTACATGTACGGGGAGGGGTTGGTGGCCCTGAGGACGCGGTAGACGTCGAGGGCACTCGCCGTGCACGGGGTCTCGAAGCGCTGGGAGGGGACGACTTGGAAGGCCTCGCCCGCGCGGATGCGCTCCTTGATGTCCTCGACGGCCTCCTGGAAGTCGGGGCCGCCCCAGCGGGCGGTGTACTCGGGCAGCTCGGAGGGCGGGAGGACCGCCGGGGGCTGGGCGACGGGCCGGGTGAGGTCGGCCTGCATGGCGTCGAGGCGGGCGACGGCGTCGGCGTAGGCCTCGTCGACGCCCGTGTCCAGGTCGTTGTGGTTGATGGCGTTGGCGATGAGCAGGACCGAGCCCTCCCAGTGGTCCATGACCGCCAGGTCGCTCGTCAGCAGCATGGTCAGCTCGGGCAGCCGCAGGTCGTCCTGGTCGCCGGGCCCGATCTTCTCCAGGCGGCGCACGATGTCGTAGCCGAGGTAGCCGACCATGCCGCCGGTGAAGGGGGGCATGCCCTCCTGGTGCGGGGTGTGGAGCGCCTCGATGGTGGCGCGCAGGGCCGCGAGGGGGTCGCCGTCGACCGGGACGCCGACCGGTGCGGTGCCGAGCCAGTGCGCCTGGCCGTCCCGCGCGGTGAGGGTGGCATGGCTGCGGACGCCGACGAAGGAGTAGCGGGACCACGAGCGGCCGTTCTCCGCCGACTCGAGGAGGAAGGTGCCGGTGCGCTCGGCGGCGAGCTTGCGGTAGAGCGCGACCGGGGTGTCGCCGTCGGCGAGGAGCTTGCGGCTGACGGGGATGACACGGCGGTCGGTGGCCAGCTTGCGGAACGTCTCGAGGTCCATGGCGGCTGACCTTACTGATCCAGTGGCGGTACGCCGGAATCGGCGCCGCCCTCGACGGCCTTGAGGACGTCCTCGTCGAAGCAGGTGCGGGCGCCGGTGTGGCAGGCGGCGCCGATTTGGTCGACCTTGACGAGGACCGTGTCGGCGTCACAGTCCAGGGCGACCGACTTCACCCACTGGTAGTGGCCGGAGGTGTCGCCCTTCACCCAGTACTCGCGGCGGCTGCGCGACCAGTAGGTGCAGCGTCCGGTGGTGAGGGTGCGGTGGAGCGCCTCGTCGTCCATCCAGCCGAGCATGAGCACTTCGCCGGTGTCGTACTGCTGGGCGATGGCGGGCAGGAGCCCGTCGGCGCTGCGCTTGAGGCGCGCGGCGATCTCGGGGTCCAGCGCGCTGGGAGCGCCGGGGCCGCTCGGTGCTCCGGGACCGCTGGGGCTGCTGGGGGACGGCGTGCTGGTCATGCGTGCCATTGTGCCGCGCCGCGGCGATCGGCCCCGCCCGTTGTCCACAGGCCGGACCGTATCGTCGTACTAGCGACTCCCGTGTTGACGGCCGCGCCGCGCGGGCGACCGCTTCGGTCGCCGTCCCCCTCGCCGTCCCGTTCGCCGTCCCGGTCCTGGCGCGTCGGCGGGGCCTGCCCTGGGCCGCCGGGGGCGGCGGTCGTAGGCTGGCGGCATGTCGACCCATGCCAAGCGTGAACGGCTCCTCTTCGCCGACCTGTTGGAGACTTCGGGCCCCGACGCCCCCACCCTGTGCGAGGGCTGGACGACCCGGGATCTGGCCGCGCACGTGGTGGTGCGCGAGCGTCGCCCCGACGCCGCCGGGGGCATCCTCATCAAGCAGCTCGCCTCCCGCCTGGACCGGGTGATGGAGGAGTTCGCCGCGAAGCCGTTCGAGGAGCTGATCCAGCTCGTCCGTACCGGCCCGCCGCGCTTCTCGCCCTTCTCCCTCAAGCAGATCGACGAGGCGTCCAACACGATCGAGTTCTACGTCCACACCGAGGACATCCGCCGCGCCCAGCCCGACTGGTCGCCGCGCGAACTCGACCATGTCTTCCAGGACGCCCTGTGGTCCCGGCTGGAGCGCACCGCCCGCCTCATGGGCCGCGGCTCCCCCACCGGCCTGGTGCTGCGTCGTCCGGACGGCCGTACGGCGGTGGCCCACCGCGGGACCCCGGTCGTCACGGTCACCGGCGAGCCCTCGGAGCTGCTCCTGTTCCTCTACGGCCGCCAGCAGGCCGCCGATGTGGAACTGGAGGGCGAGAAGGAGGCCATCGCCAGGCTGCACGAGACGAAGCAGCTGGGGATCTGACCGGGCTCCGTCCCGGCGGCCGTGCCCACAGCTGAGCCCCGGCCACCCAGTGACCGGGGCTCAGCTCGCCATGGACCGCGGCGGGGTCACCGCACCGGGTGGCCCGCTTCCCTGAGCGTGTTCTTGACCTCGCCTATGCGGAGGTCGCCGAAGTGGAAGACCGAGGCGGCGAGGACGGCGTCGGCGCCCGCCTCGATGGCCGGGGGGAAGTCCGTGAGCCTGCCCGCGCCGCCGGAGGCGATGACGGGGACCGTGACGTGCTTGCGGACGGCGGTGATCATCTCCAGGTCGTAGCCGTCCTTCGTGCCGTCCGCGTCCATCGAGTTGAGCAGGATCTCCCCGGCGCCCAGCTCGGCGGCCCGGTGGGCCCACTCGACGGCGTCGATGCCCGTGCCCTTGCGGCCGCCGTGGGTCGTGACCTCGAAGGAGCCGGACTCCGTGCGCCGGGCGTCCACGGACAGGACCAGGACCTGGCGGCCGAAGCGCTCGGCGATCTCGCGGATCAGATCGGGGCGGGCGATCGCCGCGGTGTTCACACCGACCTTGTCCGCGCCCGCCCGCAGCAGCTTGTCGACGTCCTCGGCGGTGCGGACGCCGCCCCCGACGGTCAGCGGGATGAAGACCTGCTCGGCGGTGCGGCGCACCACGTCGTAGGTGGTCTCGCGGTTGCCGGAGGACGCGGTGATGTCGAGGAACGTCAGCTCGTCGGCGCCCTCGGCGTCGTACACCTTGGCCATCTCGACCGGGTCGCCCGCGTCACGCAGGTTCTGGAAGTTGACTCCCTTGACGACCCGGCCGTTGTCCACGTCCAGGCAGGGGATGACTCGGACCGCCAGGGTCATGAAATCCACGGCTCCTTCAGGAGGGCCTGAGGCCCTTGAATGCTTCGACTTCTACTTCGACGAGGATGCGCGGGTCGACGAAACCGTCCACGACCAGCAGGGTCGCGGCGGGACGCACGGGCTCGAACAGTTCCCGGTGGGCCCGCCCGACCGCGTCGACGTCCCGCAGGTGCGCCAGGTACATCCTCGTCCGGATCACGGACTCGGCACCGAGCCCGAACTCGCCGAGCGCCTCGACCGCGCTGGTGAAGGCCACCTTGGCCTGCTCGTACGGGTCGCCCTCCCCGTACAGCACATCGCCCTTGAAGGACGTGGTGCCCGCCACCAGCACACGGTCGCCCGCCGCGACGGCACGCGCGGAGCCGAAGGACTCCTCCCAGGGACTCCCGCTCTGCACCCGCCGCACGGCATCGGACGTCATGACGACACAGCCTCCAGGGCCTCTTCCAGGGTGAACGCCTTCGCGTACAGGGCCTTCCCGACGATGGAGCCCTCGACACCGAGGGGTACCAGCTCGGCGATGGCGCGGAGGTCGTCGAGGGACGACACGCCGCCGGACGCCACGACCGGGCGGTCGGTGACCGCGCAGACGTTGCGCAGCAGCTCCAGGTTGGGGCCCTGGAGCGTGCCGTCCTTGGCGATGTCGGTGACGACGTACCGGGCGCAGCCCTCCTTGTCGAGGCGCGCCAGCGTCTCGTAGAGGTCGCCGCCGTCGCGGGTCCAGCCGCGGCCCTTCAGGGTCGTGCCGCGGACGTCCAGGCCGACCGCGATCCGGTCGCCGTGCTCGGCGATGACCTTGGCGACCCACTCGGGGCTCTCCAGGGCGGCCGTGCCGAGGTTGACGCGGGTGCAGCCGGTGGCGAGGGCCTTCTCCAGGGAGGCGTCGTCCCGGATGCCCCCGGACAGCTCGACCTTGATGTCCATGGCCCGGGTGACCTCGGCGACCAGCTCACGGTTGTCGCCGGTGCCGAACGCGGCGTCCAGGTCGACCAGGTGCAGCCACTCGGCGCCCGCCCGCTGCCAGGAGAGGGCGGCCTCCAGCGGGGAGCCGTAGGAGGTCTCCGTGCCGGACTCGCCGTGCACGAGGCGGACGGCCTGGCCGTCGCGGACGTCGACGGCGGGGAGGAGTTCGAGCTTTGCCATGGTCTACAGGGTTCCGATCCAGTTGGTCAGCAGCTGGGCTCCGGCGTCGCCGGACTTCTCGGGGTGGAACTGCGTGGCCCACAGGGCGCCGTTCTCGACGGCCGCCACGAAGGGCTTGCCGTGCGTCGACCAGGTGACCTTGGGCGCGGTGATGTTCGGGTTGTGCGTCTCCAGGGACCAGTCGTGGACGGCGTAGGAGTGCACGAAGTAGAAGCGGGCGTCGGCGTCGAGGCCGGCGAACAGCTCCGAGCCGGCCGGGGCGTCGACGGTGTTCCAGCCCATGTGCGGCACGATCTCGGCCTGGAGCGGCTCGACCGCGCCGGGCCACTCGTCGAGGCCCTCGGTCTCCACGCCGTGCTCGATGCCGCGCGCGAAGAGGATCTGCATGCCGACGCAGATGCCCATGACCGGGCGGCCGCCGGCGAGCCTGCGGTCGATGATCCAGTCGCCGCGCGCCTCCTTCAGCCCCTTCATGCAGGCGGCGAACGCGCCGACGCCGGGCACCAGCAGCCCGTCGGCGTTCATCGCCGTGTCGAAGTCACGGGTGATCTCGACGTCGGCTCCCGCGCGCGCGAGGGCGCGCTCGGCGGAGCGGACGTTGCCGAAGCCGTAGTCGAAGACGACGACCCGCTTGGCGGGAGTGGTCCTCGCCCCGGTGTTCTCGGTGCTCAATTCCACACCTCCAGCCTCATGACGCCCGCGACGAGGCACATCGCGGCGGCGATGGAGAGCAGCACGATCAGGCCCTTCGGCATCTGCTGCTTGACGAAGGAGATGATCCCGCCGACCAGGAACAGACCGACGACGATCAGGATGGTCGAGAGGCCGTTCACAGCGCGCCCTTCGTGGAGGGCAGGATGCCGGCCGCGCGCGGGTCGCGCTCGGAGGCGTAGCGCAGGGCGCGGGCCAGCGCCTTGAACTGGCACTCGACGATGTGGTGGGCGTTGCGCCCGTACGGCACGTGCACGTGCAGCGCGATCTGCGCCTGGGCGACGAAGGACTCCAGGATGTGCCGGGTCATCGTGGTGTCGTACTCGCCGATCATCGGCGCCATCTTCTCGGGCTCGGTGTGCACGAGGTAGGGGCGGCCGGAGAGGTCGACGGTGACCTGGGCGAGGGACTCGTCCAGCGGGACCGTGCAGTTGCCGAAGCGGTAGATGCCCACCTTGTCGCCGAGGGCCTGCTTGAAGGCGGCGCCCAGCGCGAGGGCGGTGTCCTCGATGGTGTGGTGGGAGTCGATGTGCAGGTCGCCGTCGGTCTTCACGGTCAGGTCGAACAGCCCGTGGCGGCCGAGCTGGTCGAGCATGTGGTCGTAGAAGCCGACCCCGGTGGAGATCTCGGTGCGGCCGGTCCCGTCGAGGTTTATCTCGACGACGACCGACGTCTCCTTGGTGACCCGCTCCACGCGTCCAACGCGGTTCATGCGCTCTGCTCCTCCGGGAGTGTGGGGGTGTCGCCCACACAGCTCAGTAGTTCACGTACCGCGTCCAGGAACGCGTCGTTCTCGGCCGGGGTTCCCGCGGTCACCCGCAGCCATCCCGGTACGCCGTTGTCCCGGACCAGGACGCCCCGGTCGAGGATCTTCCGCCACGCCTTGTGCGCGTCGTCGAACGTCCCGAACTGCACGAAGTTGGCGTCGGACTCGGTGACGTCGTAGCCGAGGGCGCGCAGTTCGGCGACCAGCCGGTCCCGCTCCGCCTTCAGCTGCTCGACATAGCCGAGGAGGGTGTCGGTGTGCTCCAGGGCGGCCAGGGCGGTCGCCTGGGTGACGGCGGAGAGGTGGTAGGGCAGCCGTACGAGCTGGACCGCGTCCACGACCGCCGGGTGCGCGGCGAGGTAGCCGAGGCGGAGTCCGGCGGCGCCGAACGCCTTGGACATGGTGCGTGAGACGACGAGATTCGGCCGTCCTTCGAGCAGCGGCAGCAGGGAGTCGCCGTGGCTGAACTCGATGTAGGCCTCGTCGACGACGACCATGGACGGCTTGGCCGCCTGGGCCGCCTCGTACAGGGCGAGGACCGTCTCCCGGGGGACCGCGTTGCCCGTGGGGTTGTTGGGCGTGGTGACGAAGACGACGTCGGGGCGGTGCTCGGCGATGGCACGCTCGGCCGCCGCGAGGTCGATCGTGAAGTCGTCGTCGCGGGGCCCGGAGATCCAGCCGGTGCCGGTGCCGCGCGCGATGAGCCCGTGCATCGAGTACGACGGCTCGAAACCGATGGCCGTGCGGCCGGGGCCGCCGAAGGTCTGCAGCAGCTGCTGGATGACCTCGTTGGAGCCGTTGGCCGCCCAGACGTTCGTCATGTCCAGGGCGAACCCGGAGGTTCGCGTCAGGTACTCCGCGAGCCGGGTCCGCAGCTCCACCGCGTCCCGGTCGGGGTAGCGGTTGAGGTTCCGTGCCGCCTCGCGCACCCGCTCCGCGATCCGCTCCACCAGCGGCTCGGGCAGGGGGTAGGGGTTCTCGTTGGTGTTCAGCCGTACGGGGACGTCGAGCTGGGGCGCGCCGTAGGGGCTCTTGCCGCGCAGTTCGTCCCGTACGGGGAGATCGTCGATTCCGAAGCTCACTGACCAGGTACCTTCCAGCCGCGTGTCCACTGTTCGGCTCCGCCGAAACGAGCCTTGATCGCCGCGCCGTGGGCGGGCAGGTCCTCCGCCTCCGCCAGCGTGACCACATGGTGCGCGACCTCGGCCAGCGCGTCCCGCGTGTAGTCGACGATGTGGATGCCGCGCAGGAAGGACTGGACGGACAGACCGGAGGAGTGGCAGGCGCAGCCGCCGGTCGGGAGCACGTGGTTGGAGCCCGCCGCGTAGTCGCCGAGCGAGACCGGCGCCCACGGTCCGAGGAAGATCGCGCCCGCGTTGACGACGCGTTCGGCGACGGCCGCCGCGTCCGCGGTCTGGATCTCCAGGTGTTCGGCGCCGTAGGCGTTGACGACCCGCAGGCCCTCGTCGATGCCGTCGACGAGGACGATCGCGGACTGGCGGCCCGCGAGCGCGGGGCGGATCCGGTCCTCGATGTGCTTGGTGGCCTCCACCTGCGGGCCCAGCTCCTTCTCCACGGCGTCGGCGAGCGCGACGGAGTCGGTGACGAGCACGGCGGCGGCGAGCGGGTCGTGCTCGGCCTGGCTGATCAGGTCGGCGGCGACGTGCGCCGGGTCGGCGGTGTCGTCCGCGAGGACCGCGATCTCGGTGGGGCCGGCCTCGGAGTCGATGCCGATGACGCCGGTGAAGTAGCGCTTGGCGGCGGCCACCCAGATGTTGCCCGGCCCGGTGACCATGTTGGCCGGCGGGCAGGACTCGGTGCCGTACGCGAACATCGCGACGGCGGTGGCGCCGCCGGCCGCGTACACCTCGTCGACGCCGAGCAGCGCGCACGCGGCGAGGATCGTGGGGTGCGGCAGTCCGTCGAACTCGGCCTGCGCGGGCGAGGCCAGCGCGATCGAGGGGACGCCCGCCTCCTGCGCCGGGACCACGTTCATGATCACGGAGGAGGGGTAGACCGAGCGGCCGCCGGGGGCGTAGAGGCCGACGCGTTCGACCGGCACCCACTTCTCGGTGACGGTGCCGCCGGGTACGACCTGGGTGGTGTGGGTGGTGCGGCGCTGCTCGCGGTGGACGAGGCGGGCGCGGCGGATGGACTCCTCCAGGGCCGCGCGGACGGCCGGGTCGAGCTGGTCCAGCGCGTCCGTGAGGGCCTCCGCCGGGACCCGCACGGAGGTGAGGCGTACGCCGTCGAACTTCTCGGCGAAGTCGATCAGCGCCGCGTCCCCGCGATGATGCACGGCCTCGCAGATCGGACGCACCTTCTCCAGGGCGGCCGAGACGTCGAAGTCGGCTCGGGGCAGCAGGTCGCGCAGGGCGGGTCCCTTCGGGAGGGCGTCGCCGCGCAGATCGATTCGGGAGATCACACGCCCAATTCTCTCAGACCTCGGTCGGCGGCCGTCCGCACGTTCCAATGGCTGATACGCGTCCACGGCGAAACCCGGAAGATCCTCTTCACGTCTAGCGTTCGGGGCGTCACTCAGCGGGCATCACCAGCATGAACTGTTGTGCGATACACACGAGTGACGGAGACGGAGGAAGGAACAGCCGTGAGCGAGGGTGCCGCCATCCGGGACGACGGGGAGATCCCGGACGACCTCACCGCCGCCGAGGCCGGTATGTGGCAGGCGTTCCGCAACGGCAGCGTGTACGACCTCCGCAGCGGCGACACCGCCGAGGACGATCCGCACGGCGGCCACCCCTGGGGCCCGGAGCGGACGGTACGGGCCCGGATCGTGGCCTGGCTGCTGCTGGACGGGCCGCCCGCGCTGGCCGGGCGGGTGTCCGCGCTCAAGCTGGTCGGCGTGCAGATCAAGGGCGTCCTGGAGCTGGCGGGCGGCCAGGTGGTGCCGTACGTGGAGATGAAGGGCTGCCGCTTCGAGAAGGAGATCCTGCTGCCGGAGGCCCGGTTCACCACCGTCCGGCTGGTGGACTGCTCGGTGCCGCGGCTGGAGGCGGCCCGGCTGCACACGGAGGGCGATCTGCATCTGCCGCGCTGCCGCTTCCACAACGGGGTGCGGCTCGCCGACGCGCACATCGGCACCGATCTGCTGCTCAACCAGGCGGTCGTCTACCGCGACCGGCACGGCCGCTCCCTGTCCGCCGACGGTCTCAGCGTCGCCCAGGACGTGCAGGCGGAGATGCTGGAGTCGCACGGGGAGCTGAGCCTGCGCGGGGCGACCGTCGGCGCGTCGCTCAGCCTGCGCGGCAGCCGGCTCGCCAACCCCTACGGCCGCCTCGCCCTGAACGCACCCCAGCTGACCGTCGAGCGCACTCTCTATCTGACCCCCGCCGGCGTGGGCAATCCGCTGTACACCAGCGGCAGCACGCCCGCGCGCGGCACCCGCGTCCAGCGGTTCGAGTGCCAGGGCGGGATACGGCTGGACGACGGGCGTTTCGGGGACGCCGTCGACCTGGAGCGGGCCAGGTTCACCTTCACGGACGAACAGGAGCTGTCCCTGCGCCGGGTCCAGGTGCCCGAGCTGCGCTTCCTCGGCGAGCGGCCCGAGCGCGGCAAGGTCGTGCTGTCGGGCGCCCGGGTCGGTGTCCTCATCGACCGGGCGGACAGCTGGCCCGGTCCCGGCAACCTCCAGATGGGCGGCTTCCAGTACGAGAACCTCGTGCCCCGCGACCGGTTCCCGCTGGCCGGACGGCTGGAGTGGGTGGCGGCGGCGACCCCCGAGTACCAGCCGGAGCCGTACGAGCGGCTCGCGACCGTGCTGCGGGCCAGCGGCGACGACGAGGGCGCCCGCGACGTGCTCCTCGCCAAGCAGCGCCACCGCCGGGAGAACCTGCCGCTCGCGGCCAAGCTGTGGGGCTACGCGCAGGACTGGACGGTGGCGTACGGGTACCGGCCGGGACGGGCCGCCGTCTGGATGGCGCTGCTGTGGGCGCTCACCTCGTACGCCTTTTCCCACGCGGACCATCCGCCGATGAAGACCGGTGAGCACCCGCACTGGAGTCCGTCCCTGTTCGCCCTGGATCTACTGCTCCCGGTGATCGACCTCGGCCAGGTCGGCTACTGGCAGCTGCGGGGCGGCTGGCAGTGGCTCGCGGTGGTGGTGATCCTGCTGGGCTGGATCCTCGCGACGACGGTCGCCGCCGGCGCCACACGGCTGCTGAGCAGGAACTGAAAAGGTTGTGAAGAGGCACAACCCGAGCCGCCCGCGCTCCGTCTTCCCCTCGAACCACCGACCACGACACCACCGTCGAGGCGTTGTACCTGAACGGTGAGCACCGGTCCCGCCGAGCGGACCGGCCGGGCGCTAAGGGGGCGCGCCACATGGACCTGCTGCGTGCGCTCGTGCGCACGGCACGGATGGCGCGGCACACCTCGGGCCTCGCCGACGGTCTGCCGGCCGACGACGACGTGCTGCTCGACGCCCCCGACGAGCGGCTCGGGCCCGCGCTGGTCGCGGCCGGCCGGGGGGAGTACGCGCCCGCGGCCCGGCTCCTCGCGACGACGCGGGAGGCGGTGGAGTGGGAGAACCGCGACCGGTACACGCTGCGGCTCGCCTCCTTCGCCCGCGCGCGCCACCCCTGGCTGCACGAGTGGCGGCGCGCCGCCCCGCACGACCCGGACGTCCTGCTGGTCAGGGCCGAGCTGGCGGTGACCCGTGGCTGGCACTCCCCCGCCAGGGTGGAACTGCTGCGCGAGGCAGGCCCGTTGATCATGGCGGCCGCCGAGCGCGAGCCGCGCGACCCCGTGCCGTGGCGGATCGCGCTGGACCACGCGCGGGGCACGGGCGTCGGCCGCGCCGGCTTCGAACGGCTGTGGGCGGAGGCCGTCTCCCGCTCCCCGCACCACTACGGCTGCCATGTCTCCGCCCTGAAGTACCTCTCCGCAGCCTGGTACGGCTCGCACTCGGAGTGCTTCGACTTCGCCGAACGGGCCGCCGAGGCCGCCCTGCCCGGCTCCCTCGTCCAGGCCCTCCCGGTCCGGGCGGCCTTCGCCCATCTCGTCGACGGCGGCGGCCCCGAGGTGCGGCGCGCCCGGCTGGACGAGGCGGCGGACCGCGCCATCGCGCTCTCCGCCGCGTACGAGCCCGGCGACCCCTGGCCCGCCGAGGTCCGCAACCTCCTCACCTACGTCCTGGTCCGTCTCGAACGCTGGCCGGACGCCCTGGAGCAACTGCGCAGGATCGGCCCGTACGCCACCTCGTTCCCCTGGGACCGGATCTCCGGCGATCCGCTGGGCCAGTTCCTCCAACTACGGGACGGGGTACGGCTGGAGGTGGCGTCCTCGATGCCGCTGCTGACGCGGTCCCAGAAGCGCGCCGGGAGTCCCGCGGCAAGGTCACAAACCAGTACGAGCGAACGCGCGCGCCCCTACGGCGACTAGGCTCTGGCCTCGTGACCACCGTCCGGCTGCCGCTCTTCCCCCTGAACTCGGTGTTGTACCCGGGGCTCGTGCTTCCTCTGAACATCTTCGAGGAGCGCTACCGCGCCATGATGCGCGAGTTGCTGAAGACCCCCGAGGACGAACCCCGCCGCTTCGCCGTCGTCGCCATCCGCGACGGCCACGAGGTCGCGCCGAGCGCGCCCGGCATGCCGGATCCGACGGCGCTCCCGGAGCGCGGTCCGACCGCCGGGTTCGGCGACGACCCTGCCAAGGCGTTCCACACGGTGGGCTGCATCGCCGACGCGGCCACCATCAGGGAGCGCGACAACGGCACGTTCGAGGTGCTCGCCACCGGCACGAACCGGGTACGGCTGCTCTCCCTCGACACGAGCGGACCGTTCCTCGTGGCGGACCTGGAGGAGCTGCCGGAGGCACCCGGCGACGAGGCGGGCGCGCTCGCCGAGGGCGTGCTGCGGGCCTTCCGCCAGTACCAGAAGCGTCTGGCGGGGGCGCGGGAGCGCTCGCTGTCGACGGGCGCGGACCTGCCCGACGAGCCGGCCGTGGTGTCGTACCTGGTCGCCGCGGCCATGATGCTGGACACACCGGCCAAGCAGCGGCTCCTGCAGGCCCCCGACACCGCGTCCCGGCTGCGTGACGAGCTGAAACTCCTGCGCGCCGAGAGCGCGATCATCCGTAGTCTGCCGTCGTTGCCCGCGTCGGAGCTGACGCGGGGTCCGACGAGCCTCAACTGAGGACGGCTCGCGGACACGGCTACCGGGAACAGGCTGGGATGGCGAAGAAGGCGAAGAAGCAGCAGGCGGGGGGCACGCCGGCGACGGTGGCGCTGACGGCGGCGGGCGTGGAGTTCACCGTCCACGCCTATGAGCACGACCCGTCCCACCCCTCCTACGGCGAGGAGGCGGCGGAGGCGATGGGCGTCCCGCCCGAGCGCGTCTTCAAGACCCTCGTCGCGGACGTCGACGGTGCGCTCGTCGTGGCCGTGGTGCCGGTCGCGGGCCAGCTGGACCTGAAGTCGCTGGCGACGGCGGTCGGCGGGAAGCGGGCGGCGATGGCGGACCCCACGCTGGCGGAACGCACGACGGGGTACGTCCGCGGGGGCATCTCCCCGCTGGGCCAGCGCAAGAAGCTCCGCACGGTCCTGGACGAGTCGGCCTCCGGCCACACCACGATCTGCGTCTCGGCGGGCCGCCGGGGGCTGGAGGTCGAGCTGGCGCCGGGGGATCTGGCGGCGTTGACGGGGGCGACGACGGCGCCGATCGCGAGGGCTTCGGGCGCCTGGTAGCTCGGGGGCGGGTGCGGTTGGGCGACTGCGGGTGGTTCGTGGTTTCTCGCGCAGTTCCCCGCGCCCCTGAAGGGAACGGGCCTGCGGCCCGCCCTTCATGGGAAAAGCACGGTGCGCAGCCCCGGTCGCTTCTCAGGGGCGCGGGGAACTGCGCGAACAACCCCCACGCACCCGCAGCCGCCAACGAACCGCGCACCCCCGAGTCATTTGGCGCCCTCGTACTCCTCGAACCGCTCCGGATCCCGCGGCCCGAACAGCCCCGTCAACACCAGGTGCACCAACAGCCCCGCCAACGGCCACGCCAGCAACGCCCCCTTGGCCGCCAGCTTCAGCGGCGCCGAGAACGTCACCCCCCGGCCCGCTTCCTTCGCCCGTGCCACCACATCCGTGCCGGGCCCGAGCCACACCCCGAGCCGCCACGCCACGACCGCACCCAGCAGTCCGCCCACGGCGAGCGCCGCGACCAGCGGCACACCGCCGCGTCGGCGCGGGAGGAAGACGAGGAGCCCGCTCACCGCGCCCATGCCCAGCGCGAGCAGCGTGAACGTTCCGTCGACGCCGACGGCCTGCTCCCCCTCGGTGTCCTTGAAGTAGACCGCCGACCCGTCGGAGACGAGCGGCACGTGCGGGGCGAGCCACCACCACAGCACTCCGAGCAGCACCCCGCCGACCAGCGTCATGACCACCGTGACGACGGCGGCCTCCAGCAGCTCTCTCCGCAGCCCGGGCCCGGACGGCTCCTCCGGCTCGTGCCACCCGTGTCCCTCACCGTGTCCGTCGGTGGGCGGCGGTGCCCAGGGGTCGGTCGGCGGCTGGTGGTGCGGCTGCGGCGGAGGCGAAGAAAACGGTGCGGTCACTCTGACATCGTGCCAGGCGCGGCTGTGCGGCGCGTCACCGGACGGCGGCCCTGCGGTACGCCCAGGTGGCGACGGCGAGGGAGACGACACCGACGCCCGCGCACACGGCGAGGTCGCCGAGGACGAACGCCCAGTCGGGGTGCGGCCCGAAGGTCCGCGCGAAGGCCTCGACGCCGTAGGTGGAGGGCAGCAGATCGCGGGCGAACTGGATCAGGGCGGGCATCCGGTCGGCCGGGAGCACGCCCAGCAGCAGCGCCGCCGACATGCCGAGCTGACCGAGGACGGTGGCGAGTTCGGGGCGCGGGGCGAGCAGCCCCAGCGCGGCGCCGAGCCCGGCGAGGGCGGCCCCGGCGAGCGGGATCACCGCGGCGAGCACCCACAGGTGGGCCAGCGGCAGCCCGAACAGCACGCACCCGAACACGGCGGTGACGACGGTGCCCGGCACGGTGAACGACGCGTACGCGCCGGCGGCACCGAGGACGACGGCGGCCGGCGGCACCGGCAGGGTCGCGTAGTGGTCGAGGCCGCCACTGGAGCGCAGCTGCCCGAAGTACTGCGCCAGCAGGTTCAGCGCCACGAACGCGACGACCAGCACGGACGATCCGGCGACGACGGCCCGCGCCTCGGCTCCGCCGTCCACCACACCGCGCATCAAGATCATGATCCCGATCGACTGGAAGGTGGCGACGAACAGCAGCGGGATCCGCGCGACCCGCGCCCGGGAGAGCTGCGCCCGGTACACGGCGGCGAGGGAGGGCCACAGCCGGGCGCGGGGCCCCAGCTCGGCGGCCTCCCGCTCCGCACGCTCCTCGACTGCCAGGGCACTGCCCGGCAGTGCCTCGGCGGGTACGACACTCACGTCGAGCTGCTCCTTCGCGCTTCGGCTGTCGCCCATTCTCGTACGGCTGCGGCAGCCCTGGCGTTCACGTCGGTACCGGGCGCCGTCCGGCCCATGCCCGCGCCCCTCACGCCTTGACCAGGCCCTGTGCGTGGCCCGCGCTGCCGCCGAGCGCCAGGTAGACGTCCTCCAGGCTCGGTGTGGCGAGCGTGAAGTCGTCGAGCGCGACGAAGGCGGCGCCGCCGGTGACGGTGGCCACCACCGCGCGCGCCTCCTCCGGGGCGAGCCGCAGTGTCCAGCGGCGGCCGGACTCCACGGCCCTCGGCAGCAGGGCGGCGACCTCGGGCACGTCCAGCGGGGCCCGCTCGCGCCACACCAGGTCGACGCGGACCTCGCCGGCGACCTTCTCCTTCAGCCCGGCCGGGGTGTCGCAGGCGATGACCCGCCCCTGGTCGAGGACGGCGACCCGGTCGAGGACGGTCTCGGCCTCGATGACGTTGTGGGTGACCAGCAGGACGGTGGTGCCGGACTCGGCGCGCCGCCGGTCGACGGCCGCCCACACGGACCGCCGGGCCACGGGGTCCATGCCGCTGGTCGGCTCGTCCAGCACGAGCAGCGGGCGCTCGCCCACCAGCGCGGTGGCGAAACAGGCGAGCCGGCGCTGCCCTCCGGACAGTTTCTTCAGGGGCCGTGCGGCGAGGCAGCTCAGCCCGAGTTCGTCGAGGACGGCGTCCCGCTCGGCGCGCGCCCGCCGTACGTCGAGGCCGCGCAGCCGCCCGGTGGTCTCGGCGGCCAGCGCCACGGTCAGCTCGTCGAGCGCGGTCGACTCCTGGCCCAGGTAGGCGAGGATGCGCGCGGCCCGCTCCGGGTGGCGCACGATGTCGTGCCCGAGGATCTCGACGGTGCCGTCATCGGGCCGCATGAGCCCGGTCAGCTGCCGTACGAGGGTGGTCTTTCCGGCGCCGTTGGGCCCGAGCAGTCCGAAGATCTCGCCGCGCCGGACCTCCAGTCCGACCGCGTCGTTGGCCCGTACCTCGGGGGTTCCCGGCGTCCCGCGCCGTCCCCGGGTCGCCGGATACGTCTTGGTGAGGCCCCGCACGGCACACACGACATCCCCGTCATGCCGAACCGCCTGTGCCGAACGCGTACTCACGAGGGACGAGCCTACGGGGTCCCGGGGACCGAATCGTCTCCGGGGCACCCCTCCCGGGGCGCGGGGAACCGGGCGACACGCCGCGGTGAGCCCGTCGCCGCCGGCGAACGCGCAGGCCCGGGCGGTGCCGCGGGCTCACTCCCCGGCCGGTGCGTGCTCCGTGGCCGTCCGCACATCGATCTCGCGCCAGAACCCGGCCCGGATGGCGTACCGGTCGTGCTCGTCGATCTGGTCGTCCTTGTGCGCGAGCAGCCCGAACCGGGCCGCGTACCGCAGCAGCTCCCCGTCCACGCGGTGCGGCACCCGCGGGTACATCGCCGACAGCTTCTGCACATGGGACTGGTCGGTCAGCCGTGAGATCCACCGCCGGGCGAACACCTGTCCCACCTCGAAGGGGTCACCGCCGACCGTGGTGATGTCCTCCTCACGGTCGGCCCACCGCTGCTCCGCCGTGGTCAGCTGCGCCAGCGTCGGCATCGCCGCCGCCTCCGGCGGCTCCGCCGTGGCACCGGGCCGGTCCACCCACCCCTTGTCGGAGGACCAGCGCAGCGTGGCGGTCGCCGGGTGCTGCGCGGGGTGCGTGCCGGGTCCCCGCAGGGCGGCGAGGTCCTTCGGCGTCGGTACGCCCTTGGCGGCGGGCACCCGCTCGGCGGTCCCGTTGCGTCCCGCGGGGGCCTGCTCGGGCTCGGGCGCCGTCCGTTCCGCCGCGGCGAGGGCGGACTCCGGCAGCGGCGCCGACAGGATCGCGGCGATCTCCGGGCGGGGCACGGGAGGCGGCGCGCAGACCCCGCCGAGGTCCTTCGCCCGTACGGCCTTGGTGATCCACGCCCGGTCGAGGACGCGCCGCTCGTCGGCCTCGGCGACCAGGTCCTCGGACTGGTTGTAGTCCCCGTCGGCGGCCTGCACCGCCCACAGGTGCACGGCGACGCCGTGCTCCTTGGCCGCCATCATGCCCGGCAGGAGATCCCCGTCGCCGGTGACGAGGACGACGTCGGAGCAGGCCCGGTTGCGGGCCAGCTCGGTCAGCTCGGCGTGCATGGCGGCGTCCACGCCCTTCTGCGCCCAGCGCCCGTCGCTGCGGGTCAGCGCGCCGAGCCGGACGGTCACCCTGGGCATCACGCGCAGCCTGCGGTGCTCGGGCTGCGGTACGCGGTCGGGGGCGCCGTCGAACCAGTAGATGCGCAGCAGGGGGCGTTCGGTGTCGGCCTCGGCGCGTTCGCGCAGGCCCTGGATGAGGGCCGTGTGGTCGACGGTGATGCGGGAGCGGGAGGGTTCCCCGGCGAGGAGGCTGGCGGCCGCGCCGAGCAGATACCCGGCGTCCACCAGGACGATGCAGCGGTCCACTCGATCCACCCTCTTTCCGGGAGGTGTCCTTAGGGCTTCCTTCGAGTCTGCCCGACCGCGCGGAGGTTAACGGCCGGAACTGGATCATCGGCGTGGCGTATGCGCCGGTCGCGCCGCGCATCGCACCGCAGGTGCCGACAACGGTCGTCACGGACGGTGATTCCCTGACATGCGCGGCGTGTCGGGCTATGTGAATCTGGTCGCGGCCCTGGCCCCTAGATCACCCACGGGAGGCAGATCACCATGGCCAAGAACAAGAAGCAGGACCGTAAGCAGCCCCAGTCCGAGCGTGGTCAGCAGGAGGTACAGCCGTCCTCCATGGAGTCGGGCGCCGACCAGCCTGTCGCCTCGGTGACCCCCGGCGACATGGCCCGCAAGGGCCGGCAGAAGCGCTTCGGCCACAACTGACATCCGTGTGACGGGCTGATCGCAGCCCCATGGCACCGAGGGGCGCATCCGGAACTCCGGATGCGCCCCTCGCGCGCTCACGCCCCTGGGGTCCGCCGGGGCGGACTCAGCCGGCCAGGCAGGACGGACCGAGCAGTACCTTCAGGTCACCGAAGAGGGCCGGGTCCGGCTTCACCCGGTGTCGGTCGAGGCGGAGCACCGTGGTCTTGGTGGGCCCCTGGAGCCGGATGCGCACCTCGCTCTCGCCCTTGTGGTGGGTGAGGATCTCGCCGAGCCGGCTGACCATGGGCGGGGTCACCCGGGTGGCGGGGATGGTGAGGATCACGGGCGCGTTGGTGCCGGCGTTGGACAGGTCGGGGACCTGGAGCTCCATCGCGACGAGCCGGGGGACGTCCTCGCGCTTGTCGAGACGGCCCTTGACGAAGACGACGGCGTCCTCGACGAGCTGGGTCGAGACGAGCTGATAGGTCGCCGGGAAGAACATGCATTCGATGGAGCCGGCGAGGTCCTCGACGGTGGCGATGGCCCAGGCGTTGCCCTGCTTGGTCATCTTGCGCTGGAGGCCGGAGATGATGCCGCCGATGGTGACCACCGCGCCGTCCGCGTGCTCACCGCCGGTGAGCTGGGCGATGCCCGCGTCGGCCTTGTCGGACAGCACGTGCTCCAGGCCGAACAGCGGGTGGTCGGAGACATAGAGGCCGAGCATCTCCCGCTCCTGGGCGAGGAGGTAGGCCTTGTCCCACTCGTCGTCGGTGAACTGGACGTCGAGTCCGAAGCCGGGCTCGCTGCTCTGCTCCTCACCCATGCCGCCGAAGAGGTCGAACTGGCCCTCGGCCTCCTTGCGCTTGACCGCCACCACGTTGTCGATCATGGGTTCGAACTGGGCGGTGAGGCCCTTGCGGGTGTGGCCGAGGGTGTCGAAGGCACCGGCCTTGATCAGCGATTCCGTGGTGCGCTTGTTGCAGGCGGCGGCCTCGACCTTGTCCAGGTAGTCGGGGAAGGAGGCGTACTTCCCCTTCGCCTTGCGGGAGCGGATGATCGCGTCGACCACGTTGGTGCCGACGTTGCGCACGGCCTCCAGGCCGAACAGGATCACGTCGTCGCCCTGGGCGGCGAAGTTGTGCACCGACTCGTTGACGTTGGGCGGGAGCACCTTGATGCCCATGCGCCGGCACTCGTTCAGGTAGATCGCGGACTTGTCCTTGTCGTCCTTGACCGAGGTGAGGAGCGCGGCCATGTACTCGGCCGGGTGGTTCGCCTTGAGGTAGGCGGTCCAGTAGGAGACCAGTCCGTACGCGGCGGAGTGCGCCTTGTTGAAGGCGTAGCCGGCGAAGGGGACCAGCACGTCCCACAGGGCCTGGATGGCCTCGTCGCTGTAGCCGTTCTTCTGGGCGCCGGACTGGAAGATGGTGAAGTTCTTCGCCAGCTCGTCGGGCTTCTTCTTGCCCATGACGCGGCGGAGGATGTCGGCCTCGCCGAGCGAGTAGCCGGCGATGATCTGGGCGGCCTTCTGCACCTGCTCCTGGTAGACGATGAGGCCGTAGGTGACGTCCAGCACCTCCTTGAGCGGCGCCTCGAGCTCGGGGTGGATCGGCGTGATCTCCTGCTGCCCGTTCTTGCGCAGCGCGTAGTTCGTGTGGGAGTTCATGCCCATCGGGCCCGGGCGGTACAGGGCCGACACGGCGGAGATGTCTTCGAAGTTGTCGGGCTTCATCAGGCGCAGCAGGGAGCGCATGGGGCCGCCGTCGAACTGGAAGACGCCCAGGGTGTCGCCGCGCTGGAGCAGTTCGAAGGTCGTGGGGTCGTCCAGCGGCAGCGACAGCAGGTCGATGTCGATGCCCTTGTTGGACTTCACCATCTTGACGGCGTCGTCCATGATCGTCAGGTTGCGCAGGCCGAGGAAGTCCATCTTCAGCAGGCCGAGCGACTCGCAGCTCGGGTAGTCCCACTGGGTGATGGTCACGCCGTCGGTGTGCCTGACCCAGACGGGGACGTGCTCGGTGATGGTCTCGCTGGACATGATCACGCCGGCGGCGTGCACACCCATCTGCCGGACCAAACCCTCCACACCGCGGGCGGTGTCGATGACCTTCTTCACGTCCGGTTCGTTCTCGTACATCCCGCGGACCTCGCCGGCCTCGCTGTAGCGGGGGTGGCTGGGGTCGGTGATGCCGGAGAGCGGGATGCCCTTGCCGAGGACGTCGGCGGGCATGGCCTTGGTGATGCGGTCGCCCATCGCGTACGGGTAGCCCAGCACGCGCGCGGAGTCCTTGATCGCGTTCTTCGCCTTGATGGTGCCGTACGTGCCGATCATGGCGACCTTGTCGGCGCCGTACTTCTCGGTCACGTACCGGATCACCTCGACGCGCCTGCGCTCGTCGAAGTCGATGTCGACATCGGGCATCGAGATGCGCTCGGGGTTGAGGAACCGCTCGAAGATCAGGCCGTGCGGGATGGGGTCGAGGTCGGTGATGCCGAGGGCGTAGGCGACGATCGAACCGGCCGCGGAGCCTCGGCCGGGGCCGACCGCGATGCCCTGCTTCTTGGCCCACATGATGAAGTCGGCGACCACGAGGAAGTAGCCCGGGAAGCCCATCGAGATGATGGTGTCCATCTCGTACTCGACCTGCTTCATGCGGTCGTCCGGGATGCCGTCCGGGAACCGGCGGTGCATGCCGCGCATGGTCTCCTCGCGGAACCAGCTGACCTCCGTGTACCCCTCGGGGATGTCGAACTTGGGCATCAGGTCGCGCTTTTCGAACATGCCCTTGGTGTCGACCATCTCGGCGATCAGCAGGGTGTTGGCGCAGCCCTCCTGCCAGGCGTCCGAGGAGTCGATGGCGTACATCTCGTCCGTGGACTTCAGGTAGTAGCCGGTGCCGTCGAACTTGAAGCGGTCCGGGTCGGAGAGGTTCTTGCCGGTCTGGATGCACAGCAGGGCGTCGTGCGCGGTCGCCTCGTGGGCGTAGGTGTAGTGCGAGTCGTTGGTGACCAGCGGGGGGATGCCGAGCTTCTTGCCGATCTCCAGCAGGCCGTCACGGACCCGGTGCTCGATCTCGATGCCGTGGTCCATCAGCTCCAGGAAGTACCGGTCCTTGCCGAAGATGTCCTGGTACTCGGCGGCCGCCTTCAGCGCCTCGTCGTACTGGCCGAGGCGCAGCCGGGTCTGGAGCTCACCGGAGGGGCAGCCGGTGGAGGCGACGATCCCCTCGGACCACTTGGAGATGGTCTCCTTGTCCATACGGGGCCACTTCTGCAGCCAGCCCTCGGCGTAGGCGTCCGAGGAGAGGCGGAAGAGGTTGTGCAGGCCCGTCGAGTTCACCGCCCACATCGTCTTGTGGGTGTAACCACCGGAACCGGAGACGTCGTCGCGCTTCTGGTGCGGCTGGCCCCACTGGATCTTCCGCTTGTTCCGCCGGGACTCGGGGGCGACATAGGCCTCGATGCCGATGATCGGGGTGATCCCGGCCTTCTGCGCGGAGTGGAAGAAGTCGTACGCGCCGTGGAGGTTGCCGTGGTCGGACATCGCGATGTGGGTCATGCCCATCTCGTTGCACGCGTTGAACATGTCCTTGAGCCGCGCGGCACCGTCCAGCAGCGAGTACTGGGTGTGGACGTGCAGGTGCGTGAACGGCGGCTTTGACACGGCTTCGGCCTCCAGGGAGAACTGCGGACGACAGGGCGACGACGGGTCCCCGACGGGCTGCGGACAGTCTGGGGGACAGCGTCGAAGTCTATGCCTCGGCACTGACACGGCGAGGGCTCTCCCCCGTACCTTTCGTGAAGGAGTCGCGGGCACTCCCGCGCACCCCCGGACGTTGCCCAGGGGACGGACCAGCCGTCCCATTCCTCATGTACCAGGAGGCACCCAGCGATGTCGGTTCCGCAGCTCAGCGACGAGCGACGCGGCGAGGAGATCCTCGCCGTCTTCGACACCGCCTTCGGCCGGCTCCTGGCCGCCGACCCGGCCGCGTTCCGCGTCAAGTTCCGGAAGATGGCGGCCTCGGCCTTCGCGTTCTACCGGGGTACGGCGTGCCTCTTCTACCACGACCTGAGCGAGGCGAACTCCGGCTGGGGCGGCGGGGACGGCGACTGCGGCCCCTACCTGGACGAGCGCACCTCGCGCGTGTGGATCCACGGCGACCTGCACGCGGAGAACTTCGGCACGTACATGGACTCCACGGGCCGTCTGATCTTCAATGTGAACGACTTCGACGAGGCCTATGTCGGCCCCTTCACCTGGGACCTGAAGCGCTTCGCCGCCTCGGTGGCGCTCATCGGGTACGCGAAGGCGTTCAGCGACGAGCAGATCACGGACCTGGTGAACGTGTACGCGGCCGCCTACCGCGAGCGGATCCACGCGGTCGCGGCGGGCGCCAAGCGGGACGAGGTGCCGCCGTTCACCCTGGACACCGCGCAGGGCCCGCTGCTCGGGGCGCTGCGGGACGCGCGGTCGCTGACGCGTTTCGGGCTGCTCGACTCGATGACCGAGATCCGTGACTTCGAGCGCCGTTTCGCGCCCGGCGGCGGCTCCATCGAGCTGGACGCGGCCACGCGCTACAAGGTGCTGGCGGCCTTCGACGGCTATCTGGAGACGCTCCCGGAGTCCTCCCTGACCCGCCCCGACTCGTACCGGGTGAAGGACGTCGTGGGCCGCCGGGGCATCGGCATCGGCTCGGCGGGGCTGCCGTCGTACAACATCCTGCTGGAGGGCGCCACCGACGCCCTGGAGAACGATGTGGTGATCTACATCAAGCAGGCCCAGACCCCGGCCGTCTCCCGCCACATCACCGACGAGCGCATCCAGGACTACTTCCAGCACGAGGGCCACCGCACGGTGATCTCCCAGCGCGCCCTCCAGGCGCACGCCGACCCGTGGCTCGGCTGGACGGAACTGGACGGCGCGGGCCAGCTGGTCGCCGAGGTGTCGCCGTACGCGGTGGACCTGGACTGGGGCGACATCGACGACCCGGAGGAGGTCGCGGCGGTCGTCGCCGACCTCGGCCGGGCCACGGCGACGATGCACGCGGCGGCCGACGACCTCTCCGGCCAGTCCCTGGTGCCGTTCTCCACGGAGCGGGCCATCGACGCGGCGATCGCCGCCGACGAGGCGGGCTTCGCTCCCCTGCTGGTGGACTTCGCCCACCGCTACGGCGCACGCGCGCGTACGGACCACCAGATCTTCGTGGACCTGTTCCGCAATGGCCGGATCCCGGGTCTGTGACCGGCCGGATGCCGTGCCTGTAAGGGAGTGCACAGGCATCCTTTAGGGCTCCCTTACGGGGGTCCGTGGGACACTCTCCAGCGGTATGGACATATCCGGGACGCATCTCAGAGCCGTGCGCGCGGCGCTGTTCACGGCACTCGTCGTGACGCTCAGCACCGCGTCGCACGTCCTGCTGTCCCGGGCCCCGCTCCCGCTGGTCGCCGTGGCCGCGATCACCGCCGCCGTCTATGTCGTGGCGTACGCGCTGGCGGGCCGCCGTGAGCGCGGCTTCGGACGGATCGCCGCCGTGCTGATCCCGCTGGAGCTGGCGGCGGACACGGTGTTCACGACGGGTCAGCACGCCTGTTACGGCGAGGCGGGCGGACCGGTCACCGGTCCGCTGCGCCAGGTCGGTCTGGACGTGCTGTGCGCCGGAGGCGTCGGCGCCCCGCTGGCGCGCGTCACCGGTGACTCCGACCAGGCGGCCGCGCTGCTGTCGGGCGCGGGACCGGCCGCCGCCTGGCTGCTGCTCGCCGCGCACATCGGTGTGGGGCTGCTGGCCGCCGCCTGGCTGCGCCGGGGCGAGCGGGCGCTGGCCCAGCTCCTCGGCGCCGCCGTGGCCGCCGGTTTCCGGCCCCTGCTCCTCGCGGTCGCCGCGCTCACGCCGCGGTGGTCCCCGGTGAAGCAGCGGCCGACGCGCACCGCGCACCGCGGGTCCACCGCCCGCACCCTTCTCCTCGCCCACTCCCTGGGGCGGCGCGGACCGCCGTGCTCGGTCACCTTCGCGTGACCCCTCCGGGCGTTCGGTGAGCCACGGGCTCCCGAGCGCCGCCCAGCACGAGCAGTCCATCCACGTATCCCGCACACCGACGTGTGCGCGTTTTTTTCCAGGGAGTTCACCCACATGAGCAAGCGGAACAGCCAGACGGCGAAGTCGGCGGCGCGCGAGCGGCTGCGCCTGGAGCGCGAGCGTCAGGCCAAGCGCGCGAAGGTCAGGCGGCAGGCGATCGTGGCGGCCTCGGTCGTCGCGGTCCTCGCGGCGGCCGGCGGTATCGGCTACGCCGTCGTGCAGACCGGCAAGCCCACCAAGTGGGAGGCCGCCGCCGAGGCCACGGTGGTGAAGCCCGCCAACACCTCGGGCGAGAACGGCGCCACCGTCGTGATCGGCGACTCCAAGACCGACAACGTGGTCCACCTGTACGAGGACCCGCGCTGCCCCGCCTGCGCCCAGTTCGAGCAGACGGTCGGTGAGACGGTCGACAAGGGCATGGAGGACGGCGACTACAAGCTGTCCTTCACCCTCGGCACCTTCCTCGACGACAGGCTCAGCGGCGAGGGCTCGAAGAACGCGCTGAGCGCGCTGGGCGCCGCGCTGAACGTCAGCCCCGAGGCGTTCCTCGACTACAAGGCCGCGCTGTACTCCGCGAAGTACCACCCGGAGGAGACGACCGACAAGTTCGCCGACGACAGCTACCTGATCAAGGTGGCGAACACGGTGGACGCGCTGAAGAACAACAAGAAGTTCCAGGACGCCGTGGAGAAGGGCACCTACGACGCCTGGGCGATGAGGATGAGCAAGTCCTTCGACGACGCCAAGGGCGTCCAGTCGACCCCCACCATCAAGATCAACGACAAGACGGTCGGCAACCCGTCCTCGGTCGCCGACTGGGAGAAGTCCCTGAAGGACGCGGGCGTCACCAGGTAACGCCGGCGTCCGCGCCGTCCGCCGTGGGGCGGGCGGGTGTTCCCGGAGGCCGCCAGGAACACCCGCCCGCACGGCCCGCCCGCGGCACGGCGCCGGCGGAGGCAGAAGGCGCGGCAGAGTACCCGGCGAAGGGCGCGTCGGAGGGCCCGCCGCAGGCCGGCCGGCCGCGCTACGGGGCGATGTACGGCTTGACGCGCTTGCGGTAGTCCTCGGGGCGCACCTCGTTGTAGTACTTGTTCGCGTCCTCGCCCTTCGAGGTGAGGATGTAGTACGGGCACTCGTCGGACTCGGCCTTGCCGGTGTAGGTGTACTGCTCCTTGCCGGTGCGCGCCTCGACCACCCGCAGCCGGTACGTGGTGTTGTACGTCTTGATCTTCAGCGGCTTGCCGTCGGCCTCCATGTCGCACACCTTGCCGGTCGCGGTGGCCTTGGTGCGCTCGACGCAGACGACCAGTTCGGCCTTCTCCGGCTTGTCCATGTAGTCGAGGAACCAGCCCTTGGGGAAGTCGCCGTCCGAGGGCACGCTGCTCGTCCAGCCGTCGTCGTCGCCGTCGCTGCGCATGAGCTGCGCCGGGTGCACGGACTTCTTCGCTCGGTCGTAGGCCGGCAGTCCCTTGAAGCCGAGCCCGTCGGAGCAGACCCGCTCCAGGTCCTGGGTGGTCACCGGCACCTCGGGCGTGTCCGTCGCGGCCCCGCCCGACGACGACCCGCCGCCGCTGCCCGCTCCCGTGGACCCGGTGGA
This sequence comes from Streptomyces sp. NPDC030296, assembly GCF_055572815.1. NCBI lineage: Bacteria > Bacillati > Actinomycetota > Actinomycetes > Kitasatosporales > Streptomycetaceae > Streptomyces > Streptomyces sp. NPDC030296. The sequence goes on from NZ_JBVICQ010000002.1 coordinate 379,412, forward strand.
CGACGAACACCCGCACAGGGCCACGCCCAGCACCCCGGCGACGGCCCACATCCGGGCACCCTGCATGACGACCTCCCAGCACGACGGTTGAAGCGGCAGGCAGGGCATGTTCCCCCCGGGTCATGCCCTGTCCCCCTGCCCTGCCGGTAGGAAGCGTGCCCCGGCGCCGGGCCCCCGGCCATCGGGGAAGATCCCCCATATAGTTGTGCGGCCCCTGTGAAGACGGGTACTAACCTGTACGCCTCGAAGGCGTATTCGACGCGGCGCAGGGAGCCTTGAGGTGTCGTCGTTCTCATCACTGTCGGCGCCCGCGCTGGTCGGCAGGGAGGCGGAGCGGGACCTACTGACCGCCGCCGTACGGGCGGCCCGCGAGGGGCGCGGCGCGTCGGTGTTCGTGCTCGGCGAGCCCGGCATCGGCAAGTCCCGGCTCGTCGAGGAGGCCGCGTCCGCCGCGGCGCTCGCCGGAGCACGCGTACTGCGCGGGCGGGCGGCGTCCGCCGGGCGCGCCGTGCCGCTGCGCCCGCTCGCGGAGGCCGTGTTCTCCGCGCTGCGCGGGGAGGGCGCTCCCTCGGACGGTGACCTCGGCCTCTACGAACCGCTGCTGTCCCGGCTGTGCGGGCTGGCGCCGGAGGACGGGGCGCCCCTGGTCGGTTACGCCGAGGCCGTGTTGAGGCTCCTGGCGGTGCTGGGCCGCGACGGCGGCTGTGTGCTGGTGCTGGAGGACCTGCACGACGCGGACGCCGACACCCTCGCCATCGTCGACTACCTGGCCGACAACCTCACCGGCCAACGGGCCGTCCTGCTGGCCACGTTGCGCGGCGAGCCCGGTCCCGCCCTCGACCTGGCCGAGGCCGCCGCGTCCCGCCGCACCGCCCGTTCGCTGCGGCTCGCTCGTCTCGGGCCGGCCGGCACCGCCGAGCTGGCCGCCCGCTGTCTCGGTCACGGCGACGCCGACGAGGTGCCCGCGGCCGTGCTGGAGCGGTTGCACGCGGTCTCCGAGGGCGTCCCGTTCGTGGTGGAGGAACTCCTGCGCGCCATGGTCGACGGCGGCAGCCTCGTCCGGGACGGCGCCTCCGGCTGGACGGTCACCGGTTCCCTGGACGCCGGGGTCCCGGCGACCGTCGCCGCCGCCGTCCTGCAACGCGTGGACCGGCTGGCGGCGCCCGGTGTGGCCCTCCTGGAGGCGGCGGCGGTCCTCGGCAGACGGTTCCCGGTGGACATCGCGGCGCGTGTCGCCGGCCTCGACCGCGCCACCGCGCTCACCCACCTCCGCCACGCGGCCCACGCCGACCTGGTCTCCGGCGGCTCCACGTCGGGCGAGCCCGGCTGGCACGCCTTCCGCCACGCGCTGACCGCCGACGCGATCGCCCACCGCCTCCTGCCGACCGAACGAGCCGCCCTCTGCCTCGCCGCCGCCGACGTGATCGAGTCGGTACGGGACGCGGCGGGACGGCTGCCGGGCGCTTCGGGGCGCACGGAGGACGAGGGCCCGCCCCATACGGACACGCGGTACCAGGGCACCCGCCACGCGGACACGCGGTACGGGGACACCGAGCACGAGGGCGCACGGCACGAGGGCCCGGACGACGAGGGCACCCGACACGCCGCAACACGACACGAGAGCGCACGACACGCCCGGACGCGGCACGAGGACGCGCGCCACACCGGGACGCGGCACGAGGACGCATGGCACACCGGCACGCGGCACGAGGACGCATGGCACGCCCGGACGCGGCGCGAGGGCGTTCCGCACGAGCCGCACGGGCTCATCGGTGGGGAGGCCGGGGACGATCTCGACCGACTGGCCGCCGAATTGTGTGTCGCCGGTGGCCGGCGGGCACGGGCGGCCGTCCTGCTCACCCGGGCCGGGCGGCAGGCCGTCGCGCGCGGCGCGCTGCTGACCGCGGTGGAACTCCTCGACCGGGGCCTGGAGTTGACCTCGGGCGCCCCGGACACCCCGCCCGAGGCCGTGGCCGGGCTGCTGGAGGAACTGCTCCGCACCCTGGTCCTCACCGGTGACGTCCGGCGCGTACCGGAGCTCGGGGACCGGCTGGACGACGTACTGACCGCGTCGGGCGCGCCGAACACCCGGCGGGTGGCGGGCTTCGTGACCCGGGCCAGGGCCGCGGCCACGGCACAGCAGTGGGAGGAGGGCCTGGCCACCGTACGGCGGGCGAGGGAACTGCTCGGCGACGACCCGGACCCCGGTTCGCGCGCCTCCCTGGACGCGGTCGCCGCCCACCTGGTCCTCAACTCCCGGCGCCCCGACCGGTTGGAGTCCGCCCGCGCCCTCGCCGAGGGAGCCGTCGCCACCGCCGAGGCGGTCGGACTGCCGGAGGTGAGCTGCAAGGCGCTGAACATGCTCGGCTACTGTCTGCGGCCCCAGAGCCTCGCCGAGGCGGAGGAGACGTTCACCCGCCTGGTGGCGACGGCCGAGGCCCATTCCCTGCCGGTGTGGCGCATCCGCGGTCTGCTGGAACTCGGTGTGCTCGACCGGCTCCGGTTCACCGGCACGGACCGTCTGACGGCCGCGCGGCGGGCGGCCGAGGAGACGGGCGCGACCCTCATGACGGCCTGGGCCGACATGCATCTGACGCTCGCCCATGTGCTGCGCGACGAACAGGATCGGGCGGTGGGGTCCGCCCGGCGGCTGCGGGAGACGGCCCGGCGGCTGCGGCTGCGCGAGGTGGAGCTGATCGGGGTCGGCGTGGACGGCGTCGTCGCCGCCGCGCTCGGTGAACGCGAGCGTCTCCAGAGCGCCCTGGACGCCCTGCGGAACGCGCTGGCCGGCCGGAGCGCGGGGGCCGTCTGGGGCTACGACACCTCCGTGTGGGGCTGGGCCCAGGGCATCTGCTCCCTGATGCGGGAGGAACACGACCGGGCGCTGGCCGAGTTCACGGAGGCGGACCACGTCATGCGGGCGCTGCCCAGCACCCGCGGGGTCGGCGGCTTCCTGGGGCCGTATCTGCTGCTGCGCACCCTGAAGGGCACGGTCGGCTGGGCGGAGCTGGAGGGTCCCGGCACGGACCGGCTCGCCCAGGTCCACTGGGACCGGCCCTTCGTCGGCTGGTCCCGTGCCGTGCTGCTGGGTCGTGAGGGCCGGGCCGCCGAGGCCGCGAAGTCCGCGGAGGAGGCCCTGGTCGGGACCGAGTCCATTCCCCTCGCCGCCCACCTGTGTCTGCGTCTGGGCGCCGGGGCGGCCCTCGCCGACGGCTGGGGCCGGCCGGTCGAATGGCTGCGCTCCGCCGAGCAGTTCTTCCACGACCGGGGTACCACCCGCGTGTCGGCTGCGTGCCGCGCGCTGCTGCGGGACGCGGGCTCCGCCGTGCCCCGGCGCCGCCAGGGCCACGACACGATCCCGGCGGAACTGCGGCGGACGGGGGTGACGGCCCGGGAGTACGAGGTGCTCCGGCTGCTCGGCCGCCGCTTCGGCAACCAGGAGATCGCCGAGCATCTCTTCCTCTCCCCGCGCACCGTCGAGAAGCACCTGGCGAGTCTGCGCAACCGCACCGGCTGCGCCGACCGGGCCGCGCTGATCGCCCTGGCCCGCAGGTACGCCGACGGACGGTGACCGGGCAGACCACCGACCAACAGGGCACCGCGATCTGAACATTGAGCGGATTTCACGTCATACGCCTTACCCAAACCGCTACTGATCAGTAATCTCATCCGCCGTGACCAGTCGCAGATCTCACTCCAACTCCGGTGTCCCCGCCGACCCCAGGGGCATGTCGCCCGCTCAGCCGGGCCTCTCCTCCTCCGCCCCGCGCCGCCGTACGGTCGTCAAGGCGGCCGCCGCGGGCGCCGTCCTCGCGGCCCCGCTGACCGCCGCGTTCCCCGCGAGCGCCGCCGACGCCCCCGCGTTCCTGCACGGTGTCGCCTCCGGCGATCCGCTGCCCGACGGTGTCCTGCTGTGGACCCGCGTGACACCCACCCCGGAGGCCATACCCGGCTCGGGGCTGGGCCCGGACGTCGAGGTCGGCTGGACCGTCGCTCTGGACAAGGCGTTCACGACGATCGTGGCCAAAGGTTCGGTCACCGCGACCGCCGACTCCGACCACACCGTGAAGGCGGACGTCCGCGGTCTCGCCCCGGCCACCGACTACTGGTTCCGCTTCTCGGCCGGCGGCACCGACTCGCCCGCCGCCCGCACCCGCACGGCCCCCGCCGCCGACGCCGCCCCGGCGGGGCTGCGCTTCGGAGTCGTCTCCTGCGCCAACTGGGAGGGCGGCCACTTCGCCGCCTACCGCCATCTGGCCGCCCGCGGCGACCTGGACGCCTGGATCCACCTCGGCGACTACATCTACGAGTACGGCACCGGCCAGTACGCCACCCGCGGCAAGGTCGTCCGACCGCACGCGCCGACCCACGAGATCGTCTCCCTCGCCGACTACCGCGTCCGGCACGCCCGTTACAAGACGGACCCCGACCTCCAGGCCCTGCACGCGGTCGCACCGGTCATCGCCATCTGGGACGACCACGAGATCGCCAACGACGCCTGGGCGGGCGGCGCCGAGAACCACACCGAGGGCACGGAGGGCTCCTGGGCGGCCCGTCAGTCGGCGGCCAAGCGGGCGTACTTCGAGTGGATGCCGGTGCGTCCGGCGATCGCCGGCACCACCTACCGTCGGCTGCGCTTCGGCAAGCTCGCCGACCTCTCGCTGCTCGACCTGCGCTCCTACCGCTCCCAGCAGGTGGGCGTGGGCAACGGCCAGGTCGACGACCCGAACCGTACGCTGACGGGCCGGGCCCAACTCGACTGGCTGAAGACGGGGCTGAAGTCCTCCGACACGACCTGGCGGCTGGTCGGCAACTCGGTGATGATCGCCCCGTTCGCGCTCGGCAACCTCACCGCCGATCTGCTCGGACCGCTGACGGAGCTGCTCGGTCTGCCGAAGGAGGGCCTCGCCCTCAACCCCGACCAGTGGGACGGCTACACCGACGACCGCCGTGAACTCCTCGCCCACCTGCGGGAGAACGCCATCCGCAACACGGTCTTCCTCACCGGCGACATCCACATGGCCTGGGCCAACGACGTGCCCGTCAACGCCGGTACCTACCCCCTGTCGGCGTCCGCGGCCACGGAGTTCGTCGTCACCTCGGTGACCTCGGACAACCTCGACGACCTCGTGAAGGTCCCCGAGGGCACCGTCTCCGCGGTGGCCTCCCCCCTGATCCGCGCCGCCAACCGGCACGTCCACTGGGTCGACACCGACCGGCACGGCTACGGAGTCCTCGACATCACCGCCGCGCGGGCGCAGATGGACTTCTACGTCCTGTCCGACCGGACGAAGCCCGACGCGCGGTCGTCGTGGGCGCGCTCGTACCGGACGCGCAGCGGGACGCAGAAGGTGGAGCGGACGTACGACCCGGTGTAGCCGGTGTGGTCCGCCCGCACCCCGGGGCCTCCGGGCGCGCTCCGGCCGTCAGAGGGTTTCGAGGAAGCCGAGTGCCACCCGCCAGGTGGCCTCGGCGGCCTCCTCGTCGTAGTCGGGCAGGTCGGAGTCGGTGTAGAGGTGGCCCGCGCCGGCGTAGCGGTAGACCTCCACGTCGGCGCCGGCCTTGCGCATCTGCAGGTACCAGGCGCTCAGCCAGTCGTCCGTCTCGAACGCGTCGGGCTCGGCCACGTGGAGCTGCACGGGCAGGCCGTCGACGGACGCGGTGGCCGCGATGTCCGACGTGCCGTGCAGGAGCAGCAGCCCGCGGGCCTTGGCGTCGCCCAGGGCCAGGGTCTGCGCGGTGGCGGCGCCGAGGGAGAACCCGGCGTAGACGAGCCCTCGCTCCGAGTAGGGCGCGGCGGCCAGGACGGCCCGCTTGAGCAACTCCTCCTTGCCCAGCTCCTCGTTGAAGGCCATGCCCTCCTCGACCGTGTCGAAGGTCCGTCCGTCGAAGAGGTCGGGGGTCCACACCTCGTGCCCGGCGGCCCGCAACCGGTCCGCGGCCCGGTGGACCGCTGGTCGCAGGCCGTAGGTCGAGTGGAACAGCATGATGTTCATGGGGCCATGGTGCCAGCCGGGTACGACAGCGGCTCGCGGCCCCGTACCCCGAGCGCGGCCGAAGTCACATGTTCATGACCCCGCGGGGGCGGTTACGTTCGAAGGCATGGAGAACCTACTCCGCCCACTGATCGTCATCGGTGGTTCGGTCGTCCTGACACTCGTCATCGGCTGGACCACCGACCTTCTGCTGCGCAAGGCGGACCAGCGGCACCACGAGACACCTCTGTGGGGCCTGCTGCGCCGCGGCCGCATCCCCTACCAGCTGGTCCTGTGCGCGGCCTTCCTCAGAGCGGCCTACGACGAGGCGCAGCTGCTGGAGCAGCACCGGACCACGATCGGCCGCGCCCTGACGCTGGTGCTGATCGGCGCCACGGCCTGGCTGGTGATCCGTATCGCCGCGGCGGTGGTGGAGACCTCGTACAGCAGGTACGCCCGCGTCCACCGCGATCCGGCCCGGGTGCGCCGGGTGCGGACCCAGGTGACGCTCATCATGCGGGTGGTCTCGGCGATCGTCGGTGTGGTCGCCGCCGCGGCCATGCTGCTGACCTTCCCGGCGATGCGGGCCGCGGGCGCCTCCCTGCTGGCCTCGGCGGGCCTCCTGGGCATCGTCGCCGGTATCGCCGCGCAGTCCACGCTGAGCAACCTGTTCGCGGGGCTCCAGATCGCCTTCGGTGACATGGTGCGCCTCGGGGACGTGGTCGTCGTGGAGGGCGAGTGGGGGACGGTCGACGAGATCACCCTCACGTTCCTCACCGTGCGGACCTGGGACGAGCGCCGGATCACGATGCCCGTGTCGTACTTCACCGCGAAGCCCTTCGAGAACTGGTCGCGCGGCGGCGCCCAGATGACCGGCACGGTCTTCCTGCACGTCGACCACGCCGCTCCGCTGCCCGCGATGCGGGAGAAGCTCCGCGACATCCTGCGGGAGTGCCCGGCGTGGGACGGCCGCCACTACGACCTGACGGTCACCGACTCGACGCCGTCGACGATGGAGGTCCGCGCCCTGGTCACCGCCAAGGACCCGGACGACCTGTGGACGGTCCGCGTCACGGTCCGCGAACAGCTGATCCGCTGGCTGACGGAGACCCACCCGTACGCCCTCCCGAGGGTCAACACGGCCGACGCGGTCCTGCCCCCGACCCACCCGCGTCCCGACGCCCACCTCCCGCGCCCCACCCGGTCCCGGGTCCATGAGCCACCGAGGTCGACGGGAAGGTGAGGCCGCGGGGTCACGGCAGAGCCGGGGCCACGACGGACAGCCGTACGGGCAGCCGGTGATTCCGGGGGAGCGGCGCGCGGCGTCGCTCCCCCGGAACCGGTGGACGGACCGGACCGGGACGCACGGCGGGTGCCTGCGCGGAGAGCGCGGGCACCCGCCGTCCGCCGTTCGCGGTGCGCCCGGCTTGGCCCTCAGTGCCCCCTCTCCGCGCCCCCGTTGACCTGGAGGACCTGGGCGGTGATGTGGCCGGCGCCGGGTGAGGCGAGCCAGTGCAGGGTGTCGGCGACGTCGGCCGGTGTGCCGGCCCGGCCCGTGGACGTCTCGGCCACGAGCCGGGCCCGCCGGGCCTCCTGTATCGCCCCGCCGAAGAACTCGGTGTCCTCGATGTACCCCGGCGCCACGACGTTCACCGTGATCCCCCGGGGCCCCAACTCCCGCGCCAGGTCGAACGCGTACGGATGCAGCGCCGCCTTGGACGCGGCGTACGCCCCGCTTCCCGAGCCCCGGTACGCGGCGATGGACGACAGGAACAGCACCCGCCCGCCGGGCGAGGCGAGCCGCTCCCGCAGCGCCTCCGTGAGCAGTACGGCGGTCAGCGTGTTGAGCCGGAAATTGACCTGCCAGTCGTGCGCGACGGCGTCGAGCGGATCGTCCCCCTCCGCCGCGGGCTCCAGCCCGCCGTTGCCGCCGGCACTGTGGATCAGCACGTCCACGGTCCCGAACTCACGCCCGACGAACTCGGCGACTGACCGCACGCTCTCCGTGTCGGCGAGGTCCGCCGCGTACGTGAGGGCCCGGTCCACCCCCGCCTTCTCCAACACCTCGGCCCGCCGCCCGAGCAGCAGGACCCGATCCCCGCTCTCGGCGAACGCCCGCGCCGCCGCGAGCCCGATTCCCGTACCGCCACCACTGATCACCACATTGCGTGCCATACCCCGACCCTACGAAACGGATCACCCGGTCACCGCAGGCTCCGCACATCCAGATGCCGCAGCACGCGGTCCACCACCTCGGGGTCCGCGCCCGGCTCACTCCGCGCGGCCAGCACCTCGTGCCGGGCAGCACTCAGCATCTCCCCCTGGATCCGCCGCATCCTCCGCAGCCACCGCACCCGCTGCTCGTGCCCTGCCCGCCGTTCCTCCTCCGCCACGTCGGGACTGATCCGCACCCCGATCTCGAAGGCCCGCCGCAGCAACCGCTCGGCCATCTCCTCCGGGAGTTCCTCCTCGTCCTCGATCTCCTTCAGCCGCCGCTTCGCCGCCTTCGCGGCCCGCACGGCCAGCACCTTCTCGAACTCCTTCTCGGCGCCCTCGTCCGCCCGCACCCCCAACCGCCGTACGAGCCACGGCAGCGTCAGCCCCTGCAACACCAACGTCGCCATGATCACGCCGAACGCGATGAACACGATCTCGTCCCGGTCGGGAAAGGGCCCCCCGTCCGACGTCTCCAGCGGAATCGCCAGTGCCAGCGCCACGGACGCCACGCCCCGCATCCCCGACCACCACATCACCACGGTCTCGCGCCACGACATCGGGATCTCCTCGTCGTAGTCACGCTTCGCGTGCAGCCGCCGGGCGAGCCAGGTGGCCGGCAGCAGCCACAGCAGCCGTACGAGGACCACGACGGCCACGACCGCAGCCGCCCAGCCCAGCATGTCGGACCAGCGCCCGGACGCCGTCCTGACCGCGTTGTGCAGCTCCAGCCCGATCAACCCGAACGCGACGCCCGTGACCAGCGTGTCCACGACGTCCCAGACGGTGTGCCCGGCGAGCCGCGTCATGACGTCGTCGGCGCCGAGCGCGTACTCCGCGAGGAACAGCGCGGTGGTGAGCACGGCGAGCACCCCGGACCCGTGCAGCTCCTCGGCCATCACGTACGACGCGTACGGCACGAGGAGGGTCAGCCCGATCTGCAGCGTGGCGTCGTCGAGGAAGTCCATCAGCTTGTTGGCCGCCCAGCCGAGCGCGAGCCCCACGGCGACGGCCACGACACCGGAGAGCACGAGCTGGAGCGCGGCGTGGGGCAGCGAGAAGGAGCCGCTGACGGCCGCCGCGATCGCCACGTGGTAGAGCACGATGGCGGTCACGTCGTTGAAGAGGCCCTCGCCCTCCAGGATCGACACCAGCCTTCGGGGCAGCCCGAGTTGACCGGCCACGGCCGTCGCCGCGACCGGGTCGGGCGGTGCGACCAGCGCGCCCAGCGCCACGGCGGCGGCGATGGGCAGCCCGGGGACGATCGCCTGGGCGACGGCGGCCACCGCGGCGGTGGTCACGAACACCAGCGCCACGGCCAGCAGGAAGATGGGCCGCCGGTTGGCGGCGAACTGCCGCCAGGAGGTCCGCCGCACCGCCGCGTACAGCAACGGCGGCAGCACCAGGGGCAGGATGAAATCCGGCGGGATGTCGATGTTGGGCACGAAGCCCGGCAGGGCGAGGGGAGATCCCCAGCAGCGTCATCAGCACCGGCGCCGGCAGCCGGAGCCGCTCGCCCACCGGCACGCTCAGCACGGCCCCCAGCAACAGGACGAACAACAGGGCCAACTGATCCACGCTGAGCACCCCGACGAGGTCTAGACGATTGCCTCAACAGCCCCCAGAGTGCCACGCCCCCACATCCCGCCCGTTCGAGTCCGCCGGGCCCCGGCCCTACAGCGACCGCCGCATCGCCCGGTGCGGTATCCCCGCGTCCGGGAACTCCGGCCCGTACGCCTCGTACCCCAGCCGCTCGTAGAACCCCAGGGCATGCGTCTGCGCGCCCAGCTGCACGGCGGTCAGGCCCCGCGCGCGTGCCGCGTCCTCGACGGCCCGCACGAGCGCGACGCCCACGCCCAGCCCGCGGGCCGCCGGCAGGACCGCCAGCCGCCCCAGGGAGCCGACGCCCGGCTCCCCACCGGTCTTGCCGGCGGCGGCCGCCCCGTGGAGCAGCCGACCGGCGCCGAGCGGCACCCCGTCGTCCCGCACGGCGAGCACGTGCACGGCCACCTCGTCGTACGCGTCGTACTCGAGGTCCTCCGGCACGCCCTGTTCGACGACGAAGACCTCCTTGCGCACCGCGAAGCACATCGCGCGGTCGGCGGGGTCGTCGGCCACGCGCACCGCGTAGGCCACCGGTTCCGGGCTCGCGGGCGCGTCGCTCACGCGTACGTCTCCTCCCGCACCTTGTCGAGGGCCTTCTGCAGATCGGCCGGGTAGTCGCTCTCGAACTCGACCCAGCTGCCGTCCCCGGGGTGCTCGAAGCCGAGCCGGACCGCGTGCAGCCACTGGCGGGTGATGCCGAGGCGCTTGGCGAGCGTCGGGTCGGCGCCGTACGTCAGGTCGCCCACGCACGGGTGGCGGTGGGCGGACATGTGGACGCGGATCTGGTGCGTACGCCCCGTCTCCAGCTTGATGTCGAGCAGGGAGGCGGCGCGGAACGCCTCCACCAGGTCGTAGTGCGTGACGGACGGCTTGCCCTCGGCGATGACCGCCCACTTGTAGTCGTGGTTCGGGTGCCGCCCGATGGGCGCGTCGATGGTGCCGCTGGTGGGGTCGGGGTGGCCCTGGACGAGCGCGTGGTACCGCTTGTCGACGGTCCGCTCCTTGAACTGGCGCTTCAGGAACGTGTACGCGTACTCCGACTTGGCGACCACCATCAGGCCCGACGTGCCGACGTCGAGCCGGTGGACGATGCCCTGGCGCTCGGCGGCGCCGGACGTCGAGATCCGGTACCCGGCGGCGGCGAGCCCGCCGATCACGGTCGGCCCGGACCAGCCGGGGCTGGGGTGCGCGGCCACCCCGACCGGCTTGACGATCACGACCACGTCATCGTCGTCGTGCACGATCTCCATGCCCTCGACCGGCTCGGCCACCACCTGCACCGGCGCGGGCGCCTGCGGCATCTCGACCTCCAGCCAGGCCCCGCCGCGCACCCGCTCCGACTTGCCGACCACCGACCCGTCGACCGCGACCTTCCCCGCGGCGGCGAGCTCCGCGGCCTTGGTACGGGAGAAGCCGAACATGCGGGAGATGGCGGCGTCGACGCGCTCGCCCTCCAGGCCGTCGGGCACGGGCAGGGTACGGATCTCGGGAAGCGTGCTCACCCGTCGAGTATGCCGGACCGCCACGACACGCCCGACCGCGCCTGTGGAGAACTCCCACGCCCCGGCCGTGCCCGCGTGGGGCGTCAGTCCTTGTGGACGGTGCCGTCCGGGTCGAGCCCGCGGAAGGACAGCAGCACGATCAGGATGCCGCCGCACACGATCGCCGAGTCCGCCAGGTTGAACACGGCGAAGCCCTTGGGCGCGATGAAGTCCACGACCGCGCCCTCGAAGACGCCCGGCGAGCGGAAGATCCGGTCGGTGAGGTTGCCCAGCGCGCCGCCCAGCAGCAGGCCGAGCGCGATCGCCCAGGGCAGGCTGTAGAGCTTGCGCGCGAGCCGGGCGATCACCACGATCACGATCGCCGCGATCATCGTGAAGATGATCGTGAAGGCCTCGCCGAAGCCGAAGGCCGCGCCCGCGTTGCGGATCGCCTCGAACTTCAGCCAGTCCCCGATGATCTCGATCGGCTCGTGGTGCTCCAGCCTGGCGACCACGATCATCTTGCTGACCAGGTCGAGCGCGTATGCCAGCGCGGCGACCCCGAACAGCACGGCGATACGGCGCTTGCCGCGCGGGCGCGCGGACGCGTCGGCCCGCGCCGCGTCCGCACCGTTCCCGTCGTCGGCCTGCTCCGGGTCCGTGCCCGCCGCCTCTGGGATGTCCGGCGTACCGATGATGCGCTCCGCCTCTGCCACGTGAGTCCCTCAACCTAGGTTCCTGACTGAGGACAAAGGTACGACACGACCTCCGGGGACCAGGGGCTCAGGCGGGGATCACTACCGCCGTTCCTGCTTCTGCTTGCACTCGACGCACAGTGTGGCCCTGGGGAAGGCCTGCATGCGCGCCTTGCCGATCGGGTTGCCGCAGCTCTCGCAGAGGCCGTACGTGCCCGTGGCGAGCCGTTCCAGGGCGCGCTCGGTCTGGTCGAGCATCTCGCGCGCGTTGTGGGCGAGCGCCATCTCGTGCTCGCGCGTGATGTTCTTGGCGCCGGTGTCGGCCTGGTCGTCGCCCGCGCCGTCGCCGGAGTCCCGCATGAGACCCGTGAGCGACTTCTCGGAGGCGTCCAGCTCCGCCCGCAGCCGCATCGCCTCGGACGTCAGCTCCGTGCGGGCCGCGGCGACCTCCTCCGGGCTCCAGGGGTCCTCACCGGGCCGTACCGCCAGCTCGCCGGGGTCCGCCGCGGCGGGCCGTGCCTTGGGGACGGCGGTGGGCTTCTTCGCCGCCGTAGCCGTACCAGGAGTGTTCTTCGCAACCACCGTCGTGGCTCCCGTCGTCTCGGCGGCCTCGGCCGCGCCCGCCTTCTCGGCCTCGCTCGTCGCGGAGGTGTTCCGGGCGGTGCTCTTCTTGGATGTGCTGCTCTTCGTGGCCGCCGTCTTCTCGGCGGCACCCTTCTTGGCCACCGCTTTCGTGGCCGTGCTCTTCCCGGCCGCCGACCGCGCGGCGGCACTGTCCTTCCCGACGGCCTTCCTGGCCGCTGTCTTCCTCGCCGCGGCCTTCTCGGCCGTGGTCTCCCGCGCCTCGCTCTCCTCGCCCTCGGCCTTCTTCCCCCCGACCTTCTTGGCCTCGGCCTTCTTCCCCCCGGTCTTCTTGGCCGCGGTCTTCTTGGCCGCGGTCTTCGCCACCGCGGTCTTCTTGGCCGGACTCCTCTTCGCCGCGCCCGTGCCGACGGCCTTCTTCTTCGTCACCCGCACGGCACCGGCACCAGGCGTGCCCTCCTGCTCGGCGCCGGACCTCGGCCCCACCGCGGCGGTCTTCGCGGCTCCCTTCTTCGCCGTCGTTGCCTCGGCGTCCGTCTTCCGGGCGCTCGTCCTGCTGGTGGCCGCCTTCGTTCCCGGGGTCGCGGGGACCCGCTTCTTGCCGCTCACATCCTTCGCCACCATGGCCGCGGCCCCTTCACATATTGTGATCTTGCACGCGAATCGTGCTGGGACGATAAATCGGCCCGAGTCCCACGGCAACGTGGCACACCACCCATTCCGACCGCCCCGCGACCGCCACGCGGCGAGCCTGCAAGCGTTGTGCCCCGCTCCTCGCCGGGTATTCCGCCCCGCCGCGGGTCCCGGGATCCGGACGTCCGGGCCGCTCCATTCGGGTCACCCCGCAGGTCACCGCGCCACCGGGCCGCCGAGCCCGCCGAAGGCCCCGGCCCGCCCCGCCGCGGGCGCCGCAAAACCGGTCGGCCGCCGTCCGCCCGGCGCCGTACACTGGGCGCAGCGAAAAGCGTGGATGGGGACGAGTAGCGCCGTACGCAGCCAAGAGCGACCCGGGGACGGTGGAAGCCCGGGGGCGAGCGCGACGCGAAGATCACCCCGGAGCCGCCGGAAGAACGCCGAGACCCTCGGGACACGGCCAGTAGACCCGGCATCGCGACCTCAATGAGGGGGCTCGTCACGGCGTACGACGCGACGACGGGCCAAGGAGGGTGGTACCGCGGGAGCGCGCCGCACACGGCGTACGCAGGATGAAGGCTCTCGTCCCTCCGACGGAAGGCAGCAAGTCCGTTGGAGGAAGCTCGCTCATGACAGAGCCGACGTACCGCCAGGTCCCCGCCCAGGTCGATCTGCCCGCGCTCGAGCACGCGGTGCTCGACTTCTGGCGCGAGCAGAAGATCTTCGCCAAGAGCCTGGAGCAGTCCGAGGGTCGCCCCGAATGGGTGTTCTACGAGGGCCCGCCCACCGCCAACGGCATGCCGGGCGCCCACCACATCGAGGCCCGCGTCTTCAAGGACGTCTTCCCCCGCTTCCGCACCATGCGCGGCTACCACGTGGCCCGCAAGGCCGGCTGGGACTGCCACGGCCTGCCGGTGGAGCTGGCGGTCGAGAAGGAGCTCGGCTTCAACGGCAAGAAGGACATCGAGGCGTACGGCATCGCCGAGTTCAACGCCAAGTGCCGTGAGTCCGTGCTCCGCCACACCGACGCGTTCTCCGACCTGACGACCCGCATGGGGTACTGGGTCGACCTCGACGACGCGTACGTGACCATGGAGCCCGAGTACATCGAGTCCGTCTGGTGGTCGCTGAAGGAGATCTTCAACAAGGGCCTGCTCGTCCAGGACCACCGCGTGGCCCCCTGGTGCCCCCGCTGCGGCACCGGCCTGTCGGACCACGAGCTGGCGCAGGGCTACGAGACGGTCGTCGACCCCTCGGTGTACGTCCGTTTCCCGCTCACCTCCGGTCCGCTCGCGGGCGAGGCCGCGCTCCTGGTGTGGACGACCACGCCGTGGACGCTGGTGTCCAACACCGCGGTCGCCGCCCACCCCGAGGTCACCTACGTGGTGGCCACGGACGGAACCGAGAAGCTCGTCGTCGCCGAGCCGCTGGTCGCCAAGGCGCTCGGCGAGGGCTGGGAGACCACCGGCCAGTCCTTCACCGGCGCCGAGATGGAGCGCTGGACCTATCAACGTCCGTTCGAGCTCGTGGAGTTCCCCGAGCCCGCCCATTTCGTGGTGAACGCCGAGTACGTGACCACCGAGGACGGCACGGGTCTGGTCCACCAGTCCCCCGCCTTCGGTGAGGACGACCTCAAGGTGTGCCGGGCGTACGGCCTGCCGGTGATCAACCCGGTCCGCCCGGACGGCACGTTCGAGGAGGACGTCCCGCTGGTCGGCGGCGTCTTCTTCAAGAAGGCGGACGAAAAGCTCACCGAGGACCTCCAGACCCGGGGCCTGCTCTTCAAGCACATCCCGTACGAGCACAGCTACCCCCACTGCTGGCGCTGCCACACCGCGCTCCTCTACTACGCGCAGCCGTCCTGGTACATCCGCACCACCGCCGTCAAGGACCGCCTCCTTCAGGAGAACGAGAAGACCAACTGGTTCCCGGACACGGTCAAGCACGGCCGCTTCGGCGACTGGCTGAACAACAACATCGACTGGGCGCTGTCCCGCAACCGCTACTGGGGCACCCCGCTGCCGATCTGGCGCTGCGAGGAGGGCCACCTCACCTGCGTGGGCTCCCGCGAGGAGCTGAGCCGGCTCTCCGGCACCGACCAGTCGGAGCTGGACCCGCACCGCCCGTTCATCGACGCGGTCACCTTCGCGTGTCCCGAGGGCGGCTGCGCCGCCACCGCCACCCGCGTCCCGGAGGTCATCGACGCCTGGTACGACTCGGGCTCGATGCCGTTCGCGCAGTGGGGCTACCCGTACAAGAACAAGGAACTCTTCGAGAGCCGCTACCCGGCCCAGTTCATCAGCGAGGCCATCGACCAGACCCGCGGCTGGTTCTACACGCTGATGGCGGTCGGCACCCTGGTCTTCGACAAGTCGTCGTACGAGAACGTCGTGTGCCTCGGCCACATCCTCGCCGAGGACGGCCGCAAGATGTCCAAGCACCTCGGCAACATCCTGCAGCCCATCCCGCTCATGGACCAGCACGGCGCCGACGCGGTCCGCTGGTTCATGGCGGCCGGCGGCTCCCCCTGGGCGGCCCGCCGCGTCGGCCACGGCACCATCCAGGAGGTCGTGCGCAAGACCCTCCTCACGTACTGGAACACGGTCGCCTTCCAGGCCCTGTACGCCCGTACGTCGAACTGGGCGCCGTCCGAGGCGGACCCGGCCCCCGCCGACCGTCCCGTCCTGGACCGCTGGCTGCTGAGCGAGCTGCACGCCCTGGTCGACCAGGTGACGCAGTCGCTGGAGGCGTACGACACCCAGCGCGCCGGCAAGCTCCTCTCCGCGTTCGTGGACGACCTGTCGAACTGGTACGTCCGCCGCTCGCGCCGCCGCTTCTGGCAGGGCGACAAGGCCGCGCTGCGCACCCTGCACGAGGTCGTCGAGACGGTCACCAAGCTGATGGCCCCGCTGACCCCGTTCATCACCGAGCGGGTCTGGCAGGACCTGATCGTGCCGGTGTCGCCGGGCGCCCCGGAGTCCGTGCACCTGGCGTCCTGGCCGGAGGCGGACCTCACCGCCATCGACCCGGAGTTGTCGAAGCAGATGGTGCTCGTCCGCCGTCTCGTGGAGCTGGGCCGCGCGACGCGCGCGGAGTCGGGCGTCAAGACCCGCCAGCCGCTGTCCCGTGCCCTGGTGGCCGCCACCGGGTTCGACTCCCTGGACCCCGAACTGCACACCCAGATCACGGAAGAGCTGAACGTGAGCTCGCTCGCCTCGCTGAGCGAGGTCGGCGGCAGCCTGGTGGACACCACCGCCAAGGCGAACTTCCGCGCCCTCGGCAAGCGCTTCGGCAAGCGCGTCCAGGACGTGGCCAAGGCCGTGGCGAACGCGGACGCCGCCGCCCTCTCCCTCGCCCTGCGTGAGGGCACGGCGTCGGTCGAGGTCGACGGCGAGACGATCACCCTGGCGCCGGACGAGGTGATCATCACGGAGACCCCGCGCGAGGGCTGGTCGGTCGCCTCCGACTCGGGTGCGACGGTGGCCCTGGACCTGGAGATCACGGAGGAGCTCCGCCGGGCGGGCCTCGCCCGTGACGCGATCCGTCTGATCCAGGAGGCCCGCAAGAACAGCGGCCTCGACGTGGCCGACCGCATCGCGCTGCGCTGGACCGCGACCGACGAGGCGGTGGTCGACGCGCTCACCGAGCACGCCGGGCTGATCGCCGACGAGGTCCTCGCGACGGACTTCGCCACCGGAGAGGCCGACGACACCTACGGCGCCCCGTTCACGGACGAGGCCCTGACCCTGACGTTCCGCCTCCACAAGGCGTGACGCTGCCCCGCTGAACCGCCCCGCTCGGAGCCGCCCGCTCCGAGCCGCGGCGCCGACATGACCGAAGGCCCGGTGACACCGCACAGGCGGTGTCACCGGGCCTTCGGCGTCGTGTGCTTCGGCGTGGTGTGCGCAGGACATCCGCCCCACCTGCGAACAACCGTCCCAAACACCCCCGAACGCGCGTAGCACAAGGGCGGGGCCCCGGACCGAAGAGATCCGGGGCCCCGCCCTGAACGCTGCCGACGCCTATGGCGTGCCGCTGATGATCAGTTGTCGTCCTCGTCGATGAGGAAGCCACGCATCGGCGAGGGAGCCTGCCCCATCGGCGACGGACCCTGCGGCCGGACCGGAGCCATCGGCTGGGTCATGGCCGGGGACATCTGCTGCTGACCGCCGTAGGAGGGCGCGGCCGGCGCCGGGGCGCCACCCATGCCCTGGCCGCCGTACGACGGCGCGCTCGCACCGGCCGGCGCCATGGACGGCGACGGGGACGGCGGCAGCGACGCGGTCGCCGGGGTCCGCGGCGGGGCCAGCGAGTCGTCCGCCTGGGTCTCCAGCTGACGCAGCTGCGACTCCAGGTACGACTTCAGACGCGTGCGGTACTCGCGCTCGAAACCGCGCAGGTCCTCGACCTTGCGCTCCAGCGTGGCGCGGGCGGACTCCAGGGAGCCCATCGCGACGCGGTGCTTCTCCTGCGCGTCCCGCTCCAGGGCGTCGGCCTTGGCACGGGCGTCCCGCTCCAGACCCTCGGCGCGGCTACGGGCCTCGCCGACGATCTTGTTGGCCTCGGAACGGGCCTCGGCGATCGCCTGGTCGGCGGTCTGCTGGGCCAGCGAGAGCACACGCGCGGCGCTGTCGCCGCCCGGGCCCTGACCGGGGCCGCCCATCGGACCACCCATGGGGCCGCCCATCGGGCCACCCATCTGCTGCATGGGCGGCTGGCCGCCCATCGGGCCCTGCCCCATCTGGGGCTGACCCATCTGGCCCTGACCCATGGGGCCCTGGCCCATCGGCCCCTGACCCATCGGTCCGGGACCCTGCTGCCCCTGGCCACCAGGGCCGGCGGGCAGCTGCGGAGCACCGCTCGGCAGCTGGGGCGGGCCACCCATGGGGCCCCCCATCTGCTGCGGCGGACCCGATATCCCAGCGGGTACGGGACCGCCGGGTCCCCGCATGCCCTGCTGCTGCATGCCTCCCTGCTGCATACCGCCCTGCTGCATGCCACCTTGCTGCATGCCACCCTGCTGCTGGTCCTGCGGCTCGGGGGGCTTGCGCATGTTCTGCTGATTCTGGGCAGCAGCACGCGTGGCCGCGGCGAGCTTGGCACGCAGGTCCTCGTTCTCACGAAGCAAGCGCGTCAGTTCGGCTTCGACCTCATCGAGGAAGGCATCGACCTCGTCCTCGTCATAGCCTTCTCGGAGGCGGACGGTCGTGAACTGCTTGTTCCGCACGTCCTCGGGGGTCAACGGCATCTCTTCACCTCAACGTAGTCGTCGGCATTCGGCAAGACCGCATCTCTCACACCGTTCCCATCCCGCTGGCCACTAGCGTGCGCAGGATAAAAACGATGATCATCAGCACGAAGAAGGACAGGTCGAGCGCCACGCCCCCGAGACGCAGCGGCGGAATGAACCGCCGCAGAAGCTTGAGCGGTGGATCAGTGACAGTGTAGGTGGCCTCCAGAACGACCACCATCGCCTTGCCGGGTTGCCATGAGCGGGCGAACTGGAAGACGTAGTCCATGACCAACCGGAAGATCAGCACGATGAAGAACACCGTCAGCGCGATGTAGAGGATCGTCAAGACCACGCTCATGTCCGGTGTTTCCCTCTCCCCGTTCCGTGCTGCCTGTACTGCTGTTTCCGGGTGGTGCGTCTCAGCTCTGGTTGAAGAACCCGCCCTCTGCGATGCGGGCCTTGTCCTCCGCCGTGACATCGACGTTAGCAGGCGACAACAGGAACACCTTCTGCGTCACCCGCTCGATGCTGCCGTGAAGACCAAACACCAAACCTGCCGCAAAGTCGACAAGTCGCTTCGCATCTGTGTCGTCCATCTCAGTCAGATTCATGATCACCGGGGTGCCCTCACGGAAGTGTTCCCCGATGGTACGGGCCTCGTTGTAGGTCCGCGGGTGCAACGTCGTGATCCGATACGGCTCCCGTTCGGACACGACCTTGGGCATGATCACCGGTGCGTTCTTCTCCAGACTGGAACGGTCTTGTGTGATGGACGCCACGGGCGCGATCCGGGCGGGTCGCACCGATTCCGCGGGGAGCGAAGTGGCGTGCGCCACCGGCTCGCGCTGCGCCGGGGGCTGCACCACTCGCACCGATTCGTCCCTTTGGGACTGATGTGACTGGTGTGACTGGTGCACCGGTTCATGGCGCCGGTGGTCCCGCTCGGGCTCGGGGTCGAGCTCGGGCTCGAAGTCGTCATCGGGGTCGAATCCCCGGCCGTCGTACCCATCGTCCTCCACGAGGCCGAGGTAGACCGCCATCTTGCGCATCGCGCCGGCCATGCTCTGAGTCCTCCGCTCTGTGGTGGATCGACTGACGACTTCCCAAGTGCCCGCGATCCACGAGGTCGTTGCGCCGCCCTTCGACGGAATGACCATATTTTCTGCTGTGGTCCGACTTCTTGGCGACGTTACCCGAGCCTGGGACGGACTCCGAGTACCGCAGTGCCGACGCGCACATGTGTCGCCCCTGCCGCCACGGCCTCCTCGAGGTCCGCACTCATCCCTGCGGAGACCATGTTCGCAGCCGGATGGTCCCGGCGCAGGTCGGTCGACAAATCCATCAACCGCCCGAACGCCTCACGTTGCCGCCCGGCGTACTCGCCGGTGAGCGGCGCCACGGTCATCAGACCATCGAGCCGCACCCCCGGGGAGTCCGCGAGGAGGTCGGCCAACTCCGCGATCCCGTCCGGCCCGACACCGCCGCGCGCCCCCCGGCCGCTCTCGTCCGCGTCGAGGGCGACCTGGATGAGGCACCCCACCTCGCGTCCGGCCCGGACCGCCTCCTTCGACAGCGCCGTGACGAGTCGGGAGCGGTCGACGGACTGCACAAGATCGGCATAACGCACCACAGAACGGACCTTGTTGGTCTGCAATTGACCCACGAAGTGCCACACAAGGGGCAGATCCGAGCACTCCGCCGCCTTGGGGGCCGCGTCCTGGTCCTTGTTCTCGGCGACATGGCGCACACCGAGTTCCGACAGGATCCGCACATCGCTCGCGGGATAGGTCTTGGTGACCACGATCAGGGTCACCTCTTCGCGCCCCCGCCCGGCGGCCGCGCACGCCGCCGCGATGCGACCCTCCACCTTCGCCAGATTCGCGGCGAGTTGCGCCTTACGGTCGGTCATGCCCCTCAGTCCAGCCAGACATATCCCGCGAGTCGCCCTGTGGTGCGGTCGCGGCGGTACGAGAAGTGGTCGTGCGACTCCAGCGTGCACACCGGCGACTGCTCCCGGTCGCGCACCCCCAGTCGCTCCAGCTGGGAGTGCACTCCGGCGCTCACATCCACGGAGGGCGTGCCCCAACTGGTCTCGGCGTACGCCGTCGGCTCCACGGCGGCCACGTCGGCGCGCATCGCTTCGGGCACTTCGTAGCAGCGGCCGCAGACGGTGGGGCCGGTGCGGGCGACGATCCGCGCGGGGTCGGCGCCGAGTTCGATCATGGCCTTCACGGCGGCGGGGACGACCCCGGCGACCATTCCGGGCCGGCCCGCGTGGGCGGCGGCCGCGACTCCGGCGACGGGGTCGGCCAGCAGTACGGGCACGCAGTCGGCGGTGAGCACCGCGAGCGCGAGGCCGCGCCCGGTGGTGACGATCGCGTCGACGGAGGGGATGTCGGCGGCGGAGCCCCACGGTCCGTCGACCACCGCGACGTCCGCGCCGTGCACCTGGTTCATCCAGACGACCCGGGCGGGGTCGAGGCCCAGCGACTTCGCGGCCAGCTCCCGGTTGGTCGTCACCGCGGCGGCGTCGTCCCCGACCGCCCCGCCGAGATTGAGCTCCTCATACGGAGCGGCGCTCACCCCGCCCCACCTGTCGGTGAAGGCGAAGTGCGCGCCGCTCGCGTTCTCGCGCTGTCCTATCACTTGAGGAAGTCCGGTACGTCCAGCTCCTCCGCCGCGCTGTCCGTGTAGGACCGGGACGGCGGGACCGGCGGGGCGACGGGCACCTCGCTCACCGGCTCCGGTGCGGGCGCCGGCTCCTCCTTCGGCTTGACGCTGCCGAGCGAGCCGAAGGACGGGCGGGCCTCGGCGGCCCGCACCGGGGCGGGCTCGTCGCGCTTGGCCGCGGCCGAGCCGAGGATGTTGTCCCGCTTGGCCGGGGGCTGCCCGCCGTCGAAGCCGGCCGCGATGACCGTGACCCGGACCTCGTCGCCGAGGGCGTCGTCGATGACCGCGCCGAAGATGATGTTGGCCTCGGGGTGGGCGGCCTCGCTGACCAGCTGGGCGGCCTCGTTGATCTCGAAGAGACCGAGGTCGGACCCACCGGAGATGGAGAGCAGCACCCCGCGGGCGCCGTCGATGGAGGCCTCCAGCAGCGGCGAGGAGATCGCCATCTCGGCGGCGGCCACCGCGCGGTCGTCGCCGCGGGCCGAGCCGATGCCCATGAGGGCGGAGCCGGCCTCGGACATGACGGACTTGACGTCGGCGAAGTCGAGGTTGATCAGGCCCGGCGTGGTGATCAGGTCGGTGATGCCCTGGACACCGGAGAGCAGGACCTGGTCGGCCGACTTGAAGGCGTCGAGCACCGAGACCTGGCGGTCCGAGATGGACAGCAGCCGGTCGTTCGGGATGACGATGAGGGTGTCGACCTCTTCACGGAGCTCGGCGATGCCGTCCTCGGCCTGGTTGGCGCGGCGGCGGCCCTCGAAGGTGAAGGGGCGGGTGACCACGCCGATGGTGAGGGCGCCCAGCGAGCGGGCGATGTTGGCGACGACGGGCGCGCCGCCGGTGCCGGTGCCGCCGCCCTCGCCGGCCGTCACGAAGACCATGTCGGCCCCCTTGAGGACCTCCTCGATCTCCTCGCGGTGATCCTCGGCGGCCTTGCGGCCGACCGCCGGGTTGGCGCCGGCGCCGAGTCCGCGGGTGAGTTCACGGCCGACGTCGAGCTTGACGTCGGCGTCGCTCATCAACAGAGCTTGCGCGTCGGTGTTGATGGCGATGAACTCGACGCCCTTGAGACCGACCTCGATCATCCGGTTGATGGCATTGACACCACCGCCGCCGACACCGATGACTTTGATGACTGCGAGGTAGTTCTGCGGTGCTGCCACGTCGAAGGCCTCTCGCCTCGAGTTACGTGTCGCCGCCTCGCGGGGTACCCGCGATCCGACGACTGATGCCGAAGTGGGACGGTCCGAACGCCGACCCGAACCCTAACGCTGAAGTTTAGGGTTACCAGTGTGTCTGTTCCTTGGACTCTTCCGAACAGGACACTAAGTCGACAAGTGGCGCACGTTCAACGAACACGCCGAACCTCCCGTTTTTCTTTTCACCCTATGTGATCAGCCGTAGCGGTGCCCAACCAGGGTGCTGGCCTGCACGGATATGCGTCAACTCCCTGATGACGCAGGCGCCGTGGGGACACTCACGTCGAAGTGCCCCGCGTCGGGGGCGGCTTTCATCAGCGCGCTGAGTGCACGCGCCTTCGCGCGCCCCTTCTCCGCGCTCCCCCAGGCGACGGTGCGGTCCCCGCTCAACTCCAACGAGATGGAGTCGTAGGAGCGGACCTTGACGACCCGGGTGTCCGGCGCGACCGCGGCCGGAATGTCACCCGCGACCCGCACCGCCTCGCGCACGAGCCGGTCCTCGCCGAATCGCCGCAGACTGGGGGCGGAGGATCCCGGACGGGACAGCGCCAATTCCAGGACGGGAACACCCTGCGGGGCACGCGAAACGGTGGCGAAACGAACACCCTTCGCGTCGACTTCGACGTACTTGCCCGAATTCCCGGCGGCTTCGACAATCAGGACCGGGGTGCGTTCGGTGACTTTCAGCCCGATTCCGTGAGGCCAGGAACGAATGACCTCAACCGAGTCGATTCGGGGCAATTTCTCCAGCAGTCGCGACACGATCGCGTCGGCGTCCACGGAAATCAGCGGATCCCCGAGGGGCACCTCGGCCGCCTCGCGCACCTGGGCCTCGGTGAGCACCCGGGTCCCCGACACGGAGACCCGCTCGGCCCGCAGCCACGACGAGCCGTACAGGACCCAGACCGAGAACCCGCCGAGCAGCACCAGGGCGACCGCGGCGGCGACCAGGGCCCGCGGGCCGGGCAGCCGCCGGCGGCGTCGTGGAAGCGGGCCGGAGTCCAGATCGTCGTCCGCGCCGCGTTCGGCGGTGGTCGGTCCGGCCACGCTCCCCTGCCTTCTGCCGCGCCCCTAGCGGCGCGACGCGATCGCCTCGTACACCATCCCGACGAGCAGGTCGTCGGCGTCCCGGCGGCCGAACTCGCTCGCGGCGCGGGACATCTCGTACAGCCGGTGCGGGTCGGCGAGCACGGGCAGTACGTTCTGCTGGACCCACTGGGGGGTCAGTTCCGCGTCGTCGACCAGCAGTCCGCCGCCGGCCTTGACCACCGGCTGGGCGTTCAGCCGCTGTTCGCCGTTGCCGATGGGCAGCGGGACGTAGGCGGCGGGGAGCCCGACGGCGGAGAGCTCCGCGACGGTCATCGCGCCCGCGCGGCAGAGCATCATGTCGGCCGCGGCGTACGCGAGGTCCATCCGGTCCACGTACGGTACCGGGATGTACGGGGGCATCCCCGGCATCTGGTGCACCTGCGGCAGTTCGTTCTTCGGACCGACCGCGTGCAGGATCTGGATCCCTGCCTGCTGGAGGTAGGGCGCGACCTGCTGGACCACCTCGTTGAGGCGGCGGGCGCCCTGCGAGCCGCCGGAGACCAGCAGCGTCGGCAGGTTGGGGTCGAGGCCGAACAGGGCGCGGGCCTCGGGGCGCGCCGCGGCGCGGTCGAGGGTGGCGATGGAGCGGCGCAGCGGGATGCCGATGTAGCGGGAGTCGCGCAGCTTGCTGTCCGGGGTGGAGACGGCGACCTGGGCCGCGTACCGGGAGCCGATCTTGTTGGCGAGGCCGGGGCGGGCGTTGGCCTCGTGGACGACGATCGGCACCCCGAGGCGCTTGGCGGCGAGGTAGCCGGGCAGGGCGACGTAGCCGCCGAAGCCGACGACGCAGTCCGCCTTGGTGCGCTCCAGGATCTGCTCGGTCGCCTTGATCGTGCCGCGCAGCCGGCCGGGCACGGTGATCAGCTCGGGCGTGGGCTTGCGTGGCAGGGGCACGGCGGGGATCAGCGCGAGTTCGTAGCCGCGCTCGGGGACGAGGCGTGTCTCAAGGCCGCGCTCCGTGCCCAGGGCCGTGATGCCCACGGTCGGGTCCTGCCTGCGCAGGGCGTCCGCGAGGGCGAGCGCGGGCTCGATGTGACCGGCGGTTCCGCCACCGGCGAGGACGACATGCACCGAAATTCACCGCTCTCCGGACGAACGCGCCGTTCAGGCGCGCCGTCGCATCGTGTTCCATCTCCCGGGCCGCCCCGAAGGGCCGCCGCCCCGCTTTCTACCAAAGCGAGGTTGCCGCATCGCAAGCGCCGCCCGCGCAGCGGGCTCGTCGCGTGCGAAGGCGATCAGCAGCCCGATGGCGAACATGGTCGGCAGCAGGGCGGAACCCCCGTAGGAGAACAGCGGGAGCGGGACTCCGGCGATCGGCAGCAGACCGAGCACCGCACCGATGTTGATCACCGCCTGAGCGGTGATCCAGGTGGTCACGCCTCCCGCGGCATACCTGACGAAGGGGTCCTCCGTGCGTCCGGCCACGCGGATACCCGCATAGCCTAGAGCCGCGAAGAGGGCGAGCACCGACAGCGTCCCCGCGAGACCCAGTTCCTCACCGGTGACGGCGAAGATGAAGTCGGTGTGCGCTTCCGGGAGTTGGCCCCATTTTTCCACACTGGCACCGAGCCCGGAGCCGAAGATTCCGCCCGAGGCGAGGGCGTAGATGCCGTGCACGGCCTGCCAGCAGGTGTCCCCCTGCCCCGGTTCCGTGGCACCGATGCACGCGAGCCGGGCCATACGGTTCTCACTGGTCCTGATCAGGACGAAGCCGATCAGTCCGGCGACGGACAGCACACCCACGAACAGCCTGGTCGGCGCGCCGGCCAGCCACAGCAGGCCGAACAGGATGGCCGTGAGGATGATCGCGGTGCCCATGTCGCCGCCGAGCATGATCAGCCCCAGGAGCATGAACGCCACCGGTACCAGCGGCACCAGCATGTGCTTCCACTGGGTCAGCAGCCGCTTGTCCTCCTTGCGGGCGAGCAGGTCGGCCCCCCACAGCACCAGCGCCAGCTTGCCGAACTCGCTGGGCTGGATCTGGAACGAGCCGCCGACGGCGATCCAGTTCTGGTTGCCGTTGATCGACTGCCCTATCCCCGGGACCTGCACGAGGGCCATCAGGAAGACACAGCCGGCCAGCATCGGGTACGCCAGCGCCCGGTGCAGCTTCACCGGCATGCGCGAGGCCACGAGCAGCAGCAGGGTGCCGATCGAGGCCGCGAGGAACTGCTTGCGGAAGAAGAAGGTCCCCGGCAGCGACTTCTGCAGCGCCGTGATCTGCGAGGCCGAGTAGACCATCACCAGGCCGAGCACGGTGATCAGCAGACTGCCGCCGAGGATCAGGTAGTACGCGGTGAGCGGGCGGTCCCAGGCCCGCCGCGCCCGCGTGTGGAGCCGGCGTACGGGGTTCTCGCGGGACGGGCGGGGGACGGGCGGCCTGCGGGTGAGGCGCTGGACGGGAGGACGGCCGGTACGGCTACTGGGCATCGGGGGCGCCCTTCCCGCGGCGCACCGACGACATCCGTGTCACGCGTTCCCTCCCAGGTTCGCCCAGCTCCGCCGCCAGGCACGGGCGGGCCGGTCAGCCGTCCGCGGAGGCGAGTTCGCGCACTGCCTCCGCGAACGCGTCCCCGCGCCTGTTGTAGTTGACGAACATGTCCATCGACGCGCAGGCCGGTGCCAGCAGCACCGTGTCGCCCGCCTGTGCGAGCGCCCGTGCCTCGCGGACCGCCGCGAGCATCGCCCCAGTGTCTGTCCGGTCGAGGTCCACGACCGGCACCTCGGGGGCGTGTCGCGCGAGCGCTTCGCGGATCAGCGCGCGGTCCGCGCCGATCAGCACGACGCCCTTCAGCCGCTTCGCCGCCCCGGCGACGAGCTCGTCGAAGGTGGCGCCCTTGGCGAGTCCGCCCGCGATCCACACGATCGACTCGTAGGCCGCCAACGAGGCCCGCGCGGCGTGCGTGTTGGTGGCCTTGGAGTCGTCGATGTACGTGACGCCGTCCACGTCGGCCACGTGCGCGATGCGATGGGCGTCCGGGGTGAAGGCCCGCAGGCCGTCCCGTACGGCCCTGGCGGGCACGCCGAAGGCACGGGCGAGGGCGGCCGCGGCGAGGGCGTTGGCCACGTTGTGCGGGGCCGGCGGGTGGATGTCGGAGACCTCGGCGAGCTCCTGGGCGTTCTTCTGCCGGTTCTCGACGAAGGCCCGGTCGACAAGGATGCCGTCGACGACGCCGAGTTGGGACGGACCCGGGGTGCCGAGCGTGAATCCGACGGCCCGGCAGCCCTCTTCGACGTCCGCCTCGCGCACCAGGTCCTCGGTGGCCTTGTCGGCCACGTTGTAGACGCAGGCGATCCGATTGCCCTCGTAGACGCGGCCCTTGTCCTTGGCGTACGCCTCCATGGAGCCGTGCCAGTCGAGGTGGTCGGGGGCGAGGTTCAGGACGGCGGCGGAGTGGGCGCGCAGGGAGGGCGCCCAGTGGAGCTGGTAGCTGGACAACTCCACGGCCAGGACGTCGTACTGCTCGTCGCCGAGGACGACGTCCAGGAGCGAGACCCCGATGTTGCCGACGGCGGCCGTGCGCAGCCCCGCCGCCTTCAGGATCGAGGCGAGCATCTGGACGGTCGTGGTCTTGCCGTTGGTGCCCGTGACGGCCAGCCAGGGCGCCGCGTCGGGGCCGCGCAGGCGCCAGGCCAGCTCGACGTCGCCCCAGATCTCCAGGCCCGCCTCGCGGGCGGCGGTGAACAGCGGCTTGTCGGGCTTCCAGCCGGGCGCGGTGACGACGAGGTCGGTGCCCTCGGGCAGGGTGGCGCCGTCACCGAGGCGCACGGTGATGCCGAGCGCCTCCAGCTCGGCGGCCTGGGCCCGGGCGCGTTCGTCGTCGCCGTCGTTGACGACCGTGACGGCGGCGCCGAGGCCGTGCAGGACCTTGGCCGCGGGGATGCCGGAGACGCCGAGCCCGGCGACGGTGACGTGCTTGCCCTGCCAGTCGGTCACTTGTCGGCCGCCCATCCCGCGTAGAAGAGGCCCAGTCCGACGATCACACAGATGCCCTGGATGATCCAGAAGCGGACCACCACGAGGACCTCGGACCAGCCCTTGAGTTCGAAGTGGTGCTGGAGCGGTGCCATGCGGAAGACGCGCTTGCCGGTCAGCTTGAACGAGCCGACCTGGATGACGACCGACATGGTGATGAGGACGAACAGGCCGCCGAGGAGCGCGAGGAGCAGCTCGGTGCGGGAGCAGATCGCGAGACCGGCGAGCGCGCCGCCGAGGGCCAGCGAACCGGTGTCACCCATGAAGATCTTCGCGGGCGAGGTGTTCCACCACAGGAAGCCGAGGCAGGCGCCCATCAGGGCGGAGGCGACGATCGCGAGGTCGAGGGGGTCGCGTACCTCGTAGCAGGCTTCCGGGTTGGTCAGGGTCTGCGTGTTGGCGCAGGACTCCTGGAACTGCCAGACGCCGATGAAGGTGTACGCGCCGAAGACGAGCACGGAGGCACCGGTGGCGAGGCCGTCGAGGCCGTCGGTCAGGTTCACGCCGTTCGACATCGCGAGAATCATGAACAGCGCCCAGATCACGAACAGCACCGGACCGATGGACCAGCCGAAGTCCTGCACGAAGGAGAGCTTGGTGGAGGCCGGCGTCTGGTCGCGGGCGTCCGGGAACTGCAGCGCGAGGACCGCGAAGCCGATACCGACGATCAGCTGGCCGGCCATCTTGGCCTTGGCGCGCAGACCGAGCGAACGGCGCTTGACGATCTTGATGTAGTCGTCGAGGAAGCCGACCAGGCCCATGCCGCCCATCAGACCGAGCACCAGCAGACCGGAGAAGGTCGGCGGCTGGCCCGAGATCACCTTGGCCAGGAAGTACGCGACGATCGTCGCCAGGATGAAGGCGATACCACCCATGGTCGGCGTACCGCGCTTGCTGGCGTGCTCGCGCGGGCCGTCGTCACGGATGTACTGGCCGTAGCCCTTGCGGGCCAGCAGCTTGATCAGCAGCGGGGTGCCGACCAGCGTCAGGAAGAGACCGATGACTCCTGCGAACAGGATCTGATTCATCATCGCGCGGCAACCTCACCCTCGTTGCCGCCGTCGAGCAGCGCCTGCGCCACACTCTCGAGCCCGACCGACCGGGACGCCTTCACGAGCACGACGTCCCCCGGGCGCAGCTGACTGCGCAACAGGTCGATCGCCGCCTGTGCGTCGGACACGTGCACCGACTCCTCACCCCACGAACCCTCGTTGTATGCGCCCAGTTGCAGCCAGGAGGCCTCCCTGCCCCCGACCGCG
Source organism: Streptomyces sp. NPDC030296 (assembly GCF_055572815.1). Taxonomy (NCBI): domain Bacteria; kingdom Bacillati; phylum Actinomycetota; class Actinomycetes; order Kitasatosporales; family Streptomycetaceae; genus Streptomyces; species Streptomyces sp. NPDC030296. The sequence goes on from NZ_JBVICQ010000002.1 coordinate 408,023, forward strand.
ACGAGCTTGCCGACATTGAGCCGGACGGCGAGCCGTCCGACCGCGTCGTGCTCGGCGAGCGATTCGTCCCCGAGCTCGGCCATCTTGCCGAGCACCGCCCAGGTCCGCCGCCCCTTGCCCATGGCTGCGAGCGCGCGCAGAGCGGCCCGCATGGACTCGGGGTTCGCGTTGTAGGCGTCGTTGACGACCGTCACGCCGTCCGGGCGCTCGGTGACCTCCATCCGCCAACGGGAGAGGGAGCCCGCCTCGGAGAGCGCGGTGGCGATCTCTTCCGCGGACATGCCCAGCTCATGGGCGACGGCGGCCGCGGCGAGCGCGTTCGACACGTGGTGCTCACCGTACAGGCGCATGGTCACATCACTTGCACCGGAGGGTGTGTGAAGGCGGAACGCGGGCTGTCCCGCGTCCGTGAGCCGTACGTTCTCTGCGCGTACGTCCGCTTCGCCGGACTCTCCGAAGAGGACCACCTTGGCCTTCGTACGGGAGGCCATGGCGCGGACGAGGGGGTCGTCGGCGTTGAGGATCGCGGCGCCGCCCTCGCTCGCCGGCGGCAGGGCCTCGACCAATTCGCCCTTGGCCTGCGCGATCTGCTCACGGCCGCCGAACTCGCCGATGTGGGCGGTGCCGACGTTGAGCACGAGGCCCACCTTGGGCGGGGTCAGGCCCGTGAGGTAGCGGATGTGACCGATGCCGCGGGCGCCCATCTCCAGGACGAGGAAGCGGGTTTCCTCGGTGGCGCTGAGCGCGGTGAGGGGCAGCCCGATCTCGTTGTTGAGGGAGCCGGGCGTGAACACCGTCGGCGCCTTGCGCCGGAGCACCTGGGCGATCAGGTCCTTGGTGCTGGTCTTGCCCGCGGAGCCGGTGAGGGCGACGAGGGTGGTGCCGAGCTCGCGCACCACATGGCGGGCGAGGGCACCGAGGGCCGCCTGGACGTCGGCCACGACGATCGCGGGCACGCCGACGGGGCGGGACGCCAGCACCGCTGCCGCGCCCGCCTCGACGACCGCGGCCGCGTAGTCGTGGCCGTCCGCGCGCTCGCCGACGAAGGCGACGAAGAGGCTGCCGGGCTCCACCTCACGGGAGTCCCGGACGACGGGTCCGGTGACGAGCGCCGACGGATCCGGTATGTCGTGCGTCTGCCCGCCGACGACTTCTGCGATCTCGGCGAGAGAGAGGGCGATCACAAGTTCATCCCTGGGTCTGCTGGATAGCTTCGCGAAGCACCTGGCGGTCGTCGAAGGGACGTACCACGCCGGCGATGTCCTGGCCCTGCTCGTGGCCCTTGCCCGCGACCAGCACGGTGTCGCCGGGCTCCGCGCGGGCCACGGCCGCGGCGATCGCGGCGGCCCGGTCCTCGAAGAGGAGTACCTCGCCGCGCTCGTGGGTCGGCACGGAGGCCGCGCCCTCGAGCATGGTGGCGAGGATCGCGAGGGGGTCCTCGGAGCGGGGGTTGTCGGAGGTCAGTACGGCGGTGTCGGCGAACCGGGCGATGGCGGCGCCCATCGGCGCGCGCTTGGTGCGGTCCCGGTCGCCGCCGCAGCCGAGCACCACGTGCAGCCTGCCCTCGGTGACCTTGCGCAGCGCCTTGAGGACCGACTCGACGGCGTCCGTCTTGTGGGCGTAGTCGACGACCGCGAGGTAGGGCTGCCCGGCGTCCACGCGCTCCAGGCGACCCGGCACTCCCGGCACGGCGGCGACGCCGTCGGCGGCGGTCTGCGGGTCGATCCCGGCGACGGCCAGGGCGGCGATCGCGGCGAGGGTGTTGGCGACGTTGAACGGGCCCGGCAGCGGCGACCTCGCGGTGATCCGCTCGCCCTTCGGTCCGATCACGGTGAACGTCGAGTCCATCGGGCCGACCTCGACGTCCACGGCGCGCCAGTCGGCGTCGGGGTGGCCCTCGGCGGAAAACGTGACGACCGGGACCGTGGCCTCCTTGGTGAGCCGGCGGCCGTACTCGTCGTCGAGGTTGACGACGCCGAGTTTGCTGCGCTCGGGGGTGAACAGCCCCGCCTTGGCCTGGAAGTAGTCCTCCATGTCGGAGTGGAACTCCATGTGCTCCGGGCTGAGGTTGTTGAACACCGCCACGTCGAAGACGCAGCCGTCGACCCGGCCGAGGACCAGGGCGTGGCTGGACACCTCCATGACGACCGCGTCCGCGCCGCGTTCGCGCATGACGGCGAAGAGGGCCTGGAGGTCGGTGGCCTCGGGGGTGGTGCGCTCGGACTTGACGCGCTCGTCGCCGATGCGCATCTCCACGGTGCCGATGAGCCCGGTGGAACGCACCGTGCGCAGGCCGCCCTCGACGAGGTAGGCGGTGGTGGTCTTGCCGGAGGTGCCGGTGATGCCGATCTGGAGCAGGTCGCGGCCGGGCCGGCCGTAGATGGTGGCCGCCAGTTCGCCCATCCGTCCGCGCGGGTCGTCGACGACGAGGACCGGCAGCCCGGTGGCGGCGGCGCGCTCGGCGCCGGTCGGGTCGGTCAGGACGGCGACGGCGCCGAGGCCGGCCGCCTGGTTCACGAAGTCGGCGCCGTGCAGCCGGGCGCCGGGCAGGGCGGCGTACAGATCGCCGGGGCGGACGGCGCGGGAGTCATGGGTGATGCCCGTGACCCCGATGGTGGCCTCTTCGGTCTCCGGCTGTGTGGCACCCAGGTGTCCGGCGAGTTCCGCGAGGGGTGTGGCGGAGACCTGGGCCGGCCTGGGCGGTCCGGGGTATGTCACGGAAACGCCCTTCTGGGTGGTTTGGGACTGATCAGCGTGTGGCACGGCGGTGAGCGTACCGGGCCCACCCCCGGCGGAGCGAAGCGAGGGTTTGTGCGAGGGCGGTGGGGCGGCGTGGTTCCCGGGGTCGGGAGTGATCATGGTCACGAGTGCGTTCCTGGCTGGTTGCGCTGATCAGTGGGTGGATCAGGGAGGGGTCAGGAGGGTCGGGGGTCGCCCGGTCGGCGGGTCATGGCTTGAAGCTGACGGGCAGGTTCGCGGGCCCGGCGCCGGTCGGCGGGACCTGGAGGGTCTTCAGGGCGAACTCCATGACCTCCTTGTAGATGGGCCCGCAGATCTGACCGCCGAAGTAGTTGCCCTGGGTGGCGTTCTGGATGGCGCAGTACACGGTGATCCGCGGCTTGTCCGCGGGTGCGAAGCCGGCGAACGAGGAGGTGTAGCCGCGGTATCTGCCGGTGGCCGGATCCACGCGGTTCGCCGTCCCCGTCTTGCCCGCGACCCGGTAGCCGGGGATGCGTGCCTTGGTGCCGGTGCCCTCCTCGTCGTCCACGACGGACTCCAGCATCCTGGCCAGGGTCTTCGCCGTCCTCTCGCTCACGACCCGGTTCTTCTTCGGCTTCGGGGCGGGGGTGAAGCGGCCGTCGGGCCCCTTGGTGCCCCGGACGAGGGTGGGCGCGACGCGGACGCCGCCGTTGGCGATCGTCGAGTAGACGGAGGTCGCCTGCATGGCGTTTATCGAGACGCCCTGACCGAAGGGGATCGTGTACTGCTGCGAGGTCGACCAGTCGCCGGGCGCGGCGAGGATGCCCTTGGTCTCGCCGGGGAAGCCGAGCCCGGTGTAGCTGCCGATGCCGAACTTGCGCAGGTAGGAGTAGAGGATCCGGTTGGACTCGCGCTGGTTCCTGCCGAGTTCGCCGGTGGCGAGGATCGTGCCGATGTTGCTGGACTTGGCGAGCACGCCGTTGAGCGTCAGGTACCAGGTCGGGTGGTCGATGTCGTCCTTGAAGAGGCGGTCGCCGCGGTGCAGCCGGTTGGGCACGGTGACATGCGTCTCGGGGGTGGCGACGTTCTCCTCCAGTACGGCGGCCATCGACATGACCTTGGCGGTGGAACCGGGCTCGTAGGCGTCCTGGAGGGCCGCGTTGCCCAGGGCGTCCGGGTTCGCCTTGCTGAGGTCGTTGGGGTCGAAGCCGGGCGAGTTGGCCATGGCGAGGATCTCGCCGGTCCGGGTGTCCTGCACTATCACGTAGCCGCGGTCCGCCTTGGACTTCTTCACCTGCTCGGTGATGGCGCTCTGCGCGGCCCACTGGATGTCGCGGTCGATGGTCAGCTCGACGTCGGAGCCGGCCACGGCGGGGGTCTCGGCGGAGCCCGCGGTGGGCACGAGGCGTCCGCCGGACTGGGCGTAGCGGATCTTGCCGTTCTTGCCGGACAGAGCGCGGTTCAGCTGCTGCTCGATACCGCCTCCGCCCTTGCCCTCGGCGTTGACCCAGCCCAGTATCCCGGCGGCGAGATCGCCGTTGGGGTACACGCGTTTGCTGCTGGGCTCCTGGAAGACGCCGGCCAGCACGTTGACGGTGCCCGGGTCGTCCTTGGCCTTCTTGACGAGCGCGGTCTTCAGGTCGGTGATCTGGTTCCAGACCTGGGGGGTCTGGCGGCGGGCGAGGAGCACGTACCGCGTGTTCTTGGTGCGCAGCTTCCCGGCGATCGTGTCCTGGTCGGCGTCGAGGATCGGCGCGAGGAGCGCGGCCGCCTGCTCGGGGCCGTCACCGATCTTGAGCTGGTCGCGCGTGAACATGGTCGGGTCGGCGGTGATGTCGTTGGCGGCCGCGCTGATCGCGAGGTCGACGCCGTTGCGGTCGGTGATCCCGCCCCGCTCGGCGGCGAGCACCCGGCCGACGTAGCGGTTGCGGTCGGCCTTGGCCGCGTACTCGCCGGCGTCGACGGCCTGCACCTGGAGCAGCCGGACGACGAAGGCGATCATCACCAGGGTCAGGGCGAGGCTCACCATGCGCAGCCGGGGGCGGGGGCTGCCCAGGCGGATGGTGCGCGGGGCCGGCTGCCGGGGGCCCGGCCGGCGCTGGCCCGCGGGCCGGGCGCCGGGGCCGGGGCGGCGCTGCTGGCCGCCCGGACGCACGGGCCGGGCGGGGCCGGGTACGCGGCGGCGGGGCGGCTGCCTGCCTGAATCGACCACTTCCGTCACCTGCCGGGGTTCGTCGAGAGCGGGGTGGACGTGGACCGTGCGGACGCGCCGGTGGGGATGGGTGCGGCTCCGGGCGCCGCCGCGGGCGGCAGCGCCGGCGAGTCCGACGGTGAGGGGGTCGCTGCGGGGGCCGACGTGGGGGTCGGCGTGGGCGTGGGGGCCGGGCCGGCGGCGGACGCGGGGGCGAGTGCCTCGGGCGCGAGGACCAGGGGCAGGCTCGCCGGTGACTGCGGGGCCGCGGGGCTCGGGACGCCCTTGACTCGGCCGTCGGGCTCCAGGAAGGCGGGGTCGCCGCCGGGCACCATGCCCAGCTCGCGGGCGCGGCGCTGGAGGGCCTCCGGGGCGGAGTAGGCGTCCACGTCCCGCTGGAGCGCCTGCTCCTCGTCGGTGTAGCTCTTCACGTCGTCCTGAAGGTCGTCGAGCTGGAACGACCCCTCGCTCAGCGCGGAGTTCAGGACGAGGAGGCCGATGAGGCCCCCGCCCAGGAGCACGACGACGAGGAGGACGAACGGGGTGCGGGCGGCCCGGCCGGAGCCGGCGGGCAGGAGCCGCGCGAGCCGGGCGGCCCGGCCCCTCAGTTCGGGTTTCCTGCTCACACACCCTCCCTGCCAGTTGGCTTCTCGGAGTCACTCCTGGCGCCGGCGAGTTCGGTTCTCGGACCCACCACCGCCCCCTTCACGCACCGTGTTCCGGCCGCCCCGTCCGCCTCACTCGACGTCCTCCCGGATGCGCTCCGCCCCGCGCAGTCGTGCGGGGGCGGCCCGCCGGTTCTCGGCGACCTCTTCCTCGGTGGGAAGTTCGGCACCACGGGTCAGGAGCTTGAGCCGGGGCTGGTAGCGCTCGGGGACGACGGGCAGTCCGGGGGGCGCGGTGGTGGCGGCGCCCGCCGCGAACACCTGCTTGACGAGGCGGTCCTCGAGCGAGTGGTACGACAGCACGGCGACCCGGCCGCCGACCGCGAGGGCCTTGACGGCGGCGGGGATCGCCCGCTCCAGCACGGTGAGTTCGCCGTTGACCTCGATGCGCAGTGCCTGGAAGGTGCGCTTGGCGGGGTTGCCCCCGGTGCGCTTGGCGGCCTGCGGCAGGGCGTCGCGGATCAGTTCGACCAGGCGCGCGCTGTTGCTGAAGGGCTCCTTCTCGCGCTCGCGCACGATCGCGGAGACGATCCGCTTGGCCTGCTTCTCCTCGCCGTACGCCCTGAGGATCCGGACGAGTTCGCCGGCCGGGTAGGTGTTGAGGACCTCTGCGGCGCTGATGCCGGTCGTCTGGTCCATGCGCATGTCGAGCGGGGCGTCCTGGGCGTAGGCGAAGCCCCGGTCGGCCTCGTCGAGTTGCATGGAGGAGACGCCGAGGTCGAAGAGGACGCCCTGGACGTGGGGGACGCCCAGGCGGGCGAGCACGTCGGGGAGTTCGTCGTAGACGGCGTGCACCAGTGTGGCCCGGTCGCCGAAGGGGGCGAGCCGTTCCCCGGAGAGGCGCAGCGCCTCCTTGTCCCGGTCGAGGGCGACGAGCCGGGCCTCGGGGAACCGGGTGAGGAGCGCCTCGCTGTGGCCGCCGAGCCCGAGGGTGCAGTCGACCACGACGGCGCCGGGCTCCGTGAGGGCCGGGGCCAGCATGTCCAGGCACCGCTGGAGCATGACGGGGACGTGTCGGCTCTCGGTCAAGGGGCCCTCTCAAGTCCGGCGGGCCCGTACGCACCGCCGGGTCCCCGCCCGCTCAGGAAGGGGAGGTCGGCCGGCGCCGGAAGTGCCGGCCGACCGGGAGCGGGAGGAGGCCGAGCCGTACGTACGCGCCGCGCACGCGGGGAGATGCCGGGCAGTGGCCGGATCTCTGGGGTTCATCGGTCGAGCAGGGGGCCTCGCCTCCCGCTCCGCGTCACTTTAGTCCACGGCCCCTCGCGGTCAATCAACCGGCCTGCGCGTCGCGACGCCGCCCTGGGAGCGAAGCCCGGAAAGCCGAGAAATCACTCGGAGTGGTGCAATCCCGCCACCCCTGTGGGTTACCTCACAACAACCCTCAATGACGTTCTTTGTCCCCTCTCACAGAGCGCCATCGGCACCCGTGACCAGTACCGTCATGCCTATGACGACCTCCGCATCAGTTCCCACCGAATCCGAAGGCGCCATAAACGGCGACACCGTCACCGACCGGCTGGTCGAGGCCAACGGGAGGTACGCCGCGGCGTTCACCGACCCCGGCATGGACGCCCGCCCCGTCCTGCGCGTCGCCGTCGTGGCCTGCATGGACGCCCGCCTCGACCTGCACGCCGCGCTCGGCCTCGAACTGGGTGACTGCCACACCATCCGCAACGCGGGCGGTGTGGTCACCGACGACGTGATCCGCTCCCTCACCATCAGCCAGCGCAAGCTGGGCACCCGCAGCATCGTGCTGATCCACCACACCGGCTGCGGTCTGGAGGCCCTCACCGAGGACTTCCGCAGCGAGCTGGAGGCGGAGGTCGGCCAGCGCCCGGCCTGGGCCGTGGAGTCCTTCCGGGACGTCGACCAGGACGTACGGCAGTCCATGCAGCGGGTGCGGACCAACCCGTTCCTGCTGCACACCGACGATGTGCGCGGTTTCGTCTTCGACGTGAAGACGGGTCTGCTGCGGGAGGTCGACGCCGCCTGAGCGGCGTCGAGACCGGCCCCTCGCACCGGCCCCTGCCCCACCCCCGGACGGTCTTCCGCTGTCGTGGGTTTCTGTCAATCTCCTGGCATCTTGGCGGGCGAAACGGTACAGACCTGACAAATCACCGACCGTTATCCACAGGCGAGTGACACGAATCGGTAACGGCAGCAAGAATGCACGTGTGGCAACACGCGGAACTGTGCGCGCGTGGTGCCCGTGTTTCGGGGTGGGCCGGTCCGCATCGCAGAGCGTCGGCCCGGAGAAAGAACGGGCCGAGGAGGGCCGGGTGACGACCTATGACGATCGAGCGAGCCTCACTGATCTGACCAGCACTGTGGAGCGAGTCCGCAGTTCGGTCGAGGCGGTGATCGAGGGCAAGCCTGAGGTCGTACGGCTTTCGCTGACAGTGCTGCTCGCCGAGGGACATCTTCTGATCGAGGATGTCCCCGGCGTCGGCAAGACCATGCTGGCCAAGGCACTGGCACGGTCCATCGACTGTTCGGTACGGCGTATCCAGTTCACGCCGGACCTGCTGCCGTCGGACATCACGGGTGTCTCCATCTGGGACCAGCAGCGCAAGGAGTTCGAGTTCAAGCCGGGCGCGATCTTCTCGCAGATCGTGATCGGCGACGAGATCAACCGCGCGTCGCCGAAGACGCAGTCCGCGCTGCTGGAGTCCCTGGAGGAGCGCCAGGTCACGATCGACGGACATACGTACGAGCTGCCCCACCCCTTCATGGTGGTGGCCACGCAGAACCCCGTCGAGATGGAGGGCACCTACCCGCTCCCCGAGGCCCAGCGGGACCGCTTCATGGCCCGGGTCTCCGTCGGCTACCCCAGCCCGGAGGCCGAGCTCCAGATGCTCGACGTCCACGGCGGCGTCTCGCCCCTGGAGGACATGCAGCCGGTGGCCCATGCCCATGACATCGTGAAGCTGATCGAGGCCGTCCGCGGCGTGCACGTCGCGGAAACGGTCCGGCGCTACGCGGTGGACCTGGTCGGCGCCACCCGCACCCATCCCGACCTCAGACTCGGCGCCTCGCCGCGCGCCACGCTGCATCTGCTGCGTGCGGCGAAGGCGACCGCCGCCCTGAGCGGCCGGGAGTACGCGCTGCCGGACGACATCCAGTCCCTGGCGGTGGCGGTCCTCGCCCACCGGCTGCTGCCCACCGCCCAGGCCCAGCTCAACCGCCGGACGCCCGAGCAGGTCGTCCAGGAGATCCTGCAGCGCACGCCCGTGCCGCAGGCCGCGCCGCCGCAGGCCGGCTTCGGCTCGGTCCGCTCGGCGCCCGCGTATCCGCAGCAGCCGCCGCGGAGGCTTGGATGACCACCGCGGGGCCCGCTCCCACCCCGGAGCAGGACAAGGGCGGGCTGCGCACGGCTCTCGCCGGGCTCACCACACGCGGGCGCTCCTTCCTCGCGGCCGGAGTGGCGGCCGCGATATGCGCGTACGTCCTCGGGCAGAGCGATCTGCTCCGGGTCGGGCTGCTGCTCGCCGTCCTGCCACTGGTCTGCGCGACCGTGCTGTACCGCACCCGCTACCGGGTCGCGGGCAGCCGCCGCCTCTCCCCCGCGCGGGTGCCCGCGGGCAGCGAGGCCCGCGTCCACCTGCGGATGGACAACGTCTCGCGACTGCCCACCGGGCTGCTGATGCTGCAGGACCGGGTGCCGTACGTGCTCGGTCCGCGTCCCCGGTTCGTCCTGGACCGGGTCGAGGCGGGCGGCCGGCGCGAGGTGTCGTACCGCGTCCGCTCCGATCTGCGCGGCCGCTACCCCCTGGGCCCGCTCCAGCTGCGGCTGACCGATCCCTTCGGGATGTGCGAGCTGACCCGGTCCTTCTCGACGTTCGACACCCTGACGGTGATCCCGCGCGTGGAGGCGCTGCCGCCGGTGCGGCTGAGCGGTGAGGCGAAGGGGTACGGCGACGGCCGGCAGCGCTCGCTGGCGCTGGCCGGCGAGGACGACGTGATCCCGCGCGGCTACCGTCGCGGCGACGACCTGCGCCGGGTGCACTGGCGCTCCACCGCCCGCTACGGCGAGCTGATGGTGCGCCGCGAGGAGCAGCCGCAGCGCGCCCGCTGCACCGTCCTGCTGGACACCCGGGCCGTGGCCTATCTGGGCGCGGGCCCCGACTCGGCCTTCGAGTGGGCCGTCTCGGGCGCCGCGTCCATGCTGGTGCACATGCTCGAACGGGGCTACTCCGTCCGACTGTTGACGGACACCGGCAGTTCGGTGCCGGGTGAGGGCGCCGACGGGTTCGCGGGCTCCAACCAGGAGTCCGCCGACGCGGCCGGCCTGATGATGGACACCCTCGCGGTGATCGACCATTCCGACGGCACGAGCCTGTCCTCCGCGTACGACGTGCTGCGCGGCGGCAACGAGGGGCTGCTGGTCGCCTTCCTCGGCGACCTCGACGAGGAGCAGGCGGGGCTGATCGGCAGGATGCGCCGGCGCAGCGGCGGGGCGATCGCGTTCCTGCTGGACAGTGAGACGTGGACCGGTGAGTCGGGCGAGGTGCCCGCCGGGGGCGGTGAGAGCGCGGGCGAGGAGTCGCTGCGTCTGCTGCACGAGGCGGGCTGGACGGCGCTGGGCGTGCCGCGCGGCGCCTCGCTGACGGACCTGTGGCGCCAGGCGGACCGGCAGCGGGCCGGCCTGGTGTCCGGGCTCGGGACGGAGGGACGGTCATGAGCGGTCGGGCGAGGCTGGCGCTGTGCGCCTGGGCCGCCACGATCATGACGGCGTGCACCCTGCTGCCGCTGGTGGACCCGGCGACGTGGATCTTCCAGGCGGCCGTGCTGCTGGCCGTGCAGAGCGGCGTGGGAGCGCTCGCCCGGCGGGTGCCGCTGGCCCGGGCGCTGACGGTGGCCGCGCAGGCCCTGGTCACGCTGGCGATGCTGACGCTGGTCTTCGCCCGGCAGCAGGCCGTCGCCGGGCTGTTCCCGGGCCCGGAGGCGTTCCAGCACTTCGGTTCGCTGCTGCGGAGCGGTGCCGACGACGTCGGCCGGTACGCGATCCCGGCGCCGATGACGGACGGCATCCAGCTGATGGTGATCGGCGGTGTCCTGATCATCGGCCTGATGGTCGACGCGCTGGCGGTGACGTTCCGCAGCGCGGCCCCGGCCGGTCTGCCGCTGCTCGCGCTCTACTCGGTGGCGGCGGGGCTGTCGGACGGCGCCGCGTGGCTGTTCTTCCTGCTCGCCTCCGTGGGCTATCTGATGCTGCTGCTGGCCGAGAGCCGCGACCGGCTGTCCCAGTGGGGCCGCGTCTTCGGTGGCGCCGCGCGGGCTCCCGGCATGGAGACCGGTGGCGCCGTCGCCCCGGTGCGCACCGGGCGCCGGATCGGCGCGGTCGCGCTGGGCATCGCCCTGGTGGTGCCGCTGGGGCTGCCCGCCCTCGACGGCGGGCTGCTGGGCGGCGCGGGCGGCGGGATCGGCGCGGGCTCGGGGGGCGGCGGCACGATCTCCGCGGTGAACCCCCTGGTCCAGCTGAGCGAGAGCCTGAACGTCGACCAGGACCGCCAGGTCCTGTCCTACCGCACGAACACCGACAACATGCAGGAGATGTATCTGCGGATCGTCTCCCTGGACGACTTCGACGGCACCTCCTGGAAGCCCACCGAGCGGTCCATCACCGGTGTCCCGGACGACTTCGGCACGCCGAACGGCCTGGGTCCCGACGTCAAGCGGAACGAGATCGAGACACGGATAGCGGCGGCGAAGGACTACGCGCAGAACTGGCTGCCGATGCCGTATCCGGTGACGTCGGTCGACATCGACGGCGACTGGCGGTACGAGCCGGTGGGCCGCACCCTCGTCGGCGACCACGGTCAGGACACCAAGGGCGCGCAGTACACGGTCAAGAGCCTGATCGTGCGGCCGACCGCCAAGCAGCTGGCCGCGGCGCCGGAACCGCCGCCGGCGCTGAAGCGGGAGTACACCGAGGTGCCTCCGTCGCTGCCGCCGGTGGTGGCGCGGACCGCCCGGGAGATCACGGCGGGCTCGGCGAACGACTACGAGCGGGCGGTGAAGCTCCAGGACTGGTTCGCGTTCAGCGGCGAGTTCACCTATGACACCGAGGTGCAGAGCGGCACCGGCTCGCGGGCGATCGCCCGGTTCCTCCAGGAGAAGGAGGGCTTCTGCGTCCACTTCTCGTTCGCGATGGCCTCCATGGCCCGCACGCTGGGCATTCCGGCCCGGGTCGCGGTGGGCTTCACACCCGGCACGCCGGAGGCGAACGGTTCGATGTCGGTGGGGCTGCGTGACGCGCACGCCTGGCCGGAGCTGTACTTCGAGGGCGTGGGCTGGACCCGCTTCGAGCCGACGCCGAACCGGGGGACGACCCCCGAGTACACGCAGCCCGAGTCGTCCGGTGACAACGGCCTGCCCGATGTGCCGCGGCCTTCGGAGTCGTCGTCCTCGGAGCCGTCCGCGGCGCCGTCGGAGAGCGAGAGCTGCACGGCGCAGCAGGTGCGTCTGGAGGGCGGCTGCTCGTCCGAGTCGGCGGCGGCCCTGCCGGGTTCCGACGACGAGGAGCGCGGGTTCTGGGGGCTGGTGTTCTTCTCCCCCTGGGCGCTGCTGATCGTCCCCGGGGCGCTCGCGCTGCTCGCCCTTCCGCTGCTGCCGATGCTGTGGCGGATGCGGATGCGGTCCGTGCGGCTGGGCGCGCACGGGCGGACGCCCGCCGAGGCGGCGGCTCACGCGCTGGGGGTCTGGCAGGAGGTGACGGACACGGCGTGGGACTACGGGATCACGCCGGACGAGTCGCAGACGCCTCGCAAGGCCGCCGCGCGGATCGTGCGGCTGGGGCGGCTCGAACCGCAGGCCGAGGCGGCGGTGCACCGGCTGGCGGCGGCCGTGGAGCAGGTGCTCTACGCTCCGCAACCGCAGGTGCCGGCGGGACTCGCCCAGGACGCGCACGAGGTGGCGGCCGGGCTGCGGGCCCAGGTCGGCCGCTGGCCCCACCTGCGGGCGCTCTTCCTGCCCCGTTCCACCGTCCGCGTGATCTGGGCGGTTTCGGCCCGCTGGTCGGCCCTCACGACCGAACTGGCGGCCCATCGCCCGACCCTGCGCCGGCCGTCGGCCCCGACCGGCCAGAACAACTGAGGGCCTGGTCCGACCCTAGGTCCGTATAGGTCTGTCCCCACCGGGTTCGCCGGGTGGGGGCAGACTCATGCCGGGGCCGGGGCCGGGGCCGGGGCGCGGGGAACGGCGAACCGCGGCGCGAGGCGCCCGGCCCGGTGTTCGATTGTGGGCGTGCGTGAAGGGTGACTGCCCTGAGGGCGGTCACCCTTCATCTGTCTTCAGGTCTGGCGTGGAGTCCGGAAACCCGGGGGGCTCAGTGGCCGCCCTGTTCGTCGCGGCGGCGCTGCCAGCGCTGTTCGATTCGATCCATCATGGAGCGGCGCTGCCGTGTCTGACGACGGGCACCGGCGGAGCCTGTGGGAACGGTGGGCTGCTCACCCGGCTTGGGGGCCTTGCGCCAACCGGTCACGGCGAGCACGGCGCAGCCCAGCATGACGAGGAATCCCACCACGCTGACCCAGATCTGCTGTGCGACCATTCCGGCCATGAGGAGCGCGATACCCACCAGAAAGCCCGCGACCGCCTGGTAGACCCGCCGCCGGGTGTACGTACGCAGCCCGCTTCCCTCAAGCGCTGACGCGAACTTGGGATCTTCGGCGTACAGCGCTCGCTCCATCTGCTCGAGCATGCGCTGCTCGTGCTCTGAGAGCGGCACGGAGTCCTCCTCATCGTGCGGTCGCCGGAGCGACCCGGGGGGTCCTCTTCAGGATAGGCAGGGAATCGCCCCCTTGAAACCCGCCCCTCTACGCCAATTCGCCAACCGGAACCCGCCATGGCACCCCGACTCGCTGAGGTGTGGATTCCCCAGCGAACGGCCCGTCATGCCGGACGGTCTCCCTCGATCATACGGCTCCGAGCGCCCGATCGGGTGGCCTGTGGCGTACTCCATCCGCCGCCGCGCCCCTGATCAGGCGGCACGGCACAGCGGACGCTCAGGCCTCGGCGTCCCCCCGGGTCTCTCCGAGCACATGCAGTTGCGTGGCCACGGAGTGGAACGCGGGCAGTTCCGCGGCGGCGGCCTCCAGCTTGAGGAGAGCGTCCAGGGCACCCGGTTCGGTGTCGACGAGGACACCGGGGACGAGGTCGGCGAAGACCCGGACGCCGTGGACGGCGGTCACCGCGAGGCCGGCGTTCTCGACGAGCGCGGTGAGCTGCTCGGCGGTAAAACGGTGGGGTACGGGATCACCCTCGCCCCAGCGTCCGTTCGGGTCGTCGAGTGCCTGCCTGGCCTCCTTGAAGTGGCCGGCGAGGGCCCGCGCGAGCACCGCGCCGCCCAGTCCGGCGGCGAGCAGGCTGAGGACGCCGTCGGGGCGCAGCGCGGCGACCGCGTTGCCGATGCCCTCGGCGGGGTCGTCGACGTACTCCAGGACGCCGTGGCACAGCACGGCGTCGTAGCCGCCGCGCTCGACGACGTCGAAGAGGCCGTGGGCGTCGCCCTGGACTCCCTGCACCCGGTCGGCGACACCGGCCTCGGCGGCCCGGCGCTCCAACGCGAACAGCGCGTTGGGGCTGGGGTCGACGACGGTGACACGGTGGCCGAGGCGGGCCGCGGGCACCGCGAACCTGCCGCTGCCGCCCCCGGTGTCGAGCACGTCGAGCGACTCCCGCCCGGTGGCCTTCACTCGGCGCTCGAGGGCGTCCTGGAGGACGTCCCAGACCACGGCGGTACGGAGGGAGGCGCGGGGGCGCGACGGGTCCGACACGGCAGTTGACTCCTCGGCGCGGCACCGCCTGGTGTGCGGCGGAGCGGTGGGCTTGCTGGTTCCGTCGGCGGCCGGGGCCGTGACGGAGGTTACGGGTGCCCCCAACCCTAATGGGCGGCGCCGGGACGGTCGGTCAGCCCGCGTCCGGGACGCCTCCCCCTCCGTCCTGCCGGGGCTGGGGCAGGACCGGCTGGAGCACCAGCATCCGTTCGACCAGGCGCAGGAACATCGCCACGTCGCGTATCAGGTCGTCGGCGTCGCGCGCGCTCGCGGCGCCCCGTATGCCCGCCTCGGCCCGCGCCCGGCGGGCGGCGCCGGAGGCGAACAGCGCGCTCCACTCGGTGAGTTCGGGTGCGATCTCGGGGAGCACCTCCCAGGCGCTCCGGATCTTCGCCCGCCGTTTCGGGGTGGGCTCGGGGCGGCCCCGGGCGGCGAGTACGGCGGCGGCGGTGCGCAGGGCGGCCAGATGGGCCGTCGCGTACCGCTCGTTGGCGGCTTGGAGGGCGGACGCCTCGTCGAGGCCGGCGCGGGCCTGGGCGAGGAGGTCGAGGGCGGCGGGCGGGGCCGTCGCCCGGCGCAGCACGGGGTGCACGTCGCTCGCCGGGCCGGTCAGTGAGGGGGCAGGGCCGGTGGCACGGCGCCGATTGCCGGCTGCTGCGTGGTACGTGGCCATGACGAACCTCCTGTCGTCTGCGTGACGGCACGCCCTGACACGGGGTGCCGTATGTGCCCATCGTGAGGTATGCCACTGACAATCCGTTCTGACCTGGGCTTTTGCTTCGATCGACAGTTCGGGGTAAATTTTGCACTGACCAGTCAGTTCAAAATGGCACGAGGGGGTCCGGAGCACATGGACGAGCCGCCTACGACAGCCGCGGCACCCACCGGGGAGGGCGGCGTCGCCGTCGGCGCCGAGGGCTTCGGGATGGAGGGCCCGCGCGGGTGGGTGTTCCGAGAGGTGGGGTTCCACGCCGAGCCCGGTTCATTGATCGCGATCGAAGGTCCCTCGGGGTCGGGCAGGACCTGTCTGCTGCTCGCCCTCACCGGGCGCATGAAACCGAGCGAGGGGCACGCCACGGTGGGCGCCCTGCGGCTGCCCAAGCAGATGGCCGCCGTCCGCCGGATCAGCGCGCTCGCCCATGTCCCCGGTGTCACGGACCTCGACCCGGCGCTCACCGTCGGGGAGCACCTGCGGGAACGCGCGCTGCTGCAGCGGCGGTTCGACGGCTCGCTGCGCGGACTGCTCCGGCCCCGCCGTGAGCGGACGGCCGAGGCCGAGGGGCGGATCGACGCCGCGCTGGCCGCCGCCGGGCTCGACCGGGCGTCGCTGCCCAAGGGCGAGCGGACCGCCGTGCGGGACCTGGACCGGGTGGAGGCGCTGCGGCTCTCGCTCGCCCTGGCCCTCATCGGCCGGCCCCGCCTGCTCGGCGTCGACGACACCGACCTGAAGCTCTCCGAGGCCGAACGGACCGAGATGTGGGGCCTGTTGCGGTCCCTCACCGAGGCCGGGACCACGGTCGTGGCGGTATGCAGCGAGGCCCCCGAGGGGGCGCTCGTCGTGTCCACGGCGAGGAAGAACGAGGCCGGGACGGGGACCGAGGCCGAGGCCAGGACCGCGGCCGGGGCCCGAGCCGGGAGCGAAGACGAGGCCGAGACCCGGACCGGAACCGAGGCCGAGGCCGACACCATGCCCGAGGCCGACACCGACACCGACACCGTGGCCGTGGCCGACATCGACACCGGCGCCGAGCCCGACACCAAGACCGCCTCCCAGGCCGACCGCCGTGACAACGACAAGGAGATGGGCGATGCGATCGCCGAAACTCGCCTCGCTTGAGCTCAGGCGGTTCGGGCGGGGGAAGCTCCCGCGCGCCGCGCTGGCCTCGCTCATGTTGCTGCCGCTGCTGTACGGCGCCCTGTACCTGTGGTCCTTCTGGGACCCCTACGGCCGGCTGGACCGCATCCCGGTGGCGCTGGTGAACGACGACAAGGGGGCGTCGGTCGGCAAGCAGAAGCTCAGGGCCGGCGACGACATCGCCGACGGTCTGCGGGACAGCGACACCTTCGAGTGGCACGAGGTGAGCGCCGAGCAGGCCCGCGAAGGTGTCGAGGACGGCACGTACTACCTGTCGCTGACCATGCCGTCGGACTTCAGCCGGCGCATCGCGTCCAGTTCCGGTGACGCACCGGAGACGGGCGCCCTCCAGGTCCGTACGAACGACGCGAACAACTACATCGTCGGGCAGATCTCCCGGACCGTGTTCTCCGAGGTGCGCACGGCGGCGTCGACGAAGACGTCACGGTCGTTCCTGGACCGGATCTTCATCTCCTTCTCCGACATCCACGAGAAGACCCAGAAGGCCGCGGACGGCGCCGACGACCTCAAGGGCGGCATCGACAAGGCGGAGAAGGGCTCCAAGGACCTCGCCGACGGACTGAAGGCCGCCAAGGACGGCAGCGGCAAACTGTCCGGCGGCCTCTCCGACCTGGACCAGGGCGCGGGCGACCTCCAGGACGGCGCCCAGCAGGTCGCGAACGGCACCCAGAGCCTCGCCGACAAGGTCAACAAGTCCGCCGACCAGGTCCGGCCCTTCCTCGACGAGAACAGCGACACGATCGCCGACACCGCGACCCTGGTCGCCGACTCGGCGGCGACGATCCGCACCCACCTCTCGGCGTTCGTGACCACGGCCCCGGCCGCCGCGACCGGCACCCGGACCGCCTCCGACACGCTCGACGACGTCTACAAGCGGCGCTGCGAGGACCCGGTGCTGCCGGACGCGGCCTGCGCGGACCTGAAGAAGGCGAAGGAGGCGGCCGCGGAGGCGGCCCGACTGGCCGAGGACGTCAACACCGTGGTGAAGAACTACGACGGTGACCTGAAGGCCTTCAAGAAGGATCTGACGACCCTGGAGCGGCAGGCCCGCGCCCTGGCGAAGGCCGCGCCGAACCTGTCCGGGGACCTCGACGACGCCGTGACCAAGGTGAACGCCCTCAACAAGGGCGCCACGAAGGTCGCCAAGGGCGCCAAGACGCTGCACACGGGCCTCGGCACCGCCAAGACGGGCGCCGAGGACCTCGACACCGGCGTCGGCGACCTGAAGACCGGCGCGAACGACCTCAAGGGCGGCATGTACAAGCTGGCCGACGGCTCCGGCAAGCTCGCGGGCGGGCTGCACGACGGTGCCGACCGCATCCCGGACTACGACGAGAAGGACCGCGACCGGCGCACCGAGGTGATGGCCGACCCGGTCCGACTGGCCAGCAAGGACCTCCACAAGGCACCCAACTACGGCACCGGGTTCGCCCCGTACTTCATCCCGCTGTCGCTGTGGGTGGGCGCGATGGTGGCGTACATGCTGATCCCGCCGCTCAACCGGCGCGCCCTCGCGGCGGGTTCCCCGGCCTGGCGGGTCGCGCTGGCGGGCTGGCTCCCCGTGGCCGCCCTCGGTGTGCTGCAGACGGTCGCGCTCATGGCGGTGCTGCACTGGGCGGTGGGCCTGCAGATGGCGCGGGCGGCCGGGACGGTGGGCTTCCTGTTCCTGGTGACGGCGTGCTTCGCGGCGATCGTGCAGTGGCTCAACGCGCGCTTCGGGGCCGCCGGCCGGATCCTCGTCCTCGCCTTCCTGATGCTCCAGTTGACGTCCGCGGGCGGCACGTACCCCGTGCAGACCAGCCCTGACTTCTTCAACGCGGTCCACCCGTTCCTGCCGATGAGCCACGTCGTGGACGCCCTGCGGCGACTGATCACCGGCGGCGGTCTGGGCCCGGTCTGGCAGGCGTGCGCCGTGCTGGTGGCCTTCACCGCGGGCGCGCTCGCCCTGACCGCCGTGTCGGCCCGCCGCAAGCAGGTGTGGACCCTCGACCGACTGCACCCGGAGTTGACTCTGTGACCGCGCAGCGCACGGTTCCTGTGACAATCAGGGCCATGGAAAGCAGCAACGCCCCCGGCGGCACAGGCGGGGGACGCCGCGAGGCGACCCGGCAGAAGCTCTACGAGGCGGCCGTCACGCTCATCGCGGAGCAGGGGTTCTCCGCCACGACGGTCGACGAGATCGCCGAGCGCGCCGGCGTGGCCAAGGGCACCGTCTACTACAACTTCGCCAGCAAGTCGGTCCTCTTCGAGGAGCTGCTGCGGCACGGCGTGGGGCTCCTCACGGCGTCGCTGCGGGAGGCCGCCGACCGCAGCGCCGAGGGCGGCGGCAGCAGGGTCGACGCCCTGGACGCGATGATCCGGGCCGGACTGGTCTTCATCGACCGCTACCCGTCGTTCACGCAGTTGTACGTGGCCGAGCTGTGGCGCACCAACCGGGCGTGGCAGTCCACGCTCATGGTCGTCCGGCAGGAGGCGGTCGCGGTCGTGGAGAAGGTGCTCCGCGAGGGCGTCGAGGCGGACGAGCTGAGCGACGAGATCGACATCGGCCTCACGGCGTCGGCCCTGGTCGGCATGGTCCTGGTGGCCGCGCTGGACTGGAAGGCCTTCCAGCCGGAGCGCTCCCTGGACGACGTGCACTCGGCCCTGTCGCGGCTGCTCCAGGGCAGGGTCAGCGGCAACCGGTAGACGGACGGAGACCCGCGCCCCCGTACGAACGAGAGCGCCGGTTCGAACTGGCCGCGTCCCCGCGGGCCACGTCGAACCGGCGCTTCCCCGTTCCCCCCTTGTTCCCCCCTGCCCCCGCTCCCCCGTCCCCGTTCCCCCGTGCCTCGCTCCCGCCGACCGTCGAAGCCTCGACCCTGTCGACGGAAGGAGCGGTAGGAGCGCGAGACCCGTTCCGCCGCCCCGTGCCGGCGGTTCCGGAGCCACGCCCCTTGCCGTGCCTCCACTCTTCCGTCCGCGCGGACGGGAGCCCATCCGCGCGGCTACTCATTTCCGCCGGTAGGTACGCGTACTCAGCCCTGCGTGCTCAACCCCCCGCGCAGACCGCGGGCCCCGGGTCCGCTCCCCCTCAAGAAGGTGCCGTTCGGCGCCCGCTAAGGTCGCAGACATGGCAAGGATTGCGGTGATCGGCGCCGGTCTCGGCGCCATGGCGGCGGCCGCCCGGCTGGCCGTCGCGGGCCACCGGGTGGTGGTGTACGAGCGCACGACGACCTACGGCGGTGCGGTGGGCCGGTACGAGCGCGACGGCTTCGCGTTCGACACGGGCCCGGCGCTGCTGCCCCTGCCCGCCGTCTACCGCGACCTGTTCCTGAAGACCGGCAAGGAGCCGCTGGAGAAGTGCGTCGACCTGGTCCAGGTGGACCCGGCCGGACGGCACGTCTTCGCCGACGGCACGGACCTGCTGCTGCCGAACGCCTCCCGCGCGGGCGTGGTCGCCGCCCTGAACACGGCGCTCGGCTCGGGGGCGGGCGACCGATGGGGCGACTTCCTGGTCCGGGCCCGCGAGGCGTGGGACCGCACCCGACGGCCCCTCCTGGAGGAGCCGCTGTGGCCCGACTGGCAGGTCCTAGCCGAGCGCGAGCCCTATCCGGCGGTGCCCCACAAGCGGCTGCTGCGCACCCGCCGCGCCGGCACGCTCGCCGAAGTCGGCGCCCTGGAGCTGCGCGACCCCCGGCTGACGGCCCTGCTGGAGAGCCACGCCCTGGCGTACGGGCTGGACCCGCGCACCACCCCGGCGAGCGCGGCGGTCCTGCCGTACATGGAGCACGCCTTCGGCGTCTGGTACGTGCGGGGCGGTCTCCGGGAGCTGGCGCGGGCCGTGTACGAGCGGTGCCTGGCCCGGAAGGTCGAGTTCGTCTTCGACACCGAGATCACCGGGATCGTGGAGAAGGACGGCCGGGCGGCCGGGATCGAGTCGGCGGACGGGACGGTGGCCGAGGCGGACTTCGTGGTCGCCGGGGTCGCGCCCGAGGTCCTGGACGGGGCGGTGCGGCAGTCCGTCGTCCGGGGTTCCGGGGAGGTGCCGGCCCAGCGGGTGCGGACGAGTCGGCTGACCGTGCTGCTCGCGCTGCGCGGTGGCCGGCCGGAGGGCACGGCGCACCGCACGGTGGTGCACACGGAGGACCGTGACAGCGAGCTGGAGCTGCTGTTCGGCGCCTCGTCGGGGACGGTCGCGCACCCCACGGTGACGGTGGTGCGCCCGGACGACCCGGCGTGGGTGCCGGACGCCGGACACGAGGCGATCACGCTCAGCTCGGTGGTGCCTGCCCGACCCGACTGGGGATGGTCGGAGACGGAGGTCTTCGAGCGGCATGCCCAGGCGGTGATCACCGCCGCCGAGCGGGCCGTGCCCGGTCTCCGGGACCGGCTGCTCTGGCACGAGGTGCGCACCCCCGCGGACATCGAGCGCGCGACGGGTGCGGCGGGCGGCGCGATCCCGGCCCCGGCGCTGGCGGCGGGCGACGGCCGCCTCCTGCAGCCGTCCAACACCACGGCCCTGCCGGGCCTGTTCACGGTCGGCGGCTGGTCACACCCCGGCGGCGGCCTCCCGCACGCCGGCATGTCGGGCTCCCTGGTCGCGGGACTGATCGTGGAAGGACCCGGCTTCCGCGGCTCCCAGTGAGAACCGACCGTCAGAAACGGTACTGCTGCTCGTCGTACCCGTTGCCGTTCCCCTGGTACGGGTACGACTGGTCCGTCGGGAGATCCGACCCGAACGGGTCGTCGGTGTTGCGCTGTTGCGGTACCCAGACACCGCCGGGCGGGGTCTCGCCGCCGTACGCGCCGTTGCCGTACTGGTCCTGCCCGTAGCCCTGCTGCCCGTACCCCTGCTGGCCGTAGGACGGGTCGTAGGAGGCGGTGGCGTCGTAGGTCTGGGTGCCGATGTACGGGTCGGAGTAGGCGGCGTACTGCTGCTCGGACTGGTCGTAGCCGTAGCCCTGCTGGTCGTAGCCGTAGTAGGCGAAGGCCTCGTCCTGGGCCTGGTCGGCGTTGGCGTAGGACTGGCCCGGGGCCGCCGCGTACGCGTTGTCGTCGCGGTAGACGCCGTAGGTGCTGGTGTCGTCGGGCATGGGCTCCGGCGAGTACACGGTGGCCGCCCCGGAGGGGGTGGACTTCGGGCGTACGAAGACGTCGTCGTCCTGGTCCAGCGGGTCGTCGTCCTGCTGGTACGTTCCGGCAATGTCGGGCTGCAGGTCGGAGACCTCCAGCGTGGGCTCCTGACGCTCCGGCTCGCCGCCCCGGCGCCGCTTCTTGCCGGGCTTGGCCGCGGGGGCCTCCGCATCCTCACCGGAGCGCGGGCGGACGGCCCAACCCGCCTCGAAACCACGGCGGAACGACAGGGTCACAAACGTCTGGCCGACCGCGAAGGCGATCGCGCCGACGCCGATGACGATCACATTGGGCATCAGGACGCCGAGCACGACACAGAGGAACCCGACGAAGGCGAGCAGCCTGTATCGCAACCGCGCCTTGTACTGCAGCAACACCTCACCCAGCAGCCACAACGCGACGACGCCGAACGCGATGTAGAGGACCGTCCAGCCCATGTACGCCCCTCTCCCTGTGGCCGCTACGCAGTGTGTCGTACGCGAGTGCGACCGGTCTAGGCCCCCGGTGGGTGGTGCAGGCCCAGGTTCTCGTAGATTTCCAGAGTCGCGGTGGAGTTGTTCAGGGTGATGAAGTGAAGTCCGGGGACTCCCTCGTCCAGCAGCCTCGCGCAGAACTCCGTGGCGAACTCGATGCCAATGGAGCGTACAGCGGCCGGATCGTCTTTGGCTGTGACGATCCGCTCTTTCAGGGCGTCCGGGATGGCCGCGTTGCTGAGTTGGGGCAGCCTTTCCAACATCTTCACGCTGGTGACGGGCATGACCTCCGGGATGACGGGGGTTTCGCAGCCGGCGTCCGCGACGGCGTCCCTCAGACGCAGGTACGAGTCCGGGTGGAAGAACATCTGGGTGATGGCGTAGTCGGCGCCGGCCCGGCACTTGTCCACGAAGTGGGCGACGTCGGTGTCCCAGTCGGCGGACCGGGGGTGCATCTCCGGGAAGGCCGCGACGCCCACGCAGAAGTCACCCGACTCCTTGATGAGGCGGACGAGTTCGGCGGCGTACGTCAGGCCCTGCGGGTGCGGCACCCAGTCGGCCATGGGGTCGCCGGGCGGATCGCCGCGGACCGCGAGCATGTTGCGGATACCGGCGTCCGCGTACTGGCCGATGATGTTGCGCAGTTCGGCGATGGAGTGGTTGACGGCGGTCAGGTGGGCGACCGGGGTGAGGGTGGTGTCGGCGGCGATCTGCTCGGTCGCCCGGACGGTGCCGGCGCGTGTGGAACCGCCCGCTCCGTAGGTCACGGAGACGAAGCTGGGGGCCACCGCCTCGACCCTGCGGAGGGCGTTCCACAGGTTCCGCTCGCCCTTCTCGGTCTTGGGGGCCCAGAACTCGAACGAGTACGTGGTCCTGCCCGTGGCGAGCATGTCCCGCACGGTCCGTGCGCGATCAGTCCTGGTGGAGGCGGTTCCTAGGGCCATAACCGCAGGTTAGTCAGGTCGGGCCCGTCCCCCAACCAGAGCACCCCCTTTTGTCCGCTTTATCGGCTCGGGTGTCCACGCCTTGGACACCCGGGCCGCGTGCGGTCTCACAGGGCGCGCAGGCGCTCCGCGAACGCCGCCGCCGCGGCCGCGGGATCGTCGGCCTCGGTGATCGCGCGGACGACGACGACCCGTCGGGCGCCCGCCGCGACGACCTCGTCGAGGTTGCCGAGGTCGATGCCCCCGATGGCGAACCAGGGCCGGTCGGTGCCGAGGGCGGCGGTGTACCGCACGAGGTCGAGGCCGGGGGCGTGGCGGCCGGGCTTGGTGGGGGTGGGCCAGCAGGGGCCTGTGCAGAAGTAGTCCACGCCCTCCTGGACGGCGGCCGCCGCGGCCTCCTCCTCGGAGTGTGTGGAGCGGCCGATGAGGACGTCGTCACCGAGGATCGCGCGGGCGGCGGGCACCGGGAGGTCGCCCTGGCCGAGGTGCAGGACGTCGGCGCCGCCCAGGTGCGCGGACCGCGAGGCGTGCGCCACGTCGGCCCGGTCGTTCACGGCGAGCAGCTTGCCGTGCAGGCGGCACTTCTCGGCGAACAGCTCCAGGAGCTCCAGCTCCTGTGCCGCCTCCATGCCCTTGTCGCGCAGCTGGACGATGTCCACGCCTGCGTCGAGGACCGCGTCCAGGAACTCCGGGAGGTCGCCCTGGCGCTCGCGGGCGTCCACGCAGAGGTAGAGACGGGCGTCGGCGAGCCGGGCAGCGGCGTCGGTCATGGATGAGTCCCCCGTGGGTGGTGCCGTGTCGGTGCGGCGTACGGCGGTCGGGGGCCCAGGCGGCCCCGGCCGCCGTACGCCGCACGGTGCTGTTCAGGTGGTGCGGTGGTACGGGTCCTGCCGGTGGTGCGGCTTCTCAGCCTCCGGTGATCACACGGCGAGCGCCTGCGCGCGGCGCTTCACCTCCGTGCCGCGATTCTCGCTGAGGGCCTGGGCCGGGGTGCCGGGCAGGCTCGGGTCGGGAGTGAAGAGCCACTCCAGCATCTCTTCGTCGGTGAAGCCGTCGTCCTTCAGCAGGGTCAGGGTGCCGGTGAGGCCCTTGACCACCTTGTCCCCGTCGATGAAGGCGGCGGGGACGTGCAGCGCGCGGTTCTCACCACGGCGTACGGCGATGAGCTGGCCCTCCTTGACCAGCTGCCGCACACGGGTCACCTCGACGCCGAGCATCTCGGCGATGTCGGGGAGGGTCAGCCACGCGGGGACGAGAGCATCGATCTTTGCGTCAATCTCGGTCACGTCACCAAGACTGCCATCTGGGACTGACAGTGGGTAGCCGAGCGGGGCCCTCCGGGGGGGGTGGGCCCCCGGACGGGGGCGGCGGGGAGCCGCCGGGCTAGGCCGTCGCCGCCTTCAGGGGCCTCGCCGGGTCCGCGAGCAGGGCGGGGTTCATCGGGGTGCCCGACTCGATGAGGCGGCGGCCCTGGGCCAGGTCCCTCGGCCGGCCGACTGCGAGCAGGGCGACCAGACGGTCCTCGCGCAGCCAGCACACCGTCCAGGCGGCGCCCGCGGGGTCCCCGCGCCGGACCATGGTGCCGGCGGCGGGGTGGTGCCCCGCGTACTGGACGAAGCGGCCGAACTGCTCCGACCAGAAGTACGGGACGGGGTCGTAGGGCTCGGGCGTCTCGCCGAGGATGTTCGCGGCGACCGTGCGGGGGCCCTGGAGGGCGTTGTCCCAGTGGTGGACCAGGAGGCGCTCGCCGTAGCGGCCCGAGGGGAAGGACGCGCAGTCGCCGACCGCGTAGACGTCCGGCGCGGAGGCACGCAGGTGGTCGTCGGCGAGCACCTCCCCACGGGGGCCCAGTTCGATGCCGGAGTCCCTCAGCCAGGCCGTCGCGGGGCGTGCCCCGATGCCGACGACCACGGCACCGGCCGGGATCCGGGAGCCGTCGTCCAGGACGACCGTGCCCGGCTCGACGCGCTCCACGCGCGCGTGGGTCCGCAGCGTGGTGCCGCTGTCGGCGTACCAGGCGGTCATCGGTGCGGCCACCTCGGCGGGCAGCGCCCCGGCCAGCGGCCGGTCGGCGGCCTCCACGACGGTGACCGCGCAGCCCGCCTCCCGCGCGGCGGTGGCGAACTCGGCGCCGATCCAGCCGGCGCCCACGACGACGATGTCGTGCTGCTCGGCCAGGACGGGGCGCAGCCGCTCGGCGTCGTCCAGGGTGCGCAGCAGGTGCACGCCGGGCACACCCTCCACGCCGGGCAGCCGGATCGGTTCGGCGCCGGTGGCGAGGACCAGGAGGTCGTACGGGACGGGTCCGGCGGCGGTGTCCAGTTCGTGTTCGCCGGGGCGTACGCCCAGGACCTCACGGCCCAGTTGGAGTTCGATGTCGAGCGCCTCGAAGTCGACGTCGAACGCGGAGTCCTCGGCCTTGCCGAGCAGGACGGCCTTGGACAGGGGCGGCCGGTCGTACGGCTGGTGGGGCTCGGCGCCGATCAGCGTCACCTCGCCGGAGAAGCCCTGTTCGCGCAGGGCGACCGCGGTCTGCACCCCGGCCATGCCCGCGCCCACGACGACGACCCGGCGCGCCGTCGTCCCTCCCGCTGCCCGTGTCTGCTCGTTCACCTGATCACCATAGACAACTGACGATCCGTCAGTCAGCGGTCCTGCGCCGTGACCTGCTCCACGGCGCCGTCCGCCGTCTCGATCTGCTCCACCGTGCTCGTGCCGCTGCCCGGCCTCGACTCCCACTCCCAGGTCTCCTCCAGCCGCACCCGCCCGTCGGGCAGCTCGACCACCAGGGACACGCAGTGCCCCGACGCGGTCGTCCCGTCGGTCCGCAGCTGGACGTAACGGAAGTCCAGCCGGTCACCCTCACGGGTACCCAGGAGGTGGCCGCGTACGACGTCGCCGCCCGCGTAGTCGGCCCAGATCTCGCCGTCCTTCTCGTGGTACGCGAACCGTGTGCGGGTGCCGACCTGACCTGGGGCCTGGTCGGCCACGGGGGCGAGGACGAGTCCGTCGAGCGAGCGGGCCATGGCGGGAGGCTCCCTTACTGAGCGATACGGCACGGGCTAGGGTGGGCCACCGTAGAGCACTCGCGGGAGCCCGGACGCACCGGGCTGAGAGGGAGGCTGGCGGCCTCCGACCGTACGAACCTGATCCGGGTCATGCCGGCGAAGGGAGGGGCTGGACGCCCATGTCGCGTACGCACACCTCAGACGTCCTCGTCGTGGGGGGCGGGATCATCGGGCTGGTCACGGCCTGGCGGGCCGCCCAGCGCGGGTTCACCACCACCGTCGTGGATCCCGGGCCCGGCGGCGGGGCGGCCCAGGTGGCGGCCGGGATGCTCGCCGCGGTGACGGAACTGCACTACGGCGAGCAGACGCTGCTGGGGCTCAACCTGGAGTCCGCCCGCCGCTACCCCGGCTTCGCCGCCGAGCTGACCGAGGAGACCGGCCTCGACCTCGGCTACC
This sequence comes from Streptomyces sp. NPDC030296, assembly GCF_055572815.1. NCBI lineage: Bacteria > Bacillati > Actinomycetota > Actinomycetes > Kitasatosporales > Streptomycetaceae > Streptomyces > Streptomyces sp. NPDC030296. The sequence continues at coordinate 434,225 of NZ_JBVICQ010000002.1, forward strand.
GCCGCTCCGGGACGCTCGCCGTCGCCCTCGACGCGGACGACCGGGCCCACCTGCGTGAACTGCACGCCCTGCAGCGCCGTTCGGGCCTGGAGTCGGAGTGGCTGAACGGCCGCGAGTGCCGCCGTCTGGAGCCGATGCTGGCGCCGGGCGTGCGCGGCGGGCTGCGGGTCGACGGGGACCACCAGATCGACCCGAGGCGGCTCTCCAGGGCCCTCGTCACGGCCTGTGAGCGGGCCGGGGTCGTGTTCCACCGGGCCCGGGCCGAGGAGCTCTCCGTGGTGCGGGGACGGGCCGCCGGGGTCAGGACCGACGACGGCACCGGGCTGACCGCGGGGCGCGTGGTCCTGGCCGGGGGCAGCCACAGCGGGCGGCTCGCCGGTGTCCCCGACGACGTGCTGCCGCCGGTGCGGCCCGTGAAGGGGCAGGTGCTGCGGCTGACCGTGCCGAAGCGGTACGCGCCCTTCCTGACCCGGACGGTGCGGGCCGTGGTCCGCGGCAGCCACGTCTATCTGGTGCCGCGCGAGAACGGCGAACTCGTCGTCGGCGCCACCAGCGAGGAGCTCGGCTGGGACACCACGGTCACCGCGGGCGGGGTGTACGAACTGCTGCGGGACGCCCATGAACTCGTCCCCGGCATCACCGAACTCCCGCTCACCGAGACCCGCGCGGGACTGCGCCCCGGATCCCCCGACAACGCCCCGCTCCTCGGCCCCACCGAACTCGACGGCCTGCTCCTCGCGACGGGCCACTACCGCAACGGGGTCCTCCTCACCCCGATCACCGGCGACGTCCTGGCCCATGTCCTGATCAGCGGGGAACTGCCCGAGGTCGCACGGGACTTCACACCGCTGCGCTTCCGCGCCGGCGCGCCCAGGGAACTCTCGGAGCAGCCCGTATGAGCACCGTGGACCGAACCGACGCCCTGACCGTCCTCGTCAACGGGGAGCGCCGGCGTGTCACCCCCGGCACCGCCCTCGACACCCTCGTACGGACGCTCGCCGCGTCCCCGTCCGGTGTCGCCGCCGCGCTCAACGAAACCGTCGTCCCGCGCGCGCAGTGGCCGTCGACACTCCTCTCCGAGGGGGACCGCGTCGAGGTCCTGACCGCCGTCCAAGGAGGCTGACCCATGGCAGACGACCCCTTCGTCCTCGGCGGTACGACCTACTCGTCCCGCCTGATCATGGGCACCGGCGGCGCCCCCAGCCTGGACGTGCTGGAGCGGGCGCTGGTGGCCTCCGGCACGGAGCTGACGACGGTCGCGATGCGCCGGGTGAACGCGGCCGTGCACGGCTCGGTGCTCTCGGTGCTCGACAAGCTGGGCATCCGGGTGCTGCCCAACACCGCCGGCTGCTTCACGGCGGGCGAGGCCGTGCTCACCGCGCGGCTCGCGCGGGAGGCGCTCGGCACGGACCTGGTGAAGCTGGAGGTCATCGCCGACGAGCGGACCCTGCTGCCGGACCCGATCGAGCTGCTGGACGCCGCGGAGACGCTGGTCGACGACGGTTTCACCGTGCTGCCGTACACCAACGACGACCCGGTGCTCGCCCGAAAGCTGGAGGACGTCGGCTGCGCCGCGATCATGCCGCTCGGGTCGCCGATCGGGTCGGGCCTCGGCATCCGCAACCCGCACAACTTCCAGCTGATCGTGGAGCACGCGCGCGTACCGGTGATCCTGGACGCGGGGGCCGGTACGGCGTCCGACGCGGCGCTCGCGATGGAGCTGGGGTGCGCGGGCGTCATGCTCGCCTCCGCGGTGACCCGGGCGCAGGAGCCGGTGCTGATGGCGACCGCCATGCGCAACGCGGTGGAGGCGGGCCGCCTCGCGCTCCGGGCGGGCCGGATCCCCCGCCGCCACTTCGCGCAGGCGTCGTCCCCGAGCGAGGGGCTGGCGCGACTGGACCCGGAGCGGCCGGCGTTCTGAGCGGGCGGGTCCCTCGTCCGGGTGCGGGACGGTCACAGGTCTGCTGCAGTACGCCCCCGTCGCCCCGGAACGGGTGGGGGTGTCCGTGGCGGCTCGTAGACTCACCCGCGTGGACACGACCCTTCAGGACCCGCTTGTCGGCCAGGTGCTCGACGGCCGGTATCGAGTCGAGGCGCGGATCGCGGTCGGCGGGATGGCCACGGTCTACCGGGCCGTGGACACCCGCCTGGACCGGGTGCTCGCGCTCAAGGTGATGCATCCGACGCTGGCCGCGGACGGTTCGTTCGTGGAGCGGTTCATCCGCGAGGCCAAATCGGTGGCGCGGCTCTCCCATCCGAACGTGGTGGGGGTCTACGACCAGGGCGCCGACGGGTCGTACGTCTATCTGGCCATGGAGTACGTGGCCGGGTGCACCCTGCGGGACGTGCTGCGTGAGCGCGGCGCCCTGCAGCCGCGGGCCGCGCTGGACATCCTGGAGCCGATCCTCGCCGCCCTGGGCGCCGCCCACCGCGCCGGTTTCGTGCACCGCGACATGAAGCCGGAGAACGTGCTGATCGGGGACGACGGCCGGGTCAAGGTCGCCGACTTCGGGCTGGTCCGCTCCGTGGACACCGTCACCAGCACCACGGGCACCGTGCTCGGCACCGTGGCCTATCTGGCCCCGGAGCAGTTGGAGCACGGCACGACCGACACCCGCGTCGACGTGTACGCGTGCGGGGTGATGCTCTACGAGATGCTCACCGGCGGCAAACCCCACGGCGGGGACACCCCCGCGCAGGTGCTCTACCACGCGCTGAACGACGACGTGCCGCCGCCGTCGGCCGCCGTGCCCGGCCTGCCGTACGAGCTGGACGAGTTGGTCGCCTCGGCGACCGCCCGCAATCCGGAGCTGCGGCCGTACGACGCGGTGGCCCTGCTCGCGCAGACCCTGGAGGCTCGGTCCGCGCTGAGCGTCGAGCAGCTGGACGCGGTGCCGCCGCAGGCGAGAACCGCCGGGCACGACAACGCGGAGGACCGCACGAGCGTCATCCCGCGGTCGCTGACCGTGTCCCGGTCGGCGGGGCTCGACGGGATGAACCGCACGAGCCGGTTCGAGACGCCCCCGCCGCCGCCCCGGCGCCCCGGTGGCGGCACCGCGCCCCGGCGGGGCCTGCTCGCGATCGTCGCCGCCGTGCTGCTCGTCCTCGGTGTGGGCGGGGGCATCTGGTACATCAACTCGGGACAGTTCACGAAGGTCCCGGCGGTGCTGGCCCAGTCGGAGGCCGTCGCGAAGCAGCGGATCCAGGGTGCCGGGCTCGGCGTCAAGGTCGAGCGCGCGTTCAGCGACACCGTCAAGCGGGGCGAGGTGATCCGCACCGACCCGGAGCCGGGCGACCGCATCCGGGACAACGACACGGTCACGCTGACGATCTCCAAGGGCCCCGAGATCGTGGCGCTGCCCGACCTGAAGGGCTACCGGCTTGACAAGGCGAAGGCCCGGCTCAAGAGCGCCGGGCTGGAACCGGGCCTGGTGACGCGGGAGTTCAGCGACGAGGTGATCAGGGGTCAGGTGATCCGCACCGAGCCGGGCGCCGGGACCAAGGCGTCCTCGGGTTCGGCGGTCGCGCTGGTGGTCAGCCGGGGTGCCCCGGTGGAGATCCCCGACGTGGCCGGCGACTCGGTCGAGGACGCCACCGCCGCGCTGGAGGACGAGGGCCTGAAGGTGGAGATCGCCTCGGAGCGGGTCAACTCCGAGTTCGACAAGGGCACGGTCGCCGAGATGTCGCCGGGCGCGGGCAAGCAGGTCGGGGCGGGCGACACGGTCACGCTGACGCTGTCCAAGGGCCCCGAGATGATCGAGGTCCCGGACGTCGTGGGCGACAGTGTCGACGACGCCACGCGGAAGCTGGAGGACGCGGGCTTCGAGGTCGACGAGGACCGGGGTCTGCTCGGCCTCTTCGGCGACGAGGTCAAGGGACAGTCGGTGGATGGCGGCGAGACGGCCCCCAAGGGCTCGACGATCACCATCGAGATCGGCTGACCCCGGTCCACCACGGTGGGGGCCACGGTCTGGGCCCCGCGGCCGGGGCCTCGCGGTGGGGCACCACGGTCGGCACCCCACCGTCGGTGCCCCACGGTCGGCACCCCACCGTCGGTGCCCCACGGTCGGCACCCCACCGTCGGTGCCCCGCGGTCGGGGCCCCACCGTCGGTGCCCCGCGGTCGGTGCCCCGCGGTCGGGGCCCCCGGATGCCATCCGCCGTCCGGGTGGTCTCCGCCGCATGACACCCTTGTGCGGTGAGTACTGAGCAGTCCCCCGGTCGTCCCGGCGCCCCCGCCCCCGCCCCCGCGTCCGCTCCCGTCCCCTCCCCCGCCCCCGTGTCCGGGCCGGTGCGCAACCCCGTCGGCGGGCACGTGCCCGTCGCCGGTGGGCTGAACTCCGTCGGGCTGACCTACGCCCGTGACCTCAGGGCCGAGACCGTGCAGGTCTTCGTCGCGAATCCGCGGGGCTGGGCCACACCCGTCGGGAACCCGCGGCAGGACGAGGAGTTCCGGGCGGCCTGTGCGGCCGAGTCGATCCCCGCGTACGTGCACGCCCCGTACCTGATCAACTTCGGCTCGCACACCGAGGCGACGGTCGAGAAGTCCGTGGAGTCGCTGCGGCACTCGTTGCGCCGGGGCCGGGAGATCGGCGCCCTCGGCGTGGTCGTGCACACCGGGAGCGCGACCGGCGGCCGGGACCGTGCGGTCGCGCTGAAGCAGGTGCGCGCGCACCTCCTGCCGCTGCTGGACGAGCTGACCCACGACGACGACCCGTGTCTGCTGCTGGAGTCGACCGCCGGCCAGGGCGCCTCCCTGTGCTCCCGCACGTGGGACTTCGGCCCGTACTTCGAGGCGCTCGACGCGCACCCGAAGCTCGGAGTCTGCCTGGACACCTGCCACATCTTCGCGGCGGGCCACGACCTGACCGGGCCCGACGGCATGCACCGGACGCTGGACCTGCTGGTGGACACCGTCGGCGAGGGCCGGCTGAAACTGATCCACGCCAACGACTCCAAGGACGTCGTCGGCGCCCACAAGGACCGTCACGAGAACATCGGCTCAGGCCACATCGGCGAGGACCCGTTCCGCGCGCTGATGACCCACCCGGCCACCGAGGGCGTCCCCCTGATCATCGAGACCCCCGGCGGCAAGGAGGGCCACGCGGCGGACGTGGAACGCCTGAAGAAGCTCCGCGACGGCTGAGACGGCGAGGCGCCGGGCCCGGTCAGAGCTCGGGCCCCTCCCCCGGTTCCTCCTGGTAGGAGTAGCGCTGCTCGCGCCACGGGTCACCGATGTTGTGGTAGCCGCGCTCCTCCCAGAAGCCCCGCCGGTCGGCGGTCATGTACTCGATGCCCCGGACCCACTTGGGGCCCTTCCAGGCGTAGAGGTGGGGCACGACGAGCCGCAGCGGGAAGCCGTGCTCGGCGGTGAGCAGCTCGCCGTCCTTGTGGGTGGCGAAGATCGTGCGGTCCGAGGCGAAGTCGCTGAGCCGGAGGTTGGAGCTGAAGCCGTACTCGGCCCACACCATCACATGGGTGACCTCGGCGGCCGGCGGCGCGATCTCCAGGATCGTCCGGGCGGGGATGCCGCCCCACTCCGCGCCGACCATGCTGAACTTCGTCACACAGTGCAGATCGGCCACGACCGAGGCGTACGGCAACGCGGTGAACTCGTCGTGGGTCCAGCTCCGCTTCTCACCGTCGGCGGTGGCGCCGAAGACCCGGAAGTCCCACCGCTCGGGGCGGAACTTGGGTACGGGACCGTAGTGCGTCACCGGCCAGCCTCGCTGGAGTCGCTGTCCCGGCGGAAGCTGCGGCTGTGCCGCGTTCTCAGATGCGCGATCTCCCGACTCGCGTCCCACCGGCTGACCCATGACTCCATCCTGACAGACCCCGAGTGGTGCACCTGACCAGCCCCCGCCCGAATGAGACAAAACGAACTAAGGCTGGGCTAACTTACTAAGCTTGCACTTACTGGACGATCTTCGATGCCGGTGCAATCATCGCGGCGCAACCTCCCAGTTCCCCGCTTGGAAGGAGCCTTTGCGATGCAGGGCGACCCCGAGGTCATCGAATTCCTCAACGAGCAGCTGACGGCCGAGCTGACCGCGATCAACCAGTACTTCCTGCACGCGAAGATGCAGGAGAACTTCGGCTGGACGAAGCTCGCGAAGTACACCCGGCACGAGTCGTTCGACGAGATGAAGCACGCGGAGGTCCTCACCGACCGGATCCTGTTCCTGGACGGCCTGCCGAACTACCAGCGACTGTTCCACGTCCGCGTGGGCCAGACGGTGAAGGAGATGTTCGAGGCGGACCGGCAGATCGAGGTCGAGGCGATCGACCGCCTCAAGCGCGGCATCGAGGTGATGCGGGCCAAGGGCGATGTGACGTCCGCGAACATCTTCGAGTCGATCCTCGCCGACGAGGAGCACCACATCGACTACCTGGACACCCAGCTGGAGCTGCTGGAGAAGCTCGGTGAGGCGCTGTACATCGCCCAGCTGATCGAACAGCCGGAGAGCTGATTCCCCGCGTCGAGGGGCCGCGCCGGACGGGCTAGGCGGCTTCCTCGAGCTCCTGCACCTCCGAGAAGGCGGGCTGCCCCTGGTCGGTCGACTCACGGCGAGGGCACGCGCCCCTGCCCAGGATCGCCTGGATACGGCGGACGCACGAGCCGCAGTCCGTACCCGCCTTGCAGGCCGACGCGATCTGGCGAGGAGTGCAGGCCCCGTCCGCCGCGTGCTTCTTGACCTGCTGCTCGGTGACACCGAAGCAACTGCAGACGAACACGCGGTCCACCTCCCGCCGGGATCGATACGTAACGCCGTCCCGACGATGATCGGTGAGGCTAACCTAACCTTACCCGGCGGCCAGGGAGCGCAAAAGTGGAGTGGGGCGCGGATCGTATGTGATCCGCGCCCCACTCCAGTGTGTCGTCACTCCCGTACTAGTCGCGGTACAGCTCCGCGACCAGGAAGGCCAGGTCGAGGGACTGGCTGCGGTTGAGCCGGGGGTCGCAGGCGGTCTCGTAGCGCTGGTGCAGATCGTCGACGAAGATCTCGTCGCCGCCGCCCACGCACTCGGTGACGTCGTCACCGGTGAGCTCCACGTGGATGCCGCCCGGGTGGGTGCCCAGCGCCTTGTGGACCTCGAAGAAGCCCTTGACCTCGTCGAGCACGTCGTCGAAGCGGCGGGTCTTGTGGCCGGAGGCCGCCTCGAAGGTGTTGCCGTGCATCGGGTCGGTCACCCAGGCCACGGTCGCGCCGGAGGCGGTGACCTTCTCGACCAGCTCGGGCAGCTTGTCACGGACCTTGTCCGCGCCCATGCGCACGATGAAGGTGAGACGGCCGGGCTCGCGCTCCGGGTCGAGGCGCTCGATGTACTGCAGCGCCTCCTCGGCCGTGGTCGTCGGGCCGAGCTTGATCCCGATCGGGTTGCGGATCTTCGAGGCGAACTCGATGTGCGCGTGGTCCAGCTGCCGGGTGCGCTCACCGATCCACAGCATGTGCGCGGAGACGTCGTACAGCTGCCCCGTGCGCGAGTCGACGCGGGTCAGCGCCGACTCGTAGTCGAGCAGCAGCGCCTCGTGCGAGGAGAAGAACTCGACGGTGCGGAACTCCTCCGGGTCGGCCCCGCAGGCGTGCATGAAGTTCAGCGCGTTGTCGATCTCGCGGGCGAGCTGCTCGTAGCGCTGGCCGGACGGGGACGACTTCACGAAGTCCTGGTTCCAGGCGTGGACCTGGCGCAGGTCGGCGTAGCCGCCGGTGGTGAAGGCGCGGACCAGGTTCAGCGTGGAGGCGGAGGCGTGGTACATCCGCTTCAGGCGCTGGGGGTCCGGGACGCGGGCGGCCTCGTTGAAGTCGAAGCCGTTGACCGAGTCGCCGCGGTACGTCGGCAGGGTCACGCCGTCGCGGGTCTCGGTGCCCTTGGAGCGGGGCTTGGAGTACTGCCCGGCGATGCGGCCGACCTTCACCACGGGCACGGAGGCCGCGTACGTGAGGACGGCGCCCATCTGGAGCAGCGTCTTCAGCTTGTTGCGGATGTGGTCCGCCGAGACGGCGTCGAAGGCCTCGGCGCAGTCGCCGCCCTGGAGGAGGAACGCCTCTCCCTTGGCGACGGACGCCATCCGGGCGCGCAGCTGGTCGCACTCGCCCGCGAAGACGAGCGGCGGATACGACTCGAGCTCCGCAACGACTGCGCGCAGAGCCTCGGTGTCGGGGTACTCGGGCTGCTGCGCCGCGGGCAGGTCTCGCCAGGTGTTGCCAGCGCTCGCGCTGGACTTAGCGTTCACGGTCACGACGTCCACATTACGGGGTCATGTCGGGCGTCCATTCCCCTGCTCATCAAGTGAGACGAACCCCGCTCGATCGGGACGGGGCCCCCGGGCGCGGCCCGTGGCGCCACCGGACCGCCTCCGGTAGGGTGCGGCGCATGTTCGCGCACAGCAACCAGAACTGGTGGTGGACCGCTCATCCGGCGGCCCACTGACTGCGCGTACGCACGACTTCGCGAAGGCCGCCCGAGGGGCGGCCTTCCGTGTTTCCACCACCGGGCCGTCCCTCCTCGATCACCGCACTGATCACGTTCCGATCAGCCACCGAGGAGAACCCGATGGACCTGGCTCGACTCCTGCACGACCCCCGACCGTTCGCGCTGCTGCGCCGCCGCACCCCCGGTCTCGACCACGACACCGTGGAGGTGCTGATCGGCCCGGTCACCAACTGCGAGCGGCTCGCCGACCTCCCCGACGAGGGGCTGGCCCTCGTCCCGTTCCGGCAGATCCGCGAACGCGGCTTCGACGTCCGCGACGACGGCACGCCCCTGTCGGTGCTCGTGCCGGAGGAGTCGTACACACTGCCGCTGGAGCGGGCGCTGGCCCAGCTGCCCGCGCACGACGTGCGGGTCGAGGGCGGCGGCTTCGACGTCGGCGACGAGGAGTACGCGGAGATCGTCGGCCGGGTGCTGCGCGAGGAGATCGGACGGGGCGAGGGCGCGAACTTCGTGATCCGGCGGACGTACGAGGGCGGCATCCCGGGCTTCGGCCGCGCCGACGCGCTGGCGCTGTTCCGGCGGCTGCTGGAGGGCGAGCGGGGCGCGTACTGGACATTTGTGGTGCACACCGGCGAACAGAAAGGGCCCGAAGGGCCTTCCTTGGAAGGGCGGGGGCGGGAGACGGGTGGGCGGACCCTCGTCGGGGCGAGCCCCGAGGTGCATGTCCGGATGTCCGGCGGGACGGTCGTGATGAACCCGATCAGCGGCACGTACCGCTATCCGGCCGGCGGGCCGACACCGGAGGACCTGCTGGAGTTCCTCTCCGACGGCAAGGAGATCGAGGAGCTCTCGATGGTCGTCGACGAGGAGCTCAAGATGATGTGCACGGTCGGCGACATGGGCGGGGTGGTGATCGGGCCCCGGCTGAAGGAGATGGCGCACCTCGCGCACACGGAGTACGAGCTGCGCGGACGCTCCTCGCTGGACGTGCGGGACGTCCTGCGGGAGACCATGTTCGCGGCGACCGTCACCGGGTCTCCCGTGCAGAACGCCTGCCGGGTCATCGAACGGCACGAAGTGGGCGGTCGCGGCTATTACGCGGGGGCCCTCGCGCTGCTGGGCCGGGACGAGGGCGGGGCGCAGACCCTGGACTCGCCGATCCTGATCCGGACCGCCGACATCGCGGGCGACGGCCGGCTGCGGGTGCCCGTCGGCGCCACGCTCGTCCGGGGCTCCGATCCGGCGGGCGAGGTCGCCGAGACCCACGCCAAGGCGGCCGGGGTGCTGGCGGCGCTCGGGGTACGGGCCGGGCGGCCGGAGCGGGAGCGGATCCGGCCGGGGCTCGCGGAGGACCCCCGGGTGCGGGCGGCGCTGGACGGGCGGCGCGCGTCGCTGGCGCCGTTCTGGCTGCGGATGCAGGACCGCACGGCCGAGCTGACCGGGCACGCGCTGGTGGTGGACGCGGAGGACACGTTCACCGCGATGCTCGCGCATCTGCTGCGGTCGTCGGGGCTGGAGGTGACGGTACGGCGGTACGACGAGCCGGGGCTGCGGGAGGCCGCGCTCGGTCATGCCGGGGTGGTCGTGCTGGGCCCCGGGCCCGGCGACCCGGGGGACGCGGACGACCCCAAGATGCGGTTCCTGCGGGAGCTGACCGCCGAGGTGCTCCGGGACCACCCGTACGGGGTGCTCGGGGTGTGTCTCGGGCATGAGCTGATCGCGGCGGAGCTGGGGCTGGAGATCGTACGCAAGGAGGTGCCGTACCAGGGGGCGCAGACCTCGATCGACCTGTTCGGGCGGGAGGAGGTCGTCGGCTTCTACAACAGCTTCGTGGCGCGCTGCGACGACGGGGCGGCCGGGGAGCTGGCCGCGCACGGGGTGGAGGTCAGCCGCAGCGCCACCGGGGAGGTGCACGCGCTGCGGGGGCCCGGGTTCGCGGGGGTGCAGTTCCACCCGGAGTCGGTGCTGACGCTGGACGGGGTGAGCGTGGTGCGGGAACTGGTGGCGGGGCCGCGGGCCCTTCGGGCCCGGTAGGCCGGTTGCCGGGTGCGGGTGGGCTTTTCAGGGGCGCGGGGCGGTGACACATGCGGCTCCGCCGCGTGGGCGCGAGACACCACGAACCCACCCGCACCCGGCAACGTACACGCGCCCCTCCCCCGGTCAGCCGAAGAAGACGCCGACCTCCTCGTACAGCGCGGGAACCACCGTCTTCAGCTTGGCCGTCGCGTCGGCGATGGGGACGCGGACGATGTCCGTGCCGCGCAGCGCCACCATCTTGCCGAAGTCCCCGTCGCGGACCGCGTCGATCGCGTGGAGCCCGAACCGCGTGGCGAGCCAGCGGTCGAACGCGCTGGGCGTGCCCCCGCGCTGGACATGGCCGAGGACGGTCGTCCGGGCCTCCTTGCCCGTGCGCTTCTCGATCTCCTTGGCCAGCCATTCGCCGACCCCGGACAGCCGGACGTGCCCGAAGGAGTCCAGGGACTCGTCCTTCAGGACCATCTGGCCGTCCTTCGGCATCGCGCCCTCCGCCACGACCACGATCGGCGCGTACGACGCCTTGAAGCGGGAGGTCACCCAGGCGCACACCTTGTCGACGTCGAAGCGCTGCTCGGGGATGAGGATGACGTTGGCACCGCCGGCCAGGCCGGAGTGGATGGCGATCCAGCCGGCGTGACGGCCCATCACCTCCACCACCAGGACCCGCATATGGGACTCGGCCGTGGTGTGCAGCCGGTCGATCGCCTCGGTCGCGATGCCCACGGCCGTGTCGAAGCCGAAGGTGTAGTCCGTGGCCGACAGGTCGTTGTCGATCGTCTTCGGAACGCCCACGCAGGGCACGCCGTACTCGTCCGACAGGCGCGCGGCCACGCCCAGCGTGTCCTCGCCGCCGATGGCGACGAGCGCCTCGACCTCCTGCTTGGCGAGGTTGTCCTTGATGCGGCGGATGCCGCTCTCCTCCTTGAGCGGGTTGGTGCGCGAGGAGCCGAGGATCGTGCCGCCGCGCGGCAGGATGCCGCGCACGGCGGGGATGTCGAGGCGGACGGTGTCGTTCTCGAGCGGACCCCGCCAGCCGTCCCGGAAGCCGACGAAGTCATAGCCGTACTCCTGCACGCCCTTGCGGACGATGCCCCGGATGACGGCGTTGAGCCCGGGGCAGTCGCCGCCTCCGGTCAGTACTCCGACCCGCATGGAAATGTCCCTTCACCGCGGTTGCCGTAAGCCTTCCGCAGCACCGTAATGGTGACGCAGGTCACTTCGACATGACCGGGTAAGGGCAATTCCGGTGAACTGTCGGGCGGTTGGTTTACTCCTCGGATTGGCCTATGGGCGCATTTGGCGATCCACGCGGGCCGGGACGGCGGAGTGGACGGCGGTCTACTCGTCGTCGAGGCCGCGTTCGATGGCGTAGCGGACGAGTTCCACCCGGTTGTGGAGCTGGAGCTTGCCGAGGGTGTTCTGGACGTGGTTCTGGACCGTGCGGTGCGAGATCACGAGGCGTTCGGCGATCTGCTTGTAGCTCAGGCCCTTGGCGACGAGGCGGAGCACCTCCGTCTCACGGTCGGTGAGCTGCGGCGCCTTCGGCTCGTCGGCGCCCGCGGCGGGCACCGGCTCGGAGGCGAGACGGCGGTACTCGCCGAGGACGAGGCCGGCGAGGCCGGGGGTGAAGACGGGGTCGCCGACGGCGGTGCGGCGTACGGCGTCGATCAGTTCCTCGGTCGAGGCGGACTTCAGCAGATAGCCCGTGGCGCCGGACTTCACCGCCTCCAGCACGTCCGCGTGCTCGCCGCTCGCCGACAGTACGAGGACCCGCAGGGCGGGGTTGGCGCCGACCAGTTCCTTGCAGACCTGGACGCCGGGCTTCGCCGGCAGGTTGAGGTCCAGCACGAGGACGTCGGGCGCGGCGGCCTTGGCGCGGCGTACCGCCTGCTCGCCGTCGCCCGCCGTGGCGACCACGTCGAAGCCGGACTCGGTCAGGTCGCGGGCGACGGCGTCGCGCCACATGGGGTGGTCGTCGACCACCATGACCTTGATCGGGTCGCCCGGCCCCTGCCCGTCGACGCCCGACCGCTCCTGTCCGTCCAGCACGTTGTCCGTCACCGCTTCTCCGCCTTCCCCCGTGTGTCCTTCGGTGCTTCCGAGGCCCTGGGTACCTTCAGTTCGACTTCCGTGCCCTGTCCCGGCACCGAGATCAGCTCGGCCGTGCCGCCGATGTCGCGCAGCCGGCCCCGGATGGACAGGGCCACCCCGAGCCGCCCCTCGCCCTCGGCCTGGGCGAGCCGCCCCTCGGGGATGCCGGGCCCGTCGTCCCGTACGGTCACGATGACCTCGTCCGTCCAGTCCTCGACCAGGATCCAGGCCCGCGCACGCTCACCGGCGTGCCGGCGCACATTGTCCAGGGCGGCGCCGACGGCGGCGGCCAGCTCCCGTGCCACGGGCGCGGCCAGCTCCACCGGGCCGCCCGGCTCGGACAGGGTGACCTGCGCCCCGGCGTAGGGGGCGAGCAGGGAGCGCAGGTCGAGGGGGCCGTCGCCGGACTCCGCGGTGTCCGGCTCGTCGACGACCCGGACGAGCGCTCCCTCGGCGGCGTCCTCCGAGATCCGGGAGACCGGTACGAGGCCGCCGGAGACCAGGGTGCGCAGCGCGACCTCCTGCTCGCCGGCCATCCGGCCCAGCTCCGCGGCCTCGCCGCCGAGGGCGGTGCCGCGCCGCTGCACCATGGCGAGGACCTGGAGCACGCTGTCGTGGATGTCGCGGGCGAGGCGCTCCCGCTCGCGAGTGGCGGCCTCGATCTCCAGGGCGCGGGCGAGGGTGCGCTCGGAGGCGCGGGCGACCTCGACGACATAGCCGATGGCGATGGAGGCGACCCATACGAGCAGCACGTTGTGGACGGTGTCGCGGGTGGGGGCGCCGCGGTGGACCAGGTTGGCGACGGCGACGAGGGTGGAGGCGAAGGCCGCCCACCGCCAGCCGCCCTTGACGGCGAAGGCCAGGACGGCGCCCGCGGTCCATATCGACGGCAGGGTGGGGCCGCCGGCCTCGATCCGCGCCGGGGAGTCGGCGAGCCGGGTGAGCAGGATGCCGACGACCGCGATGGTGAGGTCGGCGGCGAGGAACCGTTTGGTGCAGCTGGCCGCGTTGGCGACCTTGGGCAGGGTCGCCAGGGTCCAGCCGGCCAGCACCACGAAGTAGGCGATCGCGAGCCAGGGGCGCGGGAACTTGCCGTACGCGCTGATGAACAGGCCGACCGCGTAGATCATCGTCAGGACCCGGTAGCCGGTGAGCGCGCGCCACAGCGGCAGCTCGACCGACATCCTCATGACCCTCTCGCGCTTCGGCATGTGCCCGACCCCCACCCCACCCGCGACGGACGCGTTGTCCGCACGCGACCGTATCCGCCGAACGCGACCGCTACGAAGTCGGCCGGTCCCGGTCCTCCGTGGACTTCTCGGCCTGCTCCTTGGCCGTCTGGTCCTTCTCGGCCTTGGCGAGGGCCGCCCTGGCGGCCTTGTCGGCCTCCTTCTCCGCCTTGGCCGCGTCCGCGATCTGCCGCTTGGCGGCGGTCGCGTAGATGTCGACGTACTCCTGGCCCGAGAGCTTCATGATCTCGTACATGACCTCGTCGGTCAGCGCCCGCAGGACGAAGCGGTCGTGCTCCATGCCCTGGTAGCGGCTGAAGTCGAGGGGCTTGCCGATCCGGATGCCGGGCCGCATCACCTTCGGCAGGACCTTGCCGGGCGGCTGGATCTTCTCGGTGTCGATCATCGCGACGGGGATGACGGGAGCGCCGGTGGCGAGGGCCACGCGGGCGAGGCCGCCGGGCTTGCCCCGGTAGAGGCGGCCGTCGGGCGAGCGGGTGCCCTCGGGGTAGATGCCGAACAGTTCGCCCCGCTCCAGGACCTGGATGCCGCTCCTGATGGCGGCCTCGCCCGCGCCACGCGCGCCGGAGCGGTCCACGGGGAGCTGGCCGACGCCCTTGAAGAAGGCCGCCGTGAGCTTGCCCTTCACGCCGGGCGTCGTGAAGTACTCCGCCTTCGCGATGAAGGTGACCTTGCGGTCGAGGACCGCGGGCAGGAAGAACGAGTCGGAGAACGAGAGGTGGTTGCTCGCCAGGATCGCCGCGCCCTCGGCCGGAATGTTCTCCAGGCCCTCCACCCAGGGCCGGAAGGTGACCTTGAGCGGTCCCCCGATGGCGACCTTCATCGCGCCGTACAACAACCGAGTGCCTCTCTGTGTTCCGAGGATCAGACCTTAACCCGGACGGCTCACGAACGGCCCGGCGCCCCGCCCTCCGCCCCTCCTCCCCCCGCCGAAGCCCCTGGTCGGTGTCAGTGCGGTCGCGTACGGTGAACCACACCGGGACTCGTTTCACACCCTTCTCATGAACAGGAGACCGAACCGTGCCGGTCCTTCCTGGAGCCGAGCCCTACCGCCATGAGGGCGGGCGGGTCGGGGTGCTCCTCTGTCACGGCTTCACCGGTTCGCCGCAGTCGCTGCGCCCCTGGGCGGAGTACCTCGCCGAGCGCGGTCTGACCGTCGTCCTGCCCCTGCTGCCGGGGCACGGCACCCGCTGGGAGGACCTGCGGATCACCGGCTGGCAGGACTGGTACGCGGAGGTGGA
Organism: Streptomyces sp. NPDC030296; assembly: GCF_055572815.1. Classification (NCBI taxonomy): domain Bacteria; kingdom Bacillati; phylum Actinomycetota; class Actinomycetes; order Kitasatosporales; family Streptomycetaceae; genus Streptomyces; species Streptomyces sp. NPDC030296. The sequence continues at coordinate 449,279 of NZ_JBVICQ010000002.1, forward strand.
CCGCGAGCTGCGCGCCCTGCGCGAGCGCTGTGCGCGGGTCTTCGTGGCCGGGCTGTCCATGGGCGGCGCGCTGGCCCTGCGGCTGGCCGCGAAGCACGGGGACGCCGTCGACGGCGTCGTGGTCGTCAACCCGGCCAACGAGGTGCACGGCCTGGCGGCCCGCGCCCTTCCCGTGCTCCGGCACCTCGTCCCCAGCACCAGGGGGATCACCGACGACATCGCCAAGGAGGGCGTCACGGAGCTGGGGTACGACAAGGTGCCCCTGCACGCGGCGCACTCCCTGCGGACCTTCCTGCGGCTGGTCGACGGTGAACTGCCCCAGGTGACGCAGCCGTTGCTGCTGTTGCGCAGCACACGGGACCATGTGGTGCCGGCCGCCGACTCCGCGCGTGTGCTCGGCCGGGTGTCGTCCACGGACGTCTCGGAGATCCTGCTGGAACACAGCCACCACGTCGCGACGTTGGACCACGACGCGGACCGCGTTTTCGAGGAGAGCCTGGCGTTCGTGACCCGTGTAGCGGGGGACGGCGCGCCGGACGCCGCGGAGGGGACCGACGGGGAGTCCGCGGAGGGATCCGGGACGGAGTCGATGAAGGAGTCCGGGACGGAATCCGTACAGCAGTCCGGGTCGGGGTCCGCGGAGCGGTTCGGTGCGGGATCCATGGAGCAGAGGGAAGGGACGGCCACTGGTGGCTGAGCACGACTCCGAGCGTGAGCCGGAGGAGAAGGGCGCGCCCCTCGGTGAGCGCCACGGTGACTCACGCGGATCGGGCTCGGGCGGATCGGGTTCCGGTGGCTCGGGTTCCGGTGGCTCGGGCGGCTCGGGGGCCGCGTCCGGTGACACGCCGGGCGAGGAGCAGCAGGTGCCGTTCGACGAGGACGCCGCCTGGCGGGCCATCGTCGCCGGGTTCGGTGAGGAGCCGCCGGATCCGCCGGGCGCCAAGCCGTTCCGTTCGGTGGAGGACCTGGCGCTGCTGGAGGCCGATCCGGAGGAGGCCTCCGACCCGCCCGCGGGCGGCGCCGCGGACAGTGCCGGGCCGGCGGCCACCAAGCCGCTGGGCAGCTCGGTCGCGTTCGCGCCCGGTGTCGGCGCCGGTCCACGGGACTACACGGTGCCCGACCCGGTGGGTGAGGACACCGGCGAGGACGACGACGAGGACGAGGACGGCGAGGGCCACTTCGTGCCCCCGGAGCCGCCGCCGCTGCCGGAGGCCGACGCGACCGCCAAGTTCGCCTGGCTGGGCGTGGTCGGCGGCCCGGTGCTGCTGCTGCTCGCGGTGCTGCTCGGCTGGGACATGACCTGGTGGCTGACCACCCTCGGCATCGGCGGATTCCTCGGCGGTTTCGCCACACTGGTGATGCGGATGAAGACCGACGACGAGGACGACGACGATCCGGGGCGGGGCGCGGTCGTCTGACCCCCGCCGCCGTACGAGGGCCCGCCCGGGAGCGTTCCGGGCGGGCCCTCGCCGCTGTTTCCGGAGTCGCGGAGGCGGCATGGTTCGTTCGTACGAAGGGCCCTGCTTCGCACAGGCCCTAGGACGACGCCGCGGGCACTCTGAGGGCGGCCAGGACCGGGAGGTGGTCCGTGGCCGCCCTCAGGTCCTCCCGGCTGATGCCGGCCAGGCCGAGCGGCACACCGCAGCCGAGGACCTCGATGCCGTGGGTGGCCAGGACGGCGTCGATGCGCTGGTGGGGGTCGGCGGGGGTCGAGGTGTACTCGCTGCCCCAGGGCGCGGTGGCCCAGCAGTCCTGGAGCGCGCCGGCCAGCCGCCGGAACGTGCGGCCTTCGGGGCGTTCGTTGAGGTCGCCGCCCGCGACGGCGTGCTCCACGCCCAGGGCGGCGAGGCGGTCGAGGAGCATGCCGCCCTGCTCGTACCGTTCGTCCTTCTGCAGGGAGAGGTGGCAGGACAGGACGCCGAGGCGGGCGCGGCCGAAGCGGACCACGGCCGTGGCGAAGCCGCGTCGGTGCAGGCCGGGGGTGAGCGGCAGCAGGACGTCCTCGGTGTGCTCGACGGTGGCGCGCAGGCCGCACAGCAGGGCGGGGCCGGAGGCGGTGGCGCCGCCGGAGAGGGTGACGAGGTCGGAGGCCGCCGCCAGCCGCGCGAGTTTCTTGCGCCAGCGGAAGAAGCGCGGGGCTTCCTGGATGAGGACCAGGTCGGGGGCGCAGCCCTTGATCACCCGGGCGAGGGCGTCGGTGTCGTCCCGCATCGAGCGGATGTTGTAGCTGAGGACACGGATGGTCGCCGAACCGTCGGGGTTCGTGCGGGAGTTGGGCAGCGGGTTCGTCGCCATGAGGATCAAGATACGCCCCGAGCCCGGGGGTATTTGTCCGTTTGCGGCCGGGGGCGGTTCGTGGCTCGGCGCGCCCGTGCGGCACAGCCCGACATGCATACGGCCCCGCGCCCCTTTCGGGACACGGGGCCGCGGCCGATCGGGGGTCACATGATCGGGTCGGGCTCTCTCGCCAGGTCGGCCGCGCCGACGAGGCCGGCCTCGTTGCCCAGCTTGGCGGCGATGACCTGGGCGACCGGGCGCCAGTTGCCGCCGACCAGCCACCGCTTGTACGACTTGCGGATGGGGTCGAGGACCAGTTCGCCCTCGTCGGACAGGCCGCCGCCCACGATGAACGCCGACGGGTCGAAGAGGGAGGCGAGGTCGGCGAGACCGGCGCCGGCCCAGCGGGCCAGCTCGCGGTAGGAGTCGACGGCGACGGGGTCGCCCTGGCGGGCGGCCATGGAGATGTGCTTGCCCTCGATGCCGTCGGGCGTGCCGTCGCCGAGGCCGAGGAGGATCTCGGCGTTCTCGGGGGTCGCGTTGGCGCGCTGCTTGGCGTACCGCACCAGCGCGCGCCCCGAGGCGTACTGCTCCCAGCAGCCCTGGCTGCCGCAGCCGCACAGCAGACCGTCGGGCACCATCCGGATGTGGCCGAACTCGGCGGCCACGCCGAAGTGCCCGCGGCGCAGCTTGTTCCCGATGATGATGCCGCCGCCGAGGCCCGTGCCGAGGGTGATGCAGATGACGTTCCGGTGGCCCTTGCCCGCGCCGAACTTGTACTCGCCCCACGCGGCCGCGTTGGCGTCGTTCTCGACGACGACGGGCAGGCTCACGCGGGCCTCGACCTTCTCCTTCAACGGCTCGTTGCGCCAGTCGATGTTCGGGGCGAAGTAGACCGTGGAGCGCTGGCGGTCGACGTAACCGGCAGCGCCGATGCCGACGCCGACGATCTCGTGGCCGGCTCGCGCGCCCTCGACGGCGGCGGCGATGGCGTCCACGATCGCCTCGGGCGTACCCGGGGTCGGCACCTTGTGGGTCGAGAGGATGTTGCCTTCCTCGTCGACCACACCGGCCGCGATCTTGGTACCGCCGATGTCGACGCCGATGGTGAGTCCCATGAATCCCTCAGTTTCGGTCGAGCCCCGCTACGGCCAACCGTACCCGAGGGCCCAGCACCGGGGCTCCCGTCGTCCGCCCGGCGGACGCCCCTGAGTCAGTCCAGGTCGATGCGTTCGCCGGGGCCCTGGCCGTCGTCCTCGTCGCGGCGTTCCCGGTGGGCGGGGTCGCGGGTGGTCCAGCGGCGTTCCTGGGCCTCGACGGCGGAGCGGTACGCGGCGAGGAGTTCGTTGCCCGCGGCGGCGAGGTGGTCGAAGACGTCCGGGTTGCGTTCGATGACGGGTTCGACGGCGGCCTTGGCCTGCTGGACGACCTGGCTGACCATCTGCTGGGCCGCTCCGCCCGCCACCGCGCCGAGCAGCGGCGACTGGAGGCCGGACAGCTTGTCGGCGACGGTGTCGACCAGCTTGCGCAGCTCCTCGGCGGCCGAGCCCGGCGGCGGCCCGTGCTGCGCCCGGCGGCGGGCCTTCTCCGCGGCGAGGTCCTCCTCGCACGCGGTGGCCCAGGCGTCGGCGTCCGTGGCCCGTACCTCGTACTCGTCCGCGGCGGCCTGGCCGGCCGCGTCCTGGCGAGCGGCATCGGACGTGGGGCGCTCTTCGCTCATGGCGGACTCCTGCCTACGTTTCGTACCTTCGACGTTACCCGAACGGGGGTATGCGGTTCACCGGGTGCGGGGCCAGAAACGGGGGTCCGGGGCGAAACGGATCCTCAGCTCGCCGTCCCGCAGGGCCGCCCCGTCGACCGTGCAGCGGCGCAGGGCGGAGGGCAGCGGCACGATGCGCCGGAACTGCCCGGCGCTGATGACCAGCTCGTCGCCGCGCCGCACGAGGTCCAGCTCGTCGCGTATGGCGCCGGGCAGCGGGAGGTGCCAGACGAGCACGCCGTCGTCGGCGAGCCGGTCGGTGACGGGCCACTCGACCCGGGCGGGCCTGTCACCCGTAGGGGGTACGTCGAGAGCGGTGAGGTCGTCGGTGCCGCGCGGGTCGCGGCCGAGGTGGGCGACCTCCCGCACGGGGTGGGTGGCGCGCCACTCCGACAGTGTCTTGTCCTGATGGGCGACGAGACCCGCGAGCCAGGTGTCGGAGGTGTCCGCGGGCAGGATCCGGTTGGCGACCAGCGCGTCCACGGGGAGGCCGCGCAGGGCGAGGCCGACGCCCGCGGTCCGGACGTGGTCGGCGCCGGCGGGGCCGGGCTCGGCGACCAGCCGTACGGTCGTGCCCGGGTCGTCGACGACCGCGGCGACGGCGGCCAGCTCGACGTCCCAGCGGCCGGCTGTCTCGTACAGCCACTCCGCGGGCATCGGCACCCCGGCCAGCCGGCCGAGCACGGGGCGCAGGGCGCGGGCCGCCTGGCGTTCGGCGGGCAGCAACCGCCGCAGATAGCGACGGAGTTCCTCGGGGAGGCCGAGCAGGGCGAGCGCCTGCGGGAGGGGCGGCAGATCGACGACGAGGAGGTCGTACACCTCGGACAGCGCGGCGTCGCGGAGTGCGCGCAGGAGGGCCAGCTCCTCGGCGCCGGGCAGCGGGGTGAGTTCCTCGGCGTCCAGCCGGCCGGCGCCCAGCAGATCCAGGACGGAGGCGGCGCGCTCCTGGAACGCGACGAGGTCCGCGCGGAAGCCGGCGGCGGCGTCGGGCCGCCACGCGGTGAGGCCGGGGCCGACCCGTACGGGCTCGGCGCCGGTCGGGGTGCCCAGCACCGCCCCGAGGCTGTCGGTCCGGTCGGCGCTCAGCACGAGCGTGCGGCAGCCCTCCCGAGCCGCCGCCACCGCCGTGGCCGCGGCAACCGTCGTACGGCCACTGCCGCCTTGCCCGGTGATCAGGATGGTGCGCATGGGGCTGACGGTAACCCACTGAACGGGGCCAGGGATTCAGCTCACCGCGCGAACGCGGCGGAGGACGGCGCCGAGGAACCGCCGGGTACTCAAGGGGCGCGGGGAACTGCGCGACCGACCACAGCGGACCCGCAGCCGCGAACACACGCGTACCCCCGCCCCCTTGGGCGGGACCTACGCCCCCGATTCCACCCGCTTCTTCAACCCCGCCAGCGCCCGATCGATGATCACCTTCTCCGCCTTGCGCTTGATCATCCCGAGCATCGGGATCTTCACGTCCACGGTCAGCTGGTACGTCACCTCGGTCGCCGAGTCACTCACCGGCTTGAGGATGTACGACCCGTCCAGCGACCGCAGCATCTGCGACTTGACCAGCGTCCAGGACACTTCGTTCGCCCCGGTCCACGTGTACGCCAGCGTCTGGTCGTCCTTGATCGCCCCGGCGTCCATGACGAGCCGCACCTGCTCGGCGCGCCCCTCGTCGTCGGTCTTCAGGACCTCCGCCTCCTTCACCTCACCCGTCCAGTCGGGGTAGCGGGCGAAGTCGGCGATCACTCCCATGACGTCGGCCGCCGCAGCCTCGATCGTGATGCTCGAACTGGTGAATTCCGCCATCGCCGTGGCTCCTCCAGAGACGGTCCGGTGAGGGAGGTGGGTGCGCACGTATGTGCAGCGTGAAGGCTACCGCGCGTACGGGCTCACCACTCCAACGCCCACGGCTTGCCGCTCCCGGCGAAGTGCCCCACGTTCACGCACTCGGTGGCCCCGATCCGCATCCGCCGCACCAGCGGCTGGTGGACGTGCCCGAACAGCGAGTACCGCGGCCGGGTCCGGCGGATCGCGTCCAGTAGCGCGCGGCTCCCGCGCTCGAACCGGCGCGCGACCGTGTCGTACACCAGCTCGGGCACCTCCGGCGGGATGTGGGTGCACAGCACGTCCACCTCCCCCACGGCCTCGATCTTCGCCGCGTACTCCTCGTCGCTGATCTCGTACGGCGTGCGCATGGGGGTGCGCAGTCCGCCGCCCACGAACCCGAAGACCCAGCCGCCGATCTCGACGCGCTCCCCGTCCAGCACGGTCGTCCCCTTGCCCGCGTACTCGGGCCACAGCGCCGGCATGTCGACATTGCCGTAGGTGGCGTACGTCGGCTCCGGGAACGCCGCGAACAGCTCGGCGTACTGCTTGCGCACGGCCTTCTCGATCACGGCGGAACGGTCCTGCCCGATGCCGGCCCAGAGCCGGGCGCCGTGTTCGCGGGCCTCCTCGAAGCGCCGGGCGGTGCGCAGTTCGACGAGCCGGGTGGCGTTCTCGGCGCCGAACAGATCGGGGAAGATCCCGCGCGAGTGGTCCGCGTAGTCGAGAAAGAGGACCAGGTCGCCGAGGCACACCAGGGCGTCGGCACCCTCGCCGGCTCTGGCCAGGTCGCGCGCGTTGCCGTGCACGTCACTGACCACATGAATACGTGTCCTGCGGTTACCGCCTGGTGTGGGTGCCATGACGATCAAGCGTAGGCGGGTGCGGCATAGGTGAACAGGGTCGACCGAACCTGTGGTTACTGGCCAGTCAGTAAGTGCGGGGATTATTGTTCCCGGAGAACCCCATTCGTGTGACGCGGAAAACATCTCCCGCACCCCCCTCGCGGAGAAGCCATACCGGCGGGTAACGTCCGGGCAGTCCAGTCGTGCTCAGGTTTTCAACCAGTGAGGAACCAAGGGGACCTGAGCGCTAGCCCCAGCCTTGGACCGCACCGTCGCATCACACACAGAGTCGTGGCGCCGGCGCCCTATGAGGAGCAGCAGTCTTGCGCGAGTTCAGCCTTCCGGCTTTGTACGAGGTCCCCGCGGACGGCAATCTGACCGACATCGTCCGCAGAAACGCCGCGCAGCATCCCGATGTCGCCGTCATCGCCCGCAAGGTGGACGGTGCCTGGCAGGACGTCGACGCGGTCCAGTTCCTCGCCGAGGTGCGGGCGGCCGCGAAGGGGCTCATCGCCGCCGGCGTCCAGCCGGGCGACCGGGTCGGGCTGATGTCCCGTACCCGGTACGAGTGGACGCTGCTGGACTTCGCGATCTGGTCGGCGGGCGCGGTCACGGTGCCGGTGTACGAGACCAGTTCGCCGGAGCAGGTGGAGTGGATCCTCGCCGACTCGGGCGCCACGGCCATGATCGTGGAGCTGGACACGCACACGGCCGCCGTCGAGTCGGTGCGCGACCGGCTGCCCGCGCTCAAGCACGTGTGGCAGATCGAGGGCGGTGGTGTGGAGGAGCTGGGGCGCCTCGGCCAGGACGTCACCGACGAGGCCGTCGAGGAGCGCAGCTCGCTGGCGAAGGCCGACGACCCGGCGACCATCGTCTACACGTCCGGCACGACGGGCCGCCCGAAGGGGTGCGTCCTCACCCACCGCAGCTTCTTCGCCGAGTGCGGCAACGTGGTGGAGCGGCTGCGGCCGCTGTTCCGCACGGGTGAGTGCAGTGTGCTGCTCTTCCTTCCGCTGGCGCATGTCTTCGGCCGGCTGGTGCAGGTCGCGCCGATGATGGCGCCGATCAAGCTGGGCACCGTGCCGGACATCAAGAACCTCACGGACGAGCTGGCCTCCTTCCGGCCGACGCTGATCCTGGGCGTGCCGCGGGTGTTCGAGAAGGTCTACAACTCCGCCCGGGCCAAGGCGCAGGCCGACGGCAAGGGCAAGATCTTCGACAAGGCGGCGGACACGGCGATCGCGTACAGCAGGGCGCTGGACACCCCGTCGGGCCCGGCACTCGGGCTGAAGATCAAGCACAAGGTGTTCGACAAGCTCGTCTACAGCAAGCTGCGGGCGGTGCTCGGCGGCAAGGGCGAGTACGCGATCTCCGGCGGTGCCCCGCTGGGCGAGCGCCTGGGGCACTTCTTCCGCGGCATCGGCTTCACGGTCCTGGAGGGCTACGGCCTCACCGAGTCCTGTGCGGCGACGGCGTTCAACCCGTGGGACCGGCAGAAGATCGGTACGGTCGGGCAGCCGCTGCCGGGGTCCGTGGTGCGGATCGCGGACGACGGCGAGGTGCTCCTGCACGGCGACCACCTGTTCAAGGAGTACTGGAACAACCCGGGCGCGACCGCGGAGGCGCTGGCCGACGGCTGGTTCCACACCGGTGACATCGGCACCCTCGACGAGGACGGCTACCTCAGCATCACGGGCCGCAAGAAGGAGATCATCGTCACCGCGGGCGGCAAGAACGTCGCCCCGGCCGTGATCGAGGACCGGATCCGCGCGCACGCGCTGGTCGCGGAGTGCATGGTCGTCGGCGACGGGCGTCCCTTCGTGGGCGCGCTGGTCACCATCGACGAGGAGTTCCTGGGCCGTTGGGCCGCCGAGCACGGCAAGCCGGCGGGGTCCACCGCGGCGTCACTGAGCGCGGACGCCGATCTGAACGCGGCCGTCCAGGCCGCGATCGACGACGGCAACGCCGCGGTGTCGAAGGCGGAATCGGTGCGGAAGTTCCGCATTCTCTCCTCCCAGTTCACGGAGGACTCGGGCCACCTGACGCCGTCCCTGAAACTCAAGCGGAACGTGGTGGCGAAGGACTTCGCGGACGAGATCGAGGCGATCTACGCGAAGTAGCACGCCCCGGCTGTACGGCTATGGCGCGGTGTCCTCGGCGAGGACCCGCGCCATCGTGCGTTCGGCGAGGGCGGTGATGGTGACGAACGGGTTGACGCCGATCGAGCCGGGCACCAGCGAGCCGTCGGTGACGTAGAGCTTCGAGTAGCCCTTCACCCTCCCGTAGTCGTCGGTCGCCTTGCCCAGCACGCAGCCCCCCAGGGGGTGGTACGTGAAGTCGTCGGCGAACACCTTGTTGGACGAGCCGAACAGGTCGTACCGGTAGATCGTGTGGTTGGCCGAGTTGATCCGGTCGAACAGCTTCTTGGCCATGGAGACGGAGACCGCGCTCTGGGCGGCGCTCCAGCCGAGCTTCGCCGAGTCGCTCCCGGCGTCGTAGGTGAACGAGGCGCGCTCGGGGTTCTTGGTGAGGGCGAGGTAGAGGCTGACCCAGTGCTCCAGCCCGGTGGGCAGCGGGGCTATCTCGGCGAAGACGGGGTTGGCGGTGTTGGCCCAGTCGTCGATGCCGAGCACCGGCATGGTCGACTGGTTCGCCCCGACCGTGTCCCACAGGTGGTTGGCCCGGCCGAGCATCACATTGCCGTTGGGGCCCCAGCCCGCGCCTACGCTCGCGTTCAGCGCGGGCAGGGTGCCCTTGGCCCGTGCCCGGACGAGGAGTTCGGAGGTGCCGACGCTCCCCGCGCCGAGGAAGAGGTACGTGCAGCCGTACTCCTTGGTCTCGACGACCGTGTCGGTGTCGTCGACGCGGTCGACGGTGACGACGTACGTCCCGTCGCGCTCCCTGCGGATGCCCCTGGCCCGCTCCATGGTGTGGATGGTGACGTTTCCGGTGCCGAGGGCGGCGGCGAGGTACGTCTTGTCGAGGCTCCTCTTGCCGTGGTTGTTGCCGTAGATGACCTCCCCGGCGAGGGCCGACTTCGTCGCCGTGCCGGCCGCCTCGCGCTGCATGTAGCCGAAGTCGTAGACGCTCGGCACGAAGGTGGTGCGCAGGCCGGCTTTCTGGGCGTGGGCGCGGGAGACACGGCTGAAGCGGTACCACTCGGTGGACTCGAACCACGCCGGGTCGACGGTGTTGACGCCGAGCATGGCGCGGGCGCGCGGGAAGTACGTGCCGTACATCTCGGCGGTGTCGACGGTGGGGAACTGCTCGGCGAAGTACGACTGGAGGGGGGTGACGGCCATGCTGCCGTTCACGAGGGAGCCGCCGCCGACGCCACGGCCGAGGAAGACGGACATGTTGGCGTAGCGGACCCGGTCCAGGACGCCGGGGTAGGGGCTGATGTCCCTGTTGACGACGTCCAGCCACAGGAAGGTGGCGAGCGGGGCCTCCGTGCGGGTCTTGAACCACATGGATCTGCTGTCCGGTTCCCTGGTCGAACAGAAGACCTTGCCGTCCGGGCCGGCCGTGTTCCACAGTCGGCCCATCTCCAGGACGACGGTGCGGATACCGGCCTGCCCGAGGCGGAGGGCGGCCACGGCGGCGCCGTAGCCCGAGCCGATCACGAGCGCCGGGGAGGTGTCGGCGGCGTCGGGCTCGACGGCGTGCGCCGACTGGAGGCCGACCCTGGTGAGCCCGAGGGCGGCGGCCGTCTGGAGGGCGGCCATGCCGAGGATGCGACGGCGAGAAAGGTGATGTTGCGTCAGTTTCTCTGTCATGCACACAGGATGGGCGGACGCCCCCATTCCCACCAGAGATGCTGGATGCCCCTTTTGCCCCTACAGCAACAACTCCAACTTTTCGGCCAACGTGTCCCACCGCCACCGTTCCTCCACCCACGCCCGGCCCCGCTCGCCCATACGACGGCGCAGCTCGGGATCGCCGAGCAGGGTGACGACGCGTTCCGCCACCTCCTCCGGGTGACCGCCCCGCACGACCCAGCCGGTCTCGCCGTCGAGCACCGCGTCGGGGGCGCCGCCGGAGTCACCGGCGACGACGGGGAGGCCGGTGGCGGACGCCTCCAGGTAGACGATGCCGAGGCCCTCCACGTCCAGCCCGCCCCGCCGGGTGCGGCACGGCATGGCGAAGACGTCGCCCGCGCCGTAGTGGGCGGGCAGTTCGGACCAGGGCACGGACCCGGTGAAGCGGACCGACCCGGCGACACCGGTCTCCTCGGCGAGACGGCGCAGCTCCTTCTCGTACGGTCCTCCGCCGACGATCAGCAGGACCGCGTCCGGCTCCTTCGCGAGGATCGCAGGCATCGCCCGGATCAGGGTGTCCTGGCCCTTGCGGGGGACCAGCCGGGAGACGCACACGACCACCGGCCGGTCGGTGAGCCCGAGCCGAGCGCGGACCTCGTCGCCGCCGGAGTCCGGGTGGAAGGTCTTCTCGTCCACGCCGGGCGGCAGCTGGACCATGCGCCCGGCCGCCTCGGGGGTGAGGGCCGTGGCGATCCGGGAGCGCGTGTACTCGCCGAGGTAGGTGATCGTGTCCGTGCCCTCGCCGATCCGCCGCAGCAGCTGCCGGGCGGCGGGCAGCTGGGCCCAGCCCGCCTCGTGCCCGTGCGTGGTGGCCACCAGCCGCCGGGCGCCCGCCCGGCGCAGGGCGGGGGCCATCAGGCCGAGGGGGGCCGCCGCCCCGAACCACACCGACGTGCAGCCGTGCTCCCGCAGCAGCCGCACGGCCGTGCGCGTGGCACCCGGTGTCGGCAGCAGCATGGTCGTGCGGTCGCGCACGACGGTGAAGGGCTGCTCGGCGTCGAAGGCGGCCGTCGCCTCGACGCCCTCGCGGCTCCGCTTCCAGGTCGAGGCGTAGACGACGACCTTCTCGGGGTCCAGGCGCAGCGCCATGTTGTGCAGGAACGCCTGGATGCCGCCGGGCCGGGGCGGGAAGTCGTTGGTCACGATCAGGGTCTTGTGCATCGCCGCCGACCCTACCGAACGGGGCCGCGACAGCCGCCGCGAGGCACCCCGCGCGGGATCCGCCCCTGCTTCACCGCCGTCTCAACGCCGGACGTCTCACAGGCGGACGTCTCACAGGCGGACGTCTCACGGCCGGAGGGGAGATCATGTCCCACCACCCGCACAATCGTGGGGTGACCCGCGCGGAGACGACACGCCGGGCGCAGCGGCACTTCGGACAGGGGCATCGGATGGCTCAGCTGGACATGACGGGCACACGGCGGCCCCCGTTGGGCCTGCTCGCGGTCTGGGGCGCGACCAGGCTGGTCCTGCTGCTGTTCGTGTTCAGGGTGTGGGTGTTCCCGGGCCCGGACGTCACCACCGACGTATCGGTCATCTACCAGGGCTGGTACGGCACCCTGCGCGCCGGAACGTATCCGCTGGACGACGTGACCTGGCAGTACCCGCCCGCCGCCGCCCTGGCGATCCTCTCCCCCGCGCTGCTGCCCTTCCTGGAGTACGCCTCCGCGTTCTTCGTCCTCGCCTTCCTCGCCGATCTGGCGGTGCTCGCCCTGCTCCTGCGCACCGGCGGCCGGCCGGGCCGGTCCCGGCGCGGCGCCTGGGTGTGGGCGGTGGGCCTGCCGCTGATCGGCCCGACGGTGTACGCCCGCTACGACGTGATGGTGACCGCGGTCGCGGTCGCCGCGCTCCTCGCCGGGAGCCGCCGTCCGGCGGTGATGGGGGCGCTGACGGCCTTCGCGGCCCTGCTGAAGGTGTGGCCGGCCCTGCTGCTCCTGGGTGTCCGCGGCCGTACGGCGTGGCTCTGGGCGGCGGCCACGGCGGCGGGCCTGTCGCTGGTCCTCGCCGTCTGGATGCCCGGTGCGTTCGCCTTCCTGACCTTCCAGCGCGACCGGGGCACCGAGGTGGAGTCGCTGGGCGCCCTCGTGTTCCATGTGGCCCGGCACTTCGGCTGGGAGGGCCAGGTGCTGCTGAACTACGGCTCCGTGGAGTTCCTCGGCGACCACGTCGACGTCGTGAGCGACGCGGCCCTGGTGCTGAGCGGGGTGGCGTTCGCCTGGCTGCTGCTGTGGCGGGTGCGGGCCCGGCGGTTCGCGCCGCACACCCTGGCGGACGCCGCGTTCACGGCGGTGCTGATGTTCACCGCGACCAGCAGGGTGATCAGCCCTCAGTACATGGTGTGGCTGGTCGGCCTCGCGGCCGTGTGCCTCTGCTTCCGGGCGGGTCGCATGCGGTGGCCCGCCGCCCTGGTCCTGATGGCGTCCTTCGTGACCGTGCTGGAGTTCCCGATCTGGTTCGGCCATGTCGTCATGAGCGACTGGCTGGGCATCACGCTCCTCTTCGTCCGCAACGGGCTCCTCGTGCTGGCCGCGCTCGTCGCCGCCGTCGAACTGTGGCGGAGCACGGTCCCGCACCCGCGCCGGGCCGCGGTCCCGGGGCAGGCGGCCCGCACCAGGGAGTCGCTGAACTCCTGAGCGTGCCCGGCGCGACGGCGGCGTCAGCCGCGGCCGCGAATGCTGTCGATGATGCGGGTCCAGTTGTCGCCGCCGTGTCCGTCCTCGATCGCGCGCCGGTAGTGGGCCTGCACGGCCAGGGGCAGCGCGAGGTCGAGGCCGAGTGACGTGCTGGTCTCGACGATGTGGTCGGACGTCGCGCCCATCATGGTGACCGTGCTGAGGTCGCCCGGGTGCTCGCCCGCGTCGAGCGCGGCACCGGGGTGCTCCTCACCGGCCCTCAGCATCGCGCCGATCGAGTCGGTGAAGGACAGCAGCTCCGGCAGCGCCTCCTTGGCGGGCGTCCCCGCCGTTCCCAGCATCGCCGTGGCGTGCATCAGCCCGGACAGGGTGGTGAGGAACACGGCGAGCTGGGCCTGGTACATCAGCTGGGCGAGACCCGGGTCGGCGCCCAGGTACCGCGGTGTCCCCAGCCGGGCCAGCACCTCCCGGTGCCGCTCGAACACCGGGGCGTCGCCGCTGTAGTAGACCCGCGACGCCGGTGTGCCGACCATCGGCGCGGGGACCATGACGCCCCCGGTGAGGAAGGCGGCCCCGTGGCCCGCCGCCCAGGTCACCGCCTCGCGGGTGCGGTCGGGCGTGTCGGAGCTGAGGTTGACCAGCGTCCGGCCCGCGAGGGACGCGGTGGCGCGGTCGAGGATGTCGTACATGGCCCGGTAGTCGGTGAGGCTGAGGATCACGAGGTCACCCGCCTCGACGGCTTCGCCGGGGGTCGCCGCGAGGGTCGCGCCGTCGGCGACGAGGCCGTCGGCGCGGGAGGCGGTGCGGTTCCAGACGGTGACCCGGTGGCCGGTCGCGAGCAGGGTGCGGGTCATCGCCTGCCCCATCGGACCGAGCCCGATGACGGTGACGGAACTGTCCTTGCTGGTAGGGGGGTTCTGGTGTGCGTTCACCCCTCCATGCTCGAACAGCGCCACTAGTCTCGGAAGTACCGACTAATTACTGCGGTACTTACCTTTCCGTAAGGGGGATCGTGATGGCGAGGGCGCCGAGACGGGGGCCGTACATCTGCGGCATCGACGCCGCGTTCGACGTGTTGAGCGGCAAGTGGAAGGGGTTCATCCTCTGGGAACTGGAGACCCACCGCGTACGCCGCTTCGCCGAGCTCCGCCGCGGGATGCCGGGCGTGAGCGAGAAGATGCTGACGCAGCACCTGCGCGAGCTGGAGGAGGACGGCCTCGTGCACCGGGAGGTCTACGCCGAGGTGCCGCCGCGGGTGGAGTACTCCCTGACCGAGGACGGGCGGACGCTCAACCGGGCGCTGGAGCCGCTCGGCGCCTGGGGCGTCGAGCGCATGCGCCGCGAGGGCACCGAGGCGGTCGACGCCGCCGGCACCGCGCACGGTTAGGCGGGCCGCGTGCGCCTCAGGAGCCCGGCGCTCAGTCGAGCTGCGCCCGTACGTACTCCCGCCACCGCGCGGTGAAGGCGGCGAGATCCGTGCCCAGGACGTCCTGCAGGGCGCCCTCCACGGCCCCGGGGCGCTTGCCGTGGGCTCCGACGGCGCGGTAGAACTCGTCGAGCCGTACCTCGCCCCAGCGGTCCGCGATCAGCCGGCAGGCCAGCCAGCCGCCCTCGTAGGCGCGGGCGAGCCGGCCCGAGTCGCCGGAGAACCCGAAGTCGGCGTCCGTCGGCAGCGCGCCGGGGACCCGCCCCGCCGCGACCGCCCTGCGCAGCTCCGGGGCGACCTCCGGCGCGGTGCGGCCGGTCGCCCGGTAGCCGACCCAGTCGGCGTACCCCTCGGAGAGCCACAGGGGCGTGGCGGCGTTGGTGTGGGCGCGGGTGGCGACATGGGTCGTCTCATGGGTGAGGACGACCTGCTTGCCGAAGGCGCCGAGCACCGCGTAGGCGTCGGGGTTGACGATGATCCGGTCCGCGGGCGCCCTGGCCGCGCCTCCGGCCTCCCCGGTGGTGACGGCGGCGATCCCCCGGTAGCCGGACGCGGGCGCCCCGAGGAGCTCCGCCATCTCCTCCAGCGACTTCGGGACGAGGACGACGACCCGCCGTGCCCAGTCCTCGCCCCACGCCTCGGTCACGGCGGGCACTGCCCGGTCCGCCAGCCGCGCGTACTCCCGCAGGTTCGCGTCCGACCGGCCCACCCCGAGCACCAGGCTCCGCTCACCGCGGACGGCCCGTATCGGACCCTGCTCCCACAGCTGTGCGGTGCCCTGGTCCGACGGCTCGTCGGAGGCGACCCGCCACCGGCCGTCGTCCCGCGCCAGGGTCAGCGTCCGTACGGCGGTGACGGGCGCCTTGTCGTAGCCGCGTATCCGATAGCGCAGGGCCGCCTCGGCCGTCGCCCGGTCGCCGGTGCGCCGGAAGCCGGTGAGGTCGTAGGACCAGGAGGCCAGTGGCAGAGCGCTGAGGTTCGCGAACTCGGCGGCCCCGGTGGCCCGTTGACCGCTCGTGGTGACCACCGGCTCCTCGGTGGCCCGGTACGCCGCCGCGTCCCGTTCCAGGACCGCCGTCGCCCGCCGGTCGAGCAGGGCCTCGACGTCGGCGCGCGCCGAGTCCGGTGCAGCGCCCCCGCAGCCGGCGAGCAGGCTCAGCGCCAGACAGACTCCCGCGCCTCCCGCGAGCGCACGCCTTCGACCAGCCACGTTCCCGATCGTACGGCGGCCCGGCCGCCCCGCCCCAGGGGCGGCCGGGCCTCGATGCGGCGGCGGGTCGCGGTCAGGGGCGGGTGACCGAGGCGATGGGCATCATGCCGACGGGGTCGTAGCGGACGGGGGCGCCCGGGTAGGGGGCGTGAATGACCTGGCCGTTGCCCACGTACATACCGACGTGGCTGGCGTCGGAGCGGTAGGTGACCAGGTCTCCCGGCTGGGCCTGGGAGAGCGGGACCTGGGTGCCCGCGTACCGCTGGGCCTGCGAGGTCCGCGGGAGCGCGACACCTGCCTGGGCGTACGACCACACCATCAGGCCCGAGCAGTCGAAGCCGTGCGGGCCGGTGGAGCCCCAGACGTACGGCTTGCCGAGGGCGGAGCGGGCCGCGGCGACGGCGGTGGCGGCACGGGCGTTGGGAGCGACGGCACCGGAGAGGTCGGGCTCCTCCTGCTTCATCTCGGCGCGGCCGGAGCGGGAGGCGCGGTCGTACTCCGCGCGCTCCTCGTCGGGCAGCGAGTTGAGGAGTTCGCGGGCCTTGGCGAGCTTCCGCTCGACCGTCCGCTTGTGTGCGGCGACGGCCTTGCGGCTCTTCTCCAGCTCGCTGAGCTTCCCGGTGGCCTCCTGGCGCTTCTGGGCGAGCTCCCGCACCGCCTGCTGGAGGTCGCGGAGTTCGCCCGCCTGGTGGGTGCTGATCCGGTCGAGCGCGGAGGCCTTGGCGAGGTAGTCGTCCGGTTCGGTGGAGAACAGCAGGGCGAGCGACGGGTCGAGGGCGCCCGAGCGGTACTGCGCGCCGGCCAGCGAACCGAGGGACTCCCGCATGGTGTTGACGCTGTCCTGCTTGCGGGCGATGGCGTCCTGGGCGGCGCCGACCTGGTCGCGCAGCTCGTCGGCGCGCTCGTCGGCCTTGTTGTACGCCTCGGTGGCCCGTTCGGCCTGCTCGTACAGTCGGTCCACCTCGGCGCGGGTGGAGTTGTCGTGCGGCGCGGCGGCGGCCTGCTGGACGGGGATGGCGCCGAGCGCGGCGGCCGCGGCGGACAGCACGCCCAGGGCGGCGGCTGCGCCCCGGTCGAACCCGGACGGTACAAGACGACTGTGGGACCCCACGGGAAGCCGCACTCCCTTCGACGGCGGACAGGATCCTCCCCCGGCACGGCGTCGAGGTGCCCCTTCACGGGGGCGTTCTCACGGCGGGTGAGGAAGGCGCGGCCGACAGTAGCCGCGCGACCCGGTCACAGCCAACGACCTCCGCGAGCACGGAGCGTGACGCCCTGCTCCGGACGCAGGTCACCAGCGGGGCGCGGGGTCAGTACGAGGTGCGGGAATTCGCCCGTTCGGGCGGCGTTGTGTCCTGATCTTGAAGCGCGAAGAGGCCGGCTGTCACGGAGTGTGACAACCGGCCTCGTTCGAGCCGTGGGGGCCTCAGACGACGCGGACGCCGAACTGGAAGGAACCGATGGTGTCCATCGACTCGTAGCGGACGACCTTGCCCGGGTAGGGGGCGTGGATGACCGTGTTGTTGCCGGCGTAGAGGCCGACGTGGCCCAGGTTGTTGAAGAACACCAGGTCGCCCGGCATCAGCTGGTCGCGGCCGATCTTCGTGCCGTCGTTCTGCTGGGTGTACGTGGTCCGGGAGATCGACACACCGGCCTGCGCGTACGCCCACTGCGTGAGGCCGGAGCAGTCGTAGGAGTTGGGGCCGCTGCCACCGGAGACGTAGGGCTTGCCGAGCTGGGTGTCGGCGGCGGCGAGCGCGGCGGCGGCGCGGTCGGAGGCGGGGACGTCCTTGCCGAGTTCGACGCGCTCGCCGGCGTCGCGGCTGGCGCGCTGCTCGTCCTCGGCGAGGTCGGCCCGCTCCTGGGCGGTGAGGCTGTTGAGGAGCCTCTGCGCCGCGGCGAGCTTGCTCTGGTATTCCTTCTTCTTCTTGCCCAGGGTCTCGCGGGTCTCGGCGAGGTCCTCGAGCTTCTCGGCCGCCTCCTGGCGCTGCTGGGCGAGCGCCCGCTGCTTCTCCTGGATCTTCTTCAGCTGCTCGACCTGCTGGCTGCTCAACTGGTCCAGGGTGGCGGCCTTGTCCAGGTAGTCGTCGGGATCGGCGGAGAGGAACAGCTGGATCGAGGAGTCGATGCCGCCGGTGCGGTACTGGGCGCTGGCCGCCTGGCCTATGCCCTCGCGCAGCTCGTTGAGCTCCTCCTGGCCGCGGGCGACGTTGTCCTGGATGGTGGAGATTTCCTTCTGGAGCTTCTCCTGCTTCTCCTTGGCCCCGTTGTACTTGTCGGTGGCCCGACCCGCGTCCTCGTAGAGCGCGTCGACCTTGGCCTTGACCTCTTCCTTGCTCGGCTTGTCGCTGGGGGCGGCGTTGGCCGCCTGCGAGGTCAGTGCCACGGCAGCGGCGGCGGCGGTGGTGAGCACGCTCACTCGCGCACGGCTCGGCTGCTTGGGTCGACGGTGGGACGCCACGGTAGGTGAACTCCTTCTTGTGAGCGATCGCCCGCCCGAAGGGGGACCGGCGGCAACGATCACCCGTCCAGAGGTTTGAGCCCAGACCCTAGTGACCTCATGGTGATCACTTCAAATCCCAGGCGGCAAAAATCCCATCCCCCGGCGCACTATTTACACTCAACACACATGCAGTAATGCCCGATTGACGCTACGTTGCGCAACAGTTCGGTCAATTCGGTCATACAGCGCGTACGTTGCGGTTGGCGCGGACGGGGCCGAAGGGTCAGGAAAGCCGTTTGAGGAGCACCGCCGACGCCACCGGCCTCGCGCCCGCCTTGGCGACGCCGTCGGCCACCTCGCGGTCGGTGGAGGCGACGATGACCGGCCGCCCCGGCGGTTCGGCGCGCACCAGCTGCCGGATCAACTCGTCGGCGGTGACGCCGGGCTTGGAGAACAGCACCCGCACCCCGCGCGGCGGTGCGAGCAGCACGGGCGCGGCCAGCTCCGCCCCGTCGAAGACACAGGTGACCTCGGCGCCGGTCTGCGCGGCCAGCTGCGACAGCTGCCCGAGGAGCCGCAAGCGCTGCTTCTCCAGGGGCATCTGCGGATAACCGGTCTTGGTGACGTTGTAACCGTCGACCACGAGGTGGGCCTGCGGCAGCGCGAGCAACTGGTCCAGGATCGCCGGGTCGTTCTCCGACAGCGCGCGGGCGGCGATGTCCTTCGGCGTCATCCGCCCGGGCTCGACCGCGTCGACGGTCTCGGCGGGCCGCACGGAGACCGGCGGCAGCGCCAGCTCCCGTCTGAGGCCCTGGGCGGCGTCCAGCACGGTGTCCAGCAGCAGCCGTACGCGCATGTCCTCGACGCTGCGCCCCTCGCGGGCCGCCCGCCGCGTGGCCTCCAGGGCGGCCTCCGCCTCGCCGAGCCGGGCCTTCAGCCGCCGGGTCTCGCTCTCGGCGGCGGACACCTGGGCGTGGCTCTCGGCGCGCAGGGCCTCCATCTCGGCGTTCTGCTTGCGCAGGGCGGCCTCGCCGCGCTTGACGTCGCTGAGGGCCGCCCGGAGCTTGCGGTGCAGGGAGTCGGCGTCCTTCTTGGCCGATTCCAGCTCCTGGCGCAGCCGTTCGGTCTCGGCCTTCGTGTGGTCGCGGGCCTCGGCGAGCTGCTCGCGCAGCCGCTCCAGTTCGGCGCGGCTCTCCTCGTCGGCCCGCTCGGCGTCCGCCCGCTGGGCCTCCTCGCCGGCCGCGGCGACCAGCTTCACCCAGCCCGGGGGGCGCAGGACGTACGCGGCGGCCGCCACGTCCAGCGGGTCGGCGGCCGGGGGCGGGGCTCCCGTGTCCAGGGCGCCGGCCAGTTCCGGGTGGGCCTCGCGGAACCGCTCCGCGATCCGCTGTCTGAAAAGCGTGTCGCCCTCGACCGCGGCCGCCATGGCGTTGCCCGCGAACTTCACCCGGCGGTTCGGGGCGAACCGGGCGTACTGCCGGAGCTGCGCGGGCAGTTCCGCGACGGTCAGGCCACCGAACCCGTCCGACACGATCTGTACGACACGCCGGCGCACGCCTTCGGGCAGCGGACGGTCGAGCACCTCAGCGGCGCCGTCGCCCGGCCCCCCGCCTGCGGTCTCCACCATCCGTCACACCCCATTTCCATGCGGGCCCCTCCGCCGCTCCCGACTCGCGCGAGCGCGGGGACCCACGTCCTCAGGAGCCGGCGCCCGGCCTGTCCACGAGTTCCACCTGGTCCACGGCGTTGCACCAGCGGCAGCGGACCGACTCGATGGTCTCACTGACCACCTCGCGCTCCTCGACCTTCGGCTCCCCGGCGAGGTCCAGGTGAACGTACTCGACGACCTTGGACGAGCGGGTCACGTCGAACCGCGTGAGATTGCCGCAGAGGGTGCAGCGCCAGCGGGTCGTGGCCGTCGGCAGGGGAACCGTCATCGTGGCTGCTCTTCCTTCTTCCAGTCTCCGTGATGCGCGCGCCGGACTCCCGGTGCGTGTGGCTCGTAACCCTACGGCCTGACCGGTACTCGCCGCCCGTCCGCCCGGGGAGTGCCTCCGGCGGTGACGCCGAACCCCCTCGGCGGCGAGGCGGTCTGTGCGGGTGGGTCCCGTTACGTCATGCTCTGCTCATGATCGGCAAGTGGAGCGCACATGTTTTCGGACCCCGGTCCGGCCCCGGGGCGGGGCAGCCGCTGGAGCGGACCGTGCGGAACGAGTCGGCGCCGGTGACGTACGGGCTGATCGCCGCCTGCTGTCTGGTCTTCCTGATCGGTCCGGCCGCGGGCCTGAACCCCGTGTACGGCGCCGGGGACGAGCTGCTCGCGGCGCAGCGGGCGTATTTCCGCCGCTGGGGTGTGGTACCGGTCGAACTCTTCGCCGGCACGCCCCGCGCGGCCCTCACGCCCCTCACGGCCCTCTTCGTGCACGGCAGCTGGCTGCACCTGCTGGGCAACATGCTGTTCCTCTTCGTCTTCGGGGCGATGGTCGAGGAACGCATGGGCCATGTGGAGTTCGCCCTCTTCTACGTGGTCTGCGGGTACCTCGCCCTGGTGGCGTACGCGATCGCGCACGCCGGGTCGCAGCAGTCACTGGTGGGCGCGTCCGGTGCGATCTCCGCCGTCCTCGGCGCGTTCCTCTTCCTGTTCCCCGGAGCGCGCGTGACGAGCCTGTTCCCGTTCCTGTTCTTCCTGCCGCTGCGCTTCCCCGCATGGGTGACCCTGCCGTTCTGGGTGACCCTGCAGTGGCTGGCCGCGCGCCGGGAGACGTCCGGGCCGGGGGTCGCCTATCTGGCGCACCTCGTCGGGTTCGGACTGGGGTTCGTCTACGCGTGGGGGCGTCATGGACGGAGGACTAGAGTGACAGCGAATGCCCCCGCTCCGGCCCCCGAGGGAGAACACCAGCCGTGATCACCGCGATCGTGCTCATCAAGACCAGCGTGGACCGGATCCCGGAGATCGCGGAGTCGATCGCCGCGATCGAGTCGGTGACCGAGGTGTTCTCGGTGACCGGTACGTACGACTTGGTCGCCATGGTCCGGGTCAAGGCCCATGAGGACCTCGCCGAGGTGATCCCCGGGCGCATCAGCAAGATCCCGGGGGTGCGGGGGACGGACACGCACGTGGCGTTCCGCACGTACTCGCAGCACGACCTGGAGGCCGCGTTCGCCATCGGCCTGGACGGCTGACCAGGGCCGACGACGGCCGCACGGACGCCGCGCGGCGGGCCCCCACCGAGGAGCGCCCGCCGCGTCGAGCTGCCGAAGGGCCCTACGGCCGTCCGGCGATCAGCCGGGAATCGTCTCCCGGGGTCACTTCCAGCACCACTTCTTGATCGACTTGTAGGCGCTGATGTCCGGATCGGTCGACCCGCGCATCCCGGTCTTGCGCACGATCTGACGGTCCTTGCCCCGGCTGTCCTTGCCGTACCACGTCTTGGTGGTCCGGTTCCACGTCGAACGCGGCAGCCGCTTGTGGGTGGGATGGTCGGCGTACGGCGGCACCCACGCGCCCCTGCCGCACTTGTAGTCGGGCACCGCCTTCACCATGTAGTACGTCATGGTGTGCTTGTAGTTCTTGGCGTCCCACAGGCAGAGCGAGCCCTTCGGCTTGCAGTCGCCCATGGCGGCCTCGGCCGAGTCCGCCTGGATCCCGCCCGCCAGCACCATGCCCACCGTCATGGCGGAGGCGACCGCGAACCCCTTCATCCCACGCTTCATCCGTACTCCCCGTAGTGAGCGGCCGCGAAGACCGACCGCCCACCCACCTTAGGCAGCCCCGCTCAGCCCCGAACAGTTGTCCTTTGGGGCAGGGTGGCGCCAGGGGACGTCAGGTGGCGGGGACGCAACGGCCGTCCTCGGTGCGGTAGTTCCACCGGGCACCGTCCCGGACGAGTTCCCTGACCGCGCCCACGAACCGCTCGACGTGCTCGTCCGGCGTGCCGGCGCCGAAGCTCACCCGGATCGCGTTGAGGGACTTCTCGCCCGGCGCGGCCTCGGGCGCGCCGCACTCCCCCTGGGTGTGCGGGTCGCTGCCCAGCAGGGTGCGGACCAGCGGGTGGGCGCAGAACAGGCCGTCGCGGACGCCGATGCCGTACTCGGCGGACAGCGCCGCCGCGAAGTGGGAACTGTTCCAGCCGTCGACGACGAAGGAGATGACGCCGACCCGGGGGGCGTCGTCCCCGAACAGGGAGAGCACCCGGACCTCGGGCACCTCGGCGAGACCGGCGCGGACCGTGTCGATCAGGTGCCGCTCACGGGCGACGAGGGTGTCGAACCCGGCCTCGGTGAGGGCCTTGCAGGCGGAGGCGATGGCGTACGCGCCGATGACGTTGGGCGAGCCGGCCTCGTGGCGCGCGGCGGTCTCGTGCCACTCGATGTCCACGCCCCCGTCCGTCCGCCGGGTCACCTTGCGGGAGGCACCGCCGCCCGCGAGGTACGGGTCCGCCTCCCGCAGCCAGTCGGCGCGCCCGGCGAGGACGCCGGAGCCGAACGGCGCGTACAGCTTGTGCCCGGAGAAGGCGACCCAGTCGACGTCCAGGTCCCTTACGGAGACGGGGTGGTGGGGGGCGAGCTGCGCGGCGTCGAGCACGATCCGCGCGCCGTGCGCGTGTGCGGCGGCGGCCAGTTCGCGCACCGGCCAGATCTCGCCGGTGACGTTGGAGGCACCGGTGACGCAGACCAGTGCCGGGCCGTGGGGGTCCCGGTCGGCGAGGGCGCGCTCCAGCGTGGCGACGGCCTGGGCGGGCGTCCGGGGCGCGTCCAGATAGGTCACGCGGGCGTCCCGCCAGGGCAGCAGCGAGGCGTGGTGCTCGGTCTCGAACACGAAGACCTGGCAGTCGGCGGGCAGGGCCGCGGCGAGAAGGTTCAGCGAGTCGGTGGTGGAGCGGGTGAAGACCAGCTGGTCGTCCTCCCGGCAGTCGAGGAACGCGGCGACGGCGCGGCGGGCGTTCTCGAAGAGGTCCGTCGACAGCTGCGACAGATACCCGGCGCCCCGGTGCACGCTCCCGTAGTACGGCGCGTACGCGGCCACGTCGTCCCAGACCCGCTGGAGCGCGGGGGCGCTGGCCGCGTAGTCGAGCGCGGCGTAGGTGACCTCCCCGCCGGTGACGAGCGGGACGGTGACATCACGGCCGAGAACGGACAGCGGGGCACAAACGGACTGGTCGGCGGCAAGGCTGGACACGCTGGAGACAGACATGGGGAACTCCCGTGAGAGGGCATGCCGAAGAAAGGCACGCTGAAGGAAGGAAAAAGGGGTGCGCGGAGGCGGGGCTCGGCGGCCCTATCGCATTCGCTTGCTCACGGAAGACTCCCTCGAACGACCAGGACCCCTGGCCCCACACTTCTCACAAGTGCGTGAGGGGTCCGCGCTTGTCGTAGACCTCGCTGCCTACGACCTGGTCTTCACCCGGGGCACCCCGCCACGGACGGAGGGTTGCCGGACAGCCGGCCGGGGCCTTGTGGCTGTCACTCATGACCTGATCAGGAACGTACGTGAAGTGATCGCCGCCCCGCAACTCGTGTCCGGATGGCGGGATCGGGCGCCTAGTCACTCGGGGGTACGGGTCCCTCGGCGGGTGCGGGTCCCTTGTGGCTTGTCGCGCAGTTCCCCGCGCCCCTGAAGGGAACGGGCCTGCGGCCCGCCCTTCATCGGAAAAGCACGGGGCCGTAGGCCCCTGCTTTTCCAGGAGCGCGTCGGGGAACTGCGTGAACAACCCCCACTCACCCGCGGCCGCCAACGAACCCCGCGGCCCTCCCCCGACCGCGTCCGGCCCTACCGATTCGTCGCCGCCACCCAGCGGTCGAGTACCCTCCGCGCCGCCCCCGAGTCGATCGACTCCGCGGCCCGTTCCATGCCGGCCCGCAGCTGCTCCGCCAGCGGCGCGCCGCCCGGATCCAGTGCCACCAGCGCCGCCGCCGAGTTCAGCAGCACCGCGTCGCGGACCGGGCCCGTCTCCCCCGCCAGCAGGCGTCGTGCGACGTCCGCGTTGTAGGACGCGTCGGCGCCCCGCAGCGCGGACACCGGCACCAGTTCCAGGCCCACGTCCCGTGGATCGAACGTCTCCTCCGTCACCTTGCCGTCGCGGACGACCCACACCCGTGACGTCGCCGTGGTCGTCAGCTCGTCCAGCCCGTCGTCGCCGCGGAACACCAGCGACGAGTTGCCTCGTTCGGCGAAGACACCCGCCATGATGGGCGCCATACGGGGGTCCGCCACGCCTACCGCCTGGGCCCGCACCTTCGCCGGGTTCGCCAGCGGCCCGAGCGCGTTGAACACCGTACGGATGCCCAACTGCCCGCGCGCGGCGGCCACATGACGCAGCGCCGGGTGGAACTTCACCGCGAAGCAGAAGGTGATGCCCGCTTCCTCGGCGACCTCCGCGACCCGCTGCGGGGTCAGCTCCAGATTGACGCCGAGCTTCTCCAGCACGTCGGACGCGCCGGAGGCCGAGGACGCGGCCCGGTTGCCGTGCTTGACGACCTTGGCGCCCGTGCCGGCGACGACGATCGACGACATCGTGGAGATGTTGACCGTCTTGGCGCCGTCGCCGCCCGTGCCGACGATGTCGACGGTCCGCCCCGACACCTCGATCACCTTGGCGTGCTCGTACAGCGCCCGCACCAGCCCGGTGATCTCGTCGACGGTCTCGCCCTTGGCCCGCAGCGCCACCACGAACCCGGCGATCTGCGCGTCCGTCGCCTCACCGCGCATGATCTGGTCCATCGCCCAGAACGTGGCGCCGGCGTCCTGGTCCTGCCCGGCGAGGAGCGCGTTCAGCACCTGGGGCCAGGAACGGTCCGCCGCGGTGTCGCCTCCGGCGGGGGTCACAGCGCTCATCAGCCGCTCCTGGTGGTCGTAGCCGCGGGGACGGTCACCGCCCGCGGACGTGAGGTCATCGATGGCTCTCACCCTATCCAGCTCCGAGCACGGCGAAGGGCCCCCGTCCGAAGATCGGACGGGGGCCCTTCGACCGTGTGTGGCGAAGCGGGAGATCAGTGGTGGCCGTGGCCGCTCGTGATCTCCTTGTACTCCTCGACGCTGGGCTTGAGGATCTGGTTGTCCTCGCCGTAGTAGCCCTTGCTCAGCTTGGCCCGCAGCTTCTCGCGACGCGTGATCTTGCGGGTGACGCCGTTCTCGTCGACCGCGGGACCGATCTCGGCCGGCTTGTACTGCTCGTGCGCGGTGAGCGTGTGCAGCTGCTCCTGGCTGAGCGGCTCGTGGATCTCGATGAACTCACCGTGCGGCAGGCGCTTGATGATGCCCGTCTCGCGACCGTGCAGGATCTTGTCCCTGTCGCGGCGCTGGAGGCCGAGGCAGATGCGCTTGGTGACGACGAACGCGAGGACCGGGGCCACGAAGAACGCGATCCGGACGAACCAGGTGATGGCGTTGATCGACAGGTGGAAGTGGGTCGCCCAGAGGTCGTTTCCACCACCGATCAGCAGAACCATGTACCAGGTGATCCACGCGACGCCGAAGCCCGTACGTGTCGGGGCGTTGCGCGGGCGGTCCAGGATGTGGTGCTCGCGCTTGTCGCCGGTGACCCAGGACTCGATGAACGGGTAGACCGCGATCGCGACCAGGACCAGCGGGAAGATCACCAGCGGGATGAACACACCCAGGACGAGCGTGTGACCCCAGAAGTTGATCTCCCAGCCCGGCATCACACGGATCAGGCCCTCGGAGAAGCCCATGTACCAGTCGGGCTGGGCGCCGGTCGACACCTGGTCCGGACGGTAGGGACCCATCGTCCAGATCGGGTTGATCGTGGCGATCGCCGAGATGATCGCGATGACACCGAAGACCAGGAAGAAGAAGCCTCCGGCCTTGGCCATGTACACGGGCAGCAGCGGCATGCCGACGACGTTGTTGTTCGTCTTTCCGGGGCCCGCGAACTGGGTGTGCTTGTGGTAGAAGACCAGGATCAGGTGCGCCACCACGAGGCCGAGCATGATGCCGGGCAGCAGCAGCACGTGCACCGAGTAGAACCGGGCGACGAAGTCGCCGCCGGGGAACTCCCCGCCGAAGAGGAAGAACGACAGGTACGTGCCGACGATCGGCACGGACAGGACCGCGCCCTCCATGAAGCGGACACCGGTGCCGGAGAGCAGGTCGTCCGGGAGCGAGTAACCGGTGAAGCCGGTGAACATGCCGAGGACGAACAGCAGGAAGCCGAACAGCCAGTTGACCTCACGCGGCTTGCGGAACGCGCCGGTGAAGAACACGCGCATCATGTGCACGAACATGCCGGCGAGGAAGACCAACGCGGCCCAGTGGTGGATCTGCCGGATCAGCAGACCACCGCGCACCTCGAACGAGATGTGCATGGTCGAGTTGAACGCCTCGGACATCAGCTGGCCCTGCAGCGGGACGTACGGGCCGTGGTACTCCACCTCGTTCATCGACGGGTGGAAGAACAACGTCAGGTACACACCCGTGAGGATGATGATGATGAAGCTGTAGAGGCAGACCTCACCCAACATGAACGACCAGTGGTCGGGGAAGATCTTGCGCATGTTGGCCTTGGCCAGGGAGTAGATCCCGAGCCGGCCGTCGGCCCAGTCGGCGACGCGCTCGCCGGCCGGTGCCTTCCCGCGCTTGTCGCGCGCGTCGGTGGTGGTTGCAGTGCTCATCCGCGCTCCCAGAAGGCAGGACCGACGGGCTCTTCGAAGTCGCTCAGGGCTTCGAGGTAGCCGTCTTCACCGACGGTGATCCGCAGCTGCGGCAGGGCGTGACCCGCGGGACCGAAGATCACCTGGCCCGCGTCGGCGAGGTCGAAGGTGGACTGGTGGCAGGGGCAGAGCACGTGGTGCGTCTGCTGCTCGTACAGGGAGATCGGGCAACCGACGTGGGTGCAGATCTTCGAGTAGGCCAGGATGCCCTCGTGACCCCACTCCAGTGACTTCTTGGACTTGATGTCGTCCGGCTGGATCCGGACGATCATCAGGGCGTCCTTGGCGATGTTCTTCTGGAAGTCGTGCTGGTGCTCGTCCAGGCCGGCCGGCATGGCGAAGGTCAGCGACCCGACCACGACGTCCGCGGGACGCAGCGGCTCACCCGTGTTCATGTTGACGAGCTTCTTGCCCTTGGCCCAGGTGGTGTGCCGCAGCTTGGTGCCGGGCAGCGGACCGAGGTCACGCAGCAGGACGACACCGGAGAGCGGGACCATCGCCATCGCGCCGAGCATCGTGTTGCGCACCAGCTTGCGCCGGCCGATGCCCGACTCGGCGGCACCCTGCTTGAAGTCCGCGTGGACCTTCGCGCGGACCTCGGGCGAGGCCTCGATCGGGTGACGCTCGTCGGCGACCTCCACGTCGGACATCAGGGTGCGGGCCCAGTGGACCGCGCCGGCGCCGATGCAGAACAGGGCCAGGCCCAGGGTGCCGCCCAGCGCGAAGTTCAGCGCGCTGATGTGCCCGATCGGCCAGACGTAGATCGACCGGTCGACGGGGATCGCGACATACGAGGCGATGAACGCGATGGTGGACAGCATCGACACCGTGAACAGCAGGGCGACCGTGCGCTCGGACCGCTTGGCGGCCCGCTCGTCGATGTCCTGGATCCGGTGCTCGTGGGGCGGCAGGCCGGGGTCCGCGAAGGGGTTCTCCTCGTCCGCGACCTTCACCGCGCCGTGCGCGTCGTCCTGCTCAGCCGGCAGGTTCTCTTCTGGAATGTCTTGGCTACTCATGACTTCTTGGCCTTTGCGGTCCGAGCGGCGACCCACACGGCGACAGCGATCAGCGTGCCGAGACCGAAGACCCAGCCGAACAGGCCCTCGCTGACGGGACCCAGTCCGCCGAGGCTGAGGCCACCGGGCTCCACGGTGTCATCGCTGTTGACCGCTTCGAGGTACGCGATGATGTCCTTCTTGTTCTCCTCCGACAGCGTGGTGTCGGGGAAGGACGGCATGTTCTGCGGGCCGGTCTGCATGGCCTCGTAGATGTGCTTCGGGTCGACACCCTCAAGGCTCGGCGCGTACTTGCCCTCGGACAGCGCACCGCCCTTGCCGGTGAAGTTGTGGCACTGAGCGCAGTTCGTCCGGAACAGCTCGCCGCCCTCGGCGATGTCCGCGCCCTCGGGGTTGTACGCGTTCCCGGTCGGGATCTCGGGACCGGCGCCCAGCGAGGCGACGAACGCCGCGAGCTGGTCGATCTCGGCCTGCGAGTAGATGTTCTTCTTCTTCGGGACCTGCGCGCCGGGCTGCTGCGCCGGCATACGGCCCGTGCCGACCTGGAAGTCGACGGCCGCCGCGCCCACGCCCACCAGGCTCGGCCCGTCGGTGGTGCCCTCGCCGCCCTTGCCGTGGCAGCTGGCGCAGCCCACCAAGTAGAGCTTCTTGCCCTCCTCGATGGTGAGGGTCTGGGCGGTTTCATCGGCCTGCGCCTTGTCCGCGGGCGCGAAGGCGGTGTACAGCCCCCCGGTGGCCGCCAGCGCGATGAGTAGGACGACGACCGCCGCCAGCGGATGGCGTCGTCGTGCGGAGAGCTTTTTCACGGATTACCCCGGTGTCAGGATCTTCTGCGTCGGTGCTTCTGGAAGGGTCGTTCTCGGGATCGAGGCGGGCGTACGGTCCGCCCGGCTCGTCCGCCCGATTACTTGATCATGTAGATCGTGGCGAAGAGGCCGATCCAGACGACATCGACGAAGTGCCAGTAGTAGGACACGACGATGGCCGCGGTCGCCTGCTCGTGGGTGAACCTCTTGGCCGCGTAGGTGCGCCCGAGGACCAGCAGGAAGGCGATGAGGCCGCCCGTCACGTGCAGGCCGTGGAAGCCGGTGGTCAGGTAGAAGACCGAGCCGTACGGGTCGGACGAGAGCGACAGGCCCTCGTGCTTGACCAGCTCGGTGTACTCGAAGACCTGACCGCCGATGAAGATCGCACCCATCACGAACGTGACGATGAACCACATCCTGAGCTTCTTCACGTCCCCGCGCTCGGCGGCGAACACGCCGAGCTGGCAGGTCAGGGAGGAGAGCACCAGGATGGTGGTGTTGGTCGCCGAGAACGGGAAGTTCAGGGTGTCGGCCTTCTCCGACCAGAACTCCGGACCGGTCACCGATCGCAGGGTGAAGTACATCGCGAAGAGGGCCGCGAAGAACATCAGCTCGGAACTCAGCCAGATGATGGTTCCGACGCTGGTGAGGTTCGGCCGGTTGACCGACGGGTGCGCGTGCCCGGTATCTACTGTCGTTGCTGTCGCCACGACCGACATTATGTCGGTCGCTATCCCGCCCTCACTCCGGGGGGTGCCGTTCGGAGTGTTGCTCCCTTCCGTACCGGTGCTGACGTGGGGTTCAAGGGAGTAGCATCCGGCGCATCGGTCCCTGTCCGTACGACGTCTGAATCTTCTGCGTAACGGAGGAACAATGCGCCCGACCGCCACGGTGCTGGTGTACAGCGACGACTCCAACACCCGTGAACAAGTACGG
This sequence comes from Streptomyces sp. NPDC030296, assembly GCF_055572815.1. Lineage (NCBI taxonomy): Bacteria > Bacillati > Actinomycetota > Actinomycetes > Kitasatosporales > Streptomycetaceae > Streptomyces > Streptomyces sp. NPDC030296. The sequence continues at coordinate 478,939 of NZ_JBVICQ010000002.1, forward strand.
CTGGCGACCGGCCGGCGCCCCGCCCCGGACGTCCCGTTCGTGGAGTTCCTCGAGTGCGCGACCCCCGCGGCCGTCGTGAAGGAGCTGGACAAGGGCGGTATCGACGTCTGCGTCCTCGACGGTGAGGCCGTGCCCATGGGGGGCATGGGCCTGTGCCGGCAGATCAAGGACGAGGTCTTCGAGTGCCCGCCGGTGCTGCTGCTGATCGGTCGGCCGCAGGACGCGTGGCTGGCGACGTGGAGCCGCGCGGACGGCGCGGTGACGCTCCCGGTGGACCCGGTGGAGTTCGCGTCGGCGCTGGCGTCCCTGCTGCGCGGGAAGCGGGCGCTGAGCGCCTAGGCCGTACTCGCCCGCGCCCCTGAGGGGGCGCGGTTCTTCCCTCACGCCGATTCGGGGCGCAGGCGGGCCTGGATCTCGGAGCGGGGGGCCTGCTTGGTGCCGGCCGTGAGGGCGCTGCCCTCGCGCCACTTCTGCCAGTCGAGGTTCCAGTCGCCGAAGCCGTTGCCGAAGGGGGTCATCATGTCGCCGGCGGAGTTGACGACCTTGACGATGTCGCCCTCGTTGATCGTGTCGTAGAACCACTCGGCGTTGGCGCTGCTCATGCCGGTGCAGCCGTGGCTGACGTTGGCGTAGCCCTGGGAGCCGGTGGACCAGGGGGCGGCGTGGACGTACTCGCCGCTGTTGGTGACCCTGACGGAGTTGTGGACGACCAGGTCGTAGAAGTCCGACGCGCCTATGCTGGCGCTGGTCATGCGCACGGTGCCTTCCTTGGCCAGGACGACCTTGACCCCGTTGCGGGTGTCGTAGCCGGGCATCCCCGTGGTGACCGGGATCTCCTTGATGACCTTGTCGTTCTTGTAGACGGTCATCTGGTGCGCGGCGGCGTCCGTGACAGCGACGATCTTGTCGCCGGTGGTGAGCGTCAGGGGGTCGGCCTTGCCGCCCCAGAGACGGTCACCGATCTTTATGCCCTCCAGGTTGCTGCGGACCTTGATGGTCGCGCCCGCGGGCCAGTACTCCTTGGGTCGGTAGTGGAGCTTCTTGTCGTCCACCCAGTGCCAGGCGCCCTCCGCGGCGGGCGTGGACTCCACCTTGAGCGCGCGTTCGACGACTGCCCTGGCCGCCTTGTCCTTGACGGCCCTGCTGAGCTCGGCGGTGACGGGCTGGCCGACGCCGTACTTGCCGCCCTTGGGTCCGAAGGTGACGTTCAGGCGCTTCTTGGCGAGCGGCCGGCCGGTGTCGAAGGACCGCTCCTCGCGGCCGGGGGCGCCGTCGTCGTCCTCGGTGCTCACGCGGACGGTGTAGCGGGCGTTGGCGGCGAGCGGTGAGGTGGAGTGCCAGCGGCTGCCGTCGGCGGAGAGTTCGCCCGCCACATAGCGTCCTGCGGCGTCCACGGCGGTGACGTCGGTGATGCGTCCCTCGTCCTCGGCGGTGACTTCCAGGGGCTTGTCCGGGTCGGCCTTCTCGCCGTCGCCGGAGGGGGTGTTGAAGGAGACCTGGCCGGCCGCGTCGTACGGCTTGCCCGAGAGCGGGTGCCCGCCGGAACCGCAGGCGGTGACGCCCGCTCCCAGCGAGACGACCAGCAAGGTGCAGCTGACGACCGTGCGGTTTCGCGGTGTAGTGCTCATGGCTTCAACGTAGGAACGGCCGTCGGGCGCGGCGCGCCGAGTGGGCCGAGTGAGGGACACGCGGTGTGGCAAACGAGGGAAGCCCGGACCTCCTGTCGGAGTGTCCGGGCTTCCGCCGCTCAACGTGTGTTACTGGTTCTGGTTCTCTCCGCGGTAGTACTCGAAGACCCAGCCCCACAGGCCGACCAGGATGATCGGCAGGGAGAAGTACAGCAGCCACCAGCCGAAGACGACGCCCAGGAAGGCGAGCGCGCCGCCGATGCCGAGGGAGAGCGGCTGCCAGCTGTGCGGGCTGAAGAAGCCCAGCTCACCCGCGTCGTCCGCGACGTCGGCCTCCTTGTTGTCCTGCGCGCCCACGTCGACCCGCCGGGCCGTGAAGGCCAGGTAGTAGCCGACCATGATGCACAGGCCGAAGGCCAGGAAGAGCGCCGTGGTACCGGCCGGCTCCTTCGACCACACGCCATAGACGATCGCCATGGCGAGGACGAAGACGCTCAGCCAGATGAACATCTTGCCCTGGATCTTCACTTGCCGGCCTCCTTGCCGCTGCCGCTGCCCGCGAGCTCGTTGGCGCGGGGAGCGCCGTGCGCGAGCTGCTCGAGCGCGGCGATCTCCGGGTGGTGCAGGTCGAACGCCGGGGATTCACTGCGGATCCGCGGCAGGGTGAGGAAGTTGTGCCGCGGCGGCGGGCAGGAGGTCGCCCACTCCAGAGAACGGCCGTAGCCCCACGGGTCGTCGACCTCGACCTTCTTGCCGTACTTGGCGGTCTTCCACACGTTGTAGAGGAACGGCAGGATCGACAGACCGAGCACGAAGGAGGCGATGGTCGAGATCGTGTTCAGGGCGGTGAAGCCGTCGGCCGCCAGGTAGTCGGCGTAACGGCGCGGCATGCCCTCGGCACCCAGCCAGTGCTGGACGAGGAAGGTGCCGTGGAAGCCGATGAACAGCGTCCAGAACGTGATCTTGCCGAGGCGCTCGTCGAGCATCTTGCCCGTCCACTTCGGCCACCAGAAGTGGAAGCCGGAGAACATCGCGAAGACGACGGTGCCGAACACCACGTAGTGGAAGTGCGCCACCACGAAGTACGAGTCGGAGACGTGGAAGTCCATCGGGGGCGAGGCCAGGATGACACCGGTCAGACCACCGAAGGTGAAGGTGATCAGGAAGCCGGTCGCCCAGAGCATCGGGGTCTCGAAGGACAGCGAGCCCTTCCACATCGTTCCGATCCAGTTGAAGAACTTCACGCCGGTCGGTACGGCGATGAGGAACGTCATGAAGGAGAAGAACGGGAGGAGCACGCCACCGGTGACGTACATGTGGTGCGCCCACACCGTGACCGAGAGGCCGGCGATCGCGATGGTCGCGCCGATCAGGCCCATGTAGCCGAACATCGGCTTGCGGGAGAAGACCGGGATGACCTCGGAGATGATGCCGAAGAACGGCAGGGCGATGATGTACACCTCTGGGTGGCCGAAGAACCAGAAGAGGTGCTGCCAGAGCAGTGCGCCGCCGTTGGCCGCGTCGAAGACGTGGGCCCCGAACTTGCGGTCCGCCTCCAGGGCGAACAGCGCGGCCGCGAGGACCGGGAAGGCGAGCAGGACCAGGACACCGGTCAGCAGCACGTTCCAGGTGAAGATCGGCATGCGGAACATGGTCATGCCCGGTGCGCGCATGCAGATGATCGTGGTGATGAAGTTGACCGAGCCGAGGATCGTGCCGAAGCCGGAGAAGGCCAGGCCCATGATCCACATGTCGGCGCCGACACCCGGGCTGCGGACCGCGTCCGACAGCGGAGAGTAGGCGAACCAGCCGAAGTCGGCCGCACCCTGCGGGGTGAGGAAGCCGGCCACCGCGATCAGCGAGCCGAAGAGGTACAGCCAGTACGCGAACATGTTCAGCCGCGGGAACGCCACGTCGGGCGCGCCGATCTGCAGCGGCATGATCCAGTTGGCGAATCCGGCGAACAGCGGCGTCGCGAACATCAGCAGCATGATCGTGCCGTGCATCGTGAACGCCTGGTTGAACTGCTCGTTCGTCATGATCTGCGTGCCCGGGCGGGCCAGCTCGGCGCGCATGAGGAGCGCCATGACGCCGCCGATGCAGAAGAACGCGAACGACGTGACCAGGTAGAGCGTGCCGATCGTCTTGTGGTCGGTGGTCGTCAGCCACTTGACGACGACCTCACCGCGGCGCTGGCGCCGGACGGGCTGCTCGTCCTCGTAGTGGGACCCCGCCGCCGCGGCACCCTGAGGTTCGTTGAGGATGCTCACAGTACGTTCGTCTCCCGGTTCTTCTCGTGCTTCGTCTGCTCAATACCGGCCGGGACGTAACCGGTCTGGCCCTGCTCCGCGAGCTCCTTGAGGTGCTGCTCGTAGCGCTCGGGGGAGACGACCTTGACGTTGAAGAGCATCCGCGAGTGGTCCACACCGCACAGCTCGGCGCACTTGCCCAGGAAGGTGCCTTCCTGGTTGGGGGTCACCTGGAAGGCGTTGGTGTGGCCCGGGATGACGTCCTGCTTCATCAGGAACGGCACCACCCAGAAGGAGTGGATGACGTCACGCGAGGTGAGGACGAAGCGGACCGTCTTGCCCTTGGGGAGCCAGAGGGTCGGGCCGGGGTTGCCGGTCTGCGGGTTCCTCTCACCCGGGATACCGCAGGTGTAGACGCCGCCGGCGTTGGCCGGGAAGTCCTTCTTGTACCGCTCCGGGATCGCGGCGAGGTTGGCGTCCTTGGCCGCGTCGCCGGTGGAGCCGTCGACGTTCTCGATGTAGTTGAAGCACCAGCTCCACTGGAAGCCCACCACGTTGACCGTGACGTCGGGCTTCTTGGACATGTCGAGGAGCTTCGACTCGTCGCGGGCGGTGAAGTAGAACAGCACCGAGACGATGATCAGCGGAACGACCGTGTACAGCGCCTCGATGGGCATGTTGTACCGGGTCTGTGGGGGAACCTCGACCTTGGTGCGGCTGCGCCGGTGGAAGAAAGCACTCCACAGGATCAGGCCCCAGACCAGTACGCCCGTGGCGAGCGCGGCCGCCCAGGAACCCTGCCACAGGGAGAGGATCCGCGGAGCCTCTTCCGTGGTCGGGGTGGGCATACCAAGGCGAGGGAAGTCCTTGTATGTGCAACCGGTGGCGGTCGCCAGGACCAGGCCCGCAGTCAGTGCCTGCAGCAGCTTCCGCCGCATCGGGCGCCGCGGCGAGCGGTCGGAGCCGTTGGGACTCACGTAGCGCCTTCCCGAGAGTCTCGCCCGCGCAGGTCAGGCTGCGGCCTTCTCGCTGGTCGGTCGCCGCCCTGCGGCGGGCAGGGGTTTGGATGTTTATGCGGACCAAACCCTACTGGACGCGATTTGGGGTCGCGCGGGGAGGGGGGCCCAACTCGCCGGGGGTCACTTGGAGCGGCTATCCGGGGTGCCGGGTGCGCCTGATAGCTCGACGGTTCGGGGGGTTTGGCGGGTTCAGGCGAGTTGTGGTCTTTCGCGCAGTTCCTCGCGCCCCTGTTGCACTCGCCCCGAGGCTTTAGCGTTGACCTGTGGCGTACTTCGACTCTGCTTCCTCCGCTCCCCTCCACCCCGTCGCGCGGCAGGCGCTGTTGGCCTCCCTGGACGAGGGGTGGGCCGATCCCGCCCGGCTGTACCGGGAGGGGCGGCGGGCGCGGATGCTGCTGGACGCCGCCCGTGAGGCCGCCGCCGAGGCCGTGGGGTGCCGGGCGGACGAGTTGGTCTTCACCTCGTCCGGGACGCGCGCGGTGCACTCCGGGGTCGCGGGGGTGCTGGCGGCGCGGCGGCGCGTGGGGCGCCACCTGATCGTGTCGTCCGTCGAACACTCTTCGGTGCTGCACGCGGCGGAGGTCCACGAGGCCACGGACGGGACGGTCACCCGGGTGGTGGTGGACCGGTCGGGGGCGGTGTCCGCGTCCTCCTTCGCCGAGGCCCTGCGCCCCGACACCGCGCTGGTCTGTCTGCAGTCCGCCAACCACGAGGTGGGGACGGAGCAGCCGGTGGCCGAGGTGGCGGCGGTGTGCCGGGAGGCGGGGGTGCCGCTGCTGGTGGACGCAGCGCAGTCGCTGGGGTGGGGCCGGGTCGACGGGGACTGGTCGGTCCTGACGGGGAGCGCCCACAAGTGGGGCGGTCCGTCCGGGGTGGGGCTGCTCGTCGTGCGCAAGGGGGTGCGGTTCGCGGCCCAAGGGCCCGCGGACGAGCGGGAGTCGGGGCGGGCCGCCGGGTTCGAGAACATCCCGGCGATCGTGGCGGCGGCCGCCTCGCTGCGGGCGGTGCGGGCGGAGGCCGAGGCGGAGGCCGTAAGGCTGCGGGAGTTGACGGAGCGGATCCGGACGCGGGTGCCGGCGCTGGTGCCGGACGTGGAGGTGGTCGGGCATCCGCAGCGGAGGCTGCCCGGTGTCGTCACCTTCTCCTGTCTCTATGTCGACGGGGAGACATTGCTGCACGAGCTGGACCGCGAGGGGTTCTCCGTGTCGTCCGGGTCCTCCTGCACGAGCAGCACGCTGACGCCGAGCCATGTGCTGCGCGCCATGGGGGTGCTGAGCGAGGGCAATGTGCGGGTGTCGCTGCCGCCCGGCACCGCGGAGGAGGACGTCGAGCGGTTCCTGACCGTACTGCCGGGGGCGGTCGCGGCGGTGCGGGAGAAGCTGGGCGCGCCGGCCCCGGCCGCCGTGGTGCGCGAGGACGCCCTCGTCGTGGACGCCCTCGGCAAGCGGTGCCCCATCCCCGTCATCGAGCTGGCGAAGGTGATCGCGGACGTCCCCGTCGGCGGCACCGTCCGCGTCCTCTCCGACGACGAGGCGGCCCGTCTGGACATCCCGGCGTGGTGCGAGATGCGGGGCCAGGAGTACGTCGGAGAGGAAGCGGCGGAGCGGGGCTCGGCGTATGTGGTGCGCAGGGTGAGCTGAGCCGAAAGGCGAGGCGGGCCGTCAGGCGAGGTGGGCCTGCACCTCGGCGGCGGCCTCGTCGCCGTACGCCTTGGTGAACCGCTCCATGAAGTGGCCGCGGCGCAGCTGGTACTCCTGGGTGCCCACGGTCTCGATGACGAGGGTGGCGAGCATGCAGCCGACCTGGGCCGCGCGCTCCAGGGAGACGCCCCAGGCGAGCCCGGAGAGGAAGCCGGCGCGGAACGCGTCGCCGACGCCGGTGGGGTCGGCCTTGCGCTCCTCGTCCGGGCAGCCGACCTCGATCGGGTCGTGGCCGACGCGCTCGATGCGGACGCCGCGCGCGCCGAGGGTGGTCACCCGGTGGCCGACCCGGTCGAGGATCTCCGCGTCCGACCAGCCGGTCTTGGACTCGATGAGGCCCTTCTCGTACTCGTTGGAGAAGAGGTACGTCGCGCCGTCCAGCAGTATCCGGATCTCCTCACCCTCCATGCGGGCGATCTGCTGGGAGAAGTCGGCGGCGAAGGGGATGCCGCGCGAACGGCACTCCTCGGTGTGGCGGAGCATCGCCTCCGGATCGTCGGCGCCGATGAGGACCAGGTCGAGGCCGTCGACGCGGTCGGCGACGGTCTTCAGCTCGATGAGGCGGGCCTCGCTCATGGCGCCGGTGTAGAAGGAGCCGATCTGGTTGTGGTCGGCGTCGGTGGTGCAGACGAAGCGGGCCGTGTGAAGCGTCTCGGAGATGCGCACGGAGGCCGTGTCGACGCCGTGCCGGTCGAGCCAGGCGCGGTACTCGTCGAAGTCGGAGCCGGCCGCGCCGACGAGGATCGGCCTCGTGCCGAGCTGCCCCATGCCGAACGCGATGTTCGCGCCGACACCGCCCCGGCGGACGTCGAGCTGGTCGACGAGGAAGGAGAGGGAGACCGTGTGCAGCTGGTCCGCGACGAACTGGTCGGCGAAGCGGCCCGGGAAGGTCATCAGATGGTCGGTGGCGATGGAGCCGGAGACTGCGATACGCACGGCGAGGACACGCTCCTGCGAAGGGAGAGGGGATTGACAGTTCACGCTACCGGGTCGTAGGCGCCGTCAGAAGCAGGCAAAACTACCCGATAGTAGGTCTTTCTTCGTGGGGTTCCCGGTGCGTACGGTGCCGATATGACGAACCCCAAGATCCACGGCACCGTCCCGTTCGACCCGGACGGCGGCCTCGCGGCGCTGCGCGGCGACTGCGCCCGGATGGCCCCGCACTGGGCGGCCCCCGCGAAGGTCATTACGGCTCCGGTGCCCCCTTCGCTCATCCACGGGGTGACGGTTCCCGCGACCTCCGCACGGCTGGTGGACGCGATGTCGGACTACGGCGACTGAGGGGAGTCCGCCGCGCATCCGCTCGGCGGACGGGGAACCGTCGGCTCCTCCGCCGCGTCCCATCGCTGTCCCCCGTATGGGGGAGGCGGTGTACGACCAGCCGAAGGAGCGATGCGGTGAACGCCGAGCGACCCGACCACCCCGAGAACCCGGACGAGGGCACCCGGCCCGACGCGCCCGAGGAGATCAGGGCTGCCGGGGACCGGGCCGAGGGGGTCGAGAAGACCGACCCGGCCGAGGCCGAGGAGGCTCCCGCCACAGGGGCCGGTGACGACGAGGCGCGCACCCGTTCGGCCGGCCCCACGGACGAGGGCGACGACGAGGCGCGGGAGGCCCCTACGGCCGACGTCTCCGAGGTCGCCGACGTCGGGCAGGACGAAGCCGCCGATGTCGAGGACACCCGGCGGGCGGCGCGGCGGCGGTCGCGCGTGGTCGTGGCCTCCGTGGCCGCGGCGGTGCTGCTCGTCGGCGGTGGTGGGGCGTTTCTCGCGGCGACCACGTCCGGCGGGTCCGGCAGTGGTTCCGGGCGCTCGGCCGGGTCCGACGGCACTCCTCCGCCGCTGGCGCTCGACGGGTACGGCGGCGGCGGTTCGAACGGCATCGCTCCCGGTGAACCCGACCCCGGCGGGGTGACCTATGAGGCTGTCGGCCAGCTGCCGGACGGCCCGGACTCGGCCCCCGTGTACCAGACCGGGGGGCAGGTCACGGCCGCCGAGGTGGCGCGGCTCGCGAAGGCGCTGGGCGTCGAGGGCGAGCCGAGGGCCGAGGGCGAGAGCTGGCGGGTCGGCACCACGGGCGACGGATCGGGCCCCAGCCTGCACGTCGGCAGGCAGGCGCCGGGCGCGTGGACGTTCAGCCGGTTCACACCGGGCACCGACAACTGCCAGAAGGTCGACGTCTGCACCGCCGTGCCCCCGGCCGGCGACGTCGACCCGGTGAGCGAGGCGGCGGCGCGGAAGGCGGCGACACCGATCCTCAAGGCCGTCGGCCAGGACGACGCCAAGCTCGACGTCTCCCAGCTCCTCGGCACCGTCCGCGTGGTGAACGCCGATCCCGAGGTCGGCGGGCTGCCCACGTACGGCTGGGCGACCAACCTCCAGGTGGGCGCCGACGGCACGGTGGTCGGCGGCAGCGGCAATGTCAAGGCGCCCGTGAAGGGCGACACGTACCCGGTGGTCGACGCGGAGCGGGCACTGAAGCTGCTGAACGACGCGGGGCAGGGCGTCGGCCCCGCCCACGAGGACGTCACGCCGTCGCCGTCGAAGCCGCGGACCCCGCCGGTGCCGGTCGAGGACGCGGTGTTCGGGCTGGCCTCCCACCAGGTCGGCGGCCGGACGGCGCTCGTGCCGTCCTGGCTGTTCGAGGTGCGGCCGCACAAGGCCGCGGCCGGCTTCACGGTGACGCATCCGGCCGTCGACCCGAAGTACCTGGCCCCCTCCCAGCCGGAGGAGCCGACCGAGGGGCCCGAGGACCCTAACGTCCCCGGTGACCGGCCGCCGGCCGACCCCGCGTCCCGGAACGTCCCGGTACAGGGCTACACCGTCGACGGCAGGGAGCTGACCGTCAGCTTCTGGGGCGGGGTGTGCAGCGAGTACGCGGCCACCGCGACCGAGAAGTCGGGCGAGGTGACGGTCACCGTGACCGGCACCTCCCAGCCCGGCCGGGTCTGCGTCATGATCGCCAAGGCGATGGAGCGCACCGTGCGGCTGGACGGGCCGCTGGGCGACCGCGAGGTGGTCGGGCCGGACGGCGAGGAGATCCCCAAGGGCGGGATCCGGGAGACGCAGCCTCAGTAGGGCCGGCCGCGAGCCGGGAACGGACGAAGGCGGCGTCCCCGTCGGAGGGGGACGCCGCCTTCGTCGTGCTCAGTGAGCGCCGTACGGGTCGCGGTGCTCAGTGAGCGCCGTACGGGTCGTGCTCGGCGAGGCCGTACGGGTCGTGCCAGTGAGCGCCGTACGGCGTGCGGGCGGGCTCAGCTGAAGGAGTCGCCGCAGGCGCAGGAGCCGGTCGCGTTCGGGTTGTCGATGGTGAAGCCCTGCTTCTCGATGGTGTCGACGAAGTCGATGGTGGCGCCGCCGAGGTAGGGGGCGCTCATGCGGTCGGTGGTGACCTTCACACCGTCGAAGTCCTTGACCACGTCACCGTCGAGCGAACGCTCGTCGAAGAAGAGCTGGTAGCGCAGGCCGGAGCAGCCGCCGGGCTGGACGGCGACGCGCAGCGACAGGTCGTCACGGCCTTCCTGGTCGAGCAGGGCCTTGACCTTGGCCGCGGCGGCGTCGGTCAGGATGATGCCGTCGGTGACGGTGGTGGTCTCGTCCGATACGGACATCTACATCTCTCCCGGGTTGTACGGAGACTGCTTGCCGACGAGTGCAACCGCCGGGGTCCCGGATTCATTCCGTCCGGGGCGAGCGGATTTCCACCGCGTCCTTCTTCATGCTCGCACATGGCCCGCGTGGTGGGCACCGGCCGCCGCACGGGCGTCCGGTCCGGCCGCCGGGATTCATGTCACATCGACGCTATGGGCATCGTCAACGTGACGTGAAGCGGTTATGATAGATAGCGTCATTTCGACGAAAAGGCTAGCCCGCATGTCCCGCCGGCTCCCCTCGGGCCGGCGAGTCGCAGAACAGAAAGGGTGCGTGTCGTGACCACCGCCCAGTCCCCGGAGCTCGACGTACAGCCGACGCCCCTCGCCCTGCTGCTGCTCGGCCGCGAGGCCGACCCGAGGAGCGAGCGCGGAGTCGACTGCCCCGGCGACCTCCCCTCCCCCTCCGACCCCGACCTGGTGGAGCGTGCCCGGGCGGCGAAGGCGAAGCTCGGCGACAAGGTCTTCGTGCTCGGCCACCACTACCAGCGCGACGAGGTCATCCAGTTCGCGGACGTCACGGGCGACTCCTTCAAGCTGGCCCGGGACGCGGCGGCGCGACCCGAGGCCGAGTACATCGTCTTCTGCGGTGTGCACTTCATGGCCGAGTCGGCGGACATCCTGACCTCCGACGACCAGAAGGTGGTCCTCCCCGACCTCGCCGCCGGGTGCTCGATGGCCGACATGGCCACCGCCGAGCAGGTCGCCGAGTGCTGGGACGTGCTGACCGAGGCCGGGGTGGCCGAGCAGGTCGTGCCGGTGTCGTACATGAACTCCTCCGCCGACATCAAGGCGTTCACGGGCAAGCACGGCGGGCTCATCTGCACCTCGTCGAACGCGAAGCGGGCCCTGGACTGGGCCTTCGAGCAGGGCGAGAAGGTGCTGTTCCTGCCCGACCAGCACCTGGGCCGCAACACCGCGGTGCGGGACATGGGCATGTCGCTGGAGGACTGCGTCGTCTACAACCCGCACAAGCCGGGCGGCGGCGTCACGGTCGAGCAGCTGCGGGCCGCGAAGATGATCCTGTGGCGGGGCCACTGCTCGGTGCACGGCCGCTTCAGCCTGGACTCCGTGAACGACGTGCGGGCCCGCGTACCCGGGGTCAACGTCCTCGTCCACCCCGAGTGCAAGCACGAGGTCGTGGCGGCGGCGGACTACGTCGGGTCCACCGAGTACATCATCAAGACGCTGGAGGCGGCCCCCGCCGGTTCCAAGTGGGCCATCGGCACCGAGCTGAACCTCGTACGCCGGCTGGCGAACCGTTTCGCGTCCGAGGACAAGGAGATCGTCTTCCTCGACAAGACGGTCTGCTTCTGCTCGACCATGAACCGCATCGACCTGCCCCACCTGGTGTGGACGCTGGAGTCGCTGGCGGAGGGCACCCTCGTCAACCGGATCGAGGTCGACAAGGAGACCGAGGCGTTCGCGAAGCTGGCGCTGGAGCGGATGCTGGCCCTGCCGTAGGCGTGCGGCCGGTGCTCACCCCGACCCGGGTTCCGGTCGGGGTGAGCGGTGTCGAGGGTGAAGAGGCTAGGCGTCCTGTTTCTGATCTTGTGCTTGTTACTGGCCTGTAGTGAGATGTGGTCTCACCCTTCAGACACAAGCTTCACGCGGGGGACCCATGCCACGAGTCCTTTCAACCACCGCCGCGACTCTTGCCCTTGCGGTCGGCATTGTCATCAGCGCCTCAAGCCCCGCCGCCGCGGAGTCGGCTCCGGGCTGCGCCGCCGTCGCCCAGATCGGCAGTACCGCGTACATCAGGACATCCAACGGACAGACTGCCGCCTCCGTCAAGCAGTTCATAGGCTGCGGCAAGAACTTCGGGTACGTCTACGTCTGGGACAGCTTCAGTGACACCCACAGCTCATGGCGCATATCCGCCATGATCAAAACCTCGTCGGGGCTGCTGGGGGAAAGGTCATCGTCGGGGCGCGAGGTCTGGTCCTCCGGAACCAACACGCTGGACACTTGCACGCAAGCTGCCGGCCAAATCGACTTCGGTACCCAAAGCAGGGGGGCGCTCACGGATATCCGCTGCTGACCTGAGCAGTACGAGCGGTCCTCAGGTACCCGGTGCTTCCGGCAGGAGACGCCTCGCGAATCTGTGACCCCGGGGTCATCCTTGTGCAGTGGCACGGCCGGCGGAAACGAAGGCCGGGCACCGGACCATGTCGGTCCGGTGCCCGGCCGTGCCGGTCGCGGGGTGTCACACCCCGGCGGTCTCCGTCCTCTCGGAGCCGGGCTCCGTCGCGGCGGACGTGGCGCCCGCGCGCTTCAGGGCCTTCTTCTTCGCCCGGCGTTCCTTGCGGATCTCGACCATCGTGTAGAGGGTCGGGACCAGTAGCAGGGTGAGCAGGGTCGAGGTGATCAGCCCGCCGATCACCACCACGGCCAGCGGCTGCGCGATGAAGCCGCCCTCGCCGGTGATGCCCAGGGCCATGGGGAGCAGGGCGAAGATCGTCGCCAGGGCCGTCATCAGGATCGGGCGGAGGCGGTGTCGGCCGCCCTCGACGACCGCTTCGACGGTGCTGTAGCCCTGCCGCCGGTACTGGTTGATCAGGTCGATCAGCACGATCGCGTTGGTGACGACGATGCCGATCAGCATCAGCATGCCGATCATCGCCGGGACGCCCATCGGGGTGCCGGTCGCGACCAGCAGTCCGATGGCGCCGGTGGCGGCGAACGGGATGGAGACCAGCAGGATCAGCGGCTGCACCAGGGACCGGAAGGTCGCCACCAGCAGCATGAAGACGATGGCGATCGCCGCGAGCATCGCGAGGCCCAGCGAGGCGAACGCCTCGTCCTGGTCCTGGGAGACACCGCCGATGTCGGCGGTGGCGCCCGCGGGGAGCGTCAGTCCGTTCAGCTTGGCGGTGAGGTCCGCGCTGACCGCGCCCGTGTTGTCGCCCTTCGGCTTCGCGGTGATCGTGGCGGCCCGCTGGCCGTCGATCCGGGTCATGGCGACCGGGCCGTCCACCAGCTCGACGTCGGCGATGGCGCCGAGCTTCACCGGGCCGAGCCGCAGGTTCTTCAGCTCGTCCAGCGTGTCGGCGGGCTTCGCCGACTTGATGACGATGTCCCGCTCGGTGTCGTCGAGGATCGCCCGGCCGCTGGTCGTGCCGCGGACGGCCTGGGCGACGGCGGCGCCGAGGGTCTGGTCGTCGAAGCCGGCCGCGGCCGCCTTGTCGGTGGCCCTGACCGAGATGCGGGGCACGCTCTGGGAGAGGTCACTGGTGACGTCGGTGACGTTGTCCAGCGTCGCGACCGCGTCCCTGACCTGCTCGGACGCCTTGCGCAGGACGTCGGCGTCGGCGGCCTTCACGACCACGCTCAGGTCCTGGCTGCCGAAGGCGTCACCGACCGCGATGGTCGTCGTGCCGATGCCGGACAGGTCCTTCAGACCGTCCTCGACGCGCTCCTGGACGTCCTCGGCGGTCGCCGAGTCCTCCAGCATCACGCTGTACGAGGCCTGGTTGGAGTCGGTGCCGCCGCCGAAGGCCGCCATGAAGCCGGAGGAGCCGATGGTGACCTGGTAGTCCTTGACGCCCTCGGTGCCGGCGAGCAGCTTCTCGACCTTCTTCGTCTGCTCGTCCGTGGCGGCGAGGCTGGTGCCGGGCTTCAGCTCCTGCTTGACGCTGAGGACTTCCTGGTCGCCCGGGTCGAAGAAGTTGGTCTTCAGCAGCGGGGCCATGCCGAACGTGCCGAGCAGGACGACCACCGCGATGACCACGCTGGTGAGGCGGCGCCGGGTCGCGAAGCGCAGGACGGGCACGTAGAAGCGCTGGAGACGGCTCTTGGCCTCCTTCTCCTCGGCCCTGCGGCGCGCTTCGTCGGCGTCCTCGGGCGTGCCCTTCGGAGCGCGCAGGAACCAGTACGACAGGACGGGGACGACCGTCAGCGAGACGAGGAGGGAAGCCAGCAGGGCCGCCGTCACCGTCAGGGAGAAGCTGCCGAACAGCTCGCCGACCATGCCGCCGGTGAGGCCGATCGGGAGGAACACGGCGACCGTCGTCAGCGTGGACGAGGTGACCGCGCCGGCGACCTCGCGGACCGCCTTGAGGATGGCCTCCTGGCGCTCCTCGCCGTAGCCGAGGTGGCGCTTGATGTTCTCCAGGACCACGATCGAGTCGTCGACGACGCGGCCGATGGCGATGGTGAGCGCGCCGAGGGTGAGCATGTTCAGGGAGAGGTCGCGGGTCCACAGGACGATCAGGGCGAGGACCACCGACAGCGGGATGGACACGGCCGTGACGAGGGTGGAGCGGACCGAGGCGAGGAAGACCAGGATGACGAGGACCGCGAAGAGCAGTCCGAGCGCGCCCTCGGTGGTGAGGCCCTCGATGGACTTGGAGACCGCGGGGCCCTGGTCGCTGACCACGGTGACGGTGGCGTCCGAGCCGAGGTCCCGGCGCATGTCCGCCAGCTTGCCCTCGACGGCCTCGGAGATGGCGACGGCGCTGCCGTCGCGGTCCATGGTGACCATGACCGCGAGGCTGGGCTCGCCGTTGGTGCGGGTGAGGGAGTCGGCCTTGGCCTCCTCCTCCTTGACGGTGGCGACGTCGGCGAGCCGTACGGGCTTCTTGCCGCCCTCACCGCGCACCCGCAGGTCCTGGATCTGCTTCAGCGAGGTGTAGCCGCCGCCGACCTGGACCGTGCGGTTGGCGCCGCCCTCGTCGAAGGAGCCCGCGGGCAGGGTGACGCCGCCGGCCTGGAGGGCCTGGGAGAGGGCCATCGTGGTGAGGCCGGCCTTCGCGAGCTTCGCGTCGTCGGGGGTGACGGTGACCTGGACGTCCCGTACTCCGTCGACGGTGACCTGGCCGACGCCGTCGATGTCCTCCAGGGTGGGGACGACCGTGCGGTCGATCCGGTCGGCGAGGGCCTGCTGGTCCTGGTCGGAGGTGACGGCGAGGACGACGGTCGGCATGTCGTCCGTCGAACCGGCGATCACCTGCGGGTCCACGTCGTCCGGGAGCTGCGCGCGGACCCGGTTGACGGCCTGCTGGACATCGGCGACGAGCTGGTCGGTGCCGGGGCCGTAGTCGAAGGACGCCATGATCAGGGCGTTGCCCTCGCTGGCGGTGGACGTGACGCCCGTGATGCCGTCGACGGATTCGAGGCTGTCCTCGATGGGTTCGACGACCTGCTTCTCGACCACGTCCGGGGAGGCGCCCTGGTACGGCGCGAGCACGGACACCATCGGCAGTTCGATGGTGGGCAGCAGTTGCTGTTTGAGCTGGGGTATCGCGATCGCCCCGAAGGCGAGCGCGATGATCGACACCAGACCGACGAGGGCCCGTTGCGCGAGGCTGAACCGAGACAGCCAGGACATGGGTGACCGGATCTCTCTTCTTGTGGCAGGAGCGGAGGACGAGCGCCGATGTGCGCTCACCCCACACCCTGGGCCACGGAGGAGGCCGATCCGTCGCTCCGCAGGTCCATTTCCTTATCCCGCGCATACTCCGGCCGCAGTAGTACGGGGTGGAGTTCACTCCACCCTTGGGCGTACCAGGCCCGACTCGTACGCGAAGACCACCAGCTGGGCCCGGTCGCGGGCGCCGAGCTTCGCCATGGCCCGGTTGACGTGCGTCTTCACGGTCAGCGGGCTCACTTCGAGGCGCTCGGCGATCTCGTCGTTGGACAGGCCCGCGGCGACATGGACGAGGACCTCGCGCTCCCGGCCGGTCAGGGTGCCGAGCCGTTCGGAGCGGGCGGTGTCGATGTCGTCGTTCCCGTCGGGGTCGTCCGACTGCGCAAGGAAGCGGGCGATCAGCCCCTTCGTCGCGGACGGCGAGAGCAGCGCGTCCCCGCCGGCGGCGACCCGGATGGCGTTCAGCAGCTCGTCCGGTTCGGCGCCCTTGCCGAGGAAGCCGGAGGCGCCGGCGCGCAGGGACTGCACGACGTAGTCGTCGACCTCGAAGGTGGTGAGGATGACGACCCTGACCTGGGCCAGCTCGGGGTCGGCGCTGATCATCCGGGTCGCGGCGAGTCCGTCGGTGCCGGGCATCCGGATGTCCATCAGGACGACGTCGGCCCGCTCCTCCTTGGCCAGGCGCACCGCCTCCGCGCCGTCCGACGCCTCCCCCACGACCTCCATGTCCGGTTCCGAGTCCACGAGCACCCGGAAGGCGCTGCGCAGCAGGGCCTGGTCGTCGGCGAGCAGGACGCGGATGGTCATACGGGGTCCCCCGGTGCGGTGGTCAGGGTCGCGCGGGTGCGTCCGCGCGGGCCGTGCGGCTGGTGAGCGGCAGGATCGCATGGACGCGGAAGCCGCCTCCGTAGCGGGGGCCGGTGGTGAGGGTGCCGCCGAGGGCCGTGACGCGTTCACGCATGCCGAGCAGGCCGTGCCCGCCGCCCGCGCCGCCGGTGTCCGGGCCGCCGGGGTTCCGGGCGCCGTCGTCGAGGACGGTGATCTCCACGTTCGGTCCCACGCGGACGACGCTGACCTCGGCCTTCGCCTGCGTCCCCGCGTGCTTCTGCACATTGGTGAGGGCTTCCTGGATGACGCGGTACGCGGCGAGGTCGACGGCGGCGGGGAGGGTGCTGCCCTCGTCGGCGCGGACCACGTCGACGGCGAGGCCCGCGCTGTGGAAGGTGCCGACGAGTTCGCCGAGCCGGGTCAGGCCGGGGGCGGGTTCGGTGGGGGCCTCGGGGTCGCCGGACTGGCGGAGCAGGCCGACCGTGGCGCGCAGTTCGCCCAGCGCGGAGCGGCTGGCCTCGCGGACGTGGGCGAGGGCCTCCTTGGCCTGGTCGGGCCGCTTGTCCATGACGTGCGCGGCGACGCCGGCCTGGACGTTGACCAGGGCGATGTGGTGGGCGACGACGTCGTGCAGGTCGCGGGCGATCCGCAGGCGCTCCTCGGCGACCCTGCGGCGGGCCTCCTCCTCGCGGGTGCGTTCGGCCCGTTCGGCGCGTTCCCGTATCGCCGCCACGAACGCCCGGCGGCTGCGGACCGCGTCCCCGGCGGTGGCGGCCATGCCGGTCCAGGCGAAGATGCCGATGTTCTCCTGGTCGTACCAGGGGGCGGGGCCGACGAGCATGGCCGTGGCCGTCAGGGCGGTCATCGTGAGGAGGCCGACGCGCCAGGTGGTGGGGCGGTCGGTGGTGGAGGCGACGGTGTAGAGGGCGATGACGGCGGCCATCGCGACGGGGGCGCGGGGGTCGCCGGTGACGAGCTCGGTGAGGGTGAGCGCGGAGGTCGCCGCCAGGACGGGCAGGGGGGAGCGGCGGCGGGCGACGAGGGCGGCGGCGGCGAGCACCATGAGGGTGATGCCGACGGCGTCGGGGGTGCGGGTGCCCCACTTGTCGGGGTGCTCGGCGTGGGGGTCGACGAAGGAGCCGGCGAGCATGCAGGTGAGGACGCCGAGTGCGAGGGCCGCGTCCAGCGCGAGGGGGTGCGCGGTCAGCCAGGTCCTGGTGCGCTGGAGGGTGCTCACGGGGGTTTACGGTACGGGGCCCTCGCGGGGGGCGGTAGCCGTGGGGCGCCCTAGCCGTCCCGTCCACCAGGGGCTGCCGCCCCTTCGACCCCGCGGCGGCGCCTCATGGCTCGGGAGGGCGGGTTCGTCGGCGGGTGCGGGTCCGTGGGGCCTCGTCGCGCAGTTCCCCGCGCCCCCGGGAAGGGGGCTGCGCCCCTTCCCCCGGCGGCTAGCCCGGGATCAGGCCGTCGTCGCTCAGCATGTCCCGGACTTCCTCCAGGGTCGCGTCCGGGGACGGGAGGATCAGCTCGGAGGGTTCCAGGGCGTCGTCCGGGAGGGCGGTGCCCAGTTCCCTGACCTTGGACAGGAGGGCGTGGAGGGTGCGGCGGAAGCCGGGGCCGTCGCCGCTCTCCATCTCGGTCAGTAGCTCGTCGTCCAGCTTGTTCAGCTCGGCGAAGTGGCTGTCCGCCAGCTCCACCTGCCCCTCCCCCATGATCCGTACGATCATGTCGCCCTCCTCAGGCACGGGACTCACACGGGATGACTACTGCTTGTCGAAGCGGGGGGTGTCCTGGCGCTGGGACTGCTGCTGGGCGGAGCCCTGGCCGCCCTCGATGGCCTGCTGCCCGGACGTGCCGCCCGCCAGCTCCGCCTTCATGCGCTGGAGTTCCAGCTCGACGTCCGTACCGCCGGAGAGGCGGTCCAGCTCGGCCTGGATGTCGTCCTTGTGCATACCGGACGGGTCGTCGAGGGCACCGGAGGCGAGCAGTTCGTCGATGGCACCGGCACGGGCCTGGAGCTGCGCCGTCTTGTCCTCGGCGCGCTGGATGGCGAGACCGACGTCGCCCATCTCCTCGGAGATGCCGGAGAAGGCCTCCCCGATCCGGGTCTGGGCCTGGGCGGCGGTGTAGGTGGCCTTGATCGTCTCCTTCTTCGTACGGAAGGCGTCGACCTTGGCCTGGAGCCGCTGGGCGGCGAGGGTGAGCTTCTCCTCCTCGCCCTGGAGGGTGGAGTGCTGGGTCTCCAGGTCCGTCACCTGCTGCTGGAGCGCGGCACGCCGGGAGAGCGCCTCGCGGGCCAGGTCCTCACGGCCCAGCGCGAGCGCCTTGCGGCCCTGGTCCTCCAGCTTCGAGGACTGGGACTGGAGCTGGTTGAGCTGGAGTTCCAGGCGCTTGCGGGACGTGGCCACGTCGGCCACACCGCGCCGCACCTTCTGGAGCAGCTCCAACTGCTTCTGATACGAGTAATCGAGGGTCTCGCGCGGGTCCTCGGCCCGGTCAAGGGCCTTGTTCGCCTTCGCGCGGAAGATCATCCCCATACGCTTCATGACACCGCTCATGGGCTTCGCGCGCCCCCTTCTGACGGACTCCAGCTCACCGGTCTCTCGACAGAACCCACAGTACGGGCCCTGCATCCATTACCGCACTGTTCGGGGACGGATGCGCTCCTCCCCAAGGACGACTGTGGACGGCTCCGATCCGGCGTAGGGAGTAGGTGTCCCCCGGGGTTGTGTACGGGCGGACCCCCGGAACGCGTCAGCTCCCCCACGGACGAATCTTCACCGCACTCCCCCGTTTCCGTCTTCTCCGGTTCCCCGGTCCACCTTCGGTCCCGTTCTGTCCCCAGCACAGACGCCGGGTGTTGCCGGATCGTTCCCCACGGGACTGGGGTCCATGCCCCGGCACCCCGTACCCTTGGGTTTTGTGTTTCGTAGCCGCGCCAAGAGCGAGAAGGAAGCGGTCGCCGAGAAGGCGTCGGTGACCGACTCCAAGCAGACCCGTGACCCGCAGGCCCCCAAGGGGCGGCCCACTCCCAAGCGGAGTGAGGCCCAGTCCCAGCGTCGCAGCGTCGCCAACACGCCGACGACGCGCAAGGAGGCAGCCAAGCGTTCCCGTGACGAGCGGCGCGCCGCGCTGGAGAAGCAGCGCCAGGCGCTGGCCACCGGCGACGAGCGCTATCTGCCCGCGCGGGACAAGGGCCCGGTCCGCCGGTTCGCCCGCGACTACGTGGACTCGCGTTTCCACATCGCCGAGTTCTTCCTGCCGCTGGCCGTCCTCATCCTCGTGCTCAGCATGGTGCGGGTGCCGGCGCTGCAGAACATCGCGCTGCTGCTGTGGCTGTTCGTGATCATCCTGATCGTGGTCGACTCGATCGGCCTGGCGATCCGCCTGAAGAAGCAGCTGAACGTCCGCTACCCCGACCAGAACAAGAAGGGCGTCGTCGCCTACGCCCTGATGCGCACCCTCCAGATGCGTCGACTGAGGTTGCCGAAGCCGCAGGTCAAGCGCGGAGAGCGGCCCTGAGCACGACGGCTTTCTCCGGGGACGCCGCCGAGGCCTGGCTCAACCGGCTGGGGACGCTGCGTGAGGTCGTACGACAGGAGCTGGTGGCCCGCCAGGTCGACGAGCAGATAGCCGCGCGGTTCCCCGTGGGGCAGCGGCTGCGGGTGCTCGACGTCGGGATGGGGCAGGGCACGCAGGCGCTGCGGCTGGCACGGGCCGGGCACGAGGTGACCGGGATCGAGCGGGAGCCGCGGCTGATCGCCGTCGCGCGGGAGGCGCTGGCTGCGGAGCCCGAGGGCATCCGCGGCCGGATGCGCATCGTCGAGGGCGACGGCCGGGACACCGGTGTGCACTTCCTGCCGGGCGGTTTCGACGTGGTGCTCTGCCATGGCGTGCTGATGTACGTCGAGGAGCCGGACGCCCTGCTGGCCGGGCTGGCCCGGATGCTGGCGCCCGGCGGGTTCCTGTCGCTGCTCGTGCGCAACGGCGACGCGCTCGCGATGCGGGCCGGGCTCGCCGGGGACTGGGCGGGGGCGCTCGCGGCGTTCGACACGACCGCGTACCGGAACAGGCTGGGCCTCGATGTGCGGGCGGACCGGCTGGACGCGCTGACGGACACGCTCGGGGGGATCGGGGCCCCGCTGCACGCGTGGTACGGGGTGCGGGTGTTCACCGATCTGGCAGCCGACGACGCGGTGGTGCCGGAGAGCCGGGAGGCCCTGGAGCTGTTGCTCGCGGCGGAGGAGCGGGCCGGGCGGACGGATCCTTATCGGCGGGTGGCGGCGCTGCTGCACCTGTGCGGGGTGCGGGGCTAGGTTGCCCCCCGGTCCATCGGCGTCCCGTCCTGAAGGGGCTGTGCCCCTTCGACCCCCTGAGGGCGCGTCACAGCTCGGGGGTCCGCCTTCGTCGGCGGGTGCGGGAGCGTCGGGGTCTTCGCGCAGTTCCCCGCGCCCCTGATGGGGCGCGGGGCCGTTCCTCGCCGTTACGCCTCCTGCGCGTGCAGGCTCATCGGGCCGTAGATCTCAGTCGTGTCCTCGAAGAGGCGGACCTGGTCCGCGCCGCCCTCCAGGAGGGCCTTCCACTGTTCGCCGATCCATGACTCGGCATCCCCCTGGGTCGTGAACTCCTCGGGCTGGACCGCGGGCTGGACCTCCGTCCCGTCGGCCTTCTCGAACCGCCACGTCCATGCCGTCATGTGAGCCTCCGTAAGTACCGGCCCGGCACCGCTCACCGGCGCCGGGCAAGATCCGGTTCCCCCTGAGCCTAGTCGGACGCACAAGACCTGCGGGTGTTCCTCGGGACGCGGGAAAATCGAAGGCGTGGAACTGACACTGCTCGGCACCGGCGCCCCCGCGGGGCTTCCCCGCCCCGACTGTCCGTGCGCGGCGTGCGCGACCGCGCTCGGCGATGCCGCGCGCGGGGCGACCGCGCTGCTCGTGGACGGCACACTGCTGCTCGACCTCACTCCCGGCGTCGCCCTCGCGGCCGCGCGCGCCGGGCGCTCACTGACCGGCGTACGCCAGGTGCTGCTGTCGCATCCGCACGCCGGGCCCGCCATGGAGGTGCCGGCGGGGCTGCCGCAGCCGGGGCGGGTGCCGGACGGGCGGGAGCTGGCGCTGCTGACCGGGCACCGGGTGCGGGCGCAGGCGCTGGACTCGCCGGGCACCGGGTACGCGGTGACGGGACCGGGCGGGCAGCGGCTGCTGTACCTGCCGCCGGGGAGCGCGCCCGCCGGGCTGGAGGAGCGGTCGGCGGAGCCGTACGACATGGTGCTCGCCGATGTCCTGGGGCGGCCCGACGCCCTGGCGCGGCTGCGGGCGGCGGGTGCCGTGGGGCCGACGACCGATGTCGTCGCCGTCCATCTGGACCATGACGTGCCGCCGGGTGGCGAGTTGCCGCGCCGGCTCGCGGCGGCGGGCGCGCGCGCCGTGCCGGACGGGACGACGCTGGCGGTCGGCGCCTACGAGGACGTGCCGGACGTACCGCGTCGCACGCTTGTGCTGGGCGGGGCGCGGTCCGGCAAGTCGGTCGAGGCGGAGCGGCGGCTGGAGGCGTTCCCGGACGTGCTGTACGTGGCGACGGGCGGCACCCGCAACGGGGACGGCGAGTGGGCGGCGCGGGTCGCCGCGCACCGCGAGCGGCGGCCCGGTTCCTGGCGCACGGTCGAGACCTGTGACCTCGTCCCCCTGCTCAAGGAGGAGGACGGGCCACCGCTGCTCATCGACTGTCTGTCGCTGTGGCTGACGGACGTCATGGACGCGGTGGGGGCGTGGGACGACGCGGAGTGGGCGGGCGGTGGGGAGCGAGCGCTCCGGGCGCGTGTGACCGAGCTGGCGGAGGCCGTGCGGCAGACCCGCCGGACCGTCGTCGCCGTCTCCAACGAGGTCGGGTCGGGGATCGTACCGGCCACCGCCTCCGGGCGCCGCTACCGGGACGAACTCGGGCGGCTGAACGCGGCCTTCGCGGCGGAGTGCGAGCACGTGCTGCTGGTCGTGGCGGGCCAGGCGCTGGCGCTACGGGGCTGAGGGGTCGGGCGGCGGGGCCACGGGGGCGGGTGGAAGTGCAGTGCGGCGCGCGATGATCCGGTGCGCGCGGGGCGGGAAGGGGGCGCAGGAGCGGGTGGCGACCACCTCGTAGCCCAGCGACCGCAGTTCGGCGAGGAGGTTGCGCAGGGGCATCAGATGGAGCGGGCGGGGCCGGTCGTACGCCCTGCCCGGCCATCCCGGGCCCATGGCCAGGGTGCCGAACGGGCGCGCGGGGTCCGGCACTTCGACGAGGAGATGGCCGTCGGGGCGCAGGACCGTGCGGGCGGCGCGGAGTTCTTCGCGGGGGTCGGCGGTGTGCTCCAGGTGGTGGAACATGCTGACCACGTCGTAGCGGGCGCACAGCCGGGCCGTGATCTCCGGGTCGGTGAGGAGGCCCTGGTACGCCTCCTCGATCCGCCCGGCTTTCCGCGCGCGCTCGACGCGCGGGGTGGGGTCGACACCGTCGAACGCGGTGTACGGATGCACCTCGCGGGCGGCCTCCGGGAAGTAGCCGTGCCCGGTGCCGACGTCGAGCCAGCTCTCCGGCTCGGGGTACGGCAGCATCGCGCGGGCGGCGGTGCGGTGGTGCCGGCGACGCAGCCGGCCGGCGAGGTCGGACCGGATGCGCCCCTCGGTGGGGTGCCGGTGGTGGCGCAGGAGCAGCCCGTCCGCGGTGGGCCGGGGGTTCTGGAAGGCGTGGGAGCAGTCCCGGCACTCGTCCACCACGAACGTGCCCGGCGTACGCCGGGGCCCCTCCGACGCCCGCACCCGCGTCCGCAACCGCCGCGAGCCGCACCAGGGGCAGTCGTCCCGGCGCGCTTCCTGAAAGGGGTCGACACCCGGGGCGAGCGGGCCGGGGTCCGGCCGGGGGGTGGGGGGCATGGCGGCTCCTGAGGGCGAGGGAGAGTAAGCGGATATACGGACATTCGCCTCAAAACGGTACGTAGACGATCGCGATCCGAGGCGCAACGACGTGCCCGTGGCTTCGCGATCCGAGGCGCATTGACGTGCCCTGGCGGGGCGACGAGCCGAGGTGAGCCCGCGGACGAGGAGGTGAGAGCCGGGGGGCGGCGGACCGGTGGGTGCGGAGGCGACGGGCCGGGGAGACGGGCCGGGGCGGCGGGTCGGAGGTGCGGTGGTGTGGGGCCGTGTGCGGTCGGTGTGCGGTGGGTTTCGGTGTGGCGCGGTCGTGTTCGATCGCTGCCGGTACTGTTCGGCGAATGAGCTCGCTTAATCTCGACGACTTCACCGATCTGATCGAGCGCCCCGACGGCGGGGTGCGCCGCGACGCCGAGGCGCGGCGGGAGAGGCAGATCGTGCCGCCCGGGGCGCTGGGCCGGTTGGACGACCTCGGTGAGTGGCTGGCGGCGGCGCAGTCCGCCGTGCCGGTGCGGCCGATCGGCCGGGCCCGAGTGGTGCTGTTCGCGGGCGACCACGGCGTCGCCGAACTGGGCGTCTCCGCCCGACCCGCGGGCACGGCGGACCAGTTGGTGCGGGGCGTGCTCGACGGAAGCAGCCCGGTGGCGGTGCTGGCCCGGCGGCTCGACGTACCGGTCCGGGTGGTCGACCTGGCGCTGGACTGCGACCCCGGGTCACTGCCCGAGGAGGTCGTACGGCACCGGGTGCGGCGCGGCTCCGGGCGCATCGACATCGAGGACGCGCTGACCTTGGAGGAGGCGGAGGCCGCGTTCCGGGCGGGCGTCGCCGTCGCGGACGAGGAGGCCGACTCCGGGACGGACCTGGTCGTGCTCGGGGACCTCAGTGTCGGCGGGACCACGGCCGCCGCCGTCCTCGTCGCCGCGCTGTGCGGGACCGACGCGTCGGTGGTGACCGGGCGGGGCGGCCGGGCGATCGACGATCTGGCGTGGATGCGCAAGTGCGCGGCCGTACGGGACGCCCTGCGGCGGGCACGGCCCGTCCTCGGGGACCAGTTGCAGCTGCTGGCGGCGGTGGGCGGGGCCGATCTGGCGGCCATGACCGGGTTCCTGCTGCAGAGCGCGGTGCGGAAGATGCCGGTCATCCTCGACGGGGTGGTGTCCGCCGCGTGCGCGCTGGTCGCCCAGCGGGTGGCCTTCCGGGCGCCGGACTGGTGGCTCGCCGGGCAGAACAGTGGCGAGCCGGCGCAGGCCAAGGCGCTGGACCGGATGGCGATCGAGCCGCTGCTGGACCACGGGGTGAAGGTCGGCGAGGGCGCGGGTGCGCTGCTCGCGCTGCCCCTGGTGCAGGCCGCGGCGGCGTTGGCCGCGGAGCTGCCGGAGCGGGAGCCGGCGGAGCCGGAGAAGGCGGCCGACGACGGCGGGGCCGAGGAGAAGAACCTCGCGGAGGAGTACGACGCGACGTAGGACCCCGTCGGGACCCCACCCCCGCCGGGGCACACCCCACCACCGGCGGGGCACCCCCGTGACATCGGCCTCCTCCGGCGGGCCGAGGAGATCGGGATCACGCAGGTCTCGCTCAACTTCGCGATGTTCCGACCGGTCTTCGAACGTGGCGCGCGCCTCGGCGCGGGACCGGTTCTGCGAGTCGCTGTACCGGGCCGACGCCGAGTACCGGCCCATCCGGGAGCCGCGGTTCCCGCTCCTTCCTGGTGGCGCCGGGACTGCCGAAGTGGCTGCGGTGCAGCCACCTGGAGTCACGCCGGTGACCGCGTAAGGGGACGGGCGTCCGGCGACGGACGCGCGGGGCCCCCGCGTCGGGACCCGGCGTACGGAACAGACGCACGGGACATGGGGACGAGGACGTACACAGATGCGGGCCGGCGGATGAACGGGGTCGCCCGGGCGGCCCGCGCCGAATGGGGGCCGTTGTACGACACCGTGCGCCCGGCCCTGGCGCGCCGGTCGCGGGCCGTCCCGATGACCGTCGCCGCCGTCGGTCTGGCGACCGTCGTCCACCTCGTGCACCGGCAGTCCTGGGGCTACGGGTTCATCGAGGACGTGGGCGCCGTACGGGCCGAGGACCCGCTGTGGCTGGCGCTGCTGCGGACCCCGCTCTCCCTGTTCGTCCCGGCGCTGGACCTGCCCGTGTGGGGTGCGCTCGCGCAGATCCTGCTCGTGTTCGGGATCGCGGAGATCTGCCTGGGGAAGAGGCGGACGCTGGCCGTGGCGTTCCTGGCGACGCTGGCCGGCACGCTGTACGCGCGCGTGGGCATCGCGCTCGGCCCGGACGTCCCCTTCGTGGGGCTGCCCGCCTCGGACGCCCAGGTCGTCGACACCGGGCCGTCGGCGGCCGTGGTGGGCCTCGCGGTGTTCCTCGGGTGGCGGTTCCGGGCGTACGTCACGGCGGGCGCGGTGGTCGTGGCGATGGTCGTCGAGGTGCTGGTCAAGGAGAACCTCGCGGGCAAGGAGCACCTGGCGGCGATCGCGGCCGTGCTGGCGCTGTGCGGGCTCCTGGCCGTGCGTCAGCGGCGTTCCGCCCGGTCGGGCGGGGGCGCCGGCCCGGAGGGCAGGTCCGGGGTGCCGCCGATCCAGTCCTGAAGACGGCGGCTCGGGCCCGACCAGCGGCGGTCGTGACGGTAGGACCGCAGCAGGGCCCTGGCGCGGGCGCGCGGGCGGCGGCGGTAGAAGCGGCGGGCCCAGGCGGAGGTCGGGCGGGCCAGGCGGACGGCTCCGACGACGGCGACGATCGGGATGATCACCCCGAAGATCGCCGTGCGGGCCTTGCCCTTGCTGAGGGCGACCAGGGCGATGAGGAAGTTCGTGCCGATGGTGAGGAGGGCGGCGCCCCGGTCCTGGAGCTCCTCCTCGCTGAGGTCGTTGACGCCGAAGGGCAGGAAGCCGCTGAGGACGAGGCCCACCAGGGCCGCCGTCAGCACCACCATCTCGACGCTCTTGCGGCCCTCCTCCGACCAGTACACGTCGTCGAGGTGCAGGATCAGCGCGAACTCGTCCAGGACCAGCCCGGCGCCCATGCCGAAGATCACGGCGGAGAACAGCGAGCCGAAGCCGTGCCCGTCGGAGGCCACGGAGCCGAAGCCGCCGGCGACGGTGAGGAGGACACCGGGGACGACATGGTGGATGTGGACGCCGCCGCTGCCGCTGATGTTGCGGAAGGGACCCTTGCCGGCCCGGATGAGTCGGGTGATGAGCCGGGTGATCAGGAAGGTCAGGACGAACGCGGTGAGCGCGAGGAGCAGCGGCAGTTTGCCCGGCTCGACGATGTTCCGTTCCCACCAGTGACCCATACGGGAACTTTATGCGGATACGACCCGAATGCCTCGCGCAGTGCTGCCGTTCGGGCCTCACCCGCCCCCCGGGCGCCGTTCTCGCCTCTCCGGCTGCCGGGTAGCCTGCGCCGGTGTCCACGACCCCGGTGCCCGCGCCCACCCTCTCCGACGGCCTGCGTTTCGCCTTCGGCACGCTGACCGTGCTGCCGGTGCGGGTGCCCCGGTGGGACCGCGACGCGGCGCGCGTGGGGATGCTGTGCGCGCCCGCCGCCGGGCTGGTGGTCGGCGCCGCCGCGGCCGCGCTCGGCGGGCTGCTGCTGTTCCTGGGCGCGGGGCCGCTGCTCGCCGCCGTGGCCGGGGTCGCCGTACCGGCCGTGCTCACCCGGGGACTGCATCTGGACGGGCTCGCGGACACCGCCGACGGGCTGGGCAGCGGCAAGCCAGCCGAGGACGCGCTGCGGATCATGAAGCAGTCGGACATCGGACCGTTCGGCGTCATCACCCTCGTACTCGTCCTGTTCGCCCAGGTCGCCGCGCTCACCGAGGCCTACGGGGAGTCCTGGGCCCTGGGCACGGTCGCTGCCGTCGTCGCGTCGACCACCGCACGGCTGGCCCTGACCCTGGCCGCCCGCACCGGCGTTCCGGCCGCCCGGCCCGAGGGGCTGGGGGCCGCGGTGGCGGGGGCCGTGCCGCTGCGGGGCGCGGTGCTGGTGGCGGTGGTCGTGGGGTGCGCGGCGGCGGGCGCGGGCGCGCTCCTCGGGCCGTACGACCTCGCCCGTACGGTGCTCGCGGTCGTCCTCGGCTGCGCCGCCGCCGAGTCGCTGCTGCGGCACTGCGTACGGCGGTTCGGCGGGGTGACCGGCGATGTGTTCGGGGGGCTCGCGGAGACGGCGGCGACGGCGACCCTGGTCGTGTTCACCCTCGGGTGAGCCCGAGGGCGACCGTCGGGGGCTGTCCGCCGAGTGGTCGTCCCGCCGCGCGCCGGGGTCAGCAGGCCTCGCGCCACACCCCCAGTTCCCACTTCTTCAGCAGGGAGCTGAGCCGCAGCCGCCGGGACTGGGGGCAGAAGTCGTCCGTCTCCATCTCGTACTCGACGTGGAAGACGGCCTTGTCCGCGTCGATGAACGGGGTGAGGGTGTCGCACTCCTCGTACTGGGCGCACTGTTCGTTGACCGCGAAGTCGAAGTCGTCGACGAGCGCGGGGATCTGGTCGAGGTCGTTCTTCAGGCCCACGGCCAGGCCCCGTTCGTGGGCGAGGCGGGCGACGAGACGGTTGTAGCGGAGCTGGTCGGCGGCCTTCAGGGGGAAGCCGGTCCGGTTGCGGTAGCCGTCCATGTTGTCCGGCTCGACCGCGTCGAAGCCCTTCTCCTCGCACATGTCGATCCGCGCGGCCATCAGCGGTTCGAGGACGTCGAGACGGCGGATGTCGAGCCAGCGCTCCCCCTCCCAGCCGTTGCCCCTGCCTATCACCGACTCGGGGAACTCGTCGGCGTCCGGGCGCCAGTCCTCCCAGGCGCCGGTGGACAGATAGCAGATGACCTTGCGGCCGTCGTCGTGGAGGCCGTCGACGGTGTCCGCGGAGTGGTCGAAGCCGTCGATGTCGTACACGGGGACGTCCACGGAGGTGTCCAGGCGCCCGCTCAACTGCCACTGCCAGTCCGTGCCGGGCTTCGGCCGCCAGCGGTCGCCCGTCCTCGGGCCGGGGTCCGCGCCCGGCCTGTCGTCGGGGGCGGCGGTACAGCCCCCGACCAGCAGGAGCAGGGTCAGCAGGGCGCTGCGGGCGGGGGCGCGTCTCATCGCAAGGGCTCCAGGGCGGGCGGCAACGTACCCCAAGGATGATCGCGGACCATGTCATCGAGCGGTGCGGCAGGGCCCGTTCGCGGCCCGTGACCACCGTCCGCACGAGTGAGCGACATCGGCTTCGCGCGACAAGGGTTCCCCCTATGCCGAAGTCATGGGGATCTCCCTGCATGGGCCGGGCGGAAAGTCAGGGAGGCTGGTGGCAGCGAACGCCGTCCGGCCGGCCGGTGCGGAACCGGCCCCGCGCCCCAGATCCGACGGACCGAACGAGGGCCTAGGCTCGTGCCCGGCACGTCGACCCGATCCGTTCGGCTACCCAAAACTCAATCGGAAGCGAGATTTCACCACCGTGACTGCTCTCACTCTCAGCACCGCCGCCGCGTCCGGCCTCCGCGCCGACGCGATCGTGGTCGGTGTCGCGAAGGGCGCCAAGGGCCCGGTCGTTGCCCCGGGTGCCGAGACCGTGGACAAGGCGTACGACGGCAGGCTGGCCGGCCTGCTGGAGACCCTCGGCGCCTCGGGCGCCGAGGGTGAGGTGACGAAGCTGCCCGCCCCGTCCGGCTTCAAGGCGCCGCTCGTGGTGGCGGTGGGCCTGGGAGCGGAGCCCGACAAGGACGGCTCGTTCGGCGCGGAGACGCTGCGCCGCGCGGCCGGTGCCGCGGCCCGTGCCCTGGCCGGCTCGAAGAAGGCGGCGTTCGCCCTGCCGCTGGCCGACACCGACGCCGTGGGTGCCGTCGCCGAGGGCGCGCTGCTCGGCGCCTACTCGTTCGACACCTACAAGGAGAACGGCCGTCAGGCCAAGGACGCCGCCAAGGCGAAGAAGGGCAAGGCGCCGCTCGCCGAGGTGGCCCTGCTCGGCGCCAAGCCGCGCGACCGCGCCCACAAGGCCGCCGTCGAGCGCGCCGTCGCGGTCGCCGAGGAACTCAACCGCGCCCGCGACCTGATCAACACCCCGCCGAACGACCTCGACCCGGCGGCGTTCGCCGCGATCGCGCAGGGCGCCGGCAAGGAACACGGCATCAAGGTGACCGTGCTCGACGAGAAGGCGCTCGCCAAGGGCGGCTACGGCGGCATCCTCGGCGTCGGCGCGGGCTCCGCGGCCACGCCCCGGCTGGTGCAGCTGACCTACACCCACGCGAAGGCCACGAAGCACCTGGCGTTCGTCGGCAAGGGCATCACCTACGACTCGGGCGGCATCTCCCTCAAGCCCGCCGGGCACAACGAGACGATGAAGTGCGACATGAGCGGCGCCGCCGCCGTGTTCGCCGCGGTCGTCGCCGCCGCGCGCCTCGGCCTGGAGGTCAACGTGACCGGCTGGCTGGCCCTCGCCGAGAACATGCCGTCCGGCACCGCCACCCGGCCGGGTGACGTGCTGCGCATGTACAGCGGCAAGACGGTGGAGGTGCTGAACACCGACGCCGAGGGCCGTCTGGTGCTGGCGGACGCGCTCGCCAAGGCGTCGGAGGACGCGCCGGACGCGATCGTCGACGTGGCGACGCTGACCGGGGCGATGATGCTGGCGCTGGGCAACCGGACGTTCGGCATCATGGCGAACGACGACGCGTTCCGCTCCGCGGTGCACGAGGCGGCGGAGGAGGTCGGCGAGGCCGCATGGCCGATGCCGCTCCCGGACCACCTGCGCAAGGGCATGGACTCCCCCACCGCCGACATCGCGAACATGGGCGAGCGGTACGGCGGCGGGCTCGTCGCCGGCCTGTTCCTGAAGGAGTTCGTGGGCGAGGGCATCACGTGGGCGCACCTCGACATCGCGGGTCCGGCGTTCAACGAGGGCGGCCCGTTCGGGTACACCCCCAAGGGCGGTACGGGGTCCGCGGTGCGGACGCTGGTGCGGCTGGCCGAGCGGGCCGCCGCGGGTGACCTGGGCTGACGTCCGTTCACCAACTCGATCTCCGGGGGCGCGGGCGACCGCGGGCCGGCTGTGGCCGGTCGCGCGGTCGCCCGCGTCCCTTCGGGCTCTCCCGCGTCCCCGCCCGGTTCACATGTGAGCGTGTGGTGTCTCACACCCCGGCCCGGCGTCTCGTTCCCTCCCGACAAGTGCGAAGATGGGGCACGGCAGGACAGGGCCCCCACCACAGGGCCGAAGAAGAGCGGCCGGACACCAGCCGCCGCCCGGTCACTGGAGACCGGCGTACGGCGCACATGCATGGAGGACGTGACGTGGCGAACGACGCCAGCACCGTTTTCGACCTAGTGATCCTCGGCGGTGGTAGCGGTGGTTACGCCGCGGCCCTGCGCGGGGCGCAGCTGGGCCTGGACGTCGCCCTGATCGAGAAGGACAAGGTCGGCGGCACCTGCCTGCACCGGGGATGCATCCCCACCAAGGCCCTGCTGCACGCGGGCGAGATCGCCGACCAGGCCCGCGAGAGCGAGCTGTTCGGTGTGAAGGCCACCTTCGAGGGCATCGACGTACCGGCCGTCCACAAGTACAAGGACGGCGTCATCTCCGGCCTGTACAAGGGCCTTCAGGGGCTGATCGCCTCCCGCAAGGTCACGTACATCGAGGGTGAGGGCCGGCTGTCCTCCCCCACCTCCGTCGACGTCAACGGCCAGCGCGTCCAGGGCCGCCACGTCCTGCTGGCGACCGGCTCCGTGCCGAAGTCGCTGCCGGGTCTGGAGATCGACGGCAACCGCATCATCTCCTCGGACCACGCCCTCGTCCTGGACCGCGTGCCGAAGTCGGCGATCGTCCTCGGCGGCGGTGTCATCGGCGTCGAGTTCGCCTCCGCCTGGAAGTCCTTCGGTACGGACGTCACGGTCATCGAGGGCCTGAAGCACCTCGTCCCCGTCGAGGACGAGAACTCCTCCAAGCTTCTTGAGCGCGCGTTCCGCAAGCGCGGCATCAAGTTCAACCTGGGCACCTTCTTCTCGAAGGCCGAGTACACCCAGGACGGTGTCAAGGTCACCCTCGCCGACGGCAAGGAGTTCGAGGCCGAGCTCCTGCTGGTCGCCGTCGGCCGCGGCCCGGTCTCGCAGGGCCTGGGCTACGAGGAGGCCGGGGTCGCCATGGACCGCGGCTACGTCCTCGTCGACGAGTACATGCGGACCAACGTCCCGACCATCTCCGCCGTCGGTGACCTGGTCCCGACGCTCCAGCTCGCGCACGTCGGCTTCGCCGAGGGCATCCTGGTGGCGGAGCGTCTGGCCGGTCTGAAGACCGTCCCGATCGACTACGACGGTGTCCCCCGTGTGACGTACTGCCACCCGGAGGTCGCCTCCGTGGGCATCACCGAGGCCAAGGCCAAGGAGATCTACGGCGCGGACAAGGTCGTCGCTCTGAAGTACAACCTCGCGGGCAACGGCAGGAGCAAGATCCTGCAGACCGCGGGCGAGATCAAGCTCGTCCAGGTCAAGGACGGTGCCGTGGTCGGCGTCCACATGGTCGGCGACCGCATGGGTGAGCAGGTCGGCGAGGCCCAGCTGATCTACAACTGGGAGGCCCTCCCCGCCGAGGTCGCCCAGCTCATCCACGCCCACCCGACGCAGAACGAGGCGCTCGGCGAGGCCCACCTGGCCCTCGCGGGCAAGCCGCTGCACTCGCACGACTGACCCCTCGGTCGACGAAGCGACGATCCAGACTTCCGCAATTCGTTAAGGAGCAACAGAAACCATGGCGGTTTCCGTAACCCTTCCGGCGCTCGGCGAGAGCGTCACCGAGGGCACCGTCACCCGCTGGCTGAAGGCCGAGGGTGAGCGTGTCGAGGCCGACGAGCCGCTGCTCGAGGTCTCGACCGACAAGGTCGACACCGAGATCCCCTCCCCCGCCGCCGGTGTCCTCGCGTCCATCAAGGTCGCCGAGGACGAGACGGTCGAGGTCGGCGCCGAGCTGGCCGTGATCGACGACGGCACGGGCGCGCCCGCCGCCGCCCCGGCCCCGGCCGCCGAGGAGGCTCCGGCCCCCGCGCCCGAGCCCGCCGCTGCCGCGCCCTCCACCGAGCAGGCCGCCCCCGCCCCGGCCCCGACCGCCGAGGCCGCCGCCGGCGCCGGTTCCGCCGAGGGCACCGACGTCGTCCTGCCCGCGCTCGGCGAGTCCGTCACCGAGGGCACCGTCACCCGCTGGCTCAAGGAGGTCGGCGACAGCGTCGAGGCCGACGAGCCGCTGCTCGAGGTCTCCACGGACAAGGTCGACACCGAGATCCCGGCGCCCACCTCCGGTGTGCTGCTGGAGATCGTGGTCGGCGAGGACGAGACCGCCGAGGTCGGCGCCAAGCTGGCCGTCATCGGCGCTCCCGGTGCCACCCCGGCCGCCGCTCCGGCTCCGGCCGCCCCGGCTCCGGCGCCCGCCGCCGCTGCCCCGGCCCCGGCTGCTCCCGCGCCCGCCCCGGCCGCCCCCGCGGCTCCGGCTCCGGCTCCGGCCCCCGCGCCGGTCGCCCCCGCCGCTCCGGCCCCGGCGCCCGCCGCCGCCGCTCCGGCCGCTCCGGCTCCGGCCGCTCCGGCTCCGGCGCCCGCCCCGGTGGCCCCGGCTCCGGCCGCCGCCCCGGCCGCCGCCAAGGCGACGGACGAGGGTGCGTACGTGACCCCGCTGGTCCGCAAGCTCGCCGCGGAGAACGGTGTCGACCTGGCGTCCGTCAAGGGCACCGGCGTCGGCGGCCGTATCCGCAAGCAGGACGTCATCGCCGCCGCCGAGGCCGCGAAGGCCGCTGCCGCCGCCCCGGCTCCGGCCGCCGCGGCTCCGGCCGCCGCGGCTCCGGCCGCCGCCGCGTCGAAGAAGACCCCGGTCCTGGAGGCCTCCCCCCTCCGCGGCCAGACCATCAAGATGCCGCGCATCCGCAAGGTCATCGGCGACAACATGGTCAAGGCGCTGCACGAGCAGGCGCAGCTGTCCTCGGTCGTCGAGGTCGACGTGACCCGTCTGATGAAGCTGCGTGCCAAGGCGAAGGACTCCTTCGCGGCCCGCGAGGGTGTGAAGCTCTCCCCGATGCCGTTCTTCGTGAAGGCGGCGGCCCAGGCGCTGAAGGCCCACCCGGCCATCAACGCCCGGATCAACGAGGCCGAGGGCACCATCACGTACTTCGACACGGAGAACGTCGGCATCGCCGTGGACTCCGAGAAGGGCCTGATGACCCCGGTCATCAAGCACGCGGGCGACCTCAACATCGCCGGCATCGCCAAGGCCACCGCCGACCTGGCGGGCAAGGTCCGGGCCAACAAGATCACTCCGGACGAGCTGTCCGGGGCGACCTTCACCATCTCCAACACCGGCTCGCGCGGCGCGCTCTTCGACACGATCATCGTGCCGCCGAACCAGGTCGCGATCCTCGGCATCGGCGCCACGGTCAAGCGCCCCGCCGTGATCGAGACGGAGGAGGGCACGGTCATCGGCGTCCGCGACATGACCTACCTGACCCTCTCCTACGACCACCGCCTGGTCGACGGCGCCGACGCGGCCCGTTACCTGACGGCGGTCAAGGCGATCCTGGAGGCGGGCGAGTTCGAGGTCGAGCTCGGCCTGTAAGGGTCCACCACCGCAGTACGACGGTGCCCGTCCGGAGCTTCCGGGCGGGCACCGCTGTTTTCCCGGGGGCGGCCCGCCCGTGGCGGCTTCGCAGCTCGGCCGGTACGGGTCTTTACAGACGGGGCCACCATGGGAGCGTGTAAGTCTCGTCTCACCTGCGAGAAAGCGCCCCTGTGCGCCCCTCACGGGCGGCGTCGCGGCTTTATTGTCTATGGGTCAACGCCCTTGGGGCTCAGTCCCCCGCCGAAGGAGCCCGCATGACCACCGCGCCCGTCGTCCACTCGCTGCGCGAACAGATCCGCGAGCACATCGTGGAGGGGATCGTGAGCGGGCGTTGGAAGCCGGGTGAGCGGATCGTGGAGCGCCGGATCGCGACGGAGCTGGAGGTCAGCCAGACGCCGGTACGGGAGGCGCTGCGCGAGCTGGAGTCGCTGCGGCTGATCGAGTCCGCGCCGAACAAGGGCGTACGGGTGCGGAACCTCACGGCGGCCGATCTGGAGGAGAGTTACCCGGTCAGGGCCGGTCTGGAGGCGATCGCGGCGGAGCTGGCGGCCGAGCGGCTGGCGGAGGACTGCTCGGCGCTCGAGCCGCATGTCGCCGCCCTCTACGAGGCGGACCGCAACTCCGACGGCACGTCCCAGGTACGGCACACCGTCGCCTTCCACCGCGAGCTGGTCCGGGCCGCCGGCAACTCCGTGCTGCTGCACACCTGGGAGGGCCTCGGCATCGAGGTCTTCACGGCGCTCAGCATCCGCTGGCTCGGCACGGTGCAGCAGTCGTACGCGGAGGAGCACGAGGAGTTGGTCGCCGCGTTCCGCCGCCGGGATCCGCGGATCGCGGACCTGGTCAAGTCCCACGTGTTGGGCTGCGCCCCGCACACCGACGACGAGCCGGCGTAGCGTTCCGGGGCCGCCGGGGGTGCGTTTTCGGCCGCGGTGAGTGGGCTTCGCGGGTCCGTTCTCGGCTGCGGGTGAGTGGGGGCTTGTCCGCGCAGTTCCCCGCGCCCCTGAAAGCGACCGGGGCCGCGCCCCGTGCTTTTCAGGATGAAGGCCGGGCCGCAGGCCCAAGCCTTCAGGGGCGCGGGGAACTGCGCGAACGCCCCCCACCCACCCGCACCCGCCAACGCACCCCACCCCCCGATCTATTGGGCGCACCCCCGCTCAAACGCCGCCCCACCTGCGCAAACCCCGGCCCACAGCGGCACCCGGTGTCTCCGCCGAAGGCACCCCGTGCCGACTTTCTCGTGATCAAGAGGTTTTGCCAAAGAACCCTTTGATCGATCATCGATCAGCGGGTTACAGTCGCCGACGGGCTTCCACCGAAGCCCCAGCCCTGTCCTGCCAAAGACCAAGGGCACCCCCGAACCCTTACCGATGAGGGAACCCCCTTCGACTGAGGAAGGCGGCGCAATGACCGACCCCAACGCCATCCAGCCGAGCGCGCTCGACCAGCTCCCCGACCGCGATCCGGAGGAGACCGCCGAATGGCAGGCCTCGCTGGACGCCGTCACCAAGGCGGCCGGCCCGCACCGTGCCGCGTACCTGATGCGTCGCACCCTGGAGCGCGCCGAGGGCAACGGCATCGCGCTGCCCAAGCTGCTCGAGACGGACTACGTCAACACCATCCCCACCGCCGCCGAGCCGGGCGTCCCCGGTGACGAGGCGTTGGAGCGCCGCATCACCGCGTGGAACCGCTGGAACGCGGCCGCGATGGTGACCCGCGGCTCCAAATACGGCGTCGGCGGCCACATCGCCACCTTCGCCTCCGCGGCCTGGCTCTACGAGACGGGCTTCAACCACTTCTTCAAGGGCAAGGAAGCCGACGGTTCCGGCGACCAGCTCTACATCCAGGGCCACGCCTCCCCCGGCATCTACGCCCGCGCCTTCCTCGACGGCCGGCTGAACGAGGCCCACCTCGACAACTTCCGCCGCGAGTCCGGCGGCAACGGCCTCCCGTCGTACCCGCACCCGCGGCGGCTGCCCTGGCTGTGGGAGTTCCCGACGGTGAGCATGGGCCTCGGCCCGCTCTCCGCCATCTACCAGGCGCGCTTCAACCGCTATCTCACCAACCGCGGCATCAAGGACGTCTCGGCCTCCCACGTGTGGGCGTTCCTCGGCGACGGCGAGATGGACGAGCCCGAGTCGACGGCTGCACTCGCGCTCGCCTCCCGCGAGGGCCTCGACAACCTGACCTTCGTCATCAACTGCAACCTGCAGCGCCTCGACGGCCCGGTCCGCGCCAACTTCAAGATCGTGCAGGAGCTGGAGGCCCAGTTCCGCGGCGCCGGCTGGAACGTCGTCAAGACCCTGTGGGGCACGGCCTGGGACGAGCTGTTCGCCCTCGACACCACCGGCGCGCTCGTACGTCGGCTGCGCGAGGTACCGGACGCCCAGGTCCAGACGTACCAGACCCGCGACGCCGCCTACATCCGCCAGGACTTCTTCGGCAAGGACCCGGCGCTCGTCGAGATGGCGAAGCTGCTGAGCGACGACAAGATCCTGGAGTGCTTCCACCTCTCGCGCGGTGGTCACGAGGCGCGCAAGGTGTACGCCGCGTACAAGGCGGCCGTCGAGTTCAAGGGCGCGCCGACCGTGATCCTGGCCCAGACCGTCAAGGGCCACACCCTCGGCGAGGGCTTCGCGTCGAAGAACGCCAACCACCAGATGAAGAAGCTCTCGGTGGACGAGTTCAAGACGATGCGGGACCTGCTCGACCTGCCGATCAAGGACAGCGACTTCGTCGACGGCGTCGTGCCCTACGGCCACCCGGGCGCCGACTCCGCCGAGGTCCGCTACCTCCAGGAGCGCCGCGCCGCTCTCGGCGGCCCCGCCCCGGCCCGTCGCGTCCACCCGGTGGCGCCGCTGCCCGCCCCCGCCGAGAAGGCCTTCGCCTCCTTCGACAAGGGCTCCGGCTCCCAGAACGTGGCCACCACCATGGCCTTCGTCCGCCTGATCAAGGACCTGGTCCGCGACAAGGAGACGGGCAAGCGCTGGGTGCCGATCGTCCCTGACGAGGCGCGTACCTTCGGCATGGAGTCGCTGTTCCCGTCCCTCGGGATCTACTCCCCCAAGGGCCAGACGTACGAGCCGGTCGACCGCGACCAGCTGATGTACTACAAGGAGGCCGAGAACGGCCAGATCCTCAACGAGGGGATCACCGAGGCCGGTTCGATGGCCGACTTCATCGCCGCGTCGACCGCGTACTCCACGCACGGCGAAGCGATGATCCCGTTCTACATCTTCTACTCGATGTTCGGCTGGCAGCGCACGGCCGACCAGATGTGGCAGCTCGGCGACCAGCTCGGCCGCGGCTTCCTCGTCGGCGCGACCGCCGGCCGTACGACGCTGACGGGCGAGGGCCTGCAGCACGCGGACGGTCACTCGCCGGTCATCGCGGCGACCAACCCGGCCGCCCTCACGTACGACCCGGCCTTCGCCTACGAGGTCGCGACGATCGTGAAGGACGGTCTGCGCCGGATGTACGGCGAGGCCGCGCCCGGTGAGGACCCGAACGTCTTCTACTACCTGACCGTCTACAACGAGCCGCTCCCGCAGCCCGCGAAGCCGGCCGGTCTCGGTATCGACGAGGGCATCGTCAAGGGCCTGTACCGCTTCAACACGGCCGAGTCCGCGGGCGTGACCGTCCCGGCGAACGCCCCGCGCATCCAGCTGCTGGGTTCCGGTACGGCCATCCACTGGGCGCTTCAGGCGCAGAAGCTCCTCGCCGAGGAGTGGGGGATCGCGGCCGACGTGTGGTCCGCGACGTCCTGGAGCGAGCTGCGCAGGGACGCCCTGGAGGCCGACGCGGCGCTGCTGCGCGGCGAGGAGCGCGTCCCGTACGTCCGCCAGGCGCTCCAGGGCGCCGAGGGTCCGGTGCTGGCCGTGTCCGACTACATGCGCCAGGTTCCCGACCAGATCGCCCAGTGGGTCGAGCAGGACTACTCCTCCCTCGGCGCCGACGGCTTCGGTCTCTCCGACACCCGCGAGGCGGCTCGCCGGCACTTCGGTGTCGACGCGCAGTCCATCGTCGTGGCGGCGCTCGCGCAGCTGGCGAAGCGGGGGGAGACCCGGGCGGCGGCGGTGAAGGAGGCCCGCGAGAAGTACGGGCTGTGAGGCTGCCGGGCGCCTTCTGAATGGGGGGCGCCCGTCCGTCGGCGGCTACGGGTGGTTCGTGGTTTCTCGCGCAGTTCCCCGCGCCCCTGAAGGGTTGGGCCTTCGGCCCACCCTTCATAGGAAAAGCACGGGGCGCAGCCCCGGTCGCTTTTCAGGGGCGCGGGGAACTGCGCGACCAGCCCCCACGCACCCGCACCCGACAACGCACCCCCACGGCCCTTCCCCCGGAGGGCCCGGCATGATGAACCCATGCGCGCTGCCCGGCTCATCAAGATGGTGCTGCTTCTCCAGTCCCGCCCCTCCATGACCGCCGCCGAGCTGGCCCGTGAGCTGGAGGTGTCCGAGCGCACGGTCACCCGGGACGCCCAGGCCCTCTCGGAGGCCGGTGTCCCCGTGTACGCGGATCGCGGGCGGGCCGGTGGCTACCGTCTGATCGGCGGTTACCGCACCCGGCTGACCGGTCTCGCCCGCAGCGAGGCCGAGGCGCTGTTCCTCAGCGGCGTTCCGGGGGCCCTGCGCGAGATGGGCCTGGAGGACGCCGCGTCCGCCGCCCGTCTGAAGGTGTCGGCGGCCCTCCTCCCCTCCCTCCGCGACGCCTCACGCACGGCGTCCCAGCGGTTCCACCTCGACGCGCCGAGCTGGTTCAAGGAGCCGAAGACCCCGGAGCTGCTGCCCGTCGTCGCGGACGCCGTGTGGGACGACCGGCGGATCACGGCGCGCTACCGCAGGGGCGACACCGAGGTCGAACGGCGGCTGGAGCCGTACGGTCTCGTCCTCAAGGCCGGCATCTGGTACCTGTGCGCCCGCGTCGCCGACGCGCGCACGGACCCCGGCTCCGACACCCGTTCCGCTCCCTTCCGTACCTACCGCATCGACCGGTTCAGCACCGTCGAGACCGAGGACGCCCGCTTCACGCGCGACGAGGACTTCGACCTGCCGGCGTACTGGGACCATCAGGCGGAACGTTTCGCCCGCTCGATCCTGCACGCCGAGGTCGTCGTACGGCTGTCCCCGGAGGGCGTGCGGAGGCTGCCGCACGTCGTCGATCCGGTGTCGGCGCGGGACGCCCTCGCGGCGACGGACGACGCCCCCCACGCGCACGGCTGGACGACCGTGACGCTCCGGGTCGAGTCGGAGGACGTGGCCCGCACCCAGCTCACGGCGCTGGGGGCCGAGGTCGAGGTGCTGGCCCCGGAAAGCCTGCGGAGCCGTTTCGCGGAGGACGCGCGGCGGCTCGCCGAACTGTATCGGGGAGAGAAGCGGGGCTGAGGGGGCCGCACGGACCGTCGGGGCGCGTCGGCGGGTGTGGCCGATCCGTGGTCCTCCACGTGCATCCGCCCCCCTGAGGCCCGATGCTGGACCCGTGATGGACGAGACGGAGTTCTGGGAGCTGGTGGACACGACCCGGGAGGACGCCGAGGGCGACCCGGAGGACCAGGCCGACCTGCTCGTGGAACGGCTCGGCCGACTGGACCCGGAGGCGGTGCTCGACTTCGCCCGCCACTTCGAGTCCCGCTACAACCGCGCCTACACCTGGGACCTGTGGGGCGCCGCCTGGGTGCTGCTCGACGGCGCCAGCGACGACGCGTTCGACTTCTTCCGGTGCTGGCTGATCGGCCAGGGCCGGGAGGTCTTCGAGGGCGCGGTGCACGACCCGGACGCGCTCGCCGATCTGCT
Source organism: Streptomyces sp. NPDC030296 (assembly GCF_055572815.1). Lineage (NCBI taxonomy): Bacteria > Bacillati > Actinomycetota > Actinomycetes > Kitasatosporales > Streptomycetaceae > Streptomyces > Streptomyces sp. NPDC030296. Next base: position 518,630 of record NZ_JBVICQ010000002.1, read on the forward strand.
GGGGGACTTCGACGAGGAGATCGACGGGGACGGCGAGGAGCTGGGGTACGCCGCCGACGAGGCGTACGAGCAGCTCACCGGTCTCGTCGCGCCGGACCTCGGCATTCCGCCCGCGCCCGGCGAACCGGAGGGCACCCCGGTCGACTTCGAGGACGAGTCCGCGCTCGCCGAGCGCTACCCGAAGCTCTGGGAGCGTTTCAGGCCCTGACACCCCGGCGGTGGATGCGCGGCAGCGAGGCGGTGCGGGTCACGACCGGCCCTGAGGCGGTGCGGGTCACGACCGGCCCTGGAGACGAGCCGCCAGTTCCCTGATGGCGGGCAGGCGTTCGGCGAGGGCCGCGCCCGGGCAACTGGTCATGTAGCCGTCGCTGTGGCCCGCGAGGGTGGGCAGCAGGACGGTGGTGCTGGCGGCGTAGCGGCTGCGGCTGTTGCTGGAGGTGAGGCGCACACTGCCGCGGGGGTCGCTGTCGGAGAGGCCGAGCTTCCAGGCGACGAGGGCGGCGATCGCGTCGGTCATGGCCTGGGGGACGGGGACACCGGCGGTGAAGGTGCCGAGGGCGGCGACACCGGCGGTGCGGTGGTTGAAGCCCTGGGTGTGGGCGCCGGTGACGGGGCGGTCGACGCCGCCCGCGCGACCCTCGTAGATGGTGCCGCAGCGGTCGACGAGGAAGTTGTAGCCGATGTCGTCCCACTCCCGGGTGCCGGTCTGGCCGGCGTACAGGTAGCGGATGATGCGGGGCGCGTCGGCGCAGTCGTAGCCGTTCGGTGAGTCCGTGTGGTGGATGAAGACGGCGGCGACCTGGTCGTCGTAGCGTGCGGGCGGCTGGCTGCGGCCGTCCCCGGCGAGCCAGCGGCTCCTCGGCACGATGGGCGGCCGGGGCGCCTGGTGCGAGGGGTGCGACTGGGAGGGCCGGGCCGCCACGGGGCTGGGGGCACGGCCGCCCGTGCCGTCCACGCCGATCGCGCACAGCACCAGCGCGAGGACGGCGGCGACACCGGGCAGACAGGCCAGCGCGAGGAGGACGGGACGCGGCGGGCGGGGGCGCCCGCGCCGGGTGCCGCGATGGCGGGCGGGCTGGGGGGCGGGTGCGGTCCGCGCGGCGGTGGCGCCGCGCGGACCCCGTATTCGCGCGACCGTGAGGCCTCGCGGAGTCCGTGTTCGGCGCCGCCCCGCACGGAGTGGCCGACGTCGTGACGATCCCCGCGACTTCCGGAACACACGCATGCACCGAGCCTCACCCCGATGCGCCCCCGCCGCCCTGTGGGTTGCGCCACCCGGGTGAACGGATTGGAACCATCGTCCCGGTCCGGGACGTTTTCACGATTCAGGCGGACGGGCGTACCGGTGGCCGATTCCCGCACGCCACCGGCGTGCCGTGCGGGCGTGACTGATCACTGCGCCCACCCCACGCGTACTACTGGGTCCCCAAAGAGAGAGGCGCTGGAGTGGACGTGCTCGACATCCTGCTGATGCTGGTGATCCTGGCCTACGCGGCGTCCGGCTACCGTCGCGGCCTGGTCGCGGGATGTGTGTCCCTCGCCGGTTTCGTGGGCGGCGCGGTGGTGGGCGTCTGGATGCTGCCGTGGATGATGGAGCTGGTGGCGCCGGGCACCCCCGCGGCGACGGTCACGGCGGTGCTGACCGTGCTGGTGCCGGGTGTGATCGGGCACGAGCTGGCGGGCCGGCTGGCGCTGCGGCTGCGCCGCGAGATAGACCGCAGCCCGCTGCGCGTGGCCGACGGCATAGGCGGGGCGGCGGCCAACTCGATCGCCGTGCTCATCGTGGCGTGGGTGGCCGCGAGCGTCCTCGGGGCGTCCTCGTCGCCGCTGGTGACCAACTCGATCCGCAACTCCGCGCTGCTGGGCGCCGTGCAGAACACCATGCCGGACACCACTCCGACCTGGTTTTCCAACGCCACGTCCGCGCTGACCGAGGCGGGCTTCCCGCAGGTCTTCAACCCGTTCGAGAACGAGGCGACGGCCGAGGTCGCCAAGCCCTCCGGGGACAGTGTGACGGCCGCGGCGACGAACGCCGCCAAGCGCAGCACGGTCAAGATCGAGGGCGTCGCGGGGACGCAGGGCCGCGAGGGCAGCGGCTTCGTGTACGCGCGCGAGCACGTGATGACGAACGCGCACGTGGTGGCGGGCATCGACGACCCGAGTGTGCGGGTGGGCGGCGTGGGCCGGACGTTCCAGGGGCGGGTGGTGCTCTTCGACCCGGAGAAGGATGTCGCGGTGCTCTATGTGCCGGGTCTGGAGGCGCCGGTCCTCCGCTTCGACGACACCGCCTCGCGGGGTGACGCGGCGGTCGTCGCCGGTTACCCGGAGGACGGCGGGCTCGACCTCCAGGCGGCCACGGTCGCCAGCCGTATCGACGCGACTGGCCGGAACATCTACAACACGGACGCGGTCACCCGCGAGATCTACTCGATCCGCTCCACCGTCCGCCCCGGCAACTCCGGCGGCCCCCTCCTCACCACCGAGGGCCAGGTCTACGGCGTCGTCTTCGCCCGCTCCACGTCCGACGTGGAGACGGGGTACGTCCTGACGGTCGACGAGGTCGCCCCCGAGGCGAACAGCGCGGCGAACGCGACGAAGGCGGTGGACACCGGGGAACTCGTGACGTCGTGAGCATGCCGCCGTGGGGCCGCGTCGTGGGGGCGGTTTCCCGCCGTCATGCGCGGCGCACGGTGGCACGCCCCTGTGAGGCCGGGCCAGGGCGGTGGCATGCCGACGGCGTGGGCGTCGCCGTGACGTCGCGTCAGAGGTGAACGCCCCGTCGCGTCAGAGGTGAACGCCCATCAGTACGTCGTCCACGTAGGCCCCGTCGAGCAGGAACTCCTCGGGCAGGACTCCCTCCACCACGAACCCCTCGGACTCGTACAGCTTCCTGGCCGGGGTGTTGTGGCCGAGCACCCGCAGGGTGAGCCGCCGGGCGCCCCGGCTTCGCGCCTCCTCCCGCGCGGCCCGCACCAGCGCCCGCGCCACCCCGGCCCCGCGCGCCTCTTCCGCGACGGCGAGCCCCTGGATCTGGCGGACATGCGCGTTGCAGTCCAGCGAGGTGGGCCGGCCCAGCCGGAGGTAGCCGACCACGTCACCGCCGAGTTCCGCGACGAGATGGTCCCCGGGACCGAACCGGTCGTCGAAGAACGGCCTGTACGGCTGCCGGGGGCGCTCCTGCACCGAGTGCAGCGTCGACCAGGTGGCCCGGTCGAGCCGGGCGAGCGCGTCCTCGTCGTCGGAGGTCGCGACCCGTATGAAGGGAAGCGGCATACGGACAAGCGTACGGGGGCACACCTCGACAGCCCGGCGGCACGGCGGGGCCGCGGCGGGCCCGGTCCGTTGATTCGCCGCATGGAGGGGCAGGATGGGAGGCATGGACACAGATGCGCCCGTGGCGCCCGGTTCCCGTGTGGTGATCGCCGGGGCGTCCGGCCTGATCGGTTCGGCGCTGGCCCGGTCCCTCACCGCCGACGGGTACGAGGTGCGCCGGCTCGTGCGGCGTGCGCCGCGCTCGGCGGACGAGGTCCGCTGGGACCCGGAGGCTCAGCAGGTCGACGTGGCCGGCCTTGAGGGGTGTGCGGCCCTCGTGAACCTCGCGGGCGCGGGAGTCGCCTCGCGCCGCTGGACCGACGCGTACAAGGAGACGATCCGGCGCAGCCGGGTGCTCGGCACGAGGGTGCTCGCCGAGGCCGTCGCCTCCCTGGACACACCACCGAGCGTCTTCGTGTGCGGCAGCGCGATCGGGTTCTACGGCGACACGGGCGACCGGGTGGTGGACGAGGCGGCGTCGGCGGGAACGGGGTTCCTGCCGTCGGTGTGCGTGGAGTGGGAGGCGGCGGCGAAGCCCGCGGCGGACGCCGGGGTGCGGACGGTGTTCGCGCGGACCGGGCTGGTCGTGGCGCGCGGCGGGGGCGCGTGGGGGCCGCTGTTCCCGCTGTTCAAGGCGGGGGTGGGCGGGCGGATGGGCGACGGGCGGCAGTACTGGAGCTTCATCTCCCTCCATGACGAGGTCGCCGCGCTGCGCCACCTCATGGAGACGCCGTCGCTGTCCGGGCCGTTCAATCTGACGGCGCCGAACCCGAGGACCAACGGGGAGATCACGGCGGCGATGGGCAAGGTGCTGCGTCGGCCGACGCTCTTCCCCGTGCCCGCCGCCGCCCTCCGGCTCGCCCTCGGCGGGGTCTCGTCCGACGTCCTCGGCAGTACGCGCGCCGTACCGACCCGGCTCCTGGAGTCGGGCTTCGTGTTCACGCACCCGGACATCGAGTCGGCGATCCGCGCGGCCGAGACGGACTGAAGCACCGCCGACCGCAGGCGGCGCCCGGCGCCGGGCGTCCCCGGGCGGACCGGGTGCGCCCGGCGCTCTCCGGGGCTTGCCAGGGGCGCGGGAGCCCCGCCACAAGCCCCCGCCGTCCCGCGCCCGCCTCGCATCCACCACCCGCCGACCCGGTGGGCGTGGGACCACGGAGGCGTGGCGGGGACGCCGGGCGCACGCGCCTTCCCGCCATGCCCCCGTGCGAGGGTCGCGCGCGACTTCCCCGGTCAGCGCCGGAAACCGCACCCTCGTCCCGAACTCAGGTATTCCAGAAGGCCGTTGAGGGCATGACGTCCCCAGCAGCCGCGCGACCTCGGGAGGGGCACGTGCTTGAGTCGGTGTACCAATCGACGTACTCAGCGGACACGGAGACCGTGGACGTCATCGTCGTCGGGGCCGGCGTGGCCGGCCTCGCCGCGGCCGGACATCTGACCAGGGCGGGTCTGACGACCACCGTCCTGGAGGCCGCGCCCGCCATCGGCGGCCGGATGTCGACCGAGAAGATCGACGGCTTCCGCCTCGACCGCACCCCCCAGTTGCTCTCCACGTCCTACCCCGAACTGCGCCGCACGCCGGGCCTGGACGCCCTGCCCCTGCGCCCGTTCGCCCCCGGCGTCCTGCTGTACGCCGACGGCCACCACCACCGGGCCGGCGCCACCCCGCCCCTACGGAGCGCAAGGGGCGCACTTACAGCCGCGCGCGCCCTCGCAAGCGCCCCCAGGCTGCCCCGGAACGGAGGCCGCGCACAGGGCCGCCACCAGGGCCGGCCGGCGGGTGTCCGGCCGGGCCGGCTGGGCGCCCCGGCCGACCAGTCCCGGCTGGCCATGGCGCTGGCCCGGCTCGCCGCGACCGCGCCGGAACGGCTCGCCACCCGCGCGGAGCTCCCGATCGCCGAGGCCCTCGCGACCCGCGGCTTCCCGCCCCGGACGATCGACGGTTTCGTACGGCCCCTGCTGGCCGCCCTGCTCGCCGACCCGGCTCTGCAAACGTCCAGCCGCTGTGCCGATCTGGCCCTGCACGCCTTCGCGACGGGCCGGTTGTGCCTGCCGGAGGGCGGCGCCGACACCCTCCCGGAGCTGCTCGCCGCGGCCCTGCCGCCGGGCACCGTCCGTACCGGGGTCAGGGCAACCGCGATCAGCACGACCTCGGTGACGACGGCCGACCACGGTGAACTCTCCTGCCGTGCCGTCGTCCTGGCCACGGACGCCCGGTCCGCGGCAGAGCTGCTGCCGGGGCTGCGCGTACCGGACTTCCACCCGGTGACCGTGCTGCACCACGCCACCGACGAGCTCCCGCCGGGCGAGGGGGCGCTGCTCCTCGACGCGGACCGCGGCGGCCCCGTCTCGCACACGGCGGTCATCAGCCAGGTCGACCCGACCCGGGCTCCTGCGGGCCGTGCCCTCATCACCTCCACGGTGCTCGGCACGCCGCCGGACGCGGCCCATCTGGACGCCACGGTCCGCGCCCAACTGGCCCGGTTGTACCGCACGTCCACGGCCCGGTGGGAGCTGCTGGCGGTCCATCACGAGCCCGAGGCCGTGCCCGCGATGCCCGCGCCGCACGACCTGCGGCGCCCGGTGCGGCTGCTGGCCGGTCTGTACGTCTGCGGCGACCACCGCGACACCAGCACCGTCCAGGGCGCCCTCCACTCGGCCCGCCGGGCCGCCCACGCCGTCCTCACGGACCTGGACGCCCACCCGACGCCCATGGAGGAGGCACTCGAGACGGCCGCCTGACCGAGGCGCGGCGGGGGCGCCCGGACGGTCTCCGGGCGCCCCTGAGCATGCGGCACACGGGCCGCCGCGCGCCCCCTAGCCCAGGGCGGCCACCTTGTCCCGGTAGCCCCTCACCGGGGCGGCGTCCCGGTACGGCTCCAGACGGCGCTCGAAGTCGCGGACGTACTCCACGGCACGCACCGAGCGCATCTCCGCGGCCTGCCCGGCGGCCTCCGCGCCCAACTGACAGGCCTGGTCCAGCTCGCCGAGCCCGAGGCGGGCCGAGGCGAGCACCACCCGGCAGAAGAGGCGGCTGCGGGCGAAGGCGGGCGCCCTCAGTTGCAGCGACCGCTCGGCGTGCTGGGCGGCGGCGCGGTACTGCTGGAGGTCGCGGTGGCTGTGCCCGAACTCGTCGGCGAGCTGGGCCTCGTCGAAGAAGCGCGCCCAGTAGGGGACCTCGTCGCCGGGGCGGGCGGCCTCCAGGGCCCGTTCGGCGCGGACCAGCGCGGCCGTGGAGGCCCGTACCTCGCCGAGGACCGCGTGCCCGCGGGCCTCGACGGCGTGCAGCAGCGACTGCACGACCGGCGGCACGGCGGACCCGACGCCCTGCTGGGCGACGCGCGCGAGCTGCACGGCCTCCCGTCCGTGCCCCAGGTAGACCGCCTGCCGGCTCATCGTGATGAGGACGTACGCCCCGTACGCCCGGTCGCCCGCCGCCTGCGCCAGGCGCAGCGCCTGTACGAAGTACCGCTGGGCGAGCCCGTGGGCGCCGATGTCGTACGAGGTCCAGCCGGCGAGCCGGGTGAGGTCGGCGGCGGCCGCGAAGAGCCGTCGGCCGACCTGTTCGCCGTAGGCCCCCCGCAGCATCGGCTCGGCCTCGTGCTCCAGGTAGCGCACGAGGGCCTGGCGGGCGTGGCCACCGCCGTAGGCGTTGTCGAGGGCGCGGAAGAGTTCGCCGACCGAGCGGAGCGCGGCGATGTCCCCGGAGGTGACCTTCTGGCCGGGGCCGCGCTCGGTCTGGCTGCGCTGCCGGGGGACGGCCGGGCGGCCCTGCGGGGGGACGCGGGTGGCGGCCGGGTCGCCCCGGCCCACCCGGTCGTCGGCGCGGCCGATCAGCCAGTCCCGGCTGGGGACGACGAGTCCGGCCGGGGTGAAGGCGATCTTCCGCAGTTCGGCGTGGCTGCCGGAGTCCTTGCGCCACAGGCCGCTGACGATGTCGATGGCCTCGTCGGGGGTCGCGGCGAACTCCAGCCCCGCGTACACGGGGGCGCAGGCGTCGAGACCGAGGTCCTGTGCGGTGAGCCTGCGGCCGAGGCGGCGGGTGAACACCTCGGCGATGAGCGCGGGCGTGGTGCCCCTCGGCTGCTGGCCTCGCAGCCAGCGGGTGACCGACGTCTTGTCGTATCTGAGGTCGAGGCCGTGTTCGAGACCGAGCTGGTCCACACGACGCGCTAGTCCCGCGTTGGAGAACCCCGCTTCTGCGATGAGGGCGGCGAGCTGGCGGTTGGGGGTGCGCTGCGCGGGTCGTTCCGTCATCTGCGGTGCGGTCTCCTGCCTTCCGGGTGTCGGCGCGGTGCCCGGATTGCCTGGTGAGAAGCCTTTGCGGCCTTGTGAACGGCGTGAATGTAGCGGAGAGTAAACGCCCGATCGCACACTTCCGCGTCGGTTCATCCGATCGTGTGAGGATTGGCCGCGTAGCTGACGGGGCGGGGGCGCGGTGTACGCCGGCGGTCGCCGCCGTGCGCCGGTGGGACGGCCGCCGAACATCGCGCGGTCCTACGGTCGTACAGTGGCGTGGGCGCGTCACGCGCCTGACAGAGCTATCGCGGTACCGCCGCACGGCCGTACCGCCGAGGGAGGCGCTTGCCGTGAGTGGGTTGCGGTTCGTCCGCATGGGGTTCGGCACGGAGGCCGTCGAGTACCAGGAGGCCTGGGACGAGCAGCGCCGGGTGCACGCGGCGCGCTTCGTCGACGAGGTCCCCGACACCGTGCTGCTCCTGGAGCACCCGCCCGTCTACACGGCCGGCCGGCGAACGGCCGACAACGAGCGCCCCCTGGACGGCACGCCCGTCATCGACGTGGACCGCGGCGGCAAGATCACCTGGCACGGGCCGGGCCAGCTCGTCGGGTACCCGATCCAGAAGCTGCCGCGCCCGGTGGACGTCGTGGCCCATGTGCGCCGCCTGGAGGAGGCCCTGATCCGCACGTGCGCCGAGTTCGGCGTGGAGACGACGCGGGTGGAGGGCCGCAGCGGGGTGTGGGTGCTGGGCGACCCCGTCGAGCAGCGGCTCGGCGGCCTCTCCCTGGACCTCGACCCCCGGATGCACGACGACGAGTTCGACCCCCGGCTGAACGGTCCCGAGTACGCGCCCTCCAACGCGGGGCAGCGGCGCGAGGACCGCAAGATCGCGGCGATCGGGATCCGGGTGGCGAAGGGCGTGACGATGCACGGCTTCGCGCTGAACGTGAACCCCGACAACCGCTGGTTCGACCGGATCATCCCCTGCGGGATCCGCGACGCGGGCGTCGCGTCCCTCGCGACGGAGCTGGGCCGCGACATCACCATCGCCGAGGTCCTCCCCGTCGCCGAGAAGCACCTGCGAGACGTACTGGAGAACGCCGACCTCCGGCCGAGGGTCGTGGAACGCGCGTCGGCGTGAGGTCCCGGCGGGCCGGGGCCCGCCGCCCGGGGAATGCGACCCGAGAGCCGAAGGTTGCCCACCTCGGGGAGCGACAACAGCACGGGCGTACCCTGGGGTGCGCCGAAGAATCGAAGCTACAGGGAGCCGATGTGTCCGCAGTCTCACCCGACGGACGCAAGATGCTGCGCCTGGAGGTCCGCAACAGCCAGACCCCCATCGAGCGCAAGCCCGAGTGGATCAAGACCCGGGCGAAAATGGGTCCCGAGTACACCGCGATGCAGAAGCTCGTGAAGAGCGAGGGCCTGCACACGGTCTGCCAGGAAGCCGGCTGTCCCAACATCTACGAGTGCTGGGAGGACCGCGAGGCGACCTTCCTCATCGGCGGCGACCAGTGCACCCGCCGCTGCGACTTCTGCCAGATCGACACCGGCAAGCCCGAGGCGCTCGACCGTGACGAGCCCCGCCGCGTCGGCGAGTCCGTGGTCACCATGGACCTGAACTACGCCACCATCACCGGCGTCGCCCGCGACGACCTCCCCGACGGCGGCGCCTGGCTGTACGCGGAGACGGTCCGCCAGATCCACCAGCAGACCGCCGGCCGCGAGGGCGGCCACACCAAGGTCGAGCTGCTCGCCCCGGACTTCAACGCCGTACCGGAGCTGCTGCAGGAGGTCTTCGCCTCCCGCCCCGAGGTCTTCGCGCACAACGTCGAGACCGTCCCCCGCATCTTCAAGCGCATCCGCCCCGGCTTCCGCTACGAGCGCTCCCTGAAGGTCATCACCGAGGCCCGCGACTACGGCCTGGTCACCAAGTCCAATCTGATCCTCGGCATGGGCGAGACCCGCGAGGAGGTCAGCGAGGCACTCAAGCAGCTGCACGACGCGGGCTGCGAGCTGGTGACCATCACCCAGTACCTGCGGCCGAGCGTCCGGCACCACCCCGTGGAGCGCTGGGTCAAGCCGCACGAGTTCGTGGAGCTGAAGGAGGAGGCCGAGGAGATCGGCTTCTCCGGAGTGATGTCCGGCCCGCTGGTCCGCTCCTCGTACCGCGCCGGCCGGCTGTACCAGATGGCGGTCGAGAAGCGCGGCACCTACGTCGCGTCGCAGGCCGTCTGACCGTCTCCCCCCGGCCTGCGGGCTCGGCTCCGGGCCCCCGGGGGCCGTCTCCCGGCGGTGCTGCGCCGACACGCCGTACGGCCAGTCGAGTGGCACGGAGTGCCAGGCAAACGTGTGAATCTGAGCACAAGAACCTACTGGCCAGTAATGGCCAATTGTCCGCGGCCCTGACCGTTCTCCCAGATGGGGGCACCGTCAGGGCCGCGTCGGCGTTTGAGCGCCGCCAATCCAGGCTTCATGGGCGTTTGACCGGTCGGTCACGCCCTGGTAACACCAATCAGTGACCCTGGTTTCACGCCCGGTACAGACCCAGCCCGCTCACCCGATCCCTAGGGGGGACCTCATCATGCAGGCCGCGCCCGTTCGCGCCACGGCGATCCCGTCGTTCACCGATGCACTCCGTGCCGTCGAGTCGCTGCTCCTCAGCAGCGGCCAGCGCACCGCCCGCCGCAACGCCTGGACCTCCGTCCTGGAGGACCGCCGCCGCGCCAAGGACCGCGTCGAGGCCGAGCGCGTTCTCGAGGCCGCCGTCTCCACGCGCACCTCGTGACGCACCACGGCTGACGCACCACCCCGGCCACCCACGGCCCCTTGAGCGGGGGACGAGCCGACCGCCCGAAGGCTCGACCGCGATCCGCACCGCGACCGCTCAGGCGCCGCACCGTGGCCGTCGAGGCCGCGCACCGCGGCCGCTCAGGCACGACCCCGCACCACCCGAGGCACCACCGAGGCACCGCCGCCGCCCGGCGCCGCTCCCCCCGCGTCGTCGCCGGTCACCGGACCCCACCGGCACCGCCGTCGTCCTCGCTTCCCCGGACACGTAGACTTCGTGCCATGGCGAGGAAGGAACCCGCAGCGGACGCTGCGAACCCCGGGCGACTCAAGCAGATCGCTCTGACGTACAAGATGACCCGCAGGGCCGACAAGAAGATCGGTCTTGTACTCGCGGCTGTCGGAATCATCACCTTCGGTGTCTTCCTCGCGATCGGTTTCTTGATCGGTCACCCCATCTATCTCGGCATCCTGGGCCTCCTGCTCGCCTTCCTCGCGACGGCGATCGTCTTCGGACGGCGGGCCGAGCGGGCCGCGTTCGGGCAGATGGAGGGCCAGCCGGGTGCCGCCGCGGCGGTGCTGGACAACGTGGGCCGAGGCTGGACGACCACCCCGGCGGTGGCGATGAACCGCAACCAGGACGTGGTCCACCGGGCCGTCGGCAAGGCCGGCATCGTCCTGGTCGCCGAGGGCAACCCGAACCGGGTGAAGAGCCTGCTGGCCGCCGAGAAGAGGAAGATGGCCCGGATCGTGGTGGACGTGCCGGTGCACGACCTGATCGTGGGCACCGGCGAGGGCCAGGTCGAGCTGAAGAAGCTCCGCACGACCATGCTGAAGCTGCCCCGCGTCCTGTCCGGCCCCCAGGTGACCGCCACCAACGACCGGCTCCGCGCCATGGGCGACCTGATGAGCAACATGCCGCTCCCCAAGGGCCCGATGCCCAAGGGCATGCGCATGCCGCGCGGCGGGAAGATGCGCTGACCTCCCCCGACTGACACCACTCTCCTCGTACGACGAAGGGGGCGCCCGGAATCTCCGGGCGCCCCCTTCTCGTGCGTGGCGGGTCCATGCGTCTCGGGCGTCCTCGTACGTCTCGGGCGCTCGTACGCGGCGGTGCTAGATCCGTACCTCCACCGTCCGCGCCAGGCGGTCGTGGAGGCCGCGGCCGTCGCGGTCCCAGACGAGGGCGGGGATGGCGAGGCAGAGCAGGACGCTGCGGACGAGGGCGCGCCACGGGTTCACCGCGCCGGTGTCCTGGGCGATCACCCGGAGGCCGAAGAGACGCTTGCCGGGGGTGAAGCCCACCGTGCCCAGGGTGAGGACGTGGAGCAGGAAGAAGATGAGCAGGGCCCAGTTGCTGGTGGCCTGGTCGTAGCCGTCGGTGATCAGGCCGTATGCGATCAAGAGGCACAGCCCCCAGTCGACGGCCAGCGCCCCGAGACGGCGGCCCGGGCGGGCGATGGAGCCAGGCCCGTGCTCCGGCAGACCGAGCTGCTCGCCCCGGTAACCGAAGTCGACACCCGCGTCCTCGGCGGCCGCGCGGGGGCCGGAGAGCCACGATCCGATTGCTTGCCTCTTGTCCACTCGAACACCGTACTGCGACCGTTCTGCCATTCGGACAGGTGGGGTCAGGTACGGGATGTCCGGTTAACTTGTGCGAAACAAATGGGTCACGTACGAGAAATCACCCGTCCCTAGGGTCGAGAGCAGCGTGTGCCACCGCACTGGCCGCACGAACGAACTACCACCCCGGCGGGATGGTCGGGAGTAGGAGGAGCTGGATGTTCCAGAACGCCGACGAGGCCAAGAAGTTCATCGCGGACGAGGACGTCAAGTTCATCGACGTCCGCTTCTGCGACCTGCCGGGCGTGATGCAGCACTTCACGATCCCGGCCGAGGCCTTCGACCCGGCCGAGGAGCTGGCCTTCGACGGCTCCTCGATCCGCGGCTTCCAGGCCATCCACGAGTCCGACATGGCGCTCCGTGCCGACCTGTCCACCGCGCGCGTCGACCCGTTCCGCCGCGACAAGACGGTCAACGTCAACTTCTTCATCCACGACCCGATCACGGGCGAGCAGTACTCCCGTGACCCGCGCAACGTGGCGAAGAAGGCCGAGGCGTACCTCGCGTCCACCGGCATCGCCGACACCGCGTACTTCGGCCCCGAGGCCGAGTTCTACGTGTTCGACAGCGTGCGCTTCAAGACCTCGGAGAACGAGTCCTTCTACCACATCGACTCCGAGGCGGGCGCCTGGAACACCGGTGCGCTGGAGGACAACCGCGGCTACAAGGTCCGCTACAAGGGCGGCTACTTCCCGACCCCGCCGGTCGACCACTTCGCCGACCTGCGTGCCGAGATCTCGCTGGAGCTGGCCAAGTCCGGTCTCCAGGTCGAGCGCCAGCACCACGAGGTGGGCACCGCCGGCCAGGCCGAGATCAACTACAAGTTCAACACGCTGCTCGCCGCGGCCGACGACCTCCAGCTCTTCAAGTACATCGTGAAGAACGTGGCCTGGCGCAACGGCAAGACCGCGACCTTCATGCCGAAGCCGATCTTCGGTGACAACGGCTCGGGCATGCACGTCCACCAGTCGCTGTGGTCGGGCGGCTCCCCGCTCTTCTACGACGAGGCCGGTTACGCGGGCCTGTCGGACACCGCCCGCTACTACATCGGCGGCATCCTCAAGCACGCCCCGTCGCTGCTGGCCTTCACCAACCCGACGGTGAACTCGTACCACCGTCTGGTGCCGGGCTTCGAGGCCCCGGTCAACCTGGTGTACTCGCAGCGCAACCGCTCCGCGGCCATGCGTATCCCGATCACGGGTTCGAACCCGAAGGCCAAGCGTGTCGAGTTCCGCGCGCCCGACTCCTCCGGCAACCCGTACCTGGCCTTCTCAGCGCTGCTGCTCGCGGGCCTCGACGGCATCAAGAACAAGATCGAGCCGGCCGAGCCGATCGACAAGGACCTCTACGAGCTCGCCCCCGAGGAGCACGCGGGCGTCCCGCAGGTCCCGACCTCCCTCCCGGCCGTCCTCGACTCCCTCGAGCGCGACCACGAGTTCCTCCTCCAGGGCGACGTCTTCACGCCGGACCTGATCGAGACGTGGATCGACTACAAGCGCGCCAACGAGATCGCGCCGCTCCAGCTGCGTCCCCACCCGCACGAGTTCGAGCTCTACTTCGACGTGTGATATCGCCCCAGGTCGGAGCGGGCTTCCGCTCCCCTGGGCCGTGTGTGGGCCGTCGGCCGTGTTCTTCCTCGCCGGAAGGGCACGGCCGACGGCCTGTTTCGGGGCCGCCATCCGCGATCGGTTCTGTCCAGCGCCTTCCGCTCCCGCGAGTGAACAGCGAGGCGCATCCGACACCACGCCCCGCAAACCCGCGCCCGCACCCGACGTCGACGATCGGCGCATTCGGGCTGGGAAGTCCGTTCCGGACGGCGCCGCGCGGTCTTGTGGTGCTACCCCTACGTCTACTCCTGTTCGACAGCAGTCGCACTGCACCCGCCCCCCTGCGCCCTCCTGGTCGCACGCCGCCATTCAGCATGCAGCAGGCAGAGGTGGGCCCCCGGCTGCTCGCCATCCCGAGATGGCTCAGCGCGTACCGTTCGGCCGGCGTCTCGGTTCCGGCTTTCCAGGGCGGGGGCACCGTCGTATGGTTTCCTGCACGACTGTTCGATGGACTACGGGGGAGACACGGGGATGCCCGAACAGGACGACAGCGAGCGGGAGTTCGACCTCAGGTGGGCGGACAACGCCGAGCACAAGGAGCCCTCCGCGCGAGCCCGGATGCTCGCCGCGCGCTGGAAGGAGAATCCGCCCGCGCCGCAGCCCTTCCGCGCCGATCCCGGCCCGCGCGCACCGCGCCGCTCGTCGTGGGTGTCGACGCTCGTGGTGTTCGGCTGTGTGGCCGGGCTGATCGCGGTGATCGGCTACCTCAACTACCGGTCCTCGTACTGAGCCCGTCCACCGCCGCCGGCCCCCGGAGCCGCGGCCGCCGCCCCAGCGCACAATGGAAGGCGGGACGGGTGCCTGCCTGAGTGCGGGGTGGTACGGATGTCGAACCGGTTCCGGAGTGATCCCCGGCTGACCACGCGGATGACGATCACGTTGTTCCTGCTCGGGCTGTTGTACGTGCTGTTCGCGGCCGCGTTGATCGCCTTGCTGAAGTCATGGGTGCTGGTCGTGGTGGCCGCGGGCCTTCTCCTGGGGGCGCAGTACTGGTACTCCGACCGGGTCGCCCTGTACGCCATGCGCGGGCGGATCGTGGAGGCCGAGGAGTATCCGCGGCTGCACGGCGTGGTGGACCGGTTGTGCGCGGTCGCGGACGTCCCGAAGCCTCGGGTCGCGGTGGCGGACATGGACATGCCCAACGCGTTCGCGACCGGGCGGAACGCCGATCACGCGGTGGTGTGCGTGACGACCGGGCTGCTCAGAAGGCTGGAGACGGACGAGCTGGAGGGCGTGCTCGCGCACGAGCTGTCGCATGTCGCGCACCGCGATGTCGCCGTGATGACGGTCGCCTCGTTCCTCGGGGTGCTGGCGGGGCTGGTCGTACGGTTCGCGTTCCACTCGCACATGTTCGGCGGGCGCCGGGACCAGAACACCGCCGTCGTGTTCAGCGTGGTGATGGGGGTGGCGGCCGCCGTGTACGTGCTGAGCTTCCTGCTGATCCGTGTCCTGTCCCGGTACCGGGAGCTGGCCGCCGACCGGGCGGGCGCCCTGCTCACCGGGCGGCCCTCGGCGCTCGCCGCCGCGCTGACCAAGGTCACCGGCGACATGGCGCGGATCCCCACCCGGGACCTGCGGACCTCGCAGGCCTTCAACGCCTTCTACTTCACCCCCGCCCTGGGCGACCACCCGCACCTGGCCCGCTTCTTCGCCACCCACCCGCCCCTGGAGCAGCGGCTCGACCAGCTGGGCAGGATCTCCGTGGAGCTGGGTGAGACCCCCGCGTCCGGACCGGGGAAGGCGGCCTGAACCGCCATGGGGCTGCTGGACGTGCTCCTCGGCCGTACGAAACCGGTGCCGCCGGACCTGGACCGGCTGTTCGCCCTTCCCTCAGCCGCGGTGACCCTGGAGGCCGCCGCCTCCCTCACCCCGACCGGGACCGGCGCGGTGTGCTTCGCGTCGGTCGAGGGCGCGGCCTTCGACGACGTACGGCGGGAGGTGCGGGCGCTGCTCGACGTCGACGCGGACGCGGAGCGGGGTGCGGCGGGTGTCGAGGCCGTACGGGACGAGTACGGGTACTCGTGGCTCGTCTCCCGGCGGAGGCCGCAGGAGCTGCCGGACCTGGTGGGGGATCTGCACACGGTCAACAGCGCCTTGGAGGGCGGCGGGTTCGGGCCGCAGCTGCTGTGCTCGGTGGTCGGGTTCCGGGGCGGCGAGGACGGGGAGCGGCGGCTGGGGCTCGTCTACCTCTACAAGCGCGGCACGTTCTATCCGTTCGCGCCGCTGCCGGGTGAGGCGCGTGAGGCGGGCCGACGGGACAACGCGCTGGAGCTGCGGGTCAGGGCGGTCCTCGCGGGGGACCTGCGGATCGAGCCCGATCTGGGCCGCTGGTTCCCCCTCTGGGGTGCCCCGGGGCTGTGACCGCCCCGGGGCACGGGCTCGTTACTTGCCGCTCTTCTGCCGCTCCTGCCGACGGGCCTCGAAGGGCCGCTCACGGCGGTAGCGGCGCTCCCACTTCGCCTGCTGGTCACGGCGCTCGCGGTAGGCCCGGTAGGAGGCGGGCTGTGCGCCGCCGCTCGACGACGGCGACGACGCCGCCGAGCCACCGCGGGTGCGGCCGTGGCGGATGTACAGGTAGAGCAGCCCGACCGCGGCGAGCCAGAGCAGTTCGTTCGAGAAACCGAGGACGACCAGGACCGCGGTCGCCGAAAGGATCAAGGTGCCCATGGCGGGCCTCCTTGGGTGTGCGTGGGTGGTGGCAGCGATGCCCGTCCCGCACGGTCCGGTGCCGGACGCTCGGCTGCGCCCGTCCAGGATGCTGGGCGGGCCGATCCGCCCGCATCCGAATATCGGGGGCGGTGGGGCGTGCGGACGCCTTCGGAGGGGTGATTGTCAGTGGTGTCCGGGAGGATTGGGCGGACGGGACGACTGATGTTCGGGTGGAGGCGGCGGCATGGGGGACGCACGGCGGTACGTCGGAGTGGCCGAGCGGCGGGCGCGGCTCGCGGCGGGGCAGCGATTGGCCGGATCCGTGCGGGCGGCGCGGCCGGAGGAGGTCGCCGACTCGCTGGTGGCGCTGCACGGCTCGGACCCGGCGACGGTGTACCTCGCGGTGGGCGCGCGGCTCGCCGAGCCGGCGCGGACCGTGGCCGAGACCGAGCGGGCGCTGTACACGGACCGGACCCTGGTGCGGATGCACGGCATGCGGCACACCGTGTTCGTGTTCCCCGCCGGTCTTACCGCCGTGGTGCACGCCTCGACCGGCATCACGGTCGCCGCGAGGGAACGGGCCGCGCTGCTGAAGGACATGGCGGCGGCCGGGGCCCCGGACGCGGCCTGGCTGAAGGAGGTCGAGGAGTCGGCGCTCGCCGCGCTGGCCCGGCGTGGCCAGGCGACGGCGGCGGAACTGGCCGAGGACGAGCCCCGGTTGAGGGAACGCTTCGTGTACGCGGCCGGAAAACCCTACGAGGGGACGCACACCGTCTCGACGCGGCTGCTGAGGGTGCTGGGCGTGGAGGGCCGGGTGGTGCGGGGCCGGCCGCTCGGTTCGTGGACGTCGAGCCAGTTCCGGTGGGCCGTGGCCCCCGCGCACCCCGAGCTGGATGTGGCGGAGGCCCAGGCGTCGCTCCTCGGGCGGTGGCTGGCGGCGTGCGGTCCGGCGACCGAGGCCGACCTGAAGTGGTGGACGCGCTGGCGGGTCACGGAGGTCCGCCGGGCGCTCACGGCGATCGGGGCGCGGGCGGTGACGCTGGACGAGGGCACGGGGTACGTGGTCGCCGGGGACGAGGAGCCGGTCGCCGCCCCGGCCGGGCCGTGGGCCGCCCTGCTGCCGGCCCTCGACCCCACCGCGATGGGCTGGCGGGACCGCGACTGGTATCTGGCGCCGGAACTGCTGCCCGCCCTGTTCGACCGCAGCGGCAACGTGGGGCCGACGGTGTGGTGGAACGGCCGCGTGGTCGGCGGCTGGGCCCAGCGGGCGGACGGCGAGATCGTGTGGCGCCTGCTCACGACGGAGGGGATCGGTGCGGAGGCTCGCGGGGCGATCGCCGAGGAGGCCGAGCGGTTGCGGGCGTGGGTGGGCGAGACGCGGGTCACGCCGCGCTTTCGGACGCCGCTGGAGAAGGAGTTGGGCGGGCAGGGCGCCTAATGACTCGGGGGTGAGGGTGGGTTCGGCGGGTGCGGGTGCGTCGTGGTTTCTCGCGCGGTTCCCCGCGCCCCTGAAAAGCAGGGGCCTGCGGCCCCGTGCTTTTCAGCTGAAGGGCGGGCCGTACGCCCGTACCTTCAGGGGCGCGGGGAACCGCGCGACCAGCCCCCACGGACCCGCACCCGGCAAACCCGCCCCCACACCGACCGCGGTGCCGGGCGCCCCAAAAGAAGCGGCCCCCGGCACCCCCGGCTCACTTGGGCGGGCACTCCTTCCACGCCAAGTGGTAGATCGTGCTGATGTCCCCGTCCGTCGAGTCCATCGTCATGAAGCTCGTGCTGCTCGCCGGCGACGAACCCCGGTTGACCCGCAGCTCCGTGTTGATGTTGAAGTTGCGTTCGACACCGCACGGCGCCCACACCAGCTGGGCCCAGTCGGTCTCGTCCGTGGCCTGCCAGTTGTCCTCGTACGGGCCGTTGAAGCCGTGGGTGCGGGAGGCCGTGTCCGGAGAGCCCTGGAAGTAGTACGAGGCCTTCTGCGTGCCGTTGGCGCCGCGCTGGAGTGAGGCGAAGCCTCGGTAGTCGACGCTCGCGATGGCGTACGTGAAGCCGCCCGGTACATGAACTCTCAGGTTGAGCTGGCAGTTCTTGCGGAACGCCGTGGAGGGCGCGCCCCCGCCGACCTGGGCGAGGTACTCGCTGTAGGTCACGGTGAACGCGGTGTTGTCCGGGGCGACGGCGACCGCCGTCGTGCCCTGGGGACAGCCGGAGCCGTTCACCGTGGCGACCTTGATGATGATCTTGTCCGGCGGCGGGTTGTCGAAGGGATCCGTCGCGTGCGCGGGAAGCGCTCCGGCGAACAGGGCGGCGACGGCGCCGCCCAGGAGGAGACCACGAACCATGGGGGGTTCTCCCATCATAGGCATGCACATGTCAATAGACATGCGCGACGTCCCCGCACACCTGTGAAAGAGCTGTGAAGGCTGCGGGGCGACCGCATCGTATGGACCCCTGACGGGCACGGCTAGGGCGATCTCCGGCCAACCCTGGCGGCCGGAGATCGCCCTCCTCCTTCGGCCCCGGCCCCAACGCACCGGTGCCGCCCACCCCGAGGGGCGGACGGCACCGGAAGGCCCGACCAGTGGGCCGGCGTCAGCGGCAGTACCGCATCAGCGCCCGGACCATGTGGCACGTGGTGTCCGACGGCGGGTGCACACCGATCACCTCGGCGGTGGTGCGGATCGTCTCGTTGCGCGCCTGGTTCGGCATGTAGACACCGGAGTCCAGCAGGGCGATGGCGAGACGCATCGCCTTCAGACGCCGGTTGTGCGTGATGTACCACTCCCGCGGACGGCCCGGCGGCAGCGT
The DNA here is from genome assembly GCF_055572815.1 of Streptomyces sp. NPDC030296. NCBI lineage: Bacteria > Bacillati > Actinomycetota > Actinomycetes > Kitasatosporales > Streptomycetaceae > Streptomyces > Streptomyces sp. NPDC030296. The sequence goes on from NZ_JBVICQ010000002.1 coordinate 537,653, forward strand.
GTGCTTCACGACGGGCTCGTACGGCAGGTCGAGCAGGACGGGATGCTTGACGGTTGACTGGGTGGGCAGCGGCTTCGACTTCAGTGCGGCAGCGGGCACGGACATCCTCCTGTCGCGGTCTGGGCGCCGCCGGAAATCCCCCGTCGGCAACCCTCGAACACTGCTTCTATTTTACTACCCCCCACTGACAATCGCCCCTGGCCAGAAGGCCTTTGAGCGGTTCTGTGACAGGGATGGAACACGGGTTTTCGGGGGCCTCGGAACACCTTCCGGCGGGCCGGGAGCGGTTGGCTACGGTGGGGCCATGGAGATCTGGATCAACCCGGCCTGTTCCAAGTGCCGCAGCGCCATCAGCCTGCTCGACGCGGAGGGTGCCGACTACACCGTCCGCCGCTATCTGGAGGACGTCCCGAGCGAGGACGAGATCCGTGAGGTCCTCGACCGGCTCGGGCTCGAACCGTGGGACATCACCCGCACCCAGGAGGCCGCCGCGAAGCAACTCGGCCTCAAGGAGTGGGCGCGGGACGCGGCCACGCGCGACCGGTGGATCGCGGCCCTCGCCGAGCACCCGAAGCTGATCCAGCGGCCCATCATCACCGCGGAGGACGGTGCGGCGGTCGTCGCCCGCACGGAGGAGGCCGTACGGGACGCGCTGTCGCGGTAGGCGGCCCTCGACCGACCCGACTCATGTGTGACGCAGGTTACTTCGGAGACTGCCGTAACCGTTGAGTAACCTCGTTCGGTATCTCGTACATAGCGGCGTACGCTCCCCTACCTCTCAGGAGGCGCGAATGTCGCGCAGGAGAACTCTCAGTACGAAGAAGAAGATCGCGCTTTTCGTCAGCGCGGCGGCGGTGGCGGGTGGTGGGGCCTTCACCATGGCGGCCACCTCGAACGCGGCGCAGACCGCGGCGGATTCCAGCGTCTGTCAGGGTCTCGCCACCGCGCTCGGCAACAACCAGAAGTTCATCGACGGTCAGCGGGCCACCCCGGACGCGCAGTCCGAGGCGCGGATCGCCAACCGCGAGGCCGTGATCAAGCAGATCAAGGTGCAGCAGGAAGCGTCCGGCTGTGTCGTAGGGGAGTCGGCTCAGGGCTCCCAGGCGGCACAGCCCGCGCAGCCCGGCGGCGCGGAGACCGGGGGGTCGGCTCAGGACCCCCAGGGCGACGAGGCCGCCGGGAACGCGGGCGGCGCCGGGGACGCGGGGAACGCCGGAGGTGCCGGAAACGCGGGCGGCGACGGCGGTGCCGACAACGCGGGTGGCGACGGCGGTGCCGGGGGCGGCCAGCAGGTCTGCAACGGGTCCACCGTCACGCTCTCCGGTGAGGGCGGCGCCCCGGCCGCGTCCAGCAACCAGTTCCCGGCCGGAACGAAGCTGAAGGTGACCAACCTGGACAACAACAAGTCCACGACCGTGGAGGTCACCTCGGTCTCCGGCAGCTGTGTCCTGCTGAACAACTCCGCGTTCGAGCAGGTCCGGGAGCCCGGCAAGTTCCTGATCCGCCGGGCGCTGATCGAGAAGGTCGGCTAGAACGACGGTCACCGGCCCCGCTGTTGCCGCCAGGGAGCAGCGGGGCCGGCCCGTCGTGGGTCCCGCCGAGCCGGGTCGGGAGGTCGGCCACCGTACGGAGGGGGTGGCCGGCCTTCCGACACCGGTTCGAACGCGATCCGCAGTGTGCCTGATTCGCGAACCGGAACGGGAAGCATCCGACCGACGTCCGTCGACGAGGACGCGATCGAACTGGGAAAGAAGGGCGATTGTGCCGTGACCCGCCGACCGCTCCCTTCGCATACGGCTCGGGGCGCGGCCGACGCGTCGCTGGTGCGAACACCTCCAGGGAAGGTCGTCGGTGCTCCGGGGGCGTGAACCGCACCACAGCGACGCCCGGTAACACGGGGTTCACATGCGAGCAATGATCGGGAAATCGCATGTTGGCAGGCTGCCCGGCATCAGCGCGGCGTTTCAGTGCCGCAGCGCCGCAGCACCCGCACATGCGCCTAGTGACCCACCCCGAAGGATGTGTCCCGTGACCTTCAAGGCTGAGTACATCTGGATCGACGGCACCGAGCCGACGGCCAAGCTCCGCTCCAAGACCAAGATCATCGCGGGTGAGCCCGCCGGTCTGGACGCGCTGCCGATCTGGGGCTTCGACGGGTCCTCCACGAACCAGGCCGAGGGGCACTCCTCGGACCGTGTGCTCAAGCCGGTCTTCACCTGCCCCGACCCGATCCGCGGCGGCGACGACGTCCTCGTCCTGTGCGAGGTCCTGAACATCGACTTCACCCCGCACGAGTCCAACACCCGTGCCGCGCTGCGTGAGGTCGCCGAGAAGTTCGCCTCGCAGGAGCCGATCTTCGGCATCGAGCAGGAGTACACCTTCTTCCAGGACGGCACCCCGCTCGGCTTCCCCAAGGGCGGCTTCCCGGCCCCCCAGGGCGGCTACTACTGCGGTGTCGGCGCCGACGAGATCTTCGGCCGTGACATCGTCGAGGCCCACCTGGAGAACTGCCTGGCCGCCGGTCTCGGCATCTCCGGCATCAACGCCGAGGTCATGCCCGGCCAGTGGGAGTTCCAGGTCGGCCCGCTGGCCCCGCTGGAGGTCTCCGACCAGCTGTGGGTGGCCCGCTGGCTGCTCTACCGCACCGCCGAGGACTTCGACGTCGCCGCCACCCTCGACCCCAAGCCGGCCAAGGGTGACTGGAACGGCGCCGGCGCGCACACCAACTTCTCCACGAAGGCGATGCGCGAGGGCTACGACGCGATCATCACCGCGTGCGAGTCGCTGGGCGAGGGCTCGAAGCCGCTCGACCACGTCAAGAACTACGGCGCCGGCATCGACGACCGCCTGACGGGCCTGCACGAGACCGCCCCGTGGAACGAGTACTCCTACGGTGTCTCCAACCGTGGCGCCTCGGTCCGTATCCCGTGGCAGGTCGAGAAGGACGGCAAGGGCTACATCGAGGACCGCCGCCCGAACGCCAACGTCGACCCGTACGTCGTGACGCGGCTCCTCGTCGACACCTGCTGCTCGGCACTGGAGAAGGCCGGCCAGGTCTGATCGGCCGCGCCCCGCGCGAAGCGTCCCGGAGGGCGTCCACCGTTCGCGGTGGGCGCCCTCCGGCGTTGTCGGTGGGGCGTGCGAGGGTGAGCGCATGACGATCGACGGGGGCGGCACGGCCGCGGACGGCCTGGCAACGCACAGCCTGGCCTCGGACGGCTTGGCGACGGACGGCCTTGCCATCAAGGTGAAGACGGAGAACTGGCAGGAGCACGCCCGGATCACGGCCGGGGGGCTGCGGGAGCTGGTGGACCGGATCGGCGGCGCGGACGACCGGTTCCTGGTCGTGCAGAGGATCCCGGACGTGCCGGACGTCTTCGTCCAGGTGTGGCACGAGCACGGCAGCGGGGAGTACCAGCTGGAGCACCGGGAGGGCCGCGACCGGTTCTTCGGGACGGTCCTCGCCGACCGGGAGCGGGTCGCCGAGGCGATGACCGGCTGGGCGCGGCGGGCGGACGGCTGGGACAGCGGCATCGACTGGACCCCGCTCGACCACGACCCGCCCGTGGACGTGCCGGAACTCCCGGACGCGGTACGGGAACAGATCGAGGAGCGGGTACGGGAGCTGCTGGCCTGCGGGTACGACGACCGGGCGCGGCTCACCGAGGCCGCCGAGGAGTACCTGGTCGACGGCGACGACCGGCCCGTCTCCCCCGCGCAGGCCCGTCGGCTCGTGGACCGGCTGTGGACGGAGCGGCTCGCGGAGCAGGAGACCTGGGAGGGCACCACCGACCCCGAGCGGATCACCCGCGCGTTCACGGCACTTCGGGCCGCCGGGATCACCGCCCGGGAGAACTTCACCTGCTGCCGCACCTGCGGCATCAGCGAGATAGGCGGCGAGAGCACCGACGGCGACCGGGGCTTCGTGTTCTTCCACAGCCAGTGCACCGAGGGCGCGGCCGCCGGACACGGACTGATGCTGCTGTACGGCGGTTTCGACGGGGCGGCCGCCACGACGACGTCCGTCGGGCACGAGGTCGTGGCGGCCCTCGCGGCCGAGGGACTGTCCACCCGGTGGGACGAAGATCCCTCCCAGGCCATCACCGTCACGCCCCTGGACTGGCGGAAACGCCTGGTGGGATGAGGTGCTGACCGATCCGTGCGGTTTTCGGGACGCGTCCGAGGAGTGAGAGCGGGGTCCTCTCGCGGGGCGGTGTCTGCTTCAATGGGGCCATGGCCAGCTTCCAGATCAGCCGCGCGACGGGTCGCCATGACCTCGAGCCCTTCTGGCCTTCCCGTCAGCACCACGACTTCGACCGGGTGTGTTGCCGCGCGATGAACGCGCCGGCCCTCTAAAGCCGCACACCCCGGCCTTCGGTCGGCGCGACACGACGTACGTCCCTCGGCGGAGCCGACCACGAATTCGGTCGCCGAGGTTTCCCGGACGAACCTCTCGCGCGAAAGAGCTGACCTCTCATGGCGAACACCCGTTCCCTCTCGACCGCCGCCACCCTGACCGCCGCCCCGGGGCCCGCCCCGGCCGCCGCGCCCTCCGCCACCGGTTCGCCCCGCCACCGGTTGCGTGCCGTGGGCCGGGACGAGGTGGTCGACGTCGCGGACTTCCTGCCGCCGGGCACCACCTGGCTGCCCGCGCCCCAGCACACCCTGCCCACGCTTCCGGGTCAGCCGCCGATGGTCGGCTATCTGGTCCTCGTACCGGCCGACCAGCAGCCCCCGTTGCTGCCGTTCGCCGTCGCGGGAGAGGGGCCCGCCGACGGCGCGGGCGGCCCCGAGGCCGCCGTGCCGGGCGCCGGGTCCGGCGACGAACTGGTCCGCGTCGACACCGTGCAGCGCACCGCCCAGGTGAACGGGCGGCCCCTCGACCTGACCTACCTGGAGTTCGAACTCCTCGCGCATCTCGTCGCGCATCCCCACCGGGTCCACACCCGCGACCAGTTGGTCACCACGGTGTGGGGCTACGGGCATGTGGGCGACGGGCGGACCGTCGACGTCCACATCGCCCGGCTGCGCCGCAAGCTGGGCGCCGAGTTCCGTCAGGCGATCCAGACCGTACGGCGGGTCGGCTACAAGTACGCGCCGCCGCCGGCCCGTTGACCTCGGCTCCGCCCGGCCCGGCTGCACGCCGCGGAGGCCGGGCGGCGACGGCGGGCGAATCTTCTGAGAGCAGAGCACCGTTCCGTACCGGGCGCCCGGCGGGCAGAGTCGGCCCTATGAGACTTCTGATGCTGGGTGGTACGGAGTTCGTGGGTCGCGCCGTCGTGGAGTCGGCGCTGGCCCGCGGCTGGGAGGTGACCGTCTTCCACCGGGGACGGCACGAACCCCCCGCCGGGGTGCGGTCGTTGCTGGGCGACCGCACCGCTCCGGACGGGCTCGCGGCGCTCGTCGACGCCTCCGCCGCCGTCACCGCCTCCGGCGAGGGCGGGTGGGATGTCGTCGTCGACACCTGGTCGGCGGCGCCGCGAGCCGTCCGGGACACCGCCCGCCTGCTGGCCGGTACGGCCGGGCGGTATGTGTATGTGTCGAGCTGCTCCGTGTACGCCTGGCCGCCGGCCGCCGGGTCCGACGAGAGCGCGCCGGTGGTGGAGGGCGCGGCGGCGGACGCCGGGCAGACGGACTACGCCCGCGACAAACGGGGCGGTGAGCTGGCCGCCGTCGAGGCGTTCGGCGCGGACCGGTCGCTCCTCGTCCGGGCCGGGCTGATTCTCGGGCCGTACGAGAACATCGGGCGTCTGCCGTGGTGGCTGGGCCGGGTCGCCCGGGGCGGGCCGGTGCTGGCGCCCGGACCGCGTGACCTCCCCCTGCAGTACATAGACGTCCGCGATCTGGCGGGCTGGGTCCTCGACGCCGTGGAGCGGGGGGCGAGCGGGGCGTACGACGTCGTCGGGCCGCCGGGGACGACGACGATGGGGGAACTCCTCGACGCGTGTGTGCGGGTGACGGGCGGACCGGCGGACCTGCGGTGGACTCCGGCGGAGGCGGTGCTCCGGGCGGGGATCGAGCCGTGGACGCAGTTGCCCGTGTGGGTGCCGGAGGGCAGCGACCTCCATGGGGCGCTGCACCGCAGGGATGTCTCCCGTGCCGTACGGGAAGGGCTGCGGTGCCGGGGCGTCGAGGAGACCGTGCGGGACACCTGGGAGTGGTTGCTGAGCCTCGGCGGGGTCGCCCCGCAGCGGCCCGACCGGCCCGTGGTGGGGCTCGATCCGGAGGTGGAGACCAAGGTGCTGGGCGCGTAGGTGGTGGACGGGCCCCAGGCTCCACACGCCGTGAGCGCTCGACAACTCGTAGTCGCGCGGCGGGTGTTGAAACCCGGTCTCCACACGAATCTCTCATCAATTTGTGAGTCGGCTGAACACTCCTGGGACTCACCGCGTATCTGAGGGAGCCGCTTCACTCCTGTCGGGCGCCTCGATGCCCCGCAAGGAAGTCAGAGGAGTTCCATGGGACGCAACACACGGAAACGACGTTCGCCGCTGGCCGTTCGGGCCATTGCCGCATCCGCGGCGCTCGCGGTAGCGGGCGGCGGTCTGGTCTGGGCGAATTTCTACGCCTCAGCAGGCGAGTCGAAGTCCAAGCCGAACGCCACGCTGGCCGCTGCCCAGGTGGCCACCATCGCCTGCCCGGACGTCGGCCAGAAGCTGACGAACGTTCCCCGCCAGGCGCGCGCGGGAGTCGCCAAGGAGCTGGCGCTGCTGGACCGGCAGATCACCGAGGCCTACAAGCGTCTGGCGGAGACCCGCCAAGCTCAGTCCCGGGACGCCAACTTCGTCAACAACGCCATTCTCGGCCCGCTGAAGTCCAAGCGGTCGGCCACCATCGACCGGATCGGCATCAACATCCGGCGTGTGGGCGGCCAGGTTCCGCAGGGCATGGCGCAGCTCGCCGCCTGCCAGAGCAAGACCGACCAGGCGCAGACCAACGCCGGCGGCGCCCAGAACCAGGGTGGCCAGCAGGGCGGCCAGCAGGGTGGTCAGCAGGGCCAGAACCAGGGTCAGCAGGGCGGTCAGAACCAGGGTGGCCAGCAGGGCGGCCAGCAGGGCAACAACGGCCAGGGTCAGGGCCAGGGCGGCAACGGCCCGGTGGCCGGGGACTTCATCAACATCAACCAGGTCCAGCCCAACGGCGGCCCGAAGGGCGTGAACGGCAACGGTCTCGCCGCGAACGGCAACGGTGGTTCGCGCGGCTCCTTCACCACGAACTGCGGAAACAACAAGAACGAGCTCCGCAACTCGGACAACGTGATCGTGGCCCCCGGCGTCAGCAACGGTGCCCAGCACCAGCACGACTACGTCGGCAACCAGAGCAACAACGCCTTCGCGAGCGACCAGCAGCTGGCGAACGCGCAGACGTCCTGCCAGAACCAGGGCGACAAGTCGTCGTACTTCTGGCCGGTCATCCGTATCCAGGACGGTACGCAGGACATCGACCAGGGCAAGCCCGGTGGTGGCCAGGACAAGAACGTCGGCAAGATCGTCGAGCCGAACCAGGTCCAGCTGAAGTTCGTCGGCAACAAGCGCGGCCCCGTCGTCGCGATGCCGCAGGCCCTGCGCATCATCACCGGTGACGCGAAGGCGTTCGTGAACGGCCTGGGCAACGCCAACACCAACTGGAGCTGCACGGGCTTCGAGAACCGTGTGGTGACGGACAAGTACCCGATCTGCCCGCAGGGCAGCTCCGTGGTGCGGACGTCCTTCTTCCAGAGCTGCTGGGACGGCAAGAACATCGACAGCGCCAACCACCGCACCCACGTGAGCTTCGTCAAGGGTGACGGCAGCTGCGCCAACGGCTTCAAGGCGATCCCCCAGCTCCAGGTCCGCCTGGTCTACAACGTCCCGGCCCCGCAGATCCAGAACGGGCAGGTGAAGAACGCGTACGCGGTCGACTCCTTCCCGGAGAACCTGCACAAGCCGATCACCGACCACAACGACTTCATCAACTTCTTCAACCAGAACACGATGAACAAGATGGTCAACTGCATCAACAACGGTCAGAACTGCACGTGATACCGAAGCGGTCCTGAACGACCGAAGCCGGCGGTGGGAATTCCCACCGCCGGCTTTCGTGTGTGCCGTGTGCCGGGCCCGCGCGGTCGAGGAGGCGGGCGCGGCGCCCGGCTATCCGCTGTGGCCGCCGCCGCCGTGGCTGCCGCTGTCGTTGTGGCTGCCGCCGGGGTTCATGTGCTCCGAGCCCTCCTGCACATCCCCGCCGAGGGTGCCCTGGAGCCCGGCGACCGTCTTCTTCTCGCCGACGGCGACCCACTTGCGGCCGACGAGGTAGTAGCCGCCGTAGTCCTTGGCGCCGGCGAGCCATTCCGCCTGGCCGCGGTCGGTGGCGAAGGTCGCGAGGACGAACTTGCCGTCGAAGTCGCCGTCCTTGTTGGTGCACAGGGCCTGGCGGATCGTGTCGGCGTCCGTCTGCATGTCGGGCTTGCAGCCCACCTCGCCCGCGATGTGCTCCAGCGTCCCGGTGGCCGTCTTCGGAACCGCCGCGGCCTCGTCGTCGCCCGAGCCGCAGCCGGTCAGCGCCAGCAGGGCCAGGGCCGCGCCGACCGCGCTCCCGGCGAGCCTCTTCCTCGTCACACTCATTCGTACGTACCTCCGGGTCCGTTCCGGCGACGTGAACGCGCCAGCTCCGTGCGCACCGTTGTTCACGGACGGTCGCCCCGTCAGTGTGCCGCCACTGTCGACACAGGGGGCACACGGACATGAACAGTCCGTCGCGACGCACGGTGCTGGGCTCGGCCGGTGCCTTCGGCCTCGGAGCCTTCCTGGATGGTCGGCCCCGGCCCACGCCGCGGAGAGCCCCGGCGGGGCCCCGTCTTCGATACGGCTCCCGCGCGCTCGGCGCTCAATCGGCTGCCGCCCCGTCATGCCGGGCAGTTCGGGGGCGCGGGGAACCGCGCGAGGAACCCCCACCCACCCGCACCCGCCAACGGACAGCGGCACCCCCACCCGCTAGGCGCCCGGCCCCACCCCGGCGGAGCGGCGAGGTGACCATCTCATCATTCGCTCGTTCTGCTGAACGTGCAGTCACAGGATGTCGCCCCGCGCCCCGCACGTTCCCACGACCGAGAGGCGGTGGTGGATGTCGACCAGGCGGAGGCCGCCGTCGTCGAGCACTACCCGCGTCTGGTACGGCTCGCCTACCTCACGCTGCCCCCGGCACTGGGCCGGAACCGGCGGGTGCTGACGGCACACTCGTTGACGCAGCGGGCCCTGCCGAGGGGCCGCCGCTCGACCTCGTCGATCCCGGCGCAGGCGACGGGGCGGGACCGCGATCCGGCGTACGCCTACGTCCGCCTCCAGGTCGTCCGCTCCGCGCTGGAGGCGGGGCTGCCCCCGTTCCGCGGCGCCTCCTGGCCCAAGCGGTCGCAGCTGCCGCCGTTGCTGCCCCGGGTGTGGGGGCTGCGGCTGTTCCCCCGGCCGGGCGGCGCCGATGAACTCGCCCTGGACCAGCGGCTGTCAGCCCTCTCGGCGGCGGCCCGTGCCGCGTACGTCCTGCGCGGGCTGGAGCGGCTCCCCGACCCCACGGTCCGGACCCTGCTGGAGCAGGCGGGTGTGGAGGACCCGGCGGCCGCGCTGGCGGAGGCCGGCTCCGTACCGGCCGAGCAGTACGCCCTGCTGACCTCTCCCGAGTTCGACCCCTGCTCGCTGCACGCCCGGCCGACCGATCTCGTGCGGCGCCGCCACCATGTGCGGGCCGCGCTGGCCGCGACCGGCGCGGTGCTGGTGTGCGGGGCGCTGCTCGGTCCGCCGGGCGACGCGTGGGGGCCGGACGACGCGGCGGCTCCTCCGTACGCCCGCAACCCCGCCGCCCAGGCCGCCCTCGATCCGGGCCGGTTGACGAAGGCGGCGGCCACCGCCTGGGAGGCGACGGGCCGCACGGACTTCTCCACCTGGCCGGCGCGCGGTGACCTCACCGGCGACAAGGACCTGCTGCGGCGTGCCCTCGCCGTCTGGGCCCGCCCCGGCGAGTCCGTACAGACGTCGGTGACCCCCGGCACCCAGGCGGGACCACCGCCCGGTCCGCCGCAGCTGCTGTACGCGGGGAAGGTCGACAACCTGCGGGTGGTGCTCCTGTACGACGGCCTGCGCGTCGCCCGCTACGCCGAGCCCCTCGACAACCCCGAGGTGGCCGCCCTCGACCTCTCCCGTGTCGACGGGGCGACCGGCGGCGGGGCCGGCGCGCTGCTCCTGGGCCGGGCCGACGGCAACGTCCGCTATCTGACGGCCCCTTGGGTGCGGAAGGCGGCCGTACGGGATCTGGCGCGGCCCTCGGAGGAGGTGGCGCCGCTCGCACTGTCGAAGGACGGGGTGACGGGGCCGTTCGCCAGCCCGGCGGTGCGGACCGGCAGGTGCGCGTCCTGGGACGTGCTGCAACTGACCGAGGAGTCGGGGCGGACCCGGCTGCTGACCGACCTGTCGGAGGTGGTCCCCGCCCACCTCACCGTGGGACGCCCCTCGTCGGCACCGGCCCGGGAGGCCACGCGGGCCCCGGAGGCGTGGGCGCCCTTCGCCTGCTCGCTGGCCGCCGTACGGTCGCAGGGCGTACGGGCCGTGAACGCCTGGCAGTTCGCCCGGCAGCCGTTGCCCGACGGCAGCGGCACCGCCGACTGGGTCTGCACCCGTGCCGAGACCTGGCGGGGCGCGGGCACCCGGGTGCTGGCCCAGTTCAACACCCCTGGCGGCGCCTTCGTCACCGCGGCCGTCGACGAGGTCCCCGCCTGCGGCCCGGCCGACCCGCATGTCCTGGCCGCCGCCCCCTGGAAGTCCGCGGCGGGCGAGTCGTACCTCCTCGCCGCCGGTGCGAAGGACACCGTCTCCGTGGAGGTCACCGGCGGGGTGAGCGGTTCGGCACCGGGGAACGTACTCGCCGTACCGGCGGAGGACGGCGCCCGGACCGAGCTGAAGGGCACGCTGGCCAACGGGCGGACGATCAGCGGTCTTCAGCCGGCCGCCCAGTGAACGGGGCCACGCGGGAGGTGAACTCATCCACCGGTCCACCTTGTCTGCCCGTCGACCTGATCCCTCCGAACCCTCCGAGCCCTCCGAGCCCTCCGAACCCTCTCGAACCCGCGGATGCCCCCTGATCCAGCCGCTCGAAGGCCGGAATGAATCGGTAAGGTGTTCGCATGAGAACCGGTGTGCGCCGCAGGATGGGTGTGGAGGAGCGGCGGCAGCAGTTGATCGGCGTCGCTCTCGACCTCTTCAGCCGGCGCTCGCCCGAAGAGGTCTCCATCGACGAGATAGCGACGGCGGCCGGTATCTCCCGGCCGCTCGTCTATCACTACTTCCCCGGCAAACTCAGCCTGTACGAGGCCGCGTTGAAGCGGGCCTCGGAGGATCTCGCGGACCGTTTCGTGGAGCCCCGCGAGGGCCCGCTCGGGGGTCGCCTGCTGCGGGTGATGCGCCGCTTCTTCGACTTCGTCGACGAGCACGGCCCCGGTTTCTCCGCCCTGATGCGCGGCGGCCCGTCCTTCGGCTCCTCCCGGACGAACGCCCTCGTCGACGGCGTGCGCCAGGCCGCCTATGTCCAGATCCTGTCGCACCTCGACATCGAGGACCCGCCCGCGCGCCTCGAACTGCTCATCCGTTCCTGGATCTCCCTGGCCGAGTCCACCGCTCTCATCTGGCTGGACGGCCGCGAGATCCCCCGGCGGGAGCTGGAGACCCAGCTCGTGCACGACTTCGCCGCGCTCATGGCGGTGAGCGCGGCGTCGGACGAGGACATGGCGGCGATTTTGCGCCAGGTGATCGCCGACGAGCCGGAGGACGGCCCGTTCGGCGATCTGATGGGGCGCCTGGTGACCCTGGCGCAGCCGTAGCGGGCGCCGGGCCCGGCTCGGCTAGACCTCGTACTTGGCGTAGGAGGGGTCGAGGTCGCGTACCTCCGCCGACGCGTGGAAGGCCAGGCCCTCCGCCACCTTCACGTGCTCGCGGAGCAGGCCCAGCACGTTCTCCGTCAGTGTCGCCTTCGTCTCGTCGGTGCGGCCGACGAGCAGGCCCAGCGTGACGTGCACGACACCGTGCCCCTCGGTGTCGGGTCCGACCGTGGTGTCCTCGGTCCGCCGGAACTGGGTCTTGCAGGCCTCCGGCTTGGCCACGGCGGTCCGTACGACCTCCTCGTGCAGGGCCTTCGCGAACGCGGGCCGGTCGAAACCATCGGAGAGTACGGCGGAGTAGTCCACGGTGATCTGCGGCATCGATGCGCTCCTCGGCAAGGTGTTCCAGCGGGTGTGGAAAATCAGCTCACCCTAGCCGGAGGCGGAGCGCCAGCATCGCGATGTCGTCATCCCGGTCCCGCCCGAAGCAGTGCAGCAGGGTGTCGCACAGGGCGACCGTGCCGAGCGGGGCGTCCGCCGCGGCGGTCCGCAGATGCTCCATGGACACCGACAGGTCGATGCCGCGGGTCTCGATGAGTCCGTCGGTGACCATGAGGAGCCGGTCCGTGGGCCAGAGCGTCGTCTCCGTGGGCTCGGGCCGGTCGAGGCCGAGCCCGAGGAGCGGCCCGGACGCCTTCACGTACTCGGCGTTGCCGGCCTCGTGGACGACCAGCGGCGGGATGTGGCCGGCGTTGGCGACGCGGACGCGTCCGCTGCGGGGGTCGACGAGGGTGAGGCAGACGGTGGCGGTGACGTCGGGGTGGTAGTGCTGGAGCATCTGGTCGAGCCGGGCGGCCAGCACTCCGGGGTCGGCCTCCTCCACGGCGAAGGCCCGCAGGGCGTGCCGGATCTCGACCATCACGGTGGCCGCCTCCAGGGAGTGCCCGACGACGTCGCCGACGGCGGTGAGGACTCCGCCGCGGGTGGAGACGGCGGCGTAGAAGTCGCCGCCGATCTCGGTCTGGCGGGACGCGGGCACATAGCGGACGACGACTTCCAGGCCGGGGAACTCGGGCACCTGCTTGGGCAGGAAGCTGTGCTGGAGGGTGAGGGCGACATGCCGTTCGACCTGGTACATGAGCAGCGGCTGCGCGGCCAGCGCGGTCGCCTGGGCGAGCCGGGAGACGAGGCCGATGGTGTCGGTGGGCGTGGCGTGGGTGCCGCTCAGGGGCAGGGCGACGCACACGGGGGTTCCGCCCTCGGTGCGGGCCAGCACCAGGCGGGCGTCCTCGCAGACGCCGGGCCGGAAGAAACCGGCGGGCCACAGGGGAGCGGGGACGACGGTGTCGTGCGCCCGGGGGTCGGCGGCGGTGAGGCGCCGGATGAGCCGGCCCACGGCGTCGTGGGCGCCGGCGTCGGGGAGGGTGGTGCGGGCGCGGGCACGGGAGGTGCCGCTGTAGAGCTCGCCGTCCTCGCCGAGCACGAACACGGCGGCCGGTGACCGGGTGAGCCGGGCGGCGCCCTCGGCGGCGGCCGCCGCGAGTTCCCCGAGGGAGCGGGCGGCCTGGACGTCCACGATGGTCTCGGAGAGCAGGGTGAGCCGGCGGACGAGGGCCTCGGCGCCGTTGCGCATACGGGCGCCGCGTACGGCGGCGCGGACGACGGCCTGGATCTCCTCGGGTTCGGCGGGCACCGTCAGATACGCCTCGCCGCCGGCGTCGAGGCCCCGGCAGCGGTCGCCCGGTGCGATGGCGGCGGCGGAGAAGTGGACGACGGGGAGGGCCGCCGTCGGGGGCTGTGCCTTGAGCCGGCGGCAGAGTTCGAAGCCGCTCATGTCGGGGAGGCCGACGTCGACGAGGGCCAGGTCGGGCAGGGCGCCCGAGCGGAGGCGTTCGTCGAGTTCGGCGAGGGCCTCGCCGGCGCTGGCGACGGGGACGACGCTGTGTCCGGCTCTGCGGAGCACGGCGCCCATGGCGTAACGGCTGGCGGCCGCGTCGTCCACCACCAGAACGGTGGTGCGTCCCTCGTCGGCCATGAGACTCATACGGTTGCTCGTCCCTGAGGCTCGGGTGGTACAGGCCCTTTCGCCTGCACCACCCAAGCTAGCGTCCTACCGGTTCGAGCGTGCGAATACCGCCACGGTCCGCCCCGGAACGGCGAACGTGCCGGATTCCGCCGCGTACGACGCGGACTTGACGGTAGAGTCCGCGCCCCCCGCCTGCACCGGGTGCAGTGCGTAGGCCGTTCCGGCGAGGTCCGTCACCGTCTGCTTCGCCTTCTCGGGGGTGGCGTTGAAGACGACGACGAGGTCACCGAGCTCCATGGTGATCACGCCGGGGGTCTCGTCCTTGCCCGACAGCGGGAAGGAGAGCTTCGACTGGACCTGTCGGGTGGTGTCGAGGGAGAAGTCGCCCTCCGTGGAGCGGATCCGCAGCAGGTCCCGGTAGGCCGCCGAGGCGCCCTCGATCTGGTCGCAGCCGACGGCGACCGAGGTCAGCAGGGGCTTGGCGTAGGACCACTTGGCCTTGTTGTCGGTGGCCGGGGGCAGGCCGCGGCCGAAGCCGTTGCCGGCGCGGCAGTCCCAGTGGATCGCGTTGAACCAGTCGCCGCTGTCGTAGGAGTTGCGGTCGAGGGACTTGGAGCGCAGCAGGTCGGTGCCCGCCTGGGAGAGGGCCGGGCCCTGCGAGAGGGCGGCCGTGGCCATGGCGAGGACCTGCATGCGCGAGCGGTCGGCGGCGCTCGTCGACTTCGGCAGTTTGAAGGCGAGCGCGTCGAACAGTGACTCGTTGTCGTGGGCGTCGACGTAGGCGAGGGCGTCGCCCGGGGCGTCCGCGTAGCCGGCGGCGCTGCCGTTGTAGTCGACCTCGGAGCCCTTGACCTCCTTGCCGTTGGTGTCGGTGAACCGGTAGTCGGCGAGGTTGCCGCTCAGGCCGACCTTGACGAGGTCCTGGTAGTGCAGCAGCCGGGACTTCTGCTCGGCCGGGGTGCCGTTGCCCGCGGAGGAGTTGGGTTCGGTGTAGAGGCCGGAGGCGAAGCCCTGGACTCCGGGGTCCTCGTCGAAGGGGCCGCCGCCGCGGACGGCGTCACGGGCGCGGTCGGAGAAGGTCGCGATACCGGTGCCGGCCATGTTCTTCTGCGTGGCCTGGGTGAAGCGGGCGTCGTCGGCGACCTCGCCGAAGTTCCAGCCCTCCCCGTACAGGATGATCTTCTTGCCGTCGACTCCGTCCTTGGCGGGGGTCAGCGCGTCGAGGGCCTTGCGGACGGCGAGGATGTTGGCCTTGGGGTGGTGGCCCATGAGGTCGAAGCGGAAGCCGTCGACCTTGTACTCCTTGGCCCAGGTGACGATCGAGTCGACGACGAGCTTGCCCATCATCGTGTTCTCGGGTGCCGTGTTGGCGCAGCAGGTGCTGGTCGCGACGGAGCCGTCGGCGAGGAGCCGCTGGTAGTAGCCGGGGACGACCTTGTCGAGGACGCTGGTCTTCGCCTGGCCGCTCGCGGTGGTGTGGTTGTAGACCACGTCCATCACGACCCGCAGCCCGTCGTCGTTGAGCGACTTCACCATCGTGCGGAACTCGACCGTGCGCCGCGTCCCGTCCGGGTCGGTCGCGTACGAGCCCTCGGGGACCGTGTAGTGGTACGGGTCGTAGCCCCAGTTGAAGGCGTCCTTCGCGGCGGCCTTCGCCACGCACTCCTGCTGCTGCTCGGAGTCGGCGGCGTAGGAGCCGAGGTCGCAGTCGGGGGCCGTCTGGTCGGCCTTCCTCTCGGGGACGGTGGCGATGTCGAAGGCGGGCAGCAGGTGCACGTACGAGGTGCCGGCCTTCGCCAGCCGCCGCAGGTGCTTCGAGCCGTCGCTGTCCTTGTCGGTGAAGGCGAGGTAGGTGCCCTTGTTCTCGGCCGGGACCGTCTTGTCGGCGATCGAGAAGTCGCGGATGTGCAACTCCTGGATCCGCGCGTCCTTCAGCGGCACGGCCTTGGGCTTGTCGTACGAGGTCCAGCCGCGCGGGGCGAGGGAACGGTCGGTGAGGTCGACGACGAGGCTGCGCTCGGAGTCGGTGGTGAGGGCGACGGAGTACGGGTCGGTGACCTTGTTGGTGACGACCTTGCCTACGCCGGGCGCCCACACCTTGACGGTGTACCGGTAGGGCCTGCCCTTCCAGGACTTCGGGCCGGTGACGGACCAGACGCCGGTGGCGCCGTTCCGCTTCATGGCCACCTTCGTGCCGTCGAGGTCGAGGGAGACCTGCTGTGCGGTGGGCGCCCAGACGGCGAGGGTGGGGCGGCCGTCGCGGAACGTCGGGCCGAGGTCGGCGTCGGATCCGTCGTAGAGGTCGTCGAGCACCCCGGCGATCTGGACGCCGGTCGCGGCGAGAACGGCTCCGTTGGCGGCCCGCTGGGAGGCGACGAGCTGGCCGCGCAGGGCCTCGCGGACCCGGTCGCGGTCACGGGGGTCGACGGTCCAGGCGGTGTACGCCTTCAGGTGCGGGAACTTGGCCTTCTGGGCGTCGCTGAGGGACGACTTGGTGAGGCGGAGCCAGCGCTCGTCGGTGCTGGTGAGCGCGCCGTCCTTCACCTTGATCGAGCCGGTGCCGGAGTACAGCAGTTGGGTGGAGGCGGCGGCCTCGTCGCCGTTCCAGGCGAGGGTGGTCCGGTCGATCCAGACCGCCTTGGAGGTCGTCAGGTCGAGCGCGGCGGCGGACCCGGCGGGCTGCGGGAGCAGGTACTTCTCCTGGCCGCTGAGCAGCCACACCTCGTGGCCGTTGGCCTTGAGGTCGAGGGACTGGTCGGCGGGGAGGTCCTTCTCGTCGCCCTTGTGGAGGATGTAGCTGAGGCTGGTGGCGCCCTCCGCGAGAGGCACCTCGAAGACGGCGCCGTACGCGTCGGTCCGCACCGGCTCCAGCGGCTTGGACCAGTCGGTGGGGTTGGCGGCCCCGGCCCAGACGTGCAGGCCCCAGCCGTCGTACTTGCCGTCGGCGCGGTGGTAGTGCAGGACGGCCTTGGACTTGTCCTGCTCCGGGTACTCGCCGGCGGGCTTCTCCGTGCGGACGGCCTCCTTGCCCTGCTCCACCCAGATCTCACCGGTCCTGGTGACGTCGATGGAACGGTCGGCGGAGACGTCCTTGGTGCCGTCCTTGTCGATGACGAGGTAGCCGACGCGGGAGGCGCCGGGCTTCAGCTTGACGTAGGCGAAGGCGCCGTAGGCGTCCCGTCCGACGAAGTCGTGCCCCTCCGGCCAGGTCGTGCCCTCGCCGTCGGCGATGTCGCCCCAGGCGTACAGCCGCCAGTCGGTGTAGTCGCCGTCGGCGCGCTTGTAGTGGACGATCGCGTAGTCGCGGGAGGAGGCGGTGGGGATCTCGGGGGCGGGCGGGGTGCCGGTGGTGGAGGTCGCCGTGGCGCTCGCGGTGCGGCCGGCCGAGTCGGTCACGACGGCCTTGTACCGCAGGGCGGTTCCGGCCGGGACGTCCTTGCCGAGGGTGTGGGTGACCTTGTAGGGGGCGTGGTCGGCGGAGCCGAGGGTCTTCCACTTGCCGTGGCCGGTCTGGGCGGCGAAGACCACGCGGTTGAGCTGACCGCCGTCGACATCGGCGGCGATCTCGACGGTGCCGGTGGCTCCGGCGGCCGGTGCCTTGAGGGTGAGGGACGGCTTGGCGGCGGGCTTGCCGAGCTTGCGGGCGGCCTTGAGGACGACGGAGGAGCGGGCCGGGACGGTGACGGTGACCTTGCGGTCGGCGTCGCTCTTGACCTGGTCCTTCGTCCCGTAGATGCCCTTGAAGGTCATGCCCGCCGAACCGGTCGCGAAGGTCGCCGACCTGGCGTCGTCCGCGTTGTTGAAGGCGACGACGTACTCGACGCCGGTGCGGGCGTCGGTGCGGGAGAAGGCGTAGACGCCCGCGCCGTCGTCGGCGTGGCGCTCGGTCTGGATGCCGTCGGCGAGGGCCGGGTGGGCCTTGCGGAGCTTGGCGAGCGCGCTGATCCGCCGGTAGAGCGGCGCCTTCGTGTCGTAGGCGTCCGTGGCGTGGGTGCGGTCGGTGCCCAGCTGATCGTCGTCCAGGTAGTCGGCGACCTTGGAGGCGAAGAGGGTCTGGCGGGCGTCCTTGTCGCCGCCGGCGCCGGTGAAGCCCTGCTCGTCACCGTAGTAGACGACCGGGTTGCCGCGGCTGAGGAACATCAGCTCGTTGGCGAGCCGGTCCTTGGCGAGCAGTTCGGCGTCGTCGGCCTTCGGGTCGTCCTGCTTGAGGAAGGTCCCGATGCGGCCCATGTCGTGGTTGCCGAGGAAGGTGACCTGCTCGTACGCGTTGGCCTTGTCGGTCGTGTACTTGTAGTCGTCACCGAACACGGCGGCGAGCTTCTCGGCGCTGCCGCCCTGGGAGGCGTACGCGCGGGCCGCGTCCTGGAAGGGGAAGTCGAGCGTGGAGTCGAGGCGGCCCCGGGTGACGTACGGGGAGGTCACGGAGGTGTCGGCGGAGTAGACCTCGCCGAACATGAAGAAGTCGTCGCGGCCCTTCCTCGCCGCGTACGCGTCGAGCGCGGTCGCCCACTGGGTCCAGAACTCGGTGTTGACGTGCTTCACGGTGTCGATGCGGAAGCCGTCGATACGGAAGTCCCTGACCCACTTCTCGTAGATCTTCTCCATGCCCTCGACGACCTCGGGACGCTCGGTCCACAGGTCGTCGAGCCCGACGAAGTCGCCGTAGGTGGCGGACTCGCCGGCCCAGGTGGAGTCGCCCCGGTTGTGGTACATGGTCGGGTCGTTGAGCCAGGCCGGGACCTTGAGGTTCCTCTTCGACGACGGCACGACGGGCGTCCGGGGGAAGGAGTCCCGGTCGACCTTCGGGAACGCCTTGGCGCCGTCCGCGTAGTCGGCGTCGTCGAAGGGCTTCCCGTCCTTGGTCAGGTAGGGGAAGGCGCCCTTGGAGAGGTAGCCGTACGACTTCTCCTTGTAGTCGACGACGTCCGCCGTGTGGTTGGTGATGACGTCGAAGAAGACCTTCATGCCCTTGGCGTGGGCCTTGGAGATGAGGGTCTCCAGGTCCTTGTTGGTGCCGAAGTGCGGGTCGACCTTGGTGAAGTCGGTGATCCAGTAGCCGTGGTAGCCGGCGGAGGCGTTCTCGCCGGTGCCCTGGACGGGCTGGTTCTTGAAGATCGGGGCCAGCCAGATGGCGGTGGTGCCGAGGCCCTTGATGTAGTCGAGCCGCTGGGTGAGGCCCTTGAGGTCGCCGCCCTGGTAGAAGCCCTTGTCGGTGGGGTCGTACCCGGTGGCGAGGCGCGAGCCGGTCAGTCCGCCCTTGTCGTTCGTCTTGTCCCCATTGGCGAAACGATCCGGCAGGACGAAGTAGAACTGCTCGCGGGTCAGGTCGTGGCGGGCGGGCTCGGCGGCCAGCTTCGCGTCGGACGGCGGCGGGGGCGGTGTCGCGGCCCCCGCCGCGAGCGGCTGGACGAGCGCTGCGGTCAGCGCGGTCGCGGTGACCGCGCTGACCACGGCGGCCCGTTCGGCACGGGCGGTACGGCGCCTCGACGGCGTCGGCCATCTCGGTATCACAGAGGGACTCCTAGCGATGACGGCTCTGGGGGCGTTGTGAAAGTCCCGCACAACACCCTCTTGTGGGTCCGACCCCGCGCGACCGTATCGCCGCCGAAAGGTTTTCAGCAAGAGGCTTGAAAGCACCGGTAAGTGCTTTCAGTTCGGCGCGAGAAGGTCAACAGCCGGACTTTCCGGCGTAGATCGCCAGTGCGGTGTTCGAGCCGAGGGTGGCGGTGAACTGGCCGGAGCCGTTCACGGACACCGTCGTGTTGTTCTGGACGTTGCAGTACGTGCCGGCCGGGAGCGAGGTCTGGAACGTCCGGGTCAGGCTGCCCGACTCGTGGTTGATGGCCACGAAGCCCTTGCTGCCGCGCCCGAAGGCGATCGCGTCGCCCCCGTTGTCCCACCAGTTGGTGACGGACTGGCCGCGCGTCGCGTTCCGGAAGGGCACCATGCGCAGGATCTCCGGCCAGGCGTGCTGGCACTTCCAGCCGTCCTGCCAGCAGGCGTTGACCGTGCCGCCGTTGGGCGGCCCGGCGTCCGTGGAGGAGAATTCGTAGCCGGAGTTGATGTCCGGGGCCCCGTACGGGTACGCCAGCATGAAGACGTTGGCGAGGGTGTAGGTGGCGTTGTCCTTGTAGCTGAGCGTGGAGCCGTTGCGCTCGGTGTCGTGGTTGTCGACGAAGACACCGGCGACGGAGCTGTTCATATAGCCCCAGCCCTCGCCGTAGTTCTTGAGGTAGGCGAGGTTCTCGTTGTTGAAGACCCGCTTGAGGTCGAACGCGTAGCGGAACTCCTGGACGTCGCCGTTGCCGGTGTACTCGGTCGGCTGGACGGCCTCACCGGCGCCGTAGATGGCCTCCTGCTTCCAGTAGACCGACGGGTTGGTCAGCCGTGACTTGATGGTGGCGAGGTCCGCGGCCGGGATGTGCTTGGCCGCGTCGATGCGGAAGCCGTCGACGCCGTACCCGAGCAGGGTGTTCATGTACCCGGCGATGGCCGAGCGGACGTAGTCCTCGCCGGTGTCCAGGTCGGCGAGGCCCACCAGCTCGCAGTTCTGGACGTTGCCGCGGTCCTGGTAGTCGGTGATCTGCGCGGTGCAGTTGTCGAAGTCGAACGACGAGTACAGACCGGGGTAGGTGTACTTCGTGTACGACGAGCCGCCGGTGCCGGTGCCGCCGCCCGCCGCCATGTGGTTGACGACCGTGTCGACGACGACCTTCACACCGGCGGCATGACACGTGTCGACCATGTGCTTGAACGCGGTGGCGTCACCGAGCCGGCCGGCGATGCGGTAGCTCACCGGCTGGTACGACGTCCACCACTGCGAGCCCTGTATGTGCTCGGCGGGCGGCGAGACCTGGACGTACCCGTAGCCGTTCGGGCCGAGGGTGGTGGTGCACTCCTTCGCCACCGAGGCGAACTTCCACTCGAAGAGGACGGCGGTCACGTCCTTCGTACCGGGCAGGGAGGCGTACGCGCCGCCCGTGGGGACGGTCAGCGCGAGGGACGCGCCCGCCGCGAGGGCGAGCACGCCGGAGAGGGTTCTGCTGGCCATGTGGGGTCCTTCTCCGTTGAAGGGATCCTGGGGGCTCCGAAGGGGAAGTTCGGAGGCGGGTGCGCGCAAGATCCGTTGCTGATTCTTGCTGCAAGATGGCTGAAAACTTTCAACCGCCCAGAAGGTACGAGCCAGTTCGTGGAACGGTCAACCCTCCCGACACACGTTCTTCACGCCTCCGAAATGTCTTCACGGGTACGGAGGTTGGGGAATGGCGCGACCCCTCGGCGCGGATACTCGGGGAGAACTGAGTATGTGCGCTCTGTCGGGCGGTGCCGCGCGGCCGGGACGCTGGCGGCATGACTCGACGACAGAGCAACCCCGCCGCCCAGCTGTTGACGGTTCTCGTGCTGGCCGTGGCGTCATCGGTGATGTGGGCCGCCTGGCTGGGCTGGGACCAGCGGCGGGATGTGCACCCCGACGGTTCGACGACCGGACCGTACGAGGCGTGGCAGGTGATCGGGCTGGTGCTGACCCTGCTCGCGGCCGTGTACTGGGCGGCCTCGCACCGCTACTTCGTGGGCGCGGTGGCCGGGACCACGGCCGGGCTTACCGTCGCCTCGTTCTACGACTGGTCGGACGACGCGAGCGGCCTCTACGGCATCGGCGTGGGCCTGGTCATGCTGGGGAGCCTCGCCGCGACGGCCACCGTCTCCGCGGTGATCGCCGCCGCGAAGGGGGACGGCGGCCGGGTCACGGCATGACGGCCGGGCCCGCGGACGACGACTGAGGCCCGCCGCCCCTTCCGGGGTGGCGGGCCTCAGTGGTCGCGCGTGCGGACCTCGGTGGTCGTGCCGGTCAGGCGGTCGTCCACCACACGGTGGTGTCCGCCGGCAGCTTCGCCTCGTCCCCGGCGACGGTCGGCTCACCGCTGGCGACCAGGACCCGGCCGTACGCGGGGATCGTGACCGACTCGCCCGTGGTGTTGGCGACGCACACGAAGTCGCCCCGGCGGAAGGCGAGGACGCCCTCGGGGGCCTTCAGCCACTCGACGGAGTCGCCCGCGCCGAGGGCGGGCTGCTCACGCCGGACGGCGAGCGCGGTGCGGTACAGCTCCAGGGTGGAGCCCGCGACGCCCGTCTGCGCCTCGACGCTCAGGTCGCCCCACTCGGCGGGCTGCGGCAGCCAGGAGCCTCCCGCGCCGAAGCCGTACGAGGACCCGGTGCGGGTCCACGGGATCGGCACCCGACAGCCGTCACGGAAGCCGTCCTGTCCGGCGCCCCGGAAGTAGGCGGGGTCCTGGCGCACCTCGTCGGGCAGGTCGACGACGTCCGGGAGGCCCAGCTCCTCGCCCTGGTAGACGTAGGCCGAGCCGGGCAGCGCCAGCATCAGCAGCGTCGCCGCCCGGGCGCGGCGCAGACCCAGCTCGCGGTCGCCGGCGAGACGGATCTGCGTGCCGAGGCCGGGCTCGTTGGCGAAGCGGGTGGCGTGGCGGGTCACGTCGTGGTTGGACAGCACCCAGGTGGCGGGGGCGCCCACCGGGCGCATCGCGTCGAGGGTGCGGTCGATGACGACCTTCAGCTCGGCCGCGTCCCAGTAGGTGCCGAGGTACTGGAAGTTGAAGGCCTGGTGCAGCTCGTCCGGGC
Organism: Streptomyces sp. NPDC030296; assembly: GCF_055572815.1. NCBI lineage: Bacteria > Bacillati > Actinomycetota > Actinomycetes > Kitasatosporales > Streptomycetaceae > Streptomyces > Streptomyces sp. NPDC030296. The sequence continues at coordinate 560,155 of NZ_JBVICQ010000002.1, forward strand.
GGACGTAGTTCGCCGTGCGCTCGACGGTCGGGGTCCACGCCTCGGCGACGAAGATGCGCTCGCCCGCGTACTCGTCGAGCACCAGACGCCACTCGCGGTAGATGGCGTGCACGCCGTCCTGGTCGAAGAACGGCATGACATCGTTGCCCAGCAGCTTGAGCTGCTCGTGGGATCCAAGGTCGGGAAGGCCCTCGGCCTTCACCAGGCCGTGCGCCACGTCGATGCGGAAGCCGTCGACGCCCATGTCGAGCCAGAAGCGCAGGATGGAGCGGAACTCGTCGCCGACGGCCGGGTGCTCCCAGTTGAAGTCGGGCTGCTCGGGCGCGAAGAGGTGCAGGTACCACTCCCCCGGCGTGCCGTCGGGCTCCGTCACCCGCGTCCAGGCCGGACCGCCGAAGATCGACTCCCAGTCGTTCGGCGGGAGCTCGCCGTTCTCGCCCTTGCCGGGGCGGAAGTGGTAGCGGTCGCGCAGCGGCGAGCCGGGACCCTCCGCGACCGCGCGCCTGAACCATTCGTGGTGGTCGGAGGAGTGGTTGGGGACGAGGTCCACGATGACCCGCAGGCCCAGGTCGTGGGCGTCGCGGATGAGGGCGTCGGCGTCCAGCAGATTGCCGAACATGGGGTCGACGGCGCGGTAGTCGGCGACGTCGTACCCGGCGTCGGCCTGCGGGGAGGCGTAGAAGGGGGACAGCCAGACGGCGTCCACACCGAGATCGCGCAGATAGGGCAGGCGGGAGCGTACGCCCTCCAGGTCACCCATGCCGTCGCCGTTGCTGTCGGCGAAGCTGCGCGGGTAGACCTGGTAGATCACCGCGTCCCGCCACCAGTCGCGGCGGGAGGCGACCGTGGCGAGCGCGGAGTTGTCGGCCGGGTCGATGGCGGAGTGCTGGCTCATGACGTCCTTGGTACGTAAGGGAGTGCGGGGCATCGGAGTCTCGGATCGGTCGACGAGGCGGCCGCGGTGACAGCGGGGTCGGATGGGCACCGCGGCCGCCGCCCGTACGGCAAGGCGTACGGGAGTCTTCAAGGTGGCGGGCTCAGCCCTTGGTGCCACCGGCGGTCAGACCCGTGACCAGGTTCTTCTGCACGAGGTAGAAGAACGCGGAGACGGGGATCGCGACGAGGACCGCCGTGGCGAACATGAGGTTCTGCTGGGCGTCGTGCTCACTGACGAAGCTCTGCAGGCCGACCGCGAAGGTGTACTTCGTGTCCGACAGCATGAACGTCGAGGCAAAGGCGACCTCCCCGAACGCGGTGATGAAGCTGTAGAACGCGGCCACCGCCAGCCCGGGCTTGGCGAGCGGCAGGATGAGCCGCGCGAACGTGCCGAAGGGGGTCAGCCCGTCGACGCGTCCGGCCTCGTCGATCTCGAACGGGATCGTGTCGAAGTACCCCTTCAGCAGCCAGGCGCAGTACGGCACGGCCGTCGAGCAGTAGACGAGGACGAGACCAAGGTAGCTGTCGATGAGCTGGAGTTCCGACAGGATCTCGTACATCGGCACCATCAGTACGGCAACCGGGAACATCTGGGTCACCAGGAGCACCCACATGAACTTGCGGTAACCCGGGAACCGCATGCGGGAGACCGCGTAGCCGGTGGTCGCGGAGATCAGCACACCGATGATCGTCGTGCCGAGCGACACGACGAGGGTGCTGACCAGCCAGTCGAAGAACGCCGTCTTCTGCAGCACGAACGCGTAGTTGTCGAACGTCATCTTGCCCGGGATGCGACCGGGGTGCAGATAGTCGTCCTTGTCCGGGCCGAGGGAGAGGAAGACCAGCCAGGCGATCGGGAAGAGCGCGACCAGGCTCGCCACGATGAGGACGGCGTGCGAGGTGAGGGAGCCGGCGAGGCCGCGCTCACCGCGCCCGCGCGTCGCGCGCGGGGTGGCGTTCGGCGCCGGCGAGGGGTCCGCCGCAGCCGTGGTCTTGACGGTCGTGGTGCTCATGGGGGCTCCTGCCTCAGATCGCGAGCTGCTGCTCATCGCGGTTCAGCCAGCGGCGGTAGACGGAGGTGAAGACGATCAGGATGGCCAGCAGCAGGATGCCGTAGGCGGCCGACTGTGCGAAGTCACGCGGCTGCTGACCGAAGCCGAGGTAGTACGCCCAGGTCACGAGGATCTGCGCCTCGGGCGCGGTGTCGCCGAACAGCAGGAAGATGACGGCGAACTGGTTGAAGGTCCAGATCACCCCGAGCAGGACGACGGTGGAGCTGACCGAGCGCAGACCCGGCAGGGTGACGTAGCGGAAGCGCTGCCAGGCGCTCGCGCCGTCCATCTCGGCGGCCTCGTACAGGGAGGCGTCGATGGACTGGAGGCCGCCGAGCAGCGAGACCATCATGAACGGCACACCGCACCAGGTGTTCACCATGATCGCGGCGAACCGCTGCCAGAAGGTGTCCTCCAGCCACAGCGGGGCCGGCAGGTGCAGTGCTTCGAGGCCGGCGTTGATGATGCCGCCGTCGGCGAGCATGAACCGCCACCCGAACACGGTGACGAAGGTGGGCACCGCCCAGGGCAGGACCAGGATCAGCCGGTAGAAGGTGCGGCCGCGCAGCTTCTGGTTGAGCAGCAGCGCGAGGCCGAGGCCGATGACGTAGTGCAGGGTGACGCAGAGCGCCGTCCAGACGATCGTCCAGATGAAGTGCGACCAGAAGCGGTCGTAGGCGGTGGGGCCCCACAGGATGTCGGCGTAGTTGTCGAAGCCGATGAACTCGTAGGTCGCCTCGATGTGGTTGACGCCGATGGTGCGCGCCGAGTTGAGGCTGTTGGCGTTGGTGAGCGTGAGGTAGAAGCCGCGGACCAGCGGATACACCACGAGGACACCGAGCACGACGACCACCGGGGCGATCATCGCGTAGGCGTACCAGTGGCGCTGGTAGGAGTGCTTCAGACGCGACAGCGGACCCGGGCGCCCGCCCGGCTCACCGCGGCGCTTGCCGGTCGCTCGGTCGATGGCGACTGTCATCGTTCGACACCTTCTGGAAGATCACTGGAAGATCGGGCTGGCTGGTACGCGGGCCGGTTCCGGCTGGTGCGCGGGCCGGTGGCCGCCGCGTCCGTCCCCCCACAGGTCGGTCGGACGCGGCGGCCACACGGGGTCACTTGCTGTAGTCCGGGACCAGCTTGGCGATCGAGGTCTCCGCGCTGCTCAGCCCCTTGTCCAGGGACTTCTTGCCACCGGCGATGGCGAGCAGCTCGGTCTCGAGCGGGCCCCACAGCGAGCTGTACTCGGGCAGCTCGGGACGCGGCTGGGCGGCGGCGAGGACCGTCTGGTAGCCGGCGATGCCCGGGTCGGCCTTGACCTCGGTCGTGTAGGCGTCGTCACGCGTGGGCAGCGTGGAGTTCTTCAGGGCGATGGTCTCCTGGGACTTCGCCGAGGTCATGAACTTCACGAACTTCAGCGAGGCCTCCTGGTGCGCCTTGTCGGAGCCGGCGTAGACCGAGAGGTTGTGGCCGCCGGTCGGGGCGCCCGCCTTGCCGGTGGAGCCGGCCGGGACGGTGGCGATGCCCAGGTTGGCCTTGTCCTTGAACGCGGCGCCCTTGTAGAAGTTCGTGATCTCCCACGGGCCCTGGACGATCGAGGCGACCTTGCCGTTGACGAAGGCGTCCTGGATGTGGGCGTAGGCGTCGGCGGTGGTGTCCGCCTTGTGCAGGCCCTTGCCGTCGAACAGGCTCAGCCAGGTCTCGTAGCCCTTCACGGCCGCGGGGGACTTGACCGTGATCTTCTTGGCGGCGACGTCGACGGTGTCGGCGCCCTCGCCGTAGAGGAAGGACTGGGCGTAGTACGCCTGGGTGGAGCCCCAGTAGCCGTCGACGCCGGTCTTGCTCTTGATGGTGGCGGCGGCCTTCTTCAGGTCGGCCCAGCTCTTGGGGGCCTCCTTGATGCCGGCCTTCTCGAACAGCTCCTTGTTGTAGACCAGCGCGAGGGTGTCGGTGACGAACGGGACGCCGTAGGTCTTGCCGTCGTACTGGGCCTGCTTGATCAGGTTGGGCTGGAACTTGTCCTGGTCCGCGAGGGCCTCGGTGCCGTCCAGCGGCAGGAAGAAGCCCTTCTTGGCGAAGGCGGGCGTCCAGCCGACCTCGGAGCGCAGGATGTCCGGGGCGCCCTTGGAGCCGGCGGCGGTGTCGAACTTGTTCTGCGCCTGGTCGAAGGGCACGTTGACGTACTTGACCTTGATGTCCTTGTTGGCGGCCTCGAACTCCTTGACCAAGGCCTTGTACGTCGGTGCCTCATTGGTGGCGTTGGACGTGTCCCACCAGGTGATGGTGACCGGACCGCCGGCCGAGTCGCCGCTGTCACTTCCGCCGCAGGCCGTCGCCGCGAGGGCGAGGGACGCCACCAGCGCGGTGGCCGCTATGCCACGCCGCATGAGATCTCCTTGAGGGTTAAGCCCGTGTGCTGGGAGGAAGGCCCCGTCCGACCCCCTCCGAGTGCCGGCGCGTCGTCGCCGCCGCCGGGCGTGGCCGAACGTAACAGCGATGTAAGCCGGACGAAAGACCTTGCTGCAAAAAAATGCAAGAAGCGGTGATGGTTACTCCGTCGTGACCTGCGCTCAACTACCCCGCAACCCGGTATCGGGGCCGATCAAGGTGGGTGTGGGCGGTCGTGAAAGACTCTGCAAGCTCTTGCCACACGATGGCAGGGACGGGAATCATCAGCCCGTCAGCTCTTGCGAATTCCATCTCTTCGCGCAGGGGCGCCCCCACGGACACCGACCAGAATCACGAGGGACCGCGATGACGCAGCAGCCCGCAGTGGGCCGCACCCCCGCCCGTACCCGACGCCGGGGCGGTGGGCAAGCGGATGCCCGGCCGGTACAGTCCGGTCCTGTGACCACACGGCTTGCCGACATCGCAACCCAGGCGGGGGTCAGCGAGGCGACTGTCAGCCGCGTCCTGAACGGGAAGCCGGGCGTCGCCGCGACCACTCGCCAGTCCGTCCTGGCCGCCCTCGACGTACTGGGCTACGAGCGGCCGGTACGGCTGCGGCAGCGCAGCGCGGGTCTGGTGGGCCTCATAACCCCGGAGCTGGAGAACCCGATATTCCCGGCGCTGGCCCAGGTCATCGGGCAGGCACTGACCCGGCAGGGTTACACCCCGGTCCTCGCCACCCAGACTCCCGGCGGATCCACCGAGGACGAGTTGACGGAGATGCTCGTCGACCGCGGTGTCGCCGGCATCATCTTCGTCTCCGGGCTCCACGCGGACACCTCCGCGGACATGCAGCGCTATGAGCAACTGCGCGCGCAGGGCGTGCCCTTCGTGCTCGTCGACGGGTTCTCCCCCAAGGTGCAGGCGCCTTTCATCTCGCCGGACGACCGCGCGGCGATGAGTCTGGCGGTGACGCATCTGGCGTCACTGGGCCACACCCGCATCGGTCTGGCCCTCGGCCCCAAGCGGTTCGTGCCCGTGCAGCGCAAGATCGAGGGGTTCGTCCGCACGATGCAGGAGCTGTTGGGCCTGGACGCCGCGGCCATCGAGACCGAGCTGGTCCAGCACTCCCTCTACACCCTGGAGGGCGGTCAGGCGGCGGCGACGGCACTCATCGACCGGGGCTGCACGGCGGTGGTGTGCGCGAGCGACATGATGGCGCTGGGCGCCATCCGGGCGGCCCGGCAGCGGGGCCTGGAGGTCCCCCGGGACGTCTCGGTGGTCGGCTTCGACGACTCCCCGCTGATCGCCTTCACCGACCCGCCGCTGACGACGATCCGCAAGCCGGTCCCGGCGATGGGGCAGGCGGCGGTGCGCACGTTGCTGGAGGAGATCGGCGGGACTCCGGCGCCGCACAGCGAGTTCGTGTTCATGCCGGAGCTGGTGGTGCGGGGGTCGACCGCTTCGGCGCCTGGGGACCGCAGTCGTCCTTGAGGCGGAGAGAACGGGGGTGGGGACAATACGTGCGTATGAGACGACCCCTGGTGGGACCCCGGAGAATGTGCGGAGAGAACCCGACCAGAGGATGATCGGTGGGGGATGGCTTATCTGGCAGACTCTGTGCCCATGGGTGAAACGACCGTGACGACACTGGAGGAAGGCCGGGAGCAGGCCGCTCCGCGGTCCGTCACGGACGCGCCGGAGCAGCGGCGTCTGCAGCGGCTGAGGGCTCCGCGCCGCCCGCGTGTCTGGTTCGAGATCCTGCTGATCGCGGTGAGCTACTGGACCTACTCGCTGATCCGCAACGCGGTCCCGGAGCAGAAGGCCCAGGCCCTCACCAACGCCGACTGGATCTGGAAGGTCGAGCACCACCTGGGGATCGCGGTCGAGCAGACGATCAACCATGCGGTGAATTCGGTCACATGGCTGATCGTCGGCATGAACTACTACTACGCGACGCTGCACTTCGTGGTCACGCTCGGTGTCCTGGTGTGGCTCTACCGTAGTCATCCCGGTCGTTACGCGGCGACGCGTCTGGTGCTGTTCGCGACGACGGCGGTGGCCCTGGTCGGCTACTACTTCTACCCGCTGGCCCCGCCGCGCCTGATGACCGGCGAGCACTTCATCGACACGGTCGTGGTGCACCAGACCTGGGGCTCCATGGCGTCCGGCGACCTGAAGAACATGTCCAACCAGTACGCGGCCATGCCCTCCATGCACATCGGCTGGTCCCTGTGGTGCGGCCTGACGATCTTCGCGCTGGCCTCGGTGCCGTGGGTGCGGGTGCTGGGCCTCCTCTATCCCGCGCTGACGCTCGTGGTCATCGTCGCCACCGCCAACCACTTCTGGCTGGACGCGGTCGGTGGCATGCTCTGCCTGGCCTTCGGCTACGCGGTGGCACGGCTCTGGTACGGATCGATGCCGTACGCGCTGCCGCGTCAGGTGACCGTGGGTGACGGGGGCCGCATCATGGCGCCGGTGAAGGCGTAGCGCGGCGCACCGCGCCCATCACGGCGCACCGCGCCGATCCCACGGTCGCCGGGTTCAGCCCACCTGAAGGCGGTCGGCGAGGCCCGCGTCGGTCAACGAGGCGATCAGTTCGCCGCGGCCCTCGGTGAAGTGGCCCCAGCTGTCGCAGTGGACCGGCACGACCCGGCGGGCGCCGAGGATCCGCGCGGCTTCGGCGGTCTGGGCGCCGTCATGGACGAGCAGGGCGTTGTCGAAGATGCCGATGCGGGGAGCGCCCGCGAACATCACCACGGTGTCCACCGGACCGAACCGCTCCGCTGCCTCCTTGACCACCGCCAGTGAGGCGTGTCCCCGGTGACATGGACGGTGGAGAGGTCGGGGGCGGTCAGCACGACCCGATGACCTCGCCCGAGACAGCCTCGACCGCCTGCGTCCCTAGCGCTTCCGGCCCGTGCAGCGCGGGGGTGGCCGTGACGGTGACGGTGCCGCCGCCGGGGCGGCGCAGTTCCGTGGACTCCCAGGGTGCGAGGTCCCGCGCGGTCCCCTGAAGGCTTGGGCCAGCGGTCCGGCCTGTCATCCCCGTGGCGCCGTTGAAAGGCACGGGGCGCAGCCCCGGTCGCTTTTCAGGGGCGCGGGGAACTGCGCGAGAAACCACAACGAGCCCGCACCCTCCGACGAACCGCGCACCCCCGAGACATCAGGCGCCCGGCCCCGACCCCTACGCGCCCGGCCCCCACCCTCACGTGCCGTAGAACAAGTCCTCCACCACCGCCCGAGCCCGCCGCGTAGTTCTCCGGTAGTCGTCGAGCATGTCCCCCACATGCCCCGGCCCGTACCCCAGGTAACGCCCCACCGCGGCCACCTCACGGCTGTCGGACGGGAACGTGTCGCCGGCCCGCCCCCGGACCAGCATGACCGCGTTGCGGACACGCGTCGCGAGGACCCACGCCTCGTCGAGGGTCGCCGCCTCCTCGTCCGTGACGAGGCCGGCCTCCCGCGCCGCGCCCAGCGCGGCCCGCGTACGGGTCGTGCGCAGGCCCGGCACGCGCCGCCCGTGACGGAGCTGGAGGAGCTGGACGGTCCACTCGACGTCGGAGAGACCGCCGCGGCCGAGCTTGGTGTGGAGGGTCGGGTCGGCGCCGCGCGGCAGCCGCTCCGATTCCATGCGGGCCTTCAGCCGGCGGATCTCGCGGACCGCGTCCTCCGCGAGGCCGTCCGCCGGATAGCGGAGCGGGTCGATGAGGTCGACGAAGCGGCGGCCGAGATCCTCGTCCCCGGCGACCGGCTCGGCCCGCAGCAGGGCGTGGGACTCCCAGACCAGGGACCACCGGCGGTAGTACGCCTCGTACGAGTTCAGGGTCCGCACGACGGGGCCGGACTTGCCCTCGGGGCGCAGGTCGGCGTCGATGAGGAGCGGCGGGTCGGCGCTGGGGAGCTGGAGCAGGCGGCGCATCTCGGCGACGACCGTGTTCGCGGCGCGGGCCGCCTCCTGCTCGTCGGCGCCCTCCCACGGCTCATGGACGAACAGGACGTCGGCGTCGGAGCCGTAGTTCAGTTCGTGGCCGCCGAAGCGGCCCATGCCGATGACGGCGAACCGGGTGGGCAGGGTGTCGCCCCAGCCCTCGCGGACGACCGCGCGCAGGGTGCCCGCGAGGGTCGCCGCGGTGAGGTCGGAGATCGCGCCGCCGACGAGGTCGACCAGCGCGCCCTGGTCGGCGGTGGCCGGGGACGCCTCGGTGCCGTAGGAGCCGACGATGTCCGCGGCGGCCGTACGGAAGAGTTCGCGGCGCCGTACGCCGCGTGCGGCCGTGACGCCCTGGGCGGCGCCGTCGGCGCGGCCGACGGCGGCGAGGATCTCCTGTTCGAGGTGGGCGCGGCCGCGGGGTTCCAGGCCGCCGGCGCCGCCGTCGCCGTCGCCGAGGAGGGCGACGGCCTCGGGGGCGCGCATGAGGAGGTCGGGGGCGAGGCGCCCGGCGGACAGGACCCGGGCGAGGTTCTCTGCGGCGGCGCCCTCGTCGCGCAACAGCCGCAGATACCAGGGGGTCTTGCCGAGGGCGTCGGAGACCTTGCGGAAGTTGAGGAGTCCGGCGTCCGGGTCGGCGGAGTCGGCGAACCAGCCCAACAGGACGGGCAGGAGGGTGCGTTGGATGGCGGCCTTGCGGGTGACGCCGGAGGCAAGGGCCTCCAGGTGGCGCAGGGCGGAGGCCGGGTCGGCGTAGCCGAGCGCGACGAGCCGTTCGCGGGCCGCGTCGGCGCTCAACCTTGCCTCACCGGGCGCGAGTTGGGCGACGGCGTCGAGGAGCGGTCGGTAGAACAGCTTCTCGTGCAGTCGCCGTACGACGGCCGCGTGGCGCCGCCACTCGCGATGCAGCTCGGCGACCGGCTCGGTGCGCAGGCCCAGCGAGCGGCCGATGCGCCGCAGGTCGTTCTCGTCCTCGGGGACGAGGTGGGTGCGGCGCAGCCGGTAGAGCTGGATGCGGTGCTCCATGGAGCGCAGGAAGCGGTAGGCGGCGTCGAGTTGGGCGGCGTCGACGCGGCCCACGTATCCGCCGGCGGCGAGTGCGCCCAGCGCGTCGAGGGTGGTGCCGCTGCGCAGCGAGGTGTCGGCGCGCCCGTGGACCAGCTGGAGCAGCTGCACGGCGAACTCGACGTCCCGCAGGCCGCCCGGCCCCAGCTTCAGCTGGCGGTCGATCTCGGCGGCCGGGATGTTCTCGACGACCCGGCGGCGCATGCGCTGTACGTCGGCCACGAAGTTCTCCCGCTCGGCCGCCTTCCACACGAGGGGTTCGAGCGCGGTGACGTACTGCTCCCCCAGGTCGAGGTCCCCGGCCACCGGACGGGCCTTCAGCAGGGCCTGGAACTCCCAGGTCTTCGCCCACCGCTGGTAGTAGGCGAGGTGGCTGCTGAGCGTCCGTACGAGCGGGCCGTTGCGGCCCTCCGGCCGCAGGTTGGCGTCGACGGGCCAGATGCTGCCCTCGACGGTCGTCTCGGAGCAGATCCGCATCATGTGCGAGGCGAGCCGGGTGGCCGCGCGGATGGCCGCCTGCTCGTCGGCGCCGTCGGCGGTCTCCCCGACGAAGATGACGTCGACGTCGGAGACGTAGTTCAGCTCGTGGCCGCCGCACTTGCCCATCGCGATCACCGCGAGCCGGCACAGCGCCGCGTCCTCGGGCGCGGCCGCGCTCGCCATGGCGAGGGCGGCGCGGAGGGTGGCGGTGGCGAGGTCGGCGAGTTCGGCGGCGGCCTGGGCGACATCGGTGGTGCCGCACACGTCACGGGCGGCGATCGACAGCAGACAGCGGCGGTAGGCGACCCGCAGGGAGACGGGGTCGGTGGCCTCGGCGAGGCCGCGTTCGAACTCCTCGACCCCCGGATGCAGGTCCTGCGGTTCGTAGGTGACGAGCGCCTGCCAGTCGTGCGGGTGCCGTGCGAGGTGCTCGCCCAGTGCGGCGGAGGCCCCGAGCACCCCCAGCAGCCGGTCCCGCAGCGGCTTCGCCGCGGTCAGTGTGTCCAGCACCTTGCGCCGGTCCGTGTGGTCCGGCTGCCTCTCCAGCAGCCGGACGAGCCCCGCGAGCGCGAGGTCCGGATCGGCGGTCGCCCCCAGCGCGTCCAGCAGCACCGGATCACTGCGTACGGTCGCCAGCTCCGTACTCTCCAGCAGCCGCTCGGCCGCCGAGGGGTCCGTGAAACCGTGCCGCAGCAGTCGCGAGAACGTGCTGCTCCTGCGCCCCGGCGCCGTCATCCCCGGCCTCCCGCATCGATCGAGCCCGATCAAGGATCAAGGTCGTACGGCCTGAGCCTAACCGGAGTACCTGGGGCAAGCGTCGGTCGGATGGGCGGGGGATTCGGTGGGGAGGGGTGGAGCGAGGGGCGTGGGTGGCTGTGGTGGAGAGGTGGGCCGATGAGGGGATACGGGCGGAGCGGCCGGATCTGGCGCCGTCTAGGGGGCCCGATGGGGATGAGCCGGAGGGAACCGGACGGAGCGCGACCCGGCGCGGCAGCGGAACCCGAAGCGGTGTCGGGAACGACCGAGGCGGAACCGGAAGCGGTGTCGGGAACGACCGAGGCGGAACCGGAAGCGGTGGCGGGAGCGGGAGCGTACGAAGCGGAAGCGGTGGCGGGAGCGGGAGCGGACGAGGCGGGAGCGGTGGCGGGAGCGGGAGCGGAAGTGGCGGCGGGGGCGAGGTCGGACGGGGCGGGATCCGGAGGGGCCGCGGGAACGGGCGGGGCGCGGTCGGAGCGGGTGGTGTGGGAGCCGGTGGTGGCCACCGTTCTGCTGGAGTGCGTGGGGCTCGGCTTCTCCGCGGCCGTCGCCCTGGTGGGGTGGCCGTTCGGGTGGCTGCCCGATCCCGGCCTCGCCGCCCTGATGACGACCCTGGTCGCGGTGGGGCCCGCGGCGGAGCTGTACCGGGCGGGGGCACGGCCACGCGGGCCGGCCGTGATCGCCGCGCTGCTCGCCCTGATGACGGTCACCGTGCTGGTGGCGGCGGCGGTGACCTGGGCCGTTCCGGTCCTGACCGCGTCGCGAGGCGCCGCCCTGGCCGTCGGTCACCTCGTGGCGCTGCCGGCCGGGGTGGCGGTGCTGGCCCGGTTCCTCGGCAGGGAGGCGAAGGGCTGACGTCGGGCCGGCCCGGCAGGACGGGCGCGGGCGCGCCCATCAGACGACGCCCGTCGCGGCGTACCGGCAGCCTTCGAGGCGGCGGTACCACCACACGTCGGGCCGCCACTCCCGGCGTACGTCGGCGAACGGGTCGGGGAGGGTGCGGTCCAGGTAGACCGCGTCGAGGGCGGCGACCTTGCGCCCCAGCTCGGTGCGGGGCCGACGCGGAAGGCCGCGAAGAACGGCGCCGAGGACGTCACGCGCGTGCCGCACGTCCAGGAGTGAGCAGCCGCGGCACGCGCACTCCTCCAGGAACGGATAGCGGGGCCGGCGGCCGGGAGGCATGAGGAACGCCCGGTAGCGCCGGAGCGCTCGGTCGGTGACGCCGGGGAAGACGTCGTAGTGGTGCGACAGGGCCTCGAACCGGTGGACGGCGAGGCTGGTGCGGGCCGAGAGGCCGTGGATGCGGTCCGGTGAGGGCGTGTCCCACCGGAACGGACGGTGTCGTACGCGCCGTGCCGCGCGCAGTGCGCCGGGCCGGTTACGCGGCATCGGCCTTTCGGTGGACGGTGGAGACGTCGACGTATGCGGTCATGAGCGCATCATGACGCAATCTCGCGACCCATGGCACGCGACCACGCACACGCACTGCCCACGACACCGCCGCAGCGGGAAGACAGCCGGTGGCTGCTCCCACTGCGGCGGGTCCGCGTGAAAGCCTGTGGGTGCGCCCTACAGCACCGGCAGGTTCTTCCGCAGCTCGAACGCGGTGACCTCGGAGCGGTACTCCTCCCACTCCTGCTTCTTGTTGCGCAGGAAGTGTTGTGGTCCGTGAGCGATCTCGGGCGAACGACGTCGATGCAGCGCTGGCAGTTGGCCGAGCAGTCGTCGTTGGTCGTCGTTGGTCGCCTTGGGCCGCCCTTTGACGGCCCACAGACGGCCCCGCTCATGCGCATCGGCAGATTTACAGACCGTGCACGAGGCACCCCCTGAGCTGGGCTGTCAGCCCTCTACCTACTCGCTGCCCCAGGGAGGTCCCACAACTACTCCTACTACGCAGGTGGATGCAGCTCTACGTGATGGACATGCGTGAACTGGACAACCGACGCAGGCTGCGTGCCCAGCTATGCCAGCCGGGGCCGAGATGCAGATTCCACCTTCCCGACGCACCATGAGGAGGAGAACCGATCACCTGACCTTAGGGGACTTTGATGGACGTCTCTGAATTCGAGCCAGCCCGAAAGATCGAGGTGAAAACGGAGGACGGAAAGTCCGCTGGTCAGGTTAGGGCAGTGCACGCCAAGGGCGATGAGGCCGTTTTCGCGCAAGTAGATTCAGGCCTACTGATTCCACTCCAAAGGGCAAATCTGGAAAACGATACACTGACCGTCCCCTATAAGATTCAGCAAATAGAGCGGGCACCGAGTCTGAGTGACGACGACCAGGTCTTGACTGCCGGCCAAAGCAAGGCCGCAGCGGATCACTACAATGAGGGGTCAATCGAAGTCGCCGACAGAAGCCAAGCTACGGGAAAGGTAGGGAGCCAGCGAGAGATCCTCGAAGAAGAGGATTCCCGGATAGTAATCAAGAATCTCCCTCCGCGCGTGGTGTACCGGCCGGGGTACTAGGAGCCCTCATGGCCATCACAGGACCGGATCCAGAGATGCCCGACGACAACAGGACGGCATTGCTGTTCGCTAATCGCTCGATTCGAGATGCCGCAAAATGGCTCATAGGCAGTTTTGCAGCTGTCGGGGCAGCTCTGCTTGCGGGCAGCCAGCTGTCCAACGTCGGCAAGCTGGAGCCAGGTTCGAGACTCTTTATAGCCATAGCAGGGGCGATCCTTGGCCTTGTTGCTGTGGTCTGGGCCATATGGATAGCCGTGCGACTCCTCCTTCCCGTTACGGTCACAGTGGAGGAACTTGCATCAAATTGGGAGCCACCCGCAGACAAACCGTGGCTCGATAAAGATTTAAGAAAAAAGAGGAAGAGCAGGAAGAGGATAGAGCCTGCGATCACTTTCTTCGGCACACACGGAAAGTATTTGCAAGGTTTCGACAGCCCGCAGAAAATTATAGACGAGAGAGAAAAGGAAAATAGGGCCCTAATGGCGCTGGGAGAGGATGCCGACGAAGCTCAGCGCAAGGAGAAAATCGAGGATATAGAAAAACTAGATGAACGCATTATCGACATAGAAGCCATGTCGCAGACACGGGTGCTCGAAGGGCAGTTTCGCCGCTCGCTGAGAACCCTCCTCATGGCTACGTCAGTCGCCGCTCTTGGGATTGTCGCGTTCGCCTGGGCATCTAACCCTCCGGCCCCGAAGGAGCCCTTTGCGGTTCTAAAGAATGCCAAGCTAGTCAACGCAAATCTACGGGATGCCGACCTAACGAGAGCTAAGCTCGACAATGCCGACTTGACGGGTGCGGACCTTACTGGCGCAAAGCTGGAAGGGGCATCAATCGTTGGCGTTAAGTGGAAAAACACAACATGCCCCGATGGAAAAAACAGCGATAAGGTCGGCGATAGCTGCGCCGGCCATTTGACCGCAAGTAAATAAGAAGCTCGTCTCAGAACTGAAGAACCACAATGCCCGCAATATCGCGACTGACCTCCGGAGGGGCAGAATTTCCCACTATCGCGTCTCGGACGTACTGCGGAACCTCATTTCGCCAACCCTGAAGGAAGTATGACGACGATATATCGACCTTCTCCCAAGCTGACCCCGCATAGTTGAATATCATTGTTCGCATAGCTAGCTGAAAAATCGTCAGAGCCACTTTACGGGCGCCGGACTCGGGACCAGTTACGAAATTCCGCAGGACTGGGCCGATCGGGCGGGAGAGCCAATCTGTGCTGCTGTTCGGGTCGGCAATATCTTCGAGGGGCGACGAAAATTGAAACGCATTTTCACCTACAGACTCAGGTAGCAGCGAAAGCTTTTTGGCTCCGATGCCGTCTATGATGGAAACGCTGGCACGAGAACAGCGATGGCAGGTGTCATCATGCACTCGCGATCCGCACGTTAAACCCGCCCGGTACGAGGTATCGCCACAGTACAAGATGTACGCCGCAGGTACTTCGAAGTGAGCAGCAGTTTGCATCAGGCGCGCAATTTGATGTCCGCCTCGATAGTTGAAGTCCACATACCATCTGCCCCGCTCGCGCTTCAGACTCTTCGCCTGAACTAGCATGCCGAAGCAGTCGCCAGACGGATCTATCCACCACCATAGCCAGTCGGCTCCAAGCTCACCCTCTTGGTTCTGTGTGAACTCGATCGGGCGAACATGTGGCGCAGAATGCTGAAACAGGATGTCGGTTACGGTCACCTCGCGCCAAAAAAGCCCACTGTTCCACATGAACTTCATGTGGTCTTCTGCGGCCTGCCTTCCTTTCACCAGGGAGGAAAACAATTCAGGATCATTCATTGGCGTCCCAAGTGCTAGTTTAAGGGTTGGAGGCTTCGAGGGTCGCGATCACGGTCGCCGGATCACCGTCGTACAGCACATGCGGTTCGTCTGCCTGCGGGGGGATGAACCGGGTGCGATACCGTTGTAGGTCGCTTTCCGAGAAGTAGATGGAATTGGGATCATTCGCATGGAACTCGTTGCGCTTGCTGATCCTTGCCCACAGCTCGTCATGGCTGACTGCGAGGTAGACCAGCACAGGAGTTGCGCCAACATCCGTGGCGATGGTTCGCCATTTATCCCGGTCCTCCGGGGTCCAAAAGCCGTGATCAACCACGACATCGTGCCCGGCCTTGAGGTGCTCTCGGAGGTCGACCGCCACGTCTTCGAGGACGGGTCGCTCAAGGACAGGGAAGATGCCTCGGGGGAAGTCCACGCCATAGACACCGTGTCGGCGGAACATCTCTTCGTCTGGGCACAGTCGTATGAACCCACGGGCTGTTAGGGCGCGGGAAAGAGTCGTCTTACCAGAGCCGGGGAGCCCGGCCATAAGGACGCAGTACGGTGGATGTAGTGGCATCGGTTTCGTCACGGGTCGGGAGATGGCGGACACCTCCGCCTCGACTTCGGGCGTGATTGTGCCAGCTCTCCGGGCTTTAGGGGGTCCTTCCTGGCGGTCCCCAAGCGCACTCACTAGTTGGCTGCCCACGAGGGTCACGAGGTGACCTCCGACTCTGTGCGCCATGTCCGGCCGGGACCGCCGAGGTCCACGCCGTACTCAACGATGCTGCCCTCGCTGTCCACGAACTTGGCTGTCATCACGACCACCGGGTCCGTCGGCGGGTGGTCAGGGTCCAACTCCAGAAGGCGGGCGTACTCCGGTGTCACCAGGCGCGCGGAAGCGGTGTCGATGCGGTGACTGATTGGGTGACCAGTTGCCTGGGCGATGAGCTGGAGCGACGTTCCCCCTGTCAAACGCTCGCTCTCTGCCAGCTGAGGGATCAGCTTCCCGTACCGAGCGGGAATCCACGACGTACTGTGAGCGACGATGCCGTGCCGGTCCCGGTAAACGCGGCTACGGCGCACCACGTCGGATCCGGGTTGAATGTCCAGCGCTTGTGCCACTTCTTCGGGTGCGGGCACCACGTCAGCCTGATGCGAGTCGGATCGCTCGCCTGCCCCCCAGCTAGATCCGGTACGGCGTCCCCGGTCCTGCCTCTGCGCCCCGGACGACATCGGGGCCGGCTGGTCCAGCACTTCGGTCCCGATGCCGTGGATGCCACGGACGAGCCCCTCGTTGCGCAGCTTGCGCAGGGCTTTCTCGGCTGTCGCCGTGCTCACCTTCCACTCTTCCGAGAGGTTCTTGATGCTCGGCAACAGAGTGCCCGGCTGTAGCTGACCAGACGTAATCAGCTCCGCGTAGTGGGCGGCGATCCTCGCGTATGGCGCCCGATTGTCGGCCTGGCCTGCCATGTTGTCCGCTCCCTGTCGTCACTTCCCTGGGGTTCCCTAGCTTACTGCTTGACACCGCAGGGAACCCTAGGGAACCTTAGGGATGTGCCCGCCGGTCGGTTCACCGGACAGCGGGTGCCGGACCTCAATACGCCCTGAACCAGGGCCCATTGAGGTCAAGGGGTCCGGGACAGAGCGGGCCGAGGGCGCACCCGACCCTGGTCATTCGGGAGGGCTTAGACCGAAAGGTCACGTCTCCATACGCCTACAACGGGGTCATGCCGCGCTACCTGATACGGGCGCGGCACCCCCGAAGGAGACATGCACGTCGCCCCGGCATTCAGCCGTGAAGGGCGCGAGATCGAATCTCGCTCGGGGCGCTCCGACCGTTTCTGCGGCCGTGCCGCGCGTTCCGCGTGGCTGATCACCCCACAACGGCGCGCACCCCCGGAGGGCCAACTCCAGGGGTGCTGTTCGGGCCGTTTCACCTGCTAGGGAGACCACGACCCATGAAGTCCATCGTGACTGTTCAGGACGCTGTTACCGCGTTCGCCGACTGGATCGAACCGACCGACGCGGAGTTGGACGCGATCGAGGAGGAGATGCCCGCGATTCTGGCGGAGGTCGACCTGCTCGACGCGCAGATCATCACCCTCGACCGCACCCCGACCGAGCTGGACGCCCGCCGCATCCGCCGGGCCCGCAACCGCGTGCTGGCCGCGCGGCGGGACCTGGCCAACCACGCCGTCGGCGCGATGCTGCCGGGAGGTGCCGCGTGAGCGCCACCGACCCGAAGCTGACCGCCGCGCACGCCGAGGTGAAGGCGGAGATCGCCCGGACCGACACCAAGACCGGCCTGCTGCTGGCGTTCGTCGGCGCGGTCCTGGCCGGCGCCTGGACGGTCGCCAAGGACATGCCGCTCACCCCCGCCGCGTACGCGGTCGGCGGGTTCGGGATGGCGCTGCTGGTCGCGGCGGCCAGTCTGCTGCTGCGGTCGGTGCGGCCGAACCTCAAGGGCCGGCACGGTTTCCCGCTGTGGGCGACGCTGACCGCCGAGGAGATCACGACCACCCTGGCGGGCGGCGACCTCAGCGCGGACATCGCGGGCCTGTCCCGCCTCGCCGTCGTCAAGTTCACGAGCCTGCGTCGCGCGGTCGACCTGACCTGTGCGGGCGGGGCCCTGCTCATCGTCGCAGCCCTGATCGCTGCCGGGAGTGCGGCATGAGTGAGCGCCGGGAGCTGACGAAGCCGCAGATCGCCGTGCTGGCCGCCGCGTTCGTGCCGATGCTCGCCACCGGTGTGGCGGGCGGGTACGGCACGTACAGCAACATCAGCCACGCCTACGGCAAGGGAACCGCCCTCGGCGCGGTCGCGGCCGGTGAGGGCGCAACAGCCGTTCTCGCCCTGGTCCTGCTGGGGCTGACCATGCTGGGGCAGTCCTCCCCGCGCGTGGTCCGCACGGGCTTGTGGGTGCTGCCGGCCGCCGCGTCCGTGATGGCCGCGATGGCCGCGCCGGACCTGGGCCGGACGGTCATCTTCGCCCTGACACCGCTGGGTATGTCGGTGTCGGCGGAGGGCATGGCGTTCCTCGCCCGGCGGATCGTCGTGCACACCGACGGCCGGGACGCGGAGAACGAGCGGCGTACCGCCGATCTGGTGCAGGCGCTCGCCTACCACCACGCCCGCGCCGCCAACCACCCCAGCGACCTGGTCAAGCGATGGTCAGAGCGCAAGTCGTGGCGCCTGGTCCGCAAGGTCGGTGTCGGCGATGTGGCGCTCGGATCGAGGCTGCTGGACGTGCAGCGCGATCGGGTCACCGCCGGCGCGGACGCCGCACTCGCGTCGATGCTCGACACCACCACCGCCCCCGATCCCAACCCGTTCGCGAATGCGGAGGAATCTACCGAGACCGCAATGAAACGGTCTACGGCTGATCTGCGGGAATCGACCCCTGCCCCGGAGGTGACACTGACCCGGCTGTCGGTGCCCGATCCGGTCGCCGTCGACCTGGGCAAGTCGATTCCTCCGCTCAAGCCACTGCCCGCCATACCCGCCCCGATCGAGCCCGCCGCCCCGGCCCCGGTACGGCGGACGGTTCCGGCGGAATCGACCCGGCCGCGCCGGGCAACCGGCAGGCTTCCCGAGGCGGCCCGATCGCCCCGGCCCAAGCGCACCCCGGACGAGCTGCTCGCCGAGGCACGGACGGCGACGGCTGGTCTGCCGGATGCCAAGGTGACCGCCGAGGGCATCCGCCGTGCGATCCGCACCTCGCCGGCCAACGCCCGCAAGCTGCGGGATGCCCTGCTCGCTGAGCGGGCCACCGCGTCGGCGATCTGATGGCCACGCTGCCGGTCTACCGATGGCACCTCGCCCCGGACGGCTACGCCACCCGCCGCCAACTCCGGGCGCGCGGCCTGCGGCCCGGCGGCCAGGACGTGGCCGCGCAGTTGGAGCGTCCCCGCCGCCAGCGGGGGCCGCTGGTCGCCTACCTGTACCGCGTCGACCTGGCCAAGCCAGTGCGACCCATGACTCCCGCGAAGTGGGCGGCGCTCGCCAAGGCCAACGCTGCCCGCCGCCTGTGTCCGGCCTGCCGGCGCGATGCCGGATACGTCATCCCCACCTCGCTCGGCACCTGCGTGCCCTGCGATTCCCCTTCCCCCTCACCTGGGAGTGCGACATGAGCAACTCCGACATCCGCCGCCTTGACCGAGAGATCCGGGCGACCACGAAGAAGCTGGAAGCCGTGCGGCGGGGTGAGTGGTGGCCGCTGACCAGCCGTGAACGCCTGTCCATGACCCGTGCCATGGCCGGCGGTGCGCGCAGCGTCCACAAGGGCCGCAGCACGACCGGTGCCGAGGACCGCATGGACTCCATCGGTTCCGCCGTCGAGATGCGGCTGAACGCGGAGCTGACCGCCCTGCACGGTGAGCGTCAGCGCCTGATCACCGAGGCCGCCCGCGCCAAGGCCGCCAAGAAGTCGTCCCGCTGGTTCTGACCAGCCACATGCCGGGGTGGCCGCCCCTGCCACGGACACGGCCACCCCGGCTTTCCTCAACTCCCGCCCCGATCGGGGCAGTCAGGAGCAGTTCCAGCATGTCTGAGAACGTCGTCCACCTCCACAAGCCCACCGACCCCCCGGCCGCCGACACCACGCCCACCGTCCTGACCGTCGTCCCCGACGCCCCGCCAGCGCGGCCGGTACCGCTGTGGGTGCGCTCCGGTCGCGCGGTGAAGCGTGTAGCCACGCACGAGCGCACCAGGACGGCCGCGCGCGCGGTGGTGCGGCACGGCCTCTACACGTTCAACGGCGGGCGGATCGTGGCCCGCCGTACGTGGGACGGCCGTACCGGTTCCCGCTACGAGCGCATGATCCGGACCGCCGAAGCCGCGGGGAACCTGGAAGCGGCCGAGGAGTGGGAGGAGCGGTTGCAGCGCTTCCGCGCCGCCCGCCACCACCGCCGCATGGACCTGCTCCACTCCCCCGTGGAGGCCGCCAAGGGCGTGGCCGTCGGCACGGGCATGAGCATCGGCACCCTGGTCGCGCTCGGGGTCGTGATGGCCATCAACAACGGCGACATCCGCGACGTCATCACCCCACTGTCCGCCACCATCGACTTCATCGCCCTGCTGATCCGGATCGTGCAGATCGTGTGGGGCCCGGCGCTCTCCATCGGCCCGTTCCTCGCCCTGCTCGCCCTGTGGGCCGTCGGCAGCAAGCAGCAAGCCGCACCCATGTGGGCGCTCCCCGCGAGCGTCCGCAGCGGTGAGGGTGAGCCGATCACGCCGTCCATCGTGGTCAAGGCCCTGCGTCATCTGGGGTTGTCGGCCCTGCGCAACGCCATCAAGGGCATGGACGACGGGGGCGCCGCGATGCTCTCGCCGATCGTGATCGCCGGATGCGGTGTCGAGGTCGACGTGACGCTGCCGCTGGAGGTGTCGACGGTCGAGATCCAGCAGCGGCGGCGCAAGCTCGCGGAGAACCTCAACCGGCACGAACACGAGGTGTACATCACCATCCCGACCGCCGCCCGCACGGTCCGGCTGTGGATCGCAGACTCCGGTGCCCTCGATGAGCCGATCGGGCCGTCGCCGATGGTCACCGACGAGACGATGACCGCGAACTACAAGACCGGCAGGGCCCCGTGGGGCCGCGACCTGCGGGGGGATGCGGCGGAGCTGAGCACGTATCAGCGGATGCTGCTCATCACCGGGCGCTCCAACCAGGGCAAGACCGCCGCCCTGCGGGCCCTCGCCCTGTGGCTGGCGCTGGACCGGTCGGTGAAGTTCTGGATCGCCGACCTCAAGGGCGTCGGCGACTGGTCGATGTTCGAGGGCATCGCCGACGTACTGATCGAGGGCCCCTCCGACGATCACTGCATTCAGGCGACCGAGATGGTCGAGGACGCGGTGCAGGAGATGAACCGGCGGATCGAGGCCCGCCGCAACGACCCCACCTCCACGTTCCCGCCGCTGATCGTGCTGGTCGATGAGGCACAGAAGGCGTTCATGTGCCCGGCCGTCGACGACGCCAAGCGCCCCTACGGCGGCTCCAAAGCCACCAGCCGCTACTACATGGCCGTCCGCGAGATCCACAACCAGGGCCGTGCGGTGGATGTGCTGATGTGGCAGGGCACCCAGGACCCCACCGACCAGAACCTTCCCAAGCTGGTCCGCGAGGGCGCCCACACCCGCGCCTCGCTGGTGCTGGGCACCGAGTCGCAGTCGAAGATGGCGCTGGGCGACAAGGCCGTTGAGGACGGGGCCGCCCCGCACCTGCTGCGGCAGGGCCTGGACAAGGGCACCCTCGTGGTGGCCACCGACGGCATCGAGATGCCCAGGGGCCAGTCGTTCATCACTGTGCGCACGCACTTCATCGACGACGAACCCGCCACCGCCATCGCCGAGCGCGCCAAGGCCCTGCGCGACGGCGTGACCACCCTGCGCGTCATCGAGCGCGTCGAGGAGCGTGACCCGCTCGCGGACATCGCCGCCGCCATCGGCGACAGCCCGCGCCTGCCCACGACCGATGTCCTCAAGCGGCTCGCGATGCTCAACCAGGACGCCTACGGCCGCTGGACCAACGGTGATCTCAAGCGCGTGCTGGAGGCCGAGGGCGAGGAGCCGAAGAAGTCCCACGGGCGCATGGTCGTCCACCGCGACCACGTCCTGCGCGCGCTCGCCAACCGCGACACCGACGGTTCCGCTTCCGCCTCCCAATAGCGGGGAGGAACCTCCACTCGGGCTGGGGAGGCGGGGAGAACTCCCCAACCACCTCCCCAGCCCGCCTCCCCTGCGTTGATCAGCGAAAACATCGTTTCGGGGAGGCAGGGAGGCACCCCAGGCCAACCCCCTGAAACCCCCGCCACAGACACCCCGGCAGGGGGTGTCTCTACCTCCCCAACTGAGCATCGGAAGGGATTCCGCATGTACCCCGAGCACGGCCACCACCCGCCCGCCGTACGGGCGCCGGACGTCCACCACCCCACCCCCATCACCCCCGCCGCGACGCCGTATGTGGCGCCCCTCGCCCCCGTCCAGCCGCAGGGCGTGCCGACGGTCGCCTCCGTCGTCCTCCCGGACGGACGAGTCGTCACCGGCTACGCCATCGAGGCAGCCAAGGCCGAACCAGTCACGCACAAGCCGGCCGTCTCGCGGGCGGCGATGAACGTCGCGCTCGGGGGCATCGGGTTCGCCGCCGTCTGCGGCGGACTGCTGATGCTCACCACGTTCATCACCGCGCTGACCGCGTTCATCACCCAGCTCATCACCCTCGCCGCCGTCCTCTTCGGCGGATACGCCGCCGTTCAGATCTTCAAGCCCCACGAGGCCAAGAGCGGCCACACCTTCCACATCCGCAAGGCCGTGATCAAGCGCAACCGCTTCTACCAGTAGCTACGCCAAGGGCGGCCCCCGTCTCGCCAAAGTCCGGGGCCGCCCTGACCAACCAGCATCCATCCCAGGAACTGGAGATCTCCCAGCATGACGCAACCCACCGACATCCGGCGAGTGCCGGGCACGCTCAAGCCCTTCCGGGTTCTGGACGCCTTCTGCTGCATCGGTGGCGGCTCCGAGGGCTACCGCGCCGCGTTCGGCGAGGACTGCCACATCACCGGCGTGGACATCGAGCCCCAGCCCGACTACCGGGGCGACGACTTCCACCAGGGCGACGCCGTCGCCTTCGTCCTCGCCCACGGTCACACCTTCGACTTCATCCACGCCTCCCCGCCCTGTCAGGGCGAGGGCGCCCCGACCAAGGGCACCAACGCCGCCCGCAACGCCGCGATCGGCCGCACCTACCCGAGGCTCATCGCCCCCACCCGCGCCGCGCTGGAGAGCACCGGCCGGCCGTACGTGATCGAGAACGTGGCCGGTTCCGAGGTCCGCAAGGACATCCGGCTCTGCGGGGAACAGTTCGGCCTCGCCGTGCTCATGCACCGCTACTTCGAACTCGGCCGGTGGACGACCGTGCAGCCGGCCCACCCCCGCCATCGAGGCAGGGTGCGCGGATACCGCCACGGCGTGTGGCACGACGGCCCCTACGTGGCCGCGTACGGCAAGGGCGGCGGCAAGGCCACCGTGGAGGAGATCCGCGCCGCCAAGCGGATCGACTGGTCCACCGACCACCTGCGCCTGCGTGAGGCACTTCCCCCGGCCTACACCGAATGGATCGGCCGCGCCTACCTCGCATCGCTCGCGACCACGGCTGGGTTGGGGGTGGCTGCATGAGTGCCGCGCACCTGCGGACCGCGCTGCACCTCGCCGCGCACGGCGTCCCCGTGCTGCCGCTGCGGGCAGGGAAAGTGCCGTTCGGCAACTGCCCAGACTGCACCGGCAACGCGTGCGGCGGCCGGCCGAACATGAAGACCCCCGGCTCCTGCACCTGCCCGCGCCCGTGTCATGGCTGGGCCGCCGCCACCACCGACCCGGCAGTCCTCGACTCCCCCGCGTGGGTGTCCGCGTGGGGCCAGGCCGCCGCTGTCGCTTACCACCCCGGCGGCGCCGGCGTGACCGTGGTCGACCTCGACAACCCGGCCGCCGTCGACTGGGCACGCGCCACGCTGCCCCCCACCCTCACCGTGGCCACCACGCGCGGTGAACACTGGATCTACCAGGGCGCCATGCGATCCGTGAACGGCGTCCGCGCCGGTGTCGACATCAAGTCGACCATGTCCTATGCCCGTTGGCTCGGTTACGGCGTCGGCGCCATGGCCGCTCTCCCGGACGCTGTGCGGATCCTGGCAGTAAAGGAGCCGTCCACCGCCCGCAGGGCGCCACAGCCGCTCACAGCGCCTCTGAGGGGTGGACAGGGCGAGTGCCCGCACCGCACACCCACCTATCTGGACCGTGGCATCGCCATGGCGGAGCAGCGCATCACCGCCGCCCGCGAGGCGGTGCACTCCACCGTGTACCGGACGTTCCTCGCGGTGCTGTCCACTCACGGCCGGTGCGGCTGCCTCACCGACACCCACGTCAACCGGCTGTTCACCGCCGCGCAGGCCAAGGGCGAGTCGCCCCGGCACTGCACGGACGCGTGGACCAACGCACTGACCGCTCTGGGGATGTGAGCCCATGTCGGACGACGAGAAGACTCCCGCCCGGCAGGTCATCACCGACTACGCCCAATCCCACTTCCGGTACTTCCGCACCGTGGACGGCACCGTGTACGCGCAGCGCACCGGCCACCCCGTGGCCCGCCCGATCCGCTCCCAGGGCACCACCGGCAGCCACCGCCAGGAACTCATGGTCGGCCTCTTCCGCGACGGGGTCGGCGTCTTCAACGGAACCGCCCTCAAGGAGGCGTTGGACTTGATCGAGGCACTCGCCCTCACCGAGCAGGTACAGCCCACCCACATCCGCGTCGCCCCCGGCTTCGACGGAGCCACCTGGCTCGACCTCGGCCGCGACGACGGCCGGTCCGTCCGCATCCACCCCACCGGCTGGGACATCCGCGTCCCCGACCCCGAGGAGGTGTGCTGGCGGCGCACCCAGCTCACCGGAGAACTCCCCCTGCCCGCCAAGGACACAGGCGGCAAGGGCATCGACCTGCTGATGCGGCTGTGCAACTTCGCCGACGCCAAGACCGAAGCCCTCGCCATCGCGTGGCTCATCGGCTGCCTGGAGCCGTCCGTACCCGTCCCGGCCCCGTTCCTCACCGGGCCGCAGGGCGCCGGCAAGTCGACCGGCGGGCGGATGCTCGTGCGGATCATCGAGGGCATGACCGGCGACCTACGGCGGGCGCCCAAGGACGAGGAGAACATGATCACGGCGGTCGCGGCCGGATGGATCACCGCCCTGGACAACCTCTCCCACCTGCCCCCGGACCTGTCCGACCTCATGTGCTGCGTCATCACCGGGGCCGAGAGCATCAAGCGCGCGCTGTTCACCGACGGCGACGTCGTCCGCTCCCGCTACCGCCGCCCGATGCTGCTGACCGGCATCGACGTCGGCGTCATCCGCCCCGACCTCGCCGAACGGCTCCTGACCCTGCGGCTGGAACGCCCGCGGGTGCGGCGCACAGAGGCGGAGCTGTGGGCGGAGTACGCCGAGATCCTGCCCGTCGTCCTCGGCTCCCTGCTCGACCTGACCGTCAAGGTCCGCGCCGTGCAGGCCGAGACCCCGACCGATCTGCGCATGGCCGACTTCGCCCACCTGTGCGCCCAGCTCGACACCGCCACCGGCTTCGGGACGCTGGAGGCATACCGGGCCGGCCTGGACGACCTCAACGACGACGTCATCGAGGGTGATCTCCTCGCACAGACGGTCCTCAAGCACGCCGCCGAACTGACCCCCGGCGAAGAGGTACGGATGACGTCGGCGGAGTGGCTGCACGCCTTGACCGCCCTCTACAGCGGCGAGGAATGCCGTCCCCTGCCCAAGGGCTGGCCCACCACCGGCAAAGTGCTGTCCGACCGGCTGCGGCGCATCCAGCCCACCCTTGCCGCGCGGGGCGTCCTCGTCGACTGGGGCCGCACCAGCGCCGCCCGCTACATCGAAATCGGTCGCCAGGCCCCGCCCCCGCCGCCCGAGCAGCAGACCGCGTTCTGACCGCCGCGCCCGGACGCGCGGACAAGCAAGAGGAGCACGCCACGACGGGGGTGCTCCTCTTGCTGTTCGGCGGCGACAGCCGCCCTGCACAGGTCGCGCCGCGAAGCGGCCCGTTCTTCAAGCCCTGAGCAGTGACGTAAGACCACAGACACCACCCCTTCTCTTTCCTAAGTAGGGAAGACCTGCGTCACTGCGTCACCACGGGGCCGACAGACGGCCACTGACCTGCGGCAACAGGGGGTGACGCAGACGGCGAATCCTGCGTCATCCCGCGTCATCAGCGTCACCCCGTGACGAGCGCCCATGTCATCAGTGACGCAGAGCCCACCCTGCTGCGTCACCGGAAACCGCAGGTCAGAAGCCTGATTGACGCAGGTGACGCGATGACGCAGAAATCCCAGCTTCGGACAGCACAGACCGCCTCGCCCCCGAAACAGGATCCCCGCCCGCGCCCGGAGGACATGCCATGAGCACCGCACGTGAACAGCCGGACCCGCGCGCCACGCTTCGCGGCGGGTTGCCGGACCGCTACCTCACCGCCGACGACATCGCCGTGATCTTCAAGGTGCCCAAAGAGACCGTCTACCAGTGGCGAAAGAAGAGGATCGGCCCGCCCGGATTCCGCATCGGCAAGTACATCCGCTACGACCCCGCCGACGTGCTCGCCCACGTCGCAGAACGCAAGAGCACCGACCAGAACGCCGCCTAACCCGACACCCGCCGTAGACAGCAGGGAGAGCCGCTACCCAGCGGCTCTCCCTGCTGTGTGTTGAGAGGACCGCCGCCACATGGCAGGCCACATCCAAGACCGCTGGTTCAAGACCGAGACGAACACCGGCGGCAAGACCGTCCGTGTCAAGACCGACCGCCACGGCACCGGCATGCGCTACCGGGCCCGGTACATCGGCCCCGACGGCACCGAGAAGTCCAAGAGCTTCCCAGACGGACAGAAGCGCCTCGCCGAGAAGTGGCTCACCAACATTGAGGCCGACATGTCGCGCGGCCAGTACGTTGACCCCGCCGCCAGTCGCGTGACGTTCCGGCAGTACGCGGAAAAGTGGCTGAGTACGCAGACCACCGCCATGACGACGCGCGAGTCCGTCGAGTCCTCGCTCAAGGGCCATGCAATCCCCTACCTCGGTCCGCGCCCACTCGGTTCCTTCAAGCCGGAACACATTCGGGACTGGCTGAGCAAGCTGGAGTCCGCAGTACCCGCTTCGTCGTACCGGCGCGTGATCTACAACAACGTATCGACGGTCCTTAACGCCGCCGTCGACGACGGCCACCTGTTGAAGAACCCTTGCCACGCGCAGTCCGTTCGTCCCCCTGCCCCTGGTACTGGCCGCATTGTGCCGTGGAACGCCGAGCGCGCCTTCGCCATGCGCGCGGCCCTCCCCGAGCGCTTTCGCGCGGCAGTCGACCTCGGAGGCGGATGCGGGCTCCGTCAAGGCGAGATCTTCGGGCTTCCCGTCGATGCCATTGGGTTCGACTCGGGATGGCTGCACGTCGCCAATCAGGTGAAAGTGGCCAGGGGCCGTCTCGTGTTCGCCCCTCCCAAACGGAACAAGGAGCGCGACGTTCCCTTGCCGGACTGTGTGGCGCGGGTCCTCAAGGAGCACATGGAGGACTTCCCGCCGGTGGACGTCACGCTGCCCTGGCTAGGGCCAGATGGTCCGCTCGTCACGAAGCGGCTCGTGTTCACGCGCCTCGACGGCGCCGGCGCAGTCCGACGGACCGACTTCAACACTCGGGTATGGAAGCCCGCACTCGTCGCCGCTGGCGTCATCCCTGAGCCCAGGCCCGGCGAGCGTCACCAGTCCGCCCGCGAACACGGCATGCACGCTCTCAGGCACTTCTACGCTTCCGTCCTGCTGGACGCCGGGGAGAACGTCAAGGCGCTCAGCGCATACCTCGGACACAACGATCCGGGGTTCACGCTCAGGGTCTACACGCACCTCATGCCGAGCAGCGACGCACGGGCCCGTAAGGCCGTGGACAGTCTGTACGAGGGCATCCTTCCGGGGTCGGGCGGCCCACAGACGGCCCAGGGCCAGTGAGACACCGTGGGGCCGACGGTCCGCGACCGTCGGCCCCACTCGTCGTTACAGCGGAAAACTGCCCTGACCTGCGCCTACAGCACCGGCAGGTTCTTGCGCAGCTCGAACGCCGTGACCTCGGAGCGGTACTCCTCCCACTCCTGCTTCTTGTTGCGCAGGAAGAAGTCGAACACGTGCTCGCCGAGGGTTTCCGCGACGAGGTCGCTGCGCTCCATGAGGGCCAGGGCCTCGCCGAGGTTCTGGGGGAGCGGCTCGATGCCCATCGCGCGGCGCTCCGCGTCGGAGAGGGCCCAGACGTCGTCCTCGGCGCCCGGCGGGAGCTCGTAGCCCTCCTCGATGCCCTTGAGACCGGCGGCCAGCAGGAGCGCGTACGCCAGGTAGGGGTTCGCGCCCGAGTCCAGGGAGCGGACCTCGACGCGTGCCGAGCCCGTCTTGCCGGGCTTGTACATGGGGACCCGGACCAGGGCCGAGCGGTTGTTGTGGCCCCAGCAGATGTACGAGGGGGCCTCGCCGCCGGCGCCGGCGGTGCGCTCGGTGCCGCCCCAGATGCGCTTGTAGGAGTTCACCCACTGGTTCGTCACCGCGGAGATCTCGGCCGCGTGCTTCAGCAGGCCCGCGATGAAGGAGCGGCCCACCTTCGACAGCTGGTACTCCGCGCCGGACTCGTAGAACGCGTTCCGGTCGCCCTCGAAGAGGGAGAGGTGCGTGTGCATGCCCGAGCCGGGGTGCTCCGAGAACGGCTTGGGCATGAAGGTCGCCTGGACGCCCTGCTCCAGCGCCACCTGCTTCATGACCAGGCGGAACGTCATGATGTTGTCGGCCGTCGACAGCGCGTCGGCGTAGCGCAGGTCGATCTCCTGCTGACCGGGCGCGCCCTCGTGGTGGGAGAACTCGACCGAGATGCCCATCGACTCCAGCATGGTGATCGCCTGGCGGCGGAAGTCCATGCCGACGTTCTGGGGCGTGTGGTCGAAGTAGCCCGAGTTGTCGGCCGGGGTGGGCCGGGAGCCGTCGAGCGGCTTGTCCTTCAACAGGAAGAACTCGATCTCGGGGTGCGTGTAGAAGGTGAACCCCAGGTCGGACGCCTTGGCCAGGGCGCGCTTGAGGACATAGCGCGGGTCGGCGAAGGACGGGGAGCCGTCCGGCATCAGGATGTCGCAGAACATCCGGGCCGTGCCCGGGGCCTCCGCGCGCCACGGCAGGACCTGGAACGTCGACGGGTCCGGCTTGGCGATCATGTCGGACTCGTACACCCGGGCGAAGCCCTCGATGGCGGAGCCGTCGAAGCCGATGCCCTCGTCAAACGCCTGTTCCAGCTCGGCAGGGGCCACGGCCACGGACTTCAGGAAGCCCAGCACGTCCGTGAACCACAGGCGTACGAAACGGATGTCGCGCTCCTCCAAGGTACGGAGCACGAACTCCTGCTGCTTGTCCATCTTCCGCTTCCACCCATTCCTTGCTGGTCAGGCCGTCCTGCTCCCGAGCGTCGGGATGCGGTCGGGCGTCTGAGCATCCCACCACAACACCATTTCACGCGTGTTGCGCACCTTGATCGGCGGACCGACCACGGGCTGAACGGCAGGCGTACGGCAGATGTACCGCGCGCCGCGCCGCTCAACCTCTCTGCCGCCCATCTTGCCTGCTCGCGGGCCTCCGCGTAACGCCCGCGGCGTCCGGTATACGGCCGCGGGCGTACGCATCCGTAACGCCCTGGTCATCACACCGCGCGCCCCGCCCGCCCCGCGCGCGACCATGGGAGGCGGGAACCCTCGTTTACGAGAGGGAGCCCATCAAATTACGATCAGCTGGTCCTACTGTCCCATCCGCCTCATCCCCCACTAAGGACTCAACCCATGGCCGCCAAGAACACCAGCAGCGCGGCGCGCAAGGCGCGCATCGAGGAGATGCGCCGTGCCGAGCGCTCCCGTGAGCGCCGGAACCGGATCCTCGTGATCGGCGCCAGCGTGGTGATAGTCGCCGGCCTCGTCGTCGGCGGCACGGTCCTGATCCGCTCGCAGGCGGACAACGGCAGCGACAGCAGCAGCACGGCGAGCGACGCCAAGGGCAACGGCAAGTTCACCACGGACGCGGACGGCGTCAAGACGTGGAGCACCAAGCTCACCCAGAACCACGTCACCAAGTCGGTGACCTACCCGATGACGCCCCCGGTCGGCGGCGACCACAACCCGGTCTGGCAGAACTGCAACGGCGACGTCTACGACAAGGCGATCAAGAACGAGAACGCCGTGCACTCCCTGGAGCACGGCGCCGTCTGGGTGACGTACAACGACAAGGCCTCCGAGGCGGACGTCAAGGCGCTCGCGGCGAAGGTCAAGAAGACCCCGTACACCCTGATGAGCCCGGTCGAGGACCAGAAGGACCCGATCATGCTCAGCGCCTGGGGCCACCAGCGTACGGTGACCAGCGCCACCGACCCGAACGTGGACAAGTTCTTCCAGAAGTTCGTCCAGGGCGACCAGACGCCCGAGCCGGGTGCCGCCTGCACCAACGGCATTTCCTGACGACGGCCGAACGCGATCTGGGACAGTGGGACGGATGAAGCACATCGGTTGGATCGCCTCCGGCGCCGCGGCGGTACTCGTCGCGGCCGGGGCGATCACGTACGCGGTCGCCGACGGCGACGGCTCCGGGCTGAAGGCCCCCGCCACGGACTCCGCGGACGCGGGGTTCGCCCGGGACATGGCGGTCCACCACCAGCAGGCCGTCGAGATGTCGTACATCGTCCGTGACCGCACGGACGACGAGGAGATCCGGCGGCTCGCGTACGACATCGCGCAGACCCAGGCCAACCAGCGCGGCATGATGATCGGCTGGCTCGACCTGTGGGGGCTGCCGAAGGTGTCGTCGCAGAAGCCCATGGCCTGGATGGGCATGGGCGACTTGGCCTCCGGCGAGGACGGCTCCCTGATGCCCGGCATGGCGACCGACGCGGAGATGGCGAAGCTCGGCAAGCTCAACGGCAAGCAGGCCGAGATCTTCTTCCTCCAACTGATGACCGACCACCACAAGGGCGGCATCCACATGGCGGAGGGCTGCGTCGCCAAGTGCACGGTCGGCGTGGAGAAGAAGCTGGCCCAGGGCATGGTCAACGCCCAGGAGTCCGAGATCTCACTGATG
This sequence comes from Streptomyces sp. NPDC030296, assembly GCF_055572815.1. Taxonomy (NCBI): domain Bacteria; kingdom Bacillati; phylum Actinomycetota; class Actinomycetes; order Kitasatosporales; family Streptomycetaceae; genus Streptomyces; species Streptomyces sp. NPDC030296. The sequence continues at coordinate 590,696 of NZ_JBVICQ010000002.1, forward strand.
ACGGACCTGCTGAAAGCCCGGGGAGCCGCACCCCGCCCGTAGGACGACCGCGCAGCTCACCGAGGAGCAGTGGCGCGCGGCGGCCGGCCGCTCGGCTTCGCCTACCCGGCGATCCACTCCCGCCCCGCGGGACGGCCGCTCCCTACGGCACGAAGGCGTACCACGACGTGACGGGCGTGGGGTCGCCCGCGCGGGGCTACGGGGAGTCGTACGTCCGGTGTGGTGAGCGAAGCGCGGTGGGGTGCCCTTGCCCCGGACGCCCGTACGCGGGGCGCCCCACCCGCCGCACGCCCCGGTGCGCGCCGCGGCCTCTCCGGGCCGGGGCCGCGCGTGCGAGGGCCGGCCTCACCGCTCCCGGGCGGCCAGATCCGCCAGCACGCGGTGCAGCGGCTCCGTGGCGCGGCGGCGGTACTCCTGGATCGCCCAGCCGTTCCCGTCGGGGTCGGTGAAGTACATGAACGTGGCACCGTCGTCGGGGGCGTACTGGACGGGCTCGGAGACGTCGAGTCCCCGTTCGACGAGTTCGGCGCGGGCGGCCTCGATGTCGGCGACGCAGAGCTGGAGGCCCTGGTAGGAGCCGGGGGCCGGCTTGGGGCCGGGGGCCATCTCCCAGATCATGTCGCCCAGCGCGATCGAGCAGCCCGAGCCCGGCGGCGTCAGCTGGACGATGCGCATGCCGGGCATGACCTCCTGGTCGATGTCGACGTGGAAACCGACCTTGTCCCGGTAGAAGTCCCGGGCCCGGTCGATGTCGGTCACGGGCAGCGGGAGCACTTCGAGCGAGAAGTCCATCTGGTCCTCCAGGTCGCCGTCGACGGGAGCGCGGAAGCGCCGCCCGCCAGGCACGCACGCCTCCGGCGCGCGCATCACGCGAACCGCCGGCGCGTCCGACTGAACGGTTCTCCCTCACCGAAGCGGAAATCCACGCGCGGCGCCACCGGGTCGGGGCGATAAGAGGGGCGGTACGGAGGGCGATACGAGGGCGCGCGGCTCACCCAGCCGGGCGGTCTCTCTCAGCCCCGTACCGGCTCCGACTCCCGCCCGGGTACGTGCGAGGCCACCAGGCGGCCCCCGGCCGGCTGCGCGGAGCGGGCCGCGGTCGCGCGGCGGGCGTCCACCGCGTAGGCGACCGCGGCGACGCCGAGGCCCAGGACGGCGAGGCCCGCTCCGACGACCGCCGGGGACGTGGTGCCGAGGCCCAGGGAGAGGGCGAGGCCGCCGATCCAGGCGCCGCCGGCGTTCGCGAGGTTGAAGGCGGCCTGGTTGGCGGAGGACGCGAGGGACGGGGCGGAGGCGGCCTTCTCCATGACCATCAGCTGGAGGGGCGAGCCGGTGACGAACGCGGCGACGCCGAGGAGGACCACCGCCAGGGCCGCGCTCCACTGGGCGGACATCAGCGCCGGGAACAGCGCGAGGACCACGACCAGGGAGGTCAGGCCACCGAAGAGGGTGCCCCGCATCGAGTGGTCCGCGAGGCGGCCGCCGGCCAGGTTGCCGATGGTCGCGCCCACACCGAACAGGGCCAGCAGCAGGGTGACGGTGCTGTCGGCGTACCCGGCGGACCCGGTGAGCATCGGGGTGATGTAGCTGTAGGCGGAGAACAGGGCGGCGAACCCGGCGACGGTCGTGCCGAGGGCCAGCCAGACGGGCAGGGAGCGCAGGGCGCCCAGTTCGCCGCGCAGGCCGGTCGCCGGCGCGGTGGCGTGGTCGTGGGGGAGGAGGGCGGCCAGCGATCCGATCGCGGCGAGACCGATGGCGCTCACGCCGAGGAAGGTGACCCGCCAGCCGAGTTCCTGGCCCATCAGCGTCGCCACGGGGACACCGGCGATGTTGGCGACCGTCAGCCCGAGGAACATCAGCGACACCGAGCGGGCCTTGCGCTCCGGTGCGACGAGGCCGGTGGCGACGACCGCGCCGACGCCGAAGAAGGCTCCGTGCGGCAGGCCGCTGAGGAAGCGGGCCGCGAGCAGCCAGTGCTCGTCGGGGGCGAGCGCGGAGAGCGCGTTGCCGGCCACGAACAGGGCCATCAGCCCGATGAGGACCGTCCGGCGGGGCATCCGGGCCGTGGCCGCCGCGAGCAGCGGGGCACCGACGACGACGCCGAGCGCGTACGCGGAGACGAGGTGGCCGGCGGCGGGGATCGAGACACCGAGGTCGGCCGCGACATCGGGCAGCAGGCCCATCATGACGAACTCGGTCGTCCCGATACCGAAGGCTCCTACGGCGAGGGCGAGCAGGGCCAAGGGCATGAGGAGACCTTTCGGGCAGGAGGAGAGCAGGGGGAAGGAGGGATTCCTCGGGATTCCTTCCCCACTATATGTTCACTGGCGGAACAAACTCTCCGGGCTCTCCATTCCCGCCCCGCTGACCTGCGGGATCAGTGACCTGACGTGGTGATCGTCACCCGCGCCGCCACCGGCAGGTGGTCGCTGCCCGTCGCCGGGAGGGTCCAGGACGCCATCGGCTCAAGACCCCGGACCATGATCTGGTCGATACGGGCCATCGGGAACGACGCCGGCCAGCTGAAGCCGAAGCCGTCGCCGGCCGCGCCCTGGGTGGAGCGCATCTGGGCGGTGACGGCGTTCAGGGCGCGGTCGTTCATGGTGCCGTTGAGGTCACCGAGGAGGATCACGTCCTGGATGGGCTCGTCGGCGATGGCCTCGCCCAGCGCGTTGGCGCTCTTGTCGCGCTGGCGGGCGGTGAACCCGGCCTCCAGCTTCACCCGCACCGAGGGCAGATGGGCGACGTACACGGCCACCGGGCCCTCGGGGGTGGTCACGGTGGAGCGCATGGCGCGCTCCCAGCCGAGCTTGATGTCGACCGGCTTGGTGGCGCTCATCGGGTACTTGCTCCACAGCCCGACGGTGCCGACGACCTCGTGGTACGGGTACGTCGCCGCGAGCGCCTTCTCGTACACCGGCACCGCGGTCTCCGTGAGCTCCTCCAGGGCGACGACGTCCGCGCCGGAGGCGGCGACGTCACCGGCGGTGCCCGACGGGTCGGCGTTGTCCGCGTTGACGTTGTGCGTGACGACCATGAGGTCGCCGCCGCCGCCGGTCTTGCTGGTGACGAGTCCGCCGAAGAGGTTCAGCCAGACGATCGTGGGGACCAGCACCGCGATCAGCGCGATCGCCGACCTGCGGACGATCGCCAGGACCAGCAGCAGCGGGATCGCGACGCCCAGCCAGGGCAGGAACGTCTCGGTCAGACTGCCGAGGTTGCCCACGCTGTTGGGGACCTGGGCGTGCAGCACCATCGCGAGCGCGACGAGCAGGGCGAGGACCGCGACGACGGCGCCCCGCCGCCAGATCCCGCGGTCGCCTCTCCAGCCGTCGAACCACCGGCCGAGCAGGCGCCGGAGCCGGGATCCTTCGCGGCCCTCGCCCGTGCCGCCGCCGCCCGTCTCCGTCATGTACGCCTGCGCCATACCGTCGCCTCACAACCTGCCGTGCACACCGTCCCCCGCGCCCGGGGAGTACCGGGAAGTCCACGACACCGGGGTGTGGTGCGGGACTTCGCGGCACCCCCTAGACCCTAGGGGATGATCGCCGTCGATCCTGCCGCCGCGTGGCGGCCGTACGGGCACGAGGACGAACAACCCGCTGTTCGGAGTTCCGAACCGGCGGTGAAGGGGTGAGCTCTGTGACGGAATGCGAACATTCGCTGTGACTCAGCTCGCAGGCGGACGCAGTCCTTCGAGCACCGTGTCGACCATGACCTCCGCGAGGCCCTCGGGGAGCGGCGAGTCGGGACGCATGATGGTGCGTACGAGCATCGGGCCGAAGACGAGGTCGCCGATGAGGTCGAGGTCGACGTCGGCGCGGAGTTCGCCGTTGCCCTGCCCGCGCCGCAGGACGTCGGCGAGGGTCCGGCGGCGCGGGGCGACGACGTTCGCGTGGTAGGCGTCCCAGATCTTGGGGCTGGACTTCATCTGGGCGAAGACGTTGTGCAGGATCGCCGAGGAGCGGTTGACGAGTCCGCGGCGGCGGACGGCCTCCAGCAGGACGACCAGGTCGTCCCGCATGGAGGTGCCGGGCAGCACCGGGTCGGGCGGTTCGGCGGCCCGCAGGACGTCGACGAACAGCTCCTCCTTGCCGCGCCAGCGGCGGTAGATGGTGGCCTTTCCGACACCGGCGGTGCGGGCCACCCGTTCTATGGACAGCTCCGCGAGGGGCACACCGTCCTCCAGGAGCTTCATCACACCCTCGATGATCGAGCGCTCCACGGCCTCGCTGCGGGGCCGCCCCCGCACGGGGCTCACTTCCCGGGCCCGTCCGTCCTGGGCCCGGCTTCCGGCGAGGCTCACGGTCCACTCCGTCTCTGTCGTCGCACCGGGGTGATTCTCCCCCGGCCGCGACCCCGAAGGGCGCCCCCCTGCGCTCCGTTGGCCGAACCTCAGTGCTTCTGGGCCACCAACTCGGCCTCCTTCTCGTCCGGTTGGCCGCCCGCCGGCCGGCCCGGCAGGAAGACGGCCATGGCGACCGCCCCGAGGACGGCCACGGCGGCCCCGCACAGCGCCGTCACGTGCATGGCGTGCAGGAAGGCGTCGTGGGCCGGGCCGACGAGGGCCGCGCCCCGGTCGCCGAGACGGGCGGCGAGACCGAGGGTGGCCTCGATGGACTCGGCGGCGGCGTGCGGTGCGCCGGCCGGCAGCTCGTCCTCGATGCCGGAGCGGTACGCGGTGGACAGCACGGAGCCGAGGACGGCGATGCCGAGGGCGCCGCCGACCTGGCGGAAGGTGTTGCTCAGCGCGGACGCGGAGCCCGCCTTCTCACGGGGCAGGGCCTGCATGATGACGACGCTCAGCGGGGTCATGACGTGGGCCATGCCGGCACCCATGAGGAAGAAGATGACTTCGAGGAGCCAGATCGGTGTGTCCCCGTCCAGGACGGCGAACGCGGCCAGCGTCCCGGCGATCAGCAGCATGCCCGCCGTGCACACCACGCTGTTGCCGAAGCGGTCGACGACGAGTCGGGCGCGCGGCGCGAACACCAGCTGCGCGACGGCCAGCGGCAGCATCAGCAGACCGGTCTGCAGCGGCGAGTAGCCGCGGACGGTCTGGGTGTAGAAGACCGAGAAGAAGGTCACGCCCATCAGGGCGAAGAAGACCAGGCCGATCACTCCGATGGCCGCGGAGAAGACCTTGTTCCGGAAGAACGAGATGTCGATGGACGGGTGGTCGCTGCGCTTCTCGAACACGACGAACGCCGCGAGGACGGCGAGACCGGCGGCGATGGCGCCGAGGACCGTGGCGTCGGTGAAGTCGGCGAGCTGGCCGCCCCGGATGATGCCGTAGACGAGCAGCACCAGACCGACGACGGAGAGCAGCACACCGACGGGGTCGATCCGGCCCGGGTTCGGGTCGCGGGAGTCGGGGACCAGCCAGAGCATCAGGACGAGCGCGAGCACGACGATCGGCACGTTGATCAGGAAGACCGAGCCCCACCAGAAGTGGTCCAGCAGGACACCGCCGGTGATGGGGCCGATGGCGATGGCGAGGCCGACGCCGCCCGCCCAGATGCCGATGGCCTTCGGCTGCTCCTCGCGTTCGAAGACGTTCATCAGGACGGCGAGGGTCGCGGGCATCACGAAGGCGGCGCCGAGACCCATGACCGCGCGGAACGCGATGAGCTCCACGGGTGAGCCGGACCCGGCCGCCAGCGCCGAGCCGACGCCGAAGACGACCAGACCGCCGAGCAGCACCCTCTTGCGGCCGAGCCGGTCGCCGAGCAGGCCCGCGGTGAACAGCAGACCCGCGAAGACGAGCGTGTAGGCGTTGATCGCCCACTCCAGCTCGCTCTGCGTGGCGCCGAGGCCGGTCGGCTCGGGGGTGGAGATCGTCTTGATGGCGACGTTGAGGATCGAGTTGTCGAGCACCACGATCAGCAGGCTCAGCATCAGCACGCCGAGGATCGCCCAGCGGCGCCGGTGCACCGCTTCCGGTATCCGGGATTCAGGGGCTGCGGAAGTCATGCCTTCGAGAGTAGGCCATTTTCGATACGGGACCGTCTCGTATCGAAATTCCTTTACCGAGGTCTTACGTAAGGGGTGCCTGAACGGTCACAGCGACCTGCTCTGGCCCTCGCCGGGCCGAGGTGCCACCATGGAGTCGGTCCGGGGACGCCGTCAGGGCGCCTCGAGATGACATGAAGGAGCCGTGGCAATGACGCAGCTTTCGGCTGCCCAGACGAAGCCCTCCGACGGCAGCAAGGCGCTGTACGGGGGCAAGGGCACACGCCGCATCACCGTCCGCGACATCGCCCTCGCCAAGGAACGCGGCGAGAAGTGGCCGATGCTCACCGCGTACGACGCGATGACCGCGTCCGTCTTCGACGAGGCCGGGATCCCGGTCATGCTCGTCGGCGACTCGGCGGGCAACTGCCACCTGGGGTACGACACGACCGTGCCCGTCACCCTCGACGAGATGACCATGCTGTCGGCGGCCGTCGTACGGGGCACCAGCCGTGCCCTGATCGTCGGCGACCTGCCCTTCGGCTCCTACCAGGAGGGCCCGGTGCAGGCGCTGCGCTCGGCGACCCGGCTGGTGAAGGAGGCCGGGGTGGGGGCCGTGAAGCTGGAGGGCGGCGAACGGTCGTACGAACAGATCCGGCTGCTGGTGGAGTCCGGCATCCCCGTGATGGCCCACATCGGTCTCACCCCGCAGTCCGTCAACGCGATGGGATACCGGGTGCAGGGCCGGGGCGAGGAGGCGGCGGCGCAGCTGCTGCGCGACGCGAAGGCCGTGCAGGACGCGGGCGCGTTCGCGGTGGTCCTGGAGCTGGTCCCGGCGGAGCTGGCCGCGGAGGTCACGCGGGTGCTGCACATCCCGACGGTGGGGATCGGTGCGGGGGCGGAGACCGACGCGCAGGTCCTGGTGTGGACGGACATGCTCGGGCTGACCGGCGGGCGGATGCCGAAGTTCGTGAAGCAGTACGCGGACCTGCGGGGCGTCATGACCGACGCGGCGAAGGCGTTCGCGGAGGACGTGGTCGGCGGGACGTTCCCGCTTGAGGAGCACTCGGTTCACTAGGCCGTTGGCCTGGTGGCCCTACAGCCACTGCGGTACGGAGCAGCCCGCCGATCTTCCCCCAGTCGGCGGGCTGTGGCGTTGGGGCGCCTGGTAGCTCGGGGGTACGGGTTCTTTGAAGGGCGGGCCGCAGGCCCGTTCCCTTCAGGAGCGCGGGGAACTGCGCGAGAAACCACGACGCACCCGCACCCGCCGAACCCATCCGCACCCCCGAGCTACTGGGCGCCCGGCACTCCGCCGCGCGCTGTCGGTGACTTGTCGGTCGTTTGTCGGCGGCCCCTGACACCGTCGTCCGCATGACACGAATCGACAAGGAACCCAGCGGCGCGACCCGCGCTGTCACCGTACGGGGGCTGGTCAAGCACTACGGCGAGACCAGGGCGCTGGACGGTGTCGATCTGGACGTCCGCGAGGGCACCGTGATGGGCGTGCTCGGCCCGAACGGCGCCGGCAAGACCACACTGGTCCGGTGCCTGTCCACGCTCGTCACGCCCGACTCGGGGCAGGCGACCGTGGCCGGCTACGACGTCGTGCGCCAGCCGCGCGCCCTGCGCCGGGTGATCGGCCTCACCGGCCAGTACGCCTCGGTGGACGAGAAACTCTCCGGCTTCGAGAACCTCTACATGATCGGCCGTCTGCTCGACCTGTCCCGCAAGGACGCCCGGGGCCGGGCGAACGGTCTGCTGGAGCGGTTCTCGCTGACCGAGGCGGCGGGACGCCCGGTGGCCACGTACTCCGGCGGTATGCGGCGGCGGCTCGACCTCGCCGCGTCCATGATGGGCCGCCCGGCCGTGCTCTACCTGGACGAGCCGACGACCGGCCTCGACCCGCGCACCCGGATCGAGGTGTGGGACGAGGTCAAGCGCATGGTCGGCGACGGGGTGACCGTGCTGCTGACCACCCAGTACATGGAGGAGGCCGAGCAGCTGGCCTCCGAGCTGACCGTGATCGACCACGGCAAGGTCATCGCCAAGGGCCGCATCGACGAACTCAAGGCGCAGGTCGGCGGTCGTACGCTGCGTGTCCGCCCGGCCGACCCGGCGCGGTTGCGGCCGCTCGCGAGGGAACTGGACGACCTGGGGATCACCGGGCTCGCCACCACCACCGTCGACGCCGAGAACGGCACCCTGCTCGTGCCGATCCTCAGCGACGAGCAGCTCACCGCCGTCGTCGGCGCGATCAGCGACCGCGGCGTCACCATCGGCGCGATCAGCACCGAACTGCCCAGTCTCGACGAGGTGTTCCTGTCCCTCACCGGCCACAAGGCCGGTGCCCCGCAGGACCCGGCCCCGTCCACCGCCTACGAGGAGGTCGCCGTATGAGCACCACCACCCTGCCCCGCACCGGCGACGCCGACGGCCGGATCGGGCTGCGCGCGCAGGCCCGGCACACGGGTGCCCTCGTACGCCGCAACCTGCTGTGGATCCGCAACGACCCGCAGTCCGTCGCCGACGCGGTCCTCATGCCGATCGTGTTCGCCCTGCTGTTCGTGTACGTCTTCGGCGGCTCCATCGGGCAGGCGCTGGGCGGCGGCCAGGAGCGGTACGTGCAGTACGTGATCCCGGGGCTGATGGCCATGCTCGGCATGAACATCGCGATGGGCGTCGGCACCGGCTTCAACGAGGACTTCCAGAAGGGCATCATGGACCGCTTCCGGTCGCTGCCGATCGGCCGGTCCTCGGTGCTGCTCGCGAAGATCTCCGTCGAGCTGCTGCGGATGCTGCTCGCCACGGCCATCCTGCTGACCGTCGCCGTCCTCATCGGCTTCGACATCACCAACTGGCCGGGCCTGTTCGCCGCGGTGAGCCTGTCCGTCGTCTTCGGCTCGTCCCTGATGTGGATCTTCCTGGTGCTGGGCGTGACCCTGAAGAACGCGCAGTCGGTGCAGGCGATGGGCTTCCTGGTGCTGTTCCCGCTGCAGTTCGGCTCGTCGATCTTCGCGCCGCCGCAGTCGATGCCGGGCTGGCTGCGGAGCTTCACCGACTACAACCCGCTGTCCTCCCTGGCGGACGCGGCGCGCGGTCTGATGACGGGCGGGCCGGTCGCCCACGACGTGATGATCACGCTCGGCTGGTCCGTGGCGTTGACGGCGGTGATGGCCCCGATCGCGATCCACAAGTTCCGCACCAAGAGCTGAGCCGCCGGTCAGGGGCGCCGGACCTGGGCACCGGACGGGCCCTAGATAAGGGCGCCGGCCTCCTCCAGGGTGAGTCCGGCGCCCTCGGCGTACGCCGCCTCGTACGCCTCGTCGTCCAGTCGCGCCCGGACCTCGGCCTCCGCCTGCGCGCGTCCCTCGGCCTCCAGCGGGCTGGGGTGGTGGCCGGGCGGGAGGTGCGCGTCGGAGGCGCCGAGGAGCCGGGCCGCGTCCCCTGCGCGGGCACCGCCGTCCACGCCCGTGACGGCGACGGCGGCGGTGACGAGGTGGGAGGCGGGCAGCTGGGGGGTGATCGTCCGGGCCAGCGGGTCCATGGCCTGCTCGAACGCCTTCCGGATGCGTGCGCGGGCCTCGGTGTGGCGTCCGCCCATGGTCATCAGCCATGCCTCCAGGCCGAGGACGAAGCCGGCGAACAGCACGAAGTCGACGGCCTCGAACTCCTCGCGCAGCCGTGTGATGTGCCGCCACGCCTCGTCCGTGCGCCCGGTGCGGCCGAACCAGATGGTGAGGTAGAGACGGGCCGCGGGCAGCGCCTCCTTGGGCGTGTCGTGCCGCGCCAGCACGTCCAGCAGCATCTTCTCGCCGAGTTCGGCCTCCCCGCACTCCAGGAGCACGTTGCCGAGCCGGACCCCGAGGACGCCCGAGTGGGCGTTGGTGCCGATCCGTTCGGCGTGGGCGATGGCCCGCCGGTAGTCGGCCGCGGCGAGGTCGAACCGGCCCGTGCGCTCGTGGCTCATGGCGCGCGCCGAGAGCGCCTCGGCGGCGCCCCAGGCGTCCCCGAGCCGTTCGCACAGCTCCAGCGCCTCGTCGGCGTCGCGGGTGGCGTCGCCGGACCAGTCGCTGCGGTTGGCGAGTATGTTGGCCCGCATGTGCAGGGCCTGGGCCAGCTCCCAGGTGTGGCCGAGGTCACGGGCGGTGGCGATGCTCGCGTCGAGGATCTCCCGCAGCCGCTCCATGTCGCCGGAGAGCACGACGGCGTAGAACCACATGAAGCCCGGGAAGCGGCAGGTCTGCGGCTGGCCCGGACGGTAGGTGTCCCGGATGACCTGGAGCTTCTCCTTCCCCTCGGGGGTCTCCCATACGGAGATCTCCATGTCCATGCAGGCGAGATGGACGAGGTGGAGTGCGCGCCGGGCCTCGTCGAGCACCTCGGGGCGCATCGGCGGCGGGCTGTCGGTGAGGCCCTCGCGCAGATCGGGGACGGGGCGGGCCGGCGGGGCGAACGGGTCGGGGCCGAGCGCCATGACCTGGGTGGCCCAGTGCCGGGCCTCGGTCTTCAGGTCGCGCATCTGCCAGTACCAGGCGAGCGAAAGGATCAGGCAGAGCGCCTCCTGCTCGTCGCGTTCGGCGACGGCGTGCCGCAGGGCGGTGCGGAGGTTCTCGTACTCCAGCTCCAGCAGTTCGTTGGCCCTGCGCTGACCGGGGCCGCGCAGCAACGGGTCGGTGGTGCGGGCGAGTTCGCGGTAGTACGTGCGGTGGGCGCGTTCGGCGGCGGGGCGGGTGCCGGCCTCGGCGAGGCGTTCGCCGGCGTACTCGGCGACGGTCTCCAGGAGCCGGTAGCGCATCCCGCCGTTCGTGGTCGGGGCCGCGACGACGAGGGACCTGTCGACGAGGGAGCCGAGCGCCTCCAGCGCGGCGGGGCCGCAGACGGCCTCCGCGGCGGCGAGGTCGCAGCCGCCGGCGAACACGGACAGCCGCCGCAGGACGTCCCGTTCCTCCTCGTCGAGGAGCTCCCAGGACCAGTCGACGACCGCGCGCAGGGTCTGCTGGCGGGGCAGGACGGTGCGGCTGCCGGAGGTGAGGAGCCGGAAGCGGTCGTCGAGCCGGTCGGCGATCTGGCGCGGTGTCAGCATGCGCAGCCGTGCCGCCGCGAGTTCGATCGCGAGGGGGAGGCCGTCGAGGCGGCGGCAGATCTCGGCGGCGGCCTCCGGGTCGTCGGCGACGGTGAAGCCGGGCCGGGCGGCGGCGCCCCGGTCGGCGAGCAGCCGCAGGGCGTGGGGCTGGTCCAGGGGTTCCACCGGCCGCACCAACTCCCCCGGTACGCCGAGGGGTTCGCGGCTGGTGGCGAGGACGGTCAGGCCCGGGCAGTGCTGGAGGAGATGTTCGACGAGGTGGGCGGCGGCGGCCACGACGTGTTCGCAGTTGTCGAGGATGAGCAGCATCCGGCGTCTGGCGCAGTGTTCGGTGAGCCGGCCCAGGGGGTCGTCGTGGCGGTCGGAGACCACGCGCATCTCCTCGGCGCCGGCCCCGCGCAGGACGGTCTCACGCGCGCCGAGGGCGGTGACGACGGCCTCCGGGACGTCGGCGAGGTCGTCGACGGGGGCGAGTTCGGCGAGCCAGACCCCGTCGGGAGCGGACGCCGCGACCGCCTCGCCGGCCTCCTGGGAGAGACGGGTCTTCCCGGCGCCGCCGGGCCCGAGGAGGGTGACCAGGCGGGCGGCGCTCAGGTCGGTGCGGATGGTGTCGATGTCGGTGTCCCGGCCCACGAAGGAGGTGAGCCGGGCCCGAAGGTTGCCCCGCGGGCGACCGTCCTCCGCGGGCTGCCGCCCGAGGGCCGGCTGAGCGGGGCGGGCGCTCACGGGTGGCGGGGCGAGGTGGCCGCCGGCGGGCGACGGGACGGCATGGCCGCCGGCGGAAGGCAGGACCGCGCGGCCGTCGGCGGAGGGCGGGGCGCCGTGACCGTCGGTGTGCAGGAGTTCCTCGTGCAGGGACCGTAGTTCGGGGCCCGGGTCCGTGCCGAGGCGGTGGGCCAGGAGGAGGCGTACGGAGTCGTACGCGGCCAGCGCCTCCGCCGGGCGGCCGGTGTCGCGCAGGGCGCGCAGACGCAGGCACTGGAGGGGCTCGTCGAGGGGGTGCGTGTCGCACAGGGCGGTGAGTTCGGGGAGGGCGGTCCCGGCGCGGCCGAGGGCGAGCGCGGCGGTGAGGCGGGCGCGCTGCGCGTCGAGCCGGCGGGTCTCCCAACGGGCGGCCTCGGCGGTCCGGTCGGGCAGGTCGGCCAGCGGCGGGTCCTGCCAGAGGGCGAGCGCGTCGTCGAGGACGACGGCCGCCTTGGCGGGGTCGCCGTCGGCCAGCGCGCGGGCGCCCTCGGCCGTGAGACGGTCGAAACGGTGCAGGTCGATGTCGTCGGGGGCGGCGGTGAGCCGGTAGCCGCCGTGCGCCGACACGATCGCGTCCGGGCCGAGCGCCCGACGCAGCCGGCCCACCAGCGCCTGGAGCGCGCCGCCAGCGTCGGCGGGCGGGTCACCGGCCCACACCTCGTCGACCAGCGTGGACACGGTGACCGTACGGCCCGGGCGCAGCGCGAGCACGGTCAGCAGGGCGCGCAGCCGGGCGCCGCCGACCGGGACCGGGGTGCCGTCGGCGTGCGACGCCTGAGTAGGGCCGAGGATGCGGTAACGCACGGGGTCCATTGTCTCCGTCGGTTCGGTGCCGGTGGCCGGGCCGTCGCAGGGGGCGGCCGCGACGGCCTGGACCGCCGACCCGTACGACCCCCGACCGTACGTCCCCCGACCGTACGTCCCCGCCTTCATGTCCCCCACCTTCCTAGGAACCAGGGGGCGACCGCGAGACGTTTTCGCCTTGCGCCCGGTACGGTCGGGCAGTCCGTACGAGTGATCGACAAATCCACGAGCGCCCTAGGAGCCCCATGACCACCGCCGCGTCCCGCCGGAGCGACCGGAGGATCAGCCCCGTCTTCGTGGGGATCGTGGCCGTCATGGCGGTCACGGGCTGGGCCACCTGGACCGGTTTCGCCGAGCAGCCCGGGCTGGCCGTCTTCCTGTTCGTGACCTCGGCGTGGATCGTCTCGCTGTGTCTGCACGAGTACGCCCACGCCCGTACCGCCCTGCACAGCGGCGACATCTCCATCGGCGCGAAGGGCTATCTCACGCTCAACCCGCTGAAGTACACGCACGCCCTGCTCAGCATCGTGCTGCCGGTCGTGTTCGTGATCATGGGCGGTATCGGTCTGCCGGGCGGCGCCGTCTTCATCGAGCGCAACCGTATCCAGGGCCGCTGGAAGCACAGCCTGATCTCGGCGTCCGGCCCGCTGACGAACGTGCTGTTCGCCGCGGTCTGCACGGCGCCGTTCTGGCTGGGGGTGACCGACGGGGTGCCGGCGGCGTTCCTGTTCGCCCTCGCGTTCCTGGCGATGCTGCAGGTCACGGCGGCGATCCTGAACTTCCTGCCGGTGCCGGGCCTCGACGGCTACGGCGTGATCGAGCCCTGGCTGTCGTACAGGATCCGCCGCCAGGTGGAGCCGCTCGCGCCGTTCGGGCTGCTGCTCGTCTTCGCGGTGCTGTGGATCCCGGCGGTCAACGGCGTGTTCTGGGACGTCATCGACGCGTTCATGCGGGGCCTCGGCATCGAGGACCAGCTCTCCGACTGCGGCTACTGGCTGTACCGCTTCTGGCGCGAGGACAGCGACGTGTGCCTGACCGGTCTGTGACGGACGGTCTGGACGGCGGAGCCCGGGGGGCTGAGGCGGCACCTCAGCTCGCGGCGGACCGCCTCAGCTCGCGGCGGACCGGCGCTCCGTCTTCGCGCGGCGCGCGTAGTACCAGGCCATGTTGGACGACAGCCCTGCCATCAGCACCCACACCACACCCAGCCAGCTGCCCCGGGCGAACGACACCACGGCCGCGGTGATCGCGAGCAGACAGACGACTAGGGCGTAGAGGGCGAGGCGGGGCATGGGGGTCGGCTCCTGACAGGGCGGTCGGACGAGGCGGTACGACGGGGTCGTACGACGTCCAGTGTCCCCCATGCCCGGCGGCGCCTCACACGTCGGTCAGGCGGATCCCGGCGTGCGCCTTGTAGCGGCGGTTCACGGAGATCAGATTGGCGACCAGCGCCTCCACCTGGTGGGCATTGCGCAGCCGGCCCGCGAAGACGCCCCGCATACCGGGGATGCGGCCCGCCAGCGCCTGCACGATCTCGACGTCGGCCCGGACCTCGCCGAGCACCATCACGTCGGTGTCGATCTCCTCGATCGCCGGGTCCTCCAGGAGGACCGCGGACAGGTGGTGGAAGGCGGCGGTGACCCGTGAGTGGGGCAGCAGGGCGGCTGCCTGCTCGGCGGCGCTGCCCTCCTCCGGCTTCAGCGCGTAGGCGCCCTTCTTGTCGAAGCCGAGCGGGTTGACGCAGTCGACGACGAGCTTGCCGGCCAGTTCCTCCCGCAGGGACTCCAGGGTCTTGGCGTGCCCGTCCCACGGCACCGCGACGATCACGATGTCGCTGCGGCGCGCGGTCTCGGCGTTGTCGGCGCCCTCCACACCGTGGCCGAGCTCCTCGGCGGCGGCCTGCGCACGGTCGGCGGCCCGCGAGCCGATGATCACCTTCTGGCCGGCCTTGGCGAAGCGGTACGCGAGGCCCTTGCCCTGCGGCCCGGTGCCCCCGAGCACGCCGACGACGAGCCCGGAGACATCGGGGAGGTCCCAGGGGTCCTTGGCCGGGGCCTTGGCGGGCGCCGCGCCGGGGGTCTCGGGTGTGCCGGGGGGCGTCTGTGCGCTGTCAGTAGAGGTCATGGGCTGACTTTACGTGCGCGGTCGTGGCGGGGGTGGGCCGGGCACCGGCGGTCACAGGAGGGCGGTGACGGGGATCCTGCGGAACGTGATCGTCTCGTACGCGCTGAAGTCGCCCGTCTCGTAGAGGAGCCCGATCGTGTGCTCGTCGACGCGGACGAGGTCCGAGTACGCGGCGGGCAGCCCGTCGACGGTGTGGGCGACCCGCCAGGTCGTGCCGTGGTCGGTGCTGGCCCGCACGGTCATCAGGGCGCGGAAGCCGGGGTCGGCGGGGCCGGAGTAGAGGAGCAGGTCGGGGTCGCTCAGCTGGAGGAGGCTGCCCTCGACGACCGGGCCGACGAGGCCCGCCTGCGGCCGGAACGGCTTGATCAGGCCGGCGCCGCCGTCGGCGGAGTACGCGTCGGCGCGGGTGCCGGGGGCCGGGGAGTCGTTGCGGGTGTTGAAGTAGACGCGTCCGTCGGGGAGTTCGGCGGCGGTGGTCTCGTTGGCGTTGATGTAGCCGTCGGTGTTGTCGTCGACGTAGCCGATCCGCCAGGTCTCGCCACGGTCGTCACTGAGCAGGCAGTGGCCGCCGTTGTACTTGCCCTCCGTGCCGTTGTCGGTGCCCGTCGGCGGGAGGGAGTGGTTGGCGGGGACGACGACGCGGCCGCTGCTCAGCTGGATCGCGTGCCCGGGGGTGGTGGCGTACCAGCGCCACTCCCGCTTCTTGGTGTCCTCGGTGATCTCCCGGGGGCTCGACCAGGTCTCCCCCTCGTCGTCGCTGTGCCGCACCCAGACCCGCCGCCCGTCCGCGGCGCTCACGGTGCCCCGGCGGATGGCGTCCTCGGTGGCGGACGCGGCGTTCCGGACGTGGACGAGCAGGACGCGGCCGGTGTCCAGCACCACGGGGGCGGGGTTGCCCGCGAGGCCGTCCCCGTTCTCGGCGGCGACCCGCAGGGGGCCCCAGCTGCGGCCTCCGTCCGTCGACCGCTTCACCACGATGTCGATGTTCCCGAAGTCCTCCCGCCCGCCGACCCGCCCCTCGCAGAAGGCCAGCAGAGCGCCGGACGCCGTACGCACGACCGCCGGGATCCGAAAGCTGGCGTAGCCTTCGCGGCCGGCTCGGAAGGGGGTGCTGGATTCGGGGGTGGTGGTCTCGGGGGTGGTGGTGTCGGCCGTGGGGGGCATGGGGGCTCCTTGGGGTTTGCGGGATTCGGGTGGGCGGCGGGTTGTGGGTGGCTGCGGGCCGTCGGTCGGGGGCGGGGGTGGGGCTGACTCGCCGTGCGTGCCCGGCTCGGGCGAATTCGCGGTGAACACCGGGTCACGAGTGGCCGGTTGCGGCAGGATGCTGGCGCATGGATGCCATACGGGTCGCGTTGTTGCGCGAGGTGCTCGCCGGGACCGAGTGGCTGGGGGCGACACGGCGGTTCGCGGGGACACTGCGGCGGTCCGTGGAGTCGTACGGGGGTGGACTGCTCCTCGTCGGCACCGCCGAGTACGAGCCGTGGCACCTCGCGGCGCATCTGGTGGACGAGGCGGCCTGGTCCGGGACCCCGGAGCTGTCCCCCACGCTCGTACGGCATGCCGCGGGCCCCTCGGATCCGGCGCACCTCGCGGTCGGGCTGGGCCGGCTGTCGGAGGCCCGCCGGGGCGAGACCCTGCTCGTGGTGGCACCGTCCGCGCCGGGGACCGGTCTGCTGGAGCGGGTCGACGACGCGCGGCGGGCCGGGGCGACGGTCCTCGCGCTGGACACCGGGCACCGGGAGCTGGACGCGATGGCCCACGAGGCGCTGGTGGCGCCGGACGACCGGGAGGTCGACCTCGACACCGTGCAGCACCTGGTCAGCGCGGCGGCCGGGGAGAACGTGGTGCCCCGGCAAAGGGGGCGGGGCAGGTTGCGTGACCGCCTCTCCCGACTGGCGGACCACCTGACGTCCCCACCGCCGGCCCGGTGGTGACGGATCTCGCCCACCCACCCGACTCGTTCACGTGAGGCGGGTGACGCGGCCAGGCGGTTGGAGGGACGGGGACGGGCTGGTTGGGCGCAGGGGAGGGACGGGCTGGAAGTGGGCGGGGCCTGAAAAAACTG
Source organism: Streptomyces sp. NPDC030296 (assembly GCF_055572815.1). Taxonomy (NCBI): domain Bacteria; kingdom Bacillati; phylum Actinomycetota; class Actinomycetes; order Kitasatosporales; family Streptomycetaceae; genus Streptomyces; species Streptomyces sp. NPDC030296. The sequence continues at coordinate 607,468 of NZ_JBVICQ010000002.1, forward strand.
GTTGCTCCAGGCGGTGGCGCGGCTGAGCATGGGGCGGCGTGAGCAGACCCGATGACGACGAGTGCGCCTCTGCCGATGCCTCGACCACGCGTTCACCAGCGGCCGTTCCCTCGTCCTCCGGCGTGGCCGCGCGGCTCGTTTCGTTGTTGCCGGATCTCGGTCCCTGGCGGGTGTCCGTGGACTTTCGGCGGCTGTGGGTGGCCGGGCTGATCACCAACTTCGGGAGCTTCCTGACCTTCGTCGCGCTGCCCGTACAGATGAAGGAGCTGACGGGGTCGGTCGCGGCGGTCGGCGCCATCGGAGCCGTCGAACTCGTACCGCTCATCGTGTTCGGGCTCTACGGCGGAGCCCTCGCCGACGCCCTCGACAAGCGGGCCCTGATCCTGTGGACCGAGGTCGGGCAGGGGCTGCTGTGCGCGGCGCTCCTCGTGAACGCGTTGCTGCCCGAGCCGCTCGTGTGGCCGCTGTACCTCGTCGCCGCCCTCTCCTCCGCGCTCGTCGCGGTGCAACGGCCGGCCCTCGACTCCATCGTCCCCCGGATCGTCCCGCACGAGCATCTGCCGGCCGCCGCCTCCCTCAACTCGCTGCGGTGGACCGTCGGCGGCGTCGCCGCGCCCGCGCTCGCCGGTGTGGTCGTCGCGTACGCCGGGCTCGGCTGGGCGTACGCGGCGGATCTCGCGACGTTCGTCGTCTCCGTCGCCCTGGCGGTGGGGTTGGCGCCCTCCCCCGCCTCGCACGAGGCCGCGAAGCCGTCGTGGCGGTCGATCGCGGAGGGCGCGCGGTACGCCTGGAGCCGGAAGGAGCTGCTCGGTACGTACGCCGTCGATCTCGCCGCCATGTTCCTGGCGATGCCGTTGGCCGTACTGCCGTTCCTCGCGGACGAGTTGGACGCGGAGTGGTCGCTGGGGCTGATGTACGCGGCGCTGCCCACCGGGGCGCTGCTGGTGACGTTGACCAGCGGGTGGACGTCCCGGGTGCATCGGCACGGGCGGATGGTGGTGCTCGCGGCGGCGCTGTGGGGGCTGTCCGTGGTGGGAGCGGGGCTGGTGCGTGAGGTGTGGCTGGTGCTGGCGTTCCTGGTGCTGGGCGGGGGCTTCGACATGATCAGCGGGATCTTCCGGGCGGCCATGTGGAACCAGACCATCCCCGACGAGTTGCGGGGGCGGCTCGCCGGGATCGAGCTGCTGTCGTACTCCGTGGGGCCCCAGCTGGGGCAGGTGCGGGCGGGGACGATGGCCGCGTGGACGTCGGTGCGGGCGTCCGTGTGGGCCGGTGGGGTGTTGTGTGTGGCGGCGGTGGGGGTGTTGGCGGTGTGCCTGCCGAAGCTGATGACGTATGACGTGCGGACGAATGAGCATGCGGTGCGGATGCGGGAGGGGCGGGTGCTTGCCCACCCGCCCCTCCCGTGACTGCCCGGTTACACGTACGGGTCTCCCGTGGGGGGCCGGCGCCGTCGGCGACTGCGGGTCACTGATCTGCCCCGCCCCGCACCGCCCGATACTCCCCCGGCACACGTGTGGATCTCCCGTGGGGGGCCGGCGCCGTCGGCGACTGCGGGTCACTGATCTGCCCCGCCCCGCACCGCCCGATACTCCCCAGTCACACGTGTGGATCTCCCGTGGGGGGCCGGCGCCCTCGGCGACTGCGGGTCACTGATCTGCCCCGCCCCGCACCGCCCGATACTCCCCAGTCACACGTGTGGATCTCCCGTGGGGGGCCGGCGCCGTCGGCGGCTTTCGGAGGGCGTTACGGGGTCCACTTGTTCGGGCCTCCGCCTCGCCATTCGATCAGGGCGGACTGGGCCACGTACGTCTCGTCGGCGTCCTCGATGCCCGCTCGGCGGAGGAACTCGCCGATGTCGCGGAGGTCGTACGCGCGGCCCAGGATCTCGCCGTCCACGCGCACGCGGCGGCCCCCGTCCTCGTCGGGCGGGTACACGACCACGGGCATCGCAGAAGCCATACCGTCAGCCTCGCCCAAGCCGGTGCGGATCGCACCCCCACCCGCACGGCCACATTTCCGTCCCGAGCGCAGGAGCGGCGGGGCGCCCACCCCGAGCGACACCACCCACCCCGAACAACACCACCCGCCCAACCTCACCCGCCGCAGTCCGCCCCCGGGACACGGTCACCGCAGCCGGCCCGCCCCACCCCTGCCCCCCGGGACCACGAGCCGCCCGGTCCGCCGAGCCCAGGCACCGTCACCACGGCCCTCCCGGCCCGCCCCCCGGCAACCATCACCGCGCGCCCTCGGCGCTCAGCCCTCGCGGTCGTTCTCGCCCCTCGGGGCGTCGTGCCAGCGGGGGTCGTTCTCCCATTCCGCGTTGCGGTCGCGGGCCGTCTCCATCGCGCGGGTCGCCTCCTCGCGGCTGGCGTACGGGCCCATGCGGTCCTTGCCGGGGCAGTCCGGGCCCTCCTCCACCTTCTTGTGCTCCAGGCAGTAGAACCACTCGCCGGGCTTGCCGGCCGTGCGGCGCTTGAACAGGGGCATGGCCTGAGTTCCCTTCACCAGTCGTCACCGACATGGTCCCCCACCACCGCTGGTTAAACTCGCTGGCATGTCTGGCCAGTCGCTGCTCGCACCGGGGACGCTCTCCCCCGCCCGCTCCGTCCCGGGGCACATCCGCCGCCCCGAGTACGTGGGCAAGCCCTCCCCCACCCCGTACACCGGACCCGAGGTGCAGACGCCCGAGACGATCGAGGCGATGCGGATCGCCGGGCGGATCGCGGCCCGGGCGATGGCCGAGGCCGCCAAGCACATCGCCCCCGGCGTCACCACCGACGCGCTGGACCGCGTCGCCCACGAGTACATGTGCGACCACGGGGCCTACCCGTCCACCCTCGGCTACCGCGGCTTCCCCAAGTCGCTGTGCACCTCCGTCAACGAGGTCATCTGCCACGGCATCCCCGACTCGACCGTGCTGCGCGACGGCGACATCGTCAACCTCGACGTGACGGCGTACATCGGCGGCGTCCACGGCGACAACAACGCCACGTACCTGGTGGGTGACGTCGACGAGGAGTCGAAGCTGCTCGTCGAGCGGACCCGCGAGTCCCTCACCCGCGCCATCAAGGCCGTCAAGCCGGGGCGGCAGATCAACATCATCGGGCGGGTCATCGAGTCGTACGCCAAGCGGTTCGGGTACGGGGTCGTGCGCGACTTCACGGGGCACGGGATCAACTCGTCGTTCCACTCCGGGCTGATCATCCCGCACTACGACTCCCCGCACGCGACGACCGTGATGCGGCCCGGAATGACCTTCACGATCGAGCCGATGCTCACCCTCGGGTCGTACGACTACGACATGTGGGACGACGGCTGGACGGTCGTGACCAAGGACCGCAAGCGCACCGCCCAGTTCGAGCACACGCTGGTCGTCACGGAGACCGGAGCGGACATCCTCACCCTCCCGTGACACCCGGCCCGCTCCCGAGACACGGCATGCTCCCGTGACACCCGGCCCGCCCGCGGCTCCGCCCGCCCCGTGCCACCCCACCCGCCTTCGGCCCTCCCGGCCGCCAGGCGGGTTTTTTCATCTCGTCCTCGTTCCAGGTGGGAGTCGTGATGATCCGGGGTACGGTTTTTACCGACAGGGAGTCGGGAACCTGTTGACTTAGGCAAACCTAACCATTGAAACTGAGCGCAGCTTCTCGTCTCTCCCAGGCATCGGAGGCCTTCATGAACGCGTCGGTCACCTCGGACACGGCGTTCTCCACGCTCATCCGCACCGCGTCGCACGAGCAGCACACCGAGGCGGAGACCACGACGTTCATCGGCGACATGCTCGGCGGCAAACTCGGCGTCGAGGCGTACGCGCGGTACACCGAGCAGCTGTGGTTCGTGTACGAGGCGCTGGAGAGCGGTGGGCGGGCGCTGGTCGACGACCCGGTCGCCGGGCCGTTCATCCAGCCGGAGCTGATGCGGCTGGCCGCACTGGAGCGGGACCTGGCGCATCTGCGCGGCCCCCGCTGGCGTTCGACGCTCTCGGCGCTGCCGGCGACGGAGGCGTACGCGGCGCGGGTCGCCGAGTGCGCGCGGAGCTGGCCCGGCGGTTATGTGGCCCACCACTACACGCGCTATCTCGGCGACCTCTCCGGCGGGCAGATCATCCGCGACCGGGCCGAGAAGACGTGGGGGTTCGAGCGGAAGGGCGACGGTGTCCGCTTCTACGTGTTCGAGGACATCGCCAATCCGGCCGCGTTCAAGCGGGGATACCGCGAGCTGCTGGACCGGGTGCGGGCCGACGATCTGGAGAAGCAGCGGATCGTGAGCGAGTGCAAGCGGGCGTTCGCCCTGAACACGGCGGTGTTCCTGGCGCTGGGCGAGGAGTTCCCCCTGTCCGCGTGAGGGCGCGGCGGAGCGGTCGGGGGGACCGGCCGCACCCCCACCTCACCGTTCCAGCACCTCACCGTTCCAGCACCTCACCGTTCCAGCACCTCACCGTTCCAGGAACACCCTTCCGCCGACCTCCACCCAGCCGTGCGGTTGCGGGGCCGTCAGGAGCTGGGAGCCCGCGCCCTGGGTGATGTTCAGGGCGCGGCCCAGTTGGGCGGTGAGCTGGAGGGCCGCGGCGCCGGTGGCCTCGTCCTCGTCGATGCCGTCGTCGCGGCCGGGGAAGGCGCGCGCGCGGATCCGGCCGGCGGCCTCGTCCTCCCAGGCCCAGGCGTAGATCCACTCACCGGGCGGCGGGACCGTGAGGTCGTCGATCTCGGCGGCGGTGCCGTACTGACGGAAGGTGCGGGGCGGGGCCCACTCGGGCAGGGCCTCGATCCAGCTGAACTCGCCGTCCAGCCGGGCGCCGACGACACCTGCCGGGGTGACCAGTTCGGGTACGTCGAGGAGCCAGGCCGTGCCGACGCAGGGATACCCGGCGAACGGCAGGCGCTGCGTGGGGGTGTAGATGTCGATGACTCCGCGCTCGGGGTCGTCCACGAACACGGTCTCGCTGAAGCCGAGTTTGGCGGCGAACGCCTGGCGGTCGGCGCGGTCGGGCATGACGGAGCCCTCGCGGACGACGCCCAGTTCGTTGCCGTATCCGCCGCCGGGCCCGCAGAACACCCGCAGCACATCGAAGTCGGTCACATGCGGAATTGAAGCATCACCTGGGCCGCCCAGTCGCTTTCGGGCGTTGTTCGCGGACCGTCGGCCGCCGGCAGGCGGTCGCGTGTTCCCGCGCCCCCGGACCGGTGATGTCTTGATCACAGCGCTGATGATGTCTTGATCACACCGAAACGGGGTTCTTGACCACGGAATGGGAAACTTGACCGCCACTTGACCGAACGATGGGCCCTGGTTGTGTGCACCGTGATCGGGCCGTGCTCGTACGGGCACCGGGGCGCGGGCTTCACTGGAGGCACGGCATCTGGTGAGGTAAGCCTCAGATAACTTGGGGCAGCCTCACCTTATCTGTGTGTCCCCCGTGTCCTTCCTTGGAGCCGAAATGCGCCCCCTCAGACTGTCCTTCGTCACCGCCGCCACGACCGTCGCGGCCCTGACCGCCGTCACGGGCTGCACCGAGAAGAGCAGCGCGGGCGCGGACGGGGTCATCGCGGTGACCGCGACCGACACCAAGTGCGAGGTGTCGAAGAAGGAGTTCCCGGCGGGGCACGTCGAGCTGGACATCGAGAACAAGGGCTCGAAGGTCACGGAGGTCTACCTCCTCTTCCCGGACGACCGTGTCGTCACCGAGCGCGAGAACATCGGACCCGGCACCAAGCAGAAGGTCACCGCCGAGGTGAAGGCGGGCGACTACCGGATCGCGTGCAAGCCGGGCATGAAGGGCGACGGCATACGCCAGGACGTCACCGCGACCGGTTCCGGCAAGGTGGCGAAGCGCGACCCGCGGCTGGACGAGGCCGTGGCCTCGTACCGCAAGTACGTGCAGACGCAGGCCGACGAGACGATCCCGCTGGTGAAGGTGTTCGCCGAGGCCGTCAAGGACGGCGATGTCGAGGCGGCGAAGAAGGCGTACGCGCCCTCCCGCATCGGCTGGGAGCGCACCGAGCCGGTCGCCGAGTCCTTCGGTGACATCGACCCGAAGGTCGACGTCCGCGAGGACGGTCTGGAGGAGGGCCAGGACCCCGAGAAGGACTGGACCGGCTGGCACCGTCTGGAGCGCTCGCTGTGGAAGGACGGCAAGCTCACCGACCGTGACTCCGAGCTGGCCGACCAGCTGGTGAAGGACCTGGTCGACTGGCAGAAGCGGGTCGGCAAGGCGGAGATCACCCCGACCTCCATGGCCAACGGCGCCAAGGAACTCCTCGACGAGGTCGCCACCGGCAAGGTCACCGGCGAGGAGGAGCGCTACTCGCACACCGACCTCGTCGACTTCAAGGCGAACGTCGAGGGCGCCGAGGAGTCGTACAAGCTGCTGAAGGCCGTCGCCGCCGAGAACGACCCGGAGCTGACGAAGGAGCTCGACAAGCAGTTCACGGCGCTGAACACGCTGCTCGACAAGTACCGCACGGACAAGACGGGTTACGACTTCGTCTCCTACGACAAGGTCGGCGAGGCCGAGCAGAACAAGCTGTCGGACGCGGTGAACGCGCTCGCCGAGCCGCTCTCGCAGCTCGCCGCGGCGGTCGTGAAGTAGGCGACGGAGGAGAGTCGGCAGTCATGACGGACACCACCGAGAACACCACCGGCGACGACACCGCCGCGACGGGCACCGCCTCGACCGGCACCGCGGGGGCCGGCGCCCCGGCCGGTGACAGCTCGCGGGCGCCGTCGCGGCGTGCGCTGATCGGCTGGGGCGGTGCCGGTCTCGCGCTCGGAGCCGCCGTCGCCGGGGGTGCCGTGGCCGTGGCCCGGTCCGGCGAGGACACCGTGGAGACGGTGGCCGCCGGCGGTCCCATCGCCTTCCACGGCACCCACCAGGCCGGTATCGCGACGCCGGTGCAGGACCGGCTGCACTTCGCCGCGTTCGACGTGGAGACGGACGACCGCGAGGCCTTCGTGGCCATGCTGAAGGACTGGACGGAGGCCGCGCGCCGGATGACCGCCGGGAAGGCGGTCGGTGACGGCGCGTACGGCGGTCTCGCGGAGGCGCCCCCGGACGACACCGGGGAGGCGCTGGGGCTGAAGCCGTCCCGGCTGACGCTCACCCTCGGCTTCGGGCCCTCGCTGTTCGAGCGGTTCGGACTCGCGAAGCAGCGGCCCGAGGCGCTGGTGGACCTGCCGCAGTTCGCCGGCGACAACCTGGACCGGGCCCGCAGCGGCGGCGACCTGTGCGTCCAGGCGTGCGCGGACGATCCACAGGTCGCGGTGCACGCCATCCGCAACCTCGCCCGCATCGGCTTCGGCAAGGTGTCGGTGCGCTGGTCCCAGCTCGGCTTCGGCAAGACCTCGTCGACCACGCCGGAGGCGCAGACCCCTCGCAACCTCATGGGGTTCAAGGACGGCACCCGCAACATCGCGGGCACGGAGACCGCCCGGCTGAAGAAGCACGTGTGGGTGGACGAGAAGGACGGGCCGTCCTGGATGGTCGGCGGCTCGTACCTGGTGGCCCGGCGCATCCGGATGCACATCGAGCCCTGGGACCGGACCTCGCTGCAGGAGCAGGAGGACATCTTCGGCCGCGACAAGGGCGAGGGCGCGCCCGTCGGCAAGGCGAAGGAGCGGGACGAGCCGTTCCTGAAGGCGATGAAGCCCGACGCGCACGTACGGCTCGCGCACCCCGACTCCAACGACGGGGCGACGATCCTGCGCCGCGGCTACTCGTTCACCGACGGCACCGACGGGCTGGGCCGGCTGGACGCGGGGCTGTTCTTCCTCGCCTACCAGCGCGACGTGCGCAAGGGGTTCATCCCGATCCAGCGCAACCTGGCCACGGACGCGCTCAACGAGTACATCCAGCACGTGGGTTCGGCGATCTTCGCCGTCCCGCCGGGCGTCCGGGACGCGGACGACTGGTGGGGCCGGGCGCTGTTCTCCTCGACGACGGAGGGCTGAGGCCGTGTTCGCGAACTATCTGATCGGGCTGCGCGAGGGCCTGGAGGCAAGTCTCGTCGTCTGCATCCTCATCGCCTATCTGGTGAAGACGGAACGCCGGGACGCGCTGCGGCCCATCTGGACCGGTATCGGTGCCGCCGTCGCCCTCGCCCTGGGCTTCGGCTGCGTCCTCGAGTTCGGCTCGCAGGAGATGACGTTCGAGGCGCAGGAGGCGCTCGGCGGCTCGCTGTCCATCATCGCGGTGGGCCTCGTGACGTGGATGGTCTTCTGGATGCGCCGCACGGCCCGGCACCTGCGCTCGGAGCTGCACGGAAAGCTCGACACCGCCCTCCAGTTGGGCACGGGCGCCCTGGTGGCGACCGCGTTCCTGGCGGTGGGCCGGGAGGGCCTGGAGACCTCGCTGTTCGTGTGGACGTCCGTCCGGGCGTCCAGCGACGGCACGGAGGGCCCGCTGATCGGTGTGCTGCTGGGCCTCGCGAGCGCGGTGGTCCTCGGCTGGCTGTTCTACCGGGGTGCTCTGCGCATCAACCTGTCCAAGTTCTTCACGTGGACCGGCGGCATGCTGGTCGTGGTCGCGGCCGGCGTCCTCGCGTACGGCTTCCACGACCTCCAGGAGGCGGACTTCCTGCCGGGGCTGACGGACAAGGCGTTCGACATCACGGGGACGATCCCGCCGGACAGCTGGTACGGCACCCTGCTGAAGGGCGTGTTCAACTTCCAGCCCGACCCGACGGTCCTCCAAGTCACGGTCTGGGTCCTGTATCTGGTCCCGACGCTCGCGCTGTTCCTCGCCCCGGTAGGGTTCGCCTCCGGGAAGGGGAAGGTGAAGGTTCCTGATGAGCAGGGTTCGCGGGGTTCCGAGCACACGAAGGCTTCGTGAGGTTCGTCCGGTTCGTACGCGCGGGGGGCGGCGCGGGCTTCGGTCGTACGGCCGCGGTGCGCTGCTGACGACGGCGGTGGCCGTCCTGTCGCTGACGGCGAGCGGGTGCGTGGTGGTCCGCGGCGATCTGGAGATCGTGCCCTCGTCGACCCAGGGTGAGGCGGAGCGGGCGCTGGAGGAGTTCACCACCGCGTACAACGACGCGGACAAGGAGTACGACCAGTCCCGGGACGCCTCGCGGGTGACCGGTGCCCTCGCCGACATCGACGGCGGCAAGCTCCGCTCGGGCGCGAAGATCAGCCCGAGCGGCAACCCCGACCATGTGCCGCTGAAGCTGAGCGACGTGAAGTACACGATCCCCGAGAAGGCGGCCTGGCCCCGCTGGTTCGTGGTCGACGCGGCCGCCAACAAGGGCCGGGACAGCGACCGTTGGCTGTTCGTGTTCACCCGCGACGGTCTGGACGACGTGTGGGAGGTGTCCTTCCTCACGATCATGCCCGCCTCCGACGTCCCCCAGTTCAAGAAGGACGAGGACGGCTACGCGCAGGTGGTGTCCGCCGACGACCCCCAGCTGTCGGTGGCCCCGGCGGAGCTGCCCGAGAAGTACGTGACGTATCTGAAGGAGGACAGCGCCCTCTTCGCCGACGGCCCGTACACCTCGCAGGAGCGCGCGAAGCGCCAGAAGAACGCGCAACGGCCGGGCATCGTGCGGCAGTACGTCGACGAGCCCCTCACGAACGGCGACTACGCGCCGGTCGGGCTGCGCACCACGGACGGTGGTGCGCTGGTCTTCTTCACGACCCGCCACTACGAGAAGCAGACGGCCGCGCAGGGCGTGGACATCCCCGTGAACGACGCGGCTGTCAGGGCGTTGATGACGGGCGAGCCACGGCAGTCGCTGACGCTGGAGTTCGTCTCCAACCAGGCGGTCCTGGACCCGGCGCGGACGGCCTCCGACGAGCAGGTGAAGTTCCTCGGCCAGGTGGGCGGCCTCACGTCCGCGAAGGGCGAGTGACGGCGAAGGGCGAGTGACGGTGGGGCCCGTTCCCGGCGGCGGGTGACGCCTCCGGAGCTCAGCCGTGCTGCGGCCAGGCGGTGGTGTCCGGTTCCCCGGCCGCGTGGCGGGCGCATTCGTCGGTGAGGATCTCCAGCAGGCTCAGCGGGTCGGGCAGCGGGTGCTCCGGGCCGCGCACCCAGTGGACGGCGACGTCACCGGGGAGCCGGGCGGGCGGTACGAGGACGTAGGAGCCCCGGCAGTGCCAGCGCAGGCCGGGATGCTCGTCCATGGTCTCCGGGTGGCAGTCCAGCTCGCAGGGCCACCACTCGTCCTCGTCCTCGGGGGTGCCCCGGGTGTGGGTGAAGAACAGGAGCCGTCCGTCGTCCGCCTCGGACTCCGACTCCGCGACGGGCCCCACCTCCACACCGGAGGCGAGCAGCCGTTCCAGGGCCTGCCGGCCGGCGGAGAGCGGTACGTCGAGCACGTCGTGGACCATACCGGTCGCGGTGATGAAGTTGGCCTCCGGCTGGTGCCGGGCCCATCGCTCCACCTGGGCGCGGTCGGTGGTGGACTGCGTCTGCCAGGCGAAGGAGACCGGGTGGCGGGCGGGCGTCGGACAGCCGACGCGGTCGCAGGAGCACCGGTAGCCCGAGGGGTGCGCGGCGGGCGCGAGCGGGAGCCCGGCGGCCGCTGCTGCGAGCAGCAGCGCCTCACGGCCGGCGGCGTCGGGGGTCTCGTCGAGCGGGCGGCCTGCGCGTCGGCCCCGCAGCCACTCGGAGATCCTGCCCTGCCGACCGGACCGGCCGCCGAACGTCGCGCTCATCTATCCCCTCGCCTCGCTGTGGTGCGGACAGCATGCCTCATCGTCCCACCATCCTGCGTCGCGGGGGACCGGAGCGCCCATCCGGGGTAGGTGGGGCGAAGCCGGAACGCGGACAGGAATGGTGCGCCATTCCATGCTTTGACAGGATTTACAGTCCGCCGCGAGGCTCGATCCGGTCGGTTTGGTCACACCGGTGCGCAGAGTTGACGGCGCTCGACGAGTCAGCGGGGGGCGAGGCCGTACAGGGCGTATTCGACCAGGGCGTCCGTGTACTCGTACGAGATCGGCCCCGTGTACTGGAGCCAGCGCTGGGCGAGCGGGGAGACGAAGAGTTCCAGGGCGATGCGCGGGTCGACGTCGGGGCGCACGGCACCCTGCTCCTGGGCCGCACGCAGGCGCTTCACATACAGCTGGAGCTGGGGTTCGAGGAGCTTCGCGACGAATTCGGTGCCGAGCTCGCGGTTGACGACGCCCTCGGCGGCCAGTGCGCGTGAGGGGACCTCGAACTTGGGGTCGAGCAGTTCGTCCACGGTGGCGCGCAGCACGGCCTTGAGGTCGGCCTCCAGGTCCCCGGTGTCGGGGATCTCGTACCGCGCCTGCTCCCCGAGGACCTCGGGCCGGGCCGCCGCCTCCGCCGCCTGGGCGCTCAGATCGAGGAACGCCTCCAGCAGGACGTCCGCCTTCGACGACCACCAGCGGTAGATCGTCTGCTTGCCGACGCCGGCGCGGGCGGCGATGCCCTCGATGGTCGTCTTCTGGTAGCCGACCTCGCCGACGAGGGCGAGGGCGGCGTCGTAGATGGCGCGGCGGGACCTCTCGCTGCGGCGGGTGGAGTCAGGGGCGCTCTTGTTGGCCATGGCTCGAACCTATCAGGTTGACAAGACGGTACGTCTCGCCTGACAGTGGAGCGACCGACAGACGAGACGGGACGTATCGTCCCGCATTTGGCTGATGAAGAGAAGGAGATCGTCATGACCCGTGGTGGAGCAGGAAACATGCTGGGAGTGGGCGGCGCCCGCCGGAACCTGGGCCGCGAGGCGCTGCGCGGTGGAGGGCGGGGCGGCCGGGTCGGCGGCGGCACCGACCCGCAGGCCCAGAAGCGGGAGCTCCTGAGGAAGCTCCAGGAGAAGCGCGCGGAGGAGGGCTCCGGGAAGCCGGAAGCGACGGAAGCGGACGGCGGGGCGTCGTGAACCCGTGCGGGTCCGCCCCGCCGCGGCCTACGGGCCGGGGTGGGGCGGGGCGCGGCGGGGTGGGGCGGGTGGGGCGGCGCGCGGGTTTCGGGGTGCGGCCGGTCGGTTGGCCGGGGTCAGGAGAGCGGCTGGTCGGGGTCACGCACAGGGCCGGCCGGTCGAGGTCACGCGAGCGGTCGGCCGAGGGTCACGCGCGGGGCCGGTCGGGCCAGGCGAGCGGTCGGCGTGGGGCAGGCCAGGGGGCGGGCCAGGTCAGGCGAGGGGGCGGTCGGGCAGGTTCAGTACGCCGACCGTCTGGCCGCCGCTCGTCTCGCCGGTGAGCTGGAAGCCCAGGCGGCGGTAGAAGAGTTCGGGGCCGTCGGGGCCCGGATGCCAGGTGACGTGGAGGCGGGTGCCGCCCCGGTGGCGGATCTCGGCGGCGACGGCCTCCACGGCGAAACGGCCGTACCCGCGACCCTGTTCGCCGGCGTCGATGTTGAGACGCCACAGGCCGGAGCGGATGTCCGTGCCGCTGCCGTCGCCCTTCCAGTCGATGTCGAGGAAGGCCATGAGGAAGCCGACGGCCCGGTCGCCGTCCCGGATGAGGCGGGGCCAGGCGACGCCGGGATGGACGTACGCCTCCGCGAGGGACTTCACGACCGGCTCCACCAGGTGCTCCTGATCAGGGCGGACCCGAAGGGCCAGCGCGGTCTCGATGTTGGCCGGAGTGATCTCTTCCAGGTGGAGCGCTGTCGTCGACATGATCACGACTTAGCCCGAGACACCCCTGGTGTCGCAACCGATTTTGACGGACACAACTCGGCTGTTGACAAGCAGAGTTCACCTTATGCACACGAACCGACCTCAGTATCATCATGAGATGACGGAACCGACGCAATCCGGCCGCCCGGCGGACCCGCCGGGCACACCGCCCCAGCCCCCGGCTCCCCCACCCCCGGCGCCCCCCGTACCCGGGCAAGGGTGGCCGGCCCCGCCCCCGCCGTCGGCCCCGTACCCCTACGCGAGCGCCCCGGCCGGCCCGCCGAGAGGCACGGGCGGGGTGTCCGACCGGCTGTCCGCGGCGCTGCTGGCCGTCGGTGCGGCGCTCACGATCGGCGGTTCGTTCAGCACGCTGAACTCGGCGGTCGACTACCGCGACCGGGAGAAGGACGAGGTGGTCGTCGAGAGCGTGTCGAAGGCGTGGTCCCACCGGACCGAGTTCGCCGAGGGCCTGGTGTCGACGGAGGGTGTGGTCGACCGGGTGCAGTTCGACGGGATCTCGCTGCTGGTCGGGATCGTCGCCGCCCTCGTCTCGGCCGTCTTCCTGCTGGTGGGCCCCGGGCGACGGCCCCCACTGCGGCGGGGGCTCGGGGTCGCGGGCGGGGCGGTGCTGTTCGGCACGACCCTGGCGGTCGTGATGGAGTCGGTCAGCGTCACGCAGTGGGAGTCGGACACCCAGGAGATGAGCTTCGGCCTCGGCTTCTACCTGCTGACCGGCGCCGTTCTCCTGAGCCTCGCGGCGACGGCGCTCACCCTCGTCGGCGCCCAGCGCTCCACGCCCGCGGGGCCCGCGCTGCCGCGGTCGTCCCCTCCCTGGCCGACACCGCCCGCCGCCCAGCCGTACGCGCCGGGCCCCGCGGGCCCGCCCCCGTCGTCGTACTAGCGGTCGTCTTCCGGGGGCGAGGGCTCAGGGCCGGTCGTCGTCCCCGGTCGGCGGGGGCCAGGCGTCGCCCCAGTCGGCGTCGCGGGCCGCCTTGTAGAGCGGGCCGTGGCGTTTGGTGACGGTAGTCCGGCCGAGGGTGGGAACGGGGCCGGCGGCGCCGCCACTCCCGCCGTCGGCGCCGGAGGTGGCGGCCGGGGCGGTGGTGGTGTCCGTCGCGGTCGGGGTCCCGGTTCCGCAGAGGTCGAGGAGGACCTGGCCCTTGCGGATCTGGGGCTTGCGCACGACACGGGAGGCGGCCGGGGCCGGGGCGAAGCGGGTCGCGGCGACGTAGCTGAACTTCTCGTCCTCGTACGCCAGGGAGCCGCCCTTGACCTGCCGGTGCAGGGAGGAGCGGCTGACGCGGGCGGCGAAGTGGCACCAGTCCTCGCCGGGGACGATCGGGCAGGCCGCGCTGTGCGGGCAGGGGGCGGCGATGTGGAACCCGGCGGCGACCAGGCGGTCGCGGGCGTCGATGACCCGGGCGTAGCCGTCGGGGGTGCCGGGCTCGATGACCACGACGGCCTGCGCGGCGGTCGCGGCGGCGTCGACCACGGCGGTCCGGTCGGCGTCGGTGAGCTCGCCGAGGACGTAGGAGATGGTGACGAGATCAGTGCTCTCGATGGTGAGCGCCGATCCGATACGAGAGCGCTGCCACTCGGTGGGCTTGAGGTCCGGGTGGGCGGCGGCGATCTCCCGGCCCAGCGCGAGCGCGGGTTCCGCCCAGTCGAGCACCGTCACCGGGCGCCCGCCCGTCCAGGTCGCGTTGACGGCCCAGGTCGCGGCGCCCGTGCCTCCGCCGACGTCCACGTGGCTGCCGGGTTCCCAGTCGGGCACGGCCCGCGCGAACGCCTCCAGCGCCGCGCACACCGCCTCGAACGTGGCGGGCATCCGGTACGCCGCGTACGCCACCGCGTCCGACCGGTCCCGCAGCACGGGCGCGTCGGTGGGCGTCCGCCCCCGGTAGTTCACGATCAGCCGCTCCACCGCCTGCGCGGCCGCCCTTGGCGGAAGCCCGTCGAGAAGGTGGGCGAGAGCGGTCCGGAGGGTGTCGGACGGGGAGAGAGGGGCGTTCACGAGGGGATTCTAAGAGACCGCGGCCTCCCGCCCGTACCGAAGCCAGGCGCCCCACCGCGGCCCCCTGAGGCGCGGGCTCGTCCCAGCAACAGAGTCCGGCCGGGCTCCGTCACGGACCCCCGCGACGCGAGCCGTGCTCTTGCCCACCACCGCCGGCAGGCCTTGCCCCCGGCCCTCGGCCCCCACGCCGGTGAGGAACTCCCCCACCCGCGAGGCGCCCCGGCGTCGTCACCCCTGCGGCCGGGCCTCACCCGAACCCGGACCCACCCCGAACCCGCTCACATCCCCCGTACCGCCCGCGCCACCCGGGTCCCCGCCGCCGCTCGGGCCGCGTTCAGAGGGGCTCCGCGGCGGGGGTGGACCGCGTTGGTCAGGAGGATCAAGAACGTGTCCGTGGCCCGGTCGAGGACGAGGGACGTGCCGGTGAAGCCGGTGTGGCCGGCGGCTCCGCGGCCCGCCAGTTCGCCCATGAACCAGGGCTGGTCGAGCGCGAACCCGAGCCCCGGGGACGTCAGCATCAGCTCCACGAAGTCGGGGCCGAGGATGCGGGCGGGGCCGTAGGAGCCGCCGGCCAGCAGGGTGCGGCAGAACACCGCGAGGTCCCGGGCCGTCGAGAAGAGGCCCGCGTGCCCGGCGACCCCGCCGAGCGCCCACGCGTTCTCGTCGTGGACCTCGCCCCGCAGCATGCCCCGCTCGGCCTTGCCCCAGGGCCGGCGCTGGTCCTCCGTCGCCGCCGCGCCGGGGCAGGGCCCGAAGCCCGTGGCGGTCATGCCCAGGGGGCGGGTGATGCCGGCGTGGATCAGGTCGTCCAGGCCCCGACAGGTGAGGCGTTCGAGGACGTGCTGGAGGAGCAGGAGGTTGAGGTCGGAGTAGAGGTGGACCGTGCCCGGCGCCGTCATCGGCTCCTCGCGCCGCAGCATCGCCAGCCGCGCCTCGGCGGACCCGCCCTCGTACAGCGGGAGTTCGGGCCGCAGCCCCGAGGTGTGGGTGAGGAGGTGGCGGACGGTGAGGCCGTGCGCGGCGGCGCCGGAGAAGTCGGGCAGGTACGCGGCGACCTTGGCGTCGATGCCGAGGGTGCCGCGCTCCAGTTGCTGGACCGCCGCCACGGCGGTGAACAGCTTGGTGAGGGAGGCCAGGTCGAAGGGGGTGTCGGGGGTCGCCGGGACGCGGGACCCGGGCGGCAGTTCCACCCCGCTGTCGGTGTGTTCGTCGTAGGACTCGTAGCGGACCGCCCAGCCCGCGGCCTCCTCGACGGCGACGACGGGACCGCGGCCGGCGAGGACGACGGCGGCGGGCGCCCGGGGCCGGTCGCCTTCCGTCAGCGCCCGCACCTCGCGTACGAGATGGCGCAGTTCCTCGAGGTCGAGTCCGGCCCGTTCCGGGGTGTCCGTGCGCAGTCTCGGCGCGCTCAGCTGTCCTCCCCCTTCCTCTCGGTTCCGCTCGGGAGGGGCATACCCCCATCCTCTGCCTTCGTACGCTTGTTCCAAGGACGGCACAGTGTCACGAAGCAGGTCGCCGCCACCAGTGTCGCGGTGAGTTGGACGACGGCCATGGGGACGGCGGTCTCCTCGCCCGCGACGCCGACCAGGGGGGACGCTATCGCGCCGATCAGGAAGGACGAGGTACCCAGCAGCGCCGACGCCGAACCCGCCGCGTGCCGCACCCGCATGAGGGCGAGCGCCTGGGTGTTGGGGAGGGTGACGCCCATCGCGGACATCAGTACGAACAGCGCCGCGGCGACCGGGGCCAGGCCGACCTCACCGAGGGCGCCCAGCGACATCAGCAGCAGGGCGGTCGCGGCGAGCGTGATCACGGTGAGGCCGACCGCGAACACCTTGTCGAGGCTCACCCGGCCGACGAGGACCTTGCCGTTGATCTGGCCGACGATGACGAGGCCGACCGAGTTGACGCCGAACAGGATGCTGAACGTCTGCGGGGAGGCGCCGTAGATCTCCTGGATCACGAACGGGGAGGCGCTGATGTAGGCGAAGAGCGCGGCGAAGGCGAAGCCGCCGGCGAGGACGTAGCCCATGAAGACGCGGTCGGTGAGCAGGCCGCGCATGGCGTGCAGGGTCTCGCCGACGCCGCCGCCGTGGCGTTCGGCGGGGGCGAGCGTCTCGGGGAGGCGCGCCCAGACGACCGCGAGGAGGGCGGCTCCGATGCCGGTGAGGACGACGAAGACTCCCCGCCAGTCGGTGACGCGGAGGATCTGGCCGCCGACGAGGGGCGCGACGATCGGGGCCACCCCGGAGATCAGCATCAGGGTGGAGAAGAAGCGGGCCATGGCGTCACCGTCGTACAGGTCGCGCACGACGGCCCGGGCGATCACGATCCCGGCGGAGCCGGCGAGGCCCTGCACCAGACGGAAGGCGATGAGGGTCTCGACGGTCGGTGCGAGGGCGCACAGCGCGGTGGCCAGGATGTAGACGGCGAGGCCGAGCAGGAGGGGGCGCCTGCGGCCCCACCGGTCGCTCATCGGGCCGATCAGCAACTGGCCGAGGGCCATGCCGGCGAGGCAGGCGGTGAGGGTCAGCTGGACGGTGGCGGCGGGGGCGTGCAGCGAGTTGGTGACCTCCGGCAGCGCCGGGAGGTACATGTCCATCGCCAGGGGCGGGGTGGCGGTGAGCCCGCCGAGGATGAGCGTGACGAGGAGCCCGGTGCGGCGCAGGGCGGCGGGGGCGGCCTGCGCCGGGCGGCCGGGGGGCGGAGTCGGCGCCGCGTCCGTGGGGGGCGCGGGTGCGGGGGTCGTGGACGCGACGCTCACGGGCGCGGGGGTCGCGGGCGCGGCGCCCACAGACGCGGGGCTCGCGGAGGCCGGATTCGTGGACGCGGCGTCGGACGTCGGCCGGTGGGCCCCGTCGGCCCGCTTCGAGGGGGCTGAGTCCGGCGGTGGCTGTTCGCCGGTCGGCTGCGCCGGTGCCGGGGCGGGGCGGGGGCCCTCCGGCCGCCCCGTCGCGTCGGCGGCGCCCGAGGGTGGGTGTCCGGGGCCGGGGATCGCCGCCGCTGTGGGCCGCCCCCGCGCCGGTCCGGCCGCCGCCGTCGTGCCCGGCTCCGGGTGCCCGGCCGCCCCCACGGTGTTCGCCCCGGCCGCCGCCGAGCCCGGTATGTGCCCCTCGGGCATGTGCCCCTCCCTGACTGTTCGGTCCGCCACCTATGCTCTCAGCTCGTACGACGTGGGCGGGGTCACCACCGCGCCCCGGGGGCCTAGGACAGGGGTGGCGATGGCGCGGGACGGACGGGTGCGGTGGGGGATTCTGGCGACCGGAGGGATCGCCGCGGCCTTCACGGCCGATCTCGTCGATCTGCCGGACGCCGAGGTCGTGGCGGTCGCCTCGCGCAGCGAGCAGTCGGCGAAGGCGTTCGCCGAACGGTTCGGGATACCGCGCGCGTACGGCGAGTGGCGCGCGCTCGCCGAGGACGAGGACGTCGACGTGGTGTACGTCGCCACGCCGCACTCGGCGCACCGGGTCGCCGCCGGGATGTGTCTGGAGGCGGGCCGGGGCGTGCTGTGCGAGAAGCCGTTCACGCTGAACGTGCGGGAGGCCGAGGAACTGGTCGCGCTGGCGCGGGGGCGCGGGCGGTTCCTGATGGAAGCCATGTGGATGTACTGCAATCCGCTGGTCCGGCGGCTCGCGGAGATGGTGCGGGACGGCGCGATCGGTGACGTGCGGACCGTGCAGGCGGACTTCGGGCTCGCGGGGCCGTTCCCGCCGTCGCACCGGCTGCGGGACCCGGCGCAGGGCGGGGGCGCGCTGCTGGACCTCGGGGTGTACCCGATCTCGTTCGCGCAGCTGCTGCTCGGGGAGCCCTCGGACGTCACGGGGAGAGCGGTGCTCTCGGACGAGGGCGTCGATCTCCAGACCGGAGCACTGCTCTCCTGGGAGAGCGGTGCCATCGCTTCAGTGCACTGCTCCATCGTCGGCGGTACCGCCACCTCGGCGTCGGTCACCGGCTCCCAGGGCCGTATCGACATCCCGAACGGCTTCTTCTTCCCGGACCATTTCGTGCTGCACCGCGACGGCCGTGAACCGCAGACCTTCGCCGCGGACCCCGCCGACGGTCCGCGCAACAGCTTCCGGCACGAGGCCACCGAGGTGATGCGGGCCCTGCGCGCGGGCGAGACCGAGTCCCCGCTGGTCCCGCTGGACGGCACCCTCGCCGTGATGCGGACGCTCGACGCGATCCGCGAGCGCGTCGGCGTCCGCTACCCCGGTGAGGACGGCCGGCGGGACGGCGGTCTGGCGGCTACACCGGCGTGAGGCCGGGGTTGCCCGCCTCCATCGCGAACGAGGCGACCGTCGTGAGACCCGCGTCCGGCGTCGTCACGTACGGCAGGGCGTGGAAGTCGGCGCGGGCCTGCGTCCTGCCGAGGGAGACCGTCAGATAGCCGCGGCGGCCGTTGTAGAACCGCATGTGCGGGTTGGCGGTCATGTACGTGTCCCAGTTGGCGGGCTTGTCGGAGCCGTTGCCGCCGCTGCTGACGGAGGTGGCGACGAGTTCCGCGCCGACGGTGCGCGAGGAGCGGTCGTCGAAGTCGCGTTTGATGTCGAAGGCGTAGCCGACGTGGACGTCGCCGGTGAGGACCATCAGGTTCTCGATGCCGGCGTCCTCCGCGCCGGCGAGGACGCGTTCGCGGGAGGCCCGGTAGCCGTCCCAGGAGTCCATCGACACCTTGTAGGTCTCGCCGACGGCGTTGCGGCGCTGGGAGAAGGTGACCTGCTGGGGGACGACGTTCCAGATCGCGTCGGAGTCGGCCCAGCCGTCCAGCAGCCACTGCTCCTGCTCGTCGCCCGTGATGGAGCGCGCCGGGTCGGCGGACTCCGGGCCGGGTATCTGCCAGCCGTCGCCCTGGGCCTGGTTGTCGCGGTACTGGCGGGTGTCGAGGATGTCGAACTGGGCGAGGCGGCCCCAGGAGAAGCGGCGGTAGAGCCGCATGTCGGGGCCGTCGGGCCGCTGCCGCCGGCGCAGCGGCTGGTTCTCCCAGTAGGCGCGGTAGGCGGCGGCGCGGCGCAGCAGGAACTCCTCGGGCGGGCTGTCGTGCTCGTCGTCGTCGCCGGCGTAGTTGTTCTCGGTCTCGTGGTCGTCCCAGGTGACGACGAAGGGGTGCGCGCGGTGGGCGGCCTGGAGGTCGGGGTCGGTCTTGTAGAGGGCGTACCGCAGCCGGTAGTCCTCCAGGGTGACGGTCTCGTGGTTGAAGTGGGCGGGCAGGACGCGGTCGGTGTAGTTGCGGGCGCCGCCGACGGCGTTCACGGCGTACTCGTAGAGGTAGTCCCCGAGGTGGAGGACGACATCGATGTCCTCGTTCGCGAGGTGCCGGTAGGCGGTGTAGTAGCCCTGGTCGTACCGCTGGCAGGAGACAGCCGCGAAGGAGAGCCCCGAGGCGCCGGACAGATGACCGCGTCCGGGGGCGGTACGGGTGCGGCCGGTGTCGCTGATCCAGGAGCCGGCGCGGAAGCGGTAGTGGTACTCGCGGCCCGGGTCGAGGTAGGGGACCTCGACGTGGACGGTGTGGTGGAACTCGGGGTGGGCGATGGTGGCACCGCGTCTGACGACGCGTCGGAAGTCCTCGTCGCGGGCGATCTCCCAGCGGACGACGACGCGTTCGGCGGGCAGACCGCCGTCGGGCTCGTACGGCTTGGGGGCGAGCCGGGTCCACAGGAGCACCGAGGTGGGCAGCGGGTCGCCGGAGGCCACCCCGAGGGTGAAGGGGTTCTCGGTGATCTGCCCCGGGTCCAGTTCGGCGGCGGCCGCGGCGCCCGCCGTCGGGAGGTTGGTGGCGAGGGCCAGCGCGGCGGCGGCGCCGGTGAGGGTGAGGAAGCGACGGCGGTCGAAGTGGCGTGCGGCGGCACGCAGTTCCGGTGAGTGGGACGAGTGCGGCTGGGTCGCCCTGTGGGCTGCGTGGGTCATCTGGCCTTCTCCTGAAGGTAGTTGTCCTTGAGCATTGGAGTGGCCAGGTTCGACGATCTTCTGTCCCGTACACAACAGCCAGGTGGCGGACGCATGAGTTCCATATGTCCGGCCCTCTCCTGCCCGGTCCGCCGCGCCGCCTCCCCTACGCTGCGAGCCCATGAGGACCGAGGGAACGAAGATCGCGATCGTGACGGGTGCGGGCTCCGGTATCGGGCGTGCCGTGGCCCTGGAGCTGCTCGGCGCCGGATGGTCGGTGGCGCTCGCGGGGCGGCGGGAGGAGAAGCTCGTCCAGACGGCGGGCGGGGCGCGGGAGGCGCTGTGCGTCCCCACGGACGTGTCACGACCGGAGCAGGTGGCGGCCCTCTACTCCGCCGTGCGGGAGCGGTTCGGGCGGCTGGACCTGCTGTTCAACAACGCGGGCACGTTCGGGCCGGGCGGTGTGCCGGTGGAGGAGCTGGACTACGCGGCCTGGCGGCACGTGGTGGACACCAACCTGAACGGGGCGTTCCTGTGCGCGCAGGCGGCGTACCGGCAGATGAGGGAGCAGGACCCCCAGGGCGGCCGGATCATCAACAACGGCTCCATCTCGGCGCACACGCCCCGTCCGCACTCGGTGGCCTACACGGCGACCAAGCACGCGCTGACGGGCCTGACCAAGTCGCTGTCGCTCGACGGCCGGCCGTACGGCATCGCGGTCGGGCAGATCGACATCGGCAACGCGGCGACCGACATGACCGAGCGGATGAGCCACGGGGTTTTGCAGGCGAACGGGCAGCTCATGGCCGAGCCCGTGATGGATGTCGCCGATGTGGCCCGCACCGTGCGGCACATGGCGGAGCTGCCGCTGGAGGCGAATGTGCAGTTCGCGACGGTGATGGCGACGACGATGCCGTACGTGGGGCGCGGCTGAGCCCTGCCGGGCCACTGGTCCAGGACTCAACCTGCACAAACGGAAGCTGCGACTCCGGGCCATTCGAGCACGTGGGAGTCATATGCTCATCACTCCTCCACTGGAGCTTCACATCTCGGCTTCACAGGTGGAGGAGACGGCTTCCATCACCACACCGAGGGGGGATGGGGCAGCCGTCCCGCGCTCCGGAAGGGGGCGGACCTCGCGTGGGACCGCGAGGTGTGCACCGGGGCACGGGACGGCTGCCCCGCCATACCGCCCTTCCGCCGCGAGCGGGGCCGAGAACCCACCGACCGCTGCCGTGCGGGCGGCTCAGCGCCCCAGGACCCGGTCGACCTCGGCCAGTTGGTCCGCGGTGAGCGGCCCCTTCGCGAGGGCGCCGGCGTTCTCCTCGGCCTGGGCGACCGAGCGGAAGCCGGGGATGGGCACGGTGCGCGTGCTGCGGGCCCAGATCCAGGCGAGGGCGCCCTGCGCGAGCGTCCGGCCCTCGCTGGTGAGGATCTCCCGCAGCGCCTCGACCCGGCCGAGCCACTCGGGGTCCGCCCCGCCGTCCGCGGTGAAGCCCGGCAGCCAGGCGGGCGGGGTGCTGCGGATGTCACCGGCCGCCAGGGCGCGCCCCGGTGTGTGCTTGCCGGTGAGCAGGCCCATGGCGAGGGGGCTGCGGTCGACGCTCGCCAGATTCGACTCCTCGCACAGGACGAGGAGTTCGGGGGCGTCCTGGAGGATGTTCAGCCGGTGCTGGACGGCCGTGCAGTGCGCGCCCTTCGCGAACACGGCGGCCCGGCCGGAGTCGTCGGTGCTCCACGCGTACGCCCGGATCAGTCCCTCGCGGACGAACTCCTCGCACACGTCACGGAGTTCGGCCGCCCGCTCGGGGTCGGCGTCGGACAGGTGGAGCTGGTACAGGTCGACGTGGTCCGTGCCGAGGCGGTCGAGGGAGGCGGTGAGGGCGCGGCGGGCGTGGGCCGGGGTGTCGTCCTGGCCGGTGAGGGTGCGGGTGCGCTCGTCGAAGACGTTGCCCCACTTGGTGGCCACGACGACGTCCGCGCGGCGCCGACCGAGAGCGCGACCGAGGACGCGTTCGCTGTGGCCGGCGCCGTACACGTCGGCCGTGTCGAAGAAGGTGACCCCGAGGTCGAGGGCGCGGCGCACCGCCCGTACGGACTCCTCGTCGTCGACCCTGCCCCAGCCGAGCGGCTGCCCGTCGGGGGACTGCCACTCGCCACCGATGGCCCAGCAACCGAAGCCGAGGGCGCTGACCTGGATGCCGCTGCGGCCGAGGGACCTCGTGTACGTGTTCGTCTCCATGACCGAGGACGGTAGGAGTTGGAGCGCACACGAAGGCAAGCCATCGCGGGGAAAAGCCCCCGCGGACCTTGCGTCAGGCCTGGCCGGTCTCGAAGCGGGAGATCCTGCCGTCGTCCGAGACCGTGAAACGCCAGGCGGTGCGCATCTCGCCCCAGGTGTCGTTGCGGTAGTCGGCGATCAGGGAGCGGCCGCCGTCGGACTCCCGCCGGACCTCCATGTGCCCGTGGGAGGAGAAGATCTCCCGGTCGGTCCACTCCGCGAGGTCCCGGTCGGAGCCGTCGTCCGACATGGTCGCGTCGTCGGCGAGGAGGGCCATGAAGGCGTCACGGTCCTGCGCGTTCACGGCGTTGACGAAGGCGCGGACGGTCGGATCACTGAGTCTGGCGGGTGCGATCGTCATGCCGGCCAGCCTCACACCGCCGGTACGCGCCCGCCACCGGAGGCGCGCGGCGGAGTGGCCGCGGGTCGGAGCGGCGTCGGCGACGGCGCGTGCCGGGCCCGCCCGTCGGAGCGGCGTCGGCGACCGCGTGTTCCGGCCCGCCACTCGAACGGCCGCGCGGGCGGCCCCGAGGCGTGTCATCGGTGCGACGCTGGTTACGCGGGAGGGGAAACCGTCCGATCGCCACCGTCCGTTCCGGGAGTCACCGTGACCACATTCGACCGACGTGATCTGGGCCTGCTGCTCCTCCGCCTGGGCGCGGGCGGGGTCCTCGCCGCGCACGGGACGCAGAAGCTGTTCGGCTGGTTCGGCGGGCACGGCATCGAGGGGACCGGCGCCTTCATGGAGTCGGTGGGGTACGCGCCGGGCAAGGCCAGCGCGACCGCGTCGGGGCTGGCCGAGACGGGCGGCGGCACCCTGCTCGCCCTCGGTCTCGCGACCCCCGCCGCCGGTGCCGCCGCGGCCGGCGCCATGGCGGGCGCCGCCGCCGTGCACACCCCCAACGGCTTCTTCAACGCGAGCGGCGGCTACGAGTACGCCGCGACCCTGGGCCTGGCCGCCGCGGGACTCGCGATCGCCGGTCCCGGCAGGCTCTCCCTCGACCACGCGTTCCACCATGTCGTCGACCGGGGCTGGATGGTGCCGTCGGCGCTCGCCTTCACGGCGGCCACCACGGCGCTGGTGATCGGCGCCCGCACCAAGCGGTTGCGGCGGCAGAAGGAGGGCGAGCAGGAGCCGTTGTTCGAGGAGTGACCTCCCCGCTCGGTACGGGCGTGACAAGCTGCGCCCATGAGCGAGCGGAGCGACGCCCCCGGCGACCCCTGGCAGTCCGTGGAACTGCTGTACTCCTGGCTGGAGTCGAGCCGTGTGCACGACGGCCGTGAGCTGTTGCTGCTGCGGCTGCTGAAGCTCCAGGAGGAGGTCGGCGAGGTCGCCGAGGCGGTGATCGGTGTCACCGGGTCCAACCCGCGCAAGGGCACCACCCACACCTGGGACGACGTGCGGGCCGAGCTGTGCGACGTGATCATCACGGCGATGGTGGCGCTGCGCACCCTCGCCCCCGACGCCCGCGCGGTCCTCGCCGCCCATCTGGCCGGGGTCGCGCAGCGCTCCCTGGACGTCCGCCGTGGCTGACGACGCGTTCTGGATCGCCGCCCTCACGGCCGGTACCGCCGTGGTCGCGAGCTGGGTGACGAGCCGGGGCACGGCACGGGCCGCCCGCATCCAGGCGGACACGACCACGGGCGCCCAGCGGGTGGAGCGGCTCAGGGAGGCGCGGCGGGCGGCGTACGCGGACTTCATCGAGCAGGCGCAGCGGCTGAGCGACGTGCACTGGAAGGTGTCGGACGTCGTCCGCGCCGCCGACGGCGGGCTCGGGCCCCGGCAGGTGGAGGAGCTGCGGGCGCTGCGGGACCGCCAGCGGGAGGAGTACGCGGCACTGCGGCACCGTACGTGGATCGTGTCGTTGGAGGGCCCGGACGAGGTCGCGGACCTCGCCAACGCCGTACGGCGCTCGACGAGCCCGTTCCACAAGGCGATGGAGGCGATGATCGAGGGCGACGCGGACGCGGCCGCCCGTTTCGACGCCTGCTACCAGCCGTTCTGGCAGGCCCTGAAGGACTTCATCAAGGCGTCGCGCGACACCCTGCACGCCATGTGAGAGGGGCGCGGGCTCCGCACGGTCATACCGGGGGGTGATCCGGCGGCCGGGTCGTACTGCGATTCGAGTACCCGGGATTGTCGGCAGCCGCACGACGACTCGGAGGGCCTCGGAACGGGAGTGTGTGCGGGTACCCCAGACCTCTGACGTGGAGACCTGCGCCCCATGGCAACCTTCCTCTATCGGCTGGGCCGGCTGGCCTTCCGCAAACGCTGGTACGTCACCCTCGTGTGGGTGGCGGTCCTCGGCGCCGTCGGTTTCGGCGCCGTCAAGGCCCCCGGAGCCTCCGACGAGGAGTTCTCCATGCCCGGCATCGAGTCCCAGAGGGCGTTCGACCTGCTGGAGGAGCGCTTCCCCGGCATGACCGCCGACGGCGCCACCGCCCGGGTCGTGTTCGTCGCGCCGGGCGGCGAGAAGGTCACCGCCGCGGCGAACAAGAAGGCGATCGAGGAGGCCGTGGCCGACCTGGCCGACGGCTCTCAGGTCGCGAGCGCCGTCGACCCGTTCCGGGCGCGGGCCGTCAGCCAGGACGGCTCGACGGCGTACGCGACCGTCACGTACAAGGTCGGCCCCAACGAACTCTCCGATGCCGACAGGACCCACCTGGAGAACGCCCTCCACCGGGCCCAGGACGCCGGGCTGACCGTCGAGGCGGGCGGCGACGCGGTCTCCGAACAGGGCGGCGCGGGCGGTGCGGCCGAGGTGATCGGCGTCGCCATCGCCGCCGTCGTCCTGCTGGTGACCTTCGGCTCGCTCGCCGCGGCCGGGCTGCCGCTGCTGACCGCGCTGGTCGGCGTCGGCGTCAGCATGGCGACCATCCTCACCCTGTCCGAGGCGCTCGGCCTGTCCACCACCACCGGCACCCTCGCGATGATGCTGGGCCTCGCGGTCGGCATCGACTACGCCCTGTTCGTCGTCTCCCGCTACCGCGAGGAACGCGCCGAGGGCCGTACGCCCGAGGAGGCGACCGCCCTCGCCACCGGCACCGCCGGATCGGCGGTCGTGTTCGCCGGGCTCACCGTCGTCATCGCGCTGGCCGGGCTGTCCGTGGTCGGCATCCCGATGCTGACGAAGATGGGGCTGGCCGCCGCCGGGGCGGTCGTCGTCGGCGTGCTGATCGCGCTGACCCTGGTCCCGGCCGTCCTCGGGTTCTGGCCGAACGCGGTGCTGGCCCGCAAGGCCCGCAGGAGCGGCCGGCCGGCGGAGAGCGGCGACAACGGCGGCACCCGCTGGTCCCGGTTCGTGCTGCGCCGGCCCGTGCCCGTCCTGCTGCTCGGCGTCATAGGTCTCGGCGCGCTCGCCGTACCGATGACCGACCTCCAGCTGGGCATGCCCGGCGACGAGGCCAAGCCGACCTCCACCACCGAGCGCCGCGCCTACGACGCGCTCGCCGAGGGCTTCGGGCCCGGCTTCAACGGCCCGCTGACGATCGTCGTGGACGCCCGGGGCGCCGACGACGCCAAGAGCGCCGCCGAGACCGTCGCGAAGGACATCGGCGCCACCGAGGGCATCGTGTCCGTCTCCCCCGCGCGGTTCAACGAGGCCGGCGACACCGCCGTCTTCTCCGCCGTGCCCGCCACCGCGCCGACCGACGAGAAGACCAAGGACCTGGTGACGGTCATCCGCGACGAGCGTCCCGGCATCGAGTCGAGGACGGGCGCGACCTACGAGGTCACCGGCACCACGGCGCTGAACATCGACATCTCCGACAAGGTGCAGTCGGCGCTGGTCCCCTATCTGCTGATCGTGGTCGGTCTCGCCGTCCTGCTGCTGCTCGTCGTCTTCCGCTCGCTGCTCGTCCCGGTGAAGGCCGCCCTCGGCTTCCTGCTGTCGGTGCTCGCCTCCCTCGGCGTGGTCGTCCTGGTCTTCCAGCAGGGCCACGGCGCGGAGCTGCTGGGCGTGGAGCAGACCGGCCCGATCATGAGCCTGATGCCGATCTTCCTGGTGGGCATCGTCTTCGGCCTCGCCATGGACTACGAGGTGTTCCTCGTCTCCCGGATGCGAGAGGCGTACGTCCACGGCGACCGGCCCGACGAGGCGATCACCAGCGGGTTCCGGCACAGCGCCCGGGTGGTCGCCGCGGCCGCCCTGATCATGATCGCGGTGTTCGCCGGGTTCATCGGCGAGAGCGACTCCATGATCAAGATGATCGGCTTCGGGCTGGCCTCGGCGGTCCTGTTCGACGCGTTCGTCGTGCGGATGGCGATCGTGCCGGCCGTGCTCGCGCTGCTCGGCGACCGGGCCTGGTGGCTGCCGAAGTGGCTCGACCGCGCACTGCCCCGCGTCGACGTGGAGGGCGAGGCGCTCACCCGCCGCCCCGAGGCGGAGCCCGGCCCGGCGGAGCCCGCCGAACCCGCGGCGGCCCGCGCCTGACCCCACCGCACCACCCCCACCGGGGCCGTCCGTGGCGAAGACCACGGGCGGCCCCCGGGGCGTGCGCGCCCGACGTCGACCACCATGGTTCCCAGTCCCACCGACCGGAGTCCCGATGAGCATCAGCCTGGACCGGCGCTACGCCGACCGCCTGGAGGAGTTCTCCGAGAGCCATCCCTTCCTCATCGATCTGACGATGGCCGCGATGCTGATGGCGTGCGCGACCCTCGGCAGCGCGCTCACCCTGCCCGGGGCCGACCCGCCGGACCAGGACAACGTCGGCGTCGCCCTCATGGGCGTCTCCTGCCTCGCCCTGCTCAAGCACCGCGCCCACCCGCGCACCGCGCTGGTCATCACGGCACTGTGCACGATCGTCGCGGTCTCCCTGGGCTATCTGGTCACCCCCCTGCTGCTGGCACCGGTCATGGGGGGCCTGTACTGGCTGTCCACCCAGACCGACCGGAACACCACCCGCGTCTACGGCCTCACCACCATCGGGGCGACGACGCTCGCGGCGGTGTTCGCCGACTCCATGGACCAGCTCTCCCTGCTGATCAGGACGGTCGGCCCCGTCTTCTGGCTGCTGCTGCCCCTCGCCACGGGCAAGGCCACCCAGGTGCGGCGTGCCTATCTGAAGTCGGTGCAGGCCCGCGCCGAGCACGCCGAACGCACCCGTGAGGAGGAGGCCCGCCTCCGGGTCGCCGAGGAACGCATGCGCATCGCCCGCGATCTGCACGACGTGGTCGCCCACCATCTGGCCCTCGCCAACGCCCAGGCGGGCACCGCCGCGCACCTCACCCGCGTCGACCCCGAGCAGGCCCACCGGATCCTCACCGACCTGACCGCCACCACGTCGTCGGCCTTGCGGGAGCTGAAGTCCACCGTCGGTGTGCTGCGCCAGCCCGACGACCCGGAGGCGCCCCTCGCCCCCACCCCCGGCCTGCACCAGCTGCCCGACCTGGTCGCCGCGTGCGAGTCCGCGGGCCTCTCGGTCACCATGACGACGGAGGGCCCGCCGGGGCCGCTCGACCCGGGCGTGGACCTGACCGCGTACCGGATCGTGCAGGAGGCCCTCACCAACGTCAGCAAGCACGCCGACGCGGACGCGGCCCGGATCCGCCTCGCCTACCGGGAGTCGCACCTGACGATCACGGTCACCGACGACGGCGGCGGCACGGCAACCCCCGCCAGTGTGTTCGACAACTGCCGAGGCTTCGGCCTCATCGGCATGCGCGAGCGCGCCCAGTCCGTCGGCGGCGCCCTGAGCGCCGGCCACCGGCCCGAGGGCGGCTTCGAGGTCACCACCGACCTTCCGCTGCGCCCCCGCCCCCGCACCCCCCAGCTCGAAGGCGGACCGACCCCATGACCATTCGCGTGCTGCTCGCCGACGACCAGGCCCTGCTGCGGGCCACCTTCCGCATCCTCATCGACTCCTGCCCGGACCTGGAGGTCGTCGGCGAGGCCGCCGACGGCCGGGAGGCGGTCGACCTCGTCCGCGTCCACCGCCCCGACGTGGTCCTCATGGACATCCGGATGCCCGGCACCGACGGACTCACCGCCACGGCCGTGATCTGCGCCGACGAGGACCTGTCCGGCACCCGCGTACTGATCCTCACGACCTTCGAGATCGACGAGTACGTGGCCCGGGCGCTGCGGGCCGGCGCGAGCGGCTTCCTCGGCAAGGACGTCACCGCCGACGCCCTCCTCGACGGGATCCGCACGGTCGCCGCCGGGGACTCCCTGCTCTCCCCCACCGCCACCCGCACCCTGATCACCCGTTTCCTCACCGCCCCCGCCCCCGGCACGCCGCTGACCGCGCCCGAGCAGCTCGCCACGCTCACCTCCCGGGAACGCGAGGTGATGTCCCTGGCGGCGGAGGGCCTGTCCAACGACGAGATCGCCGAGAAGCTCTACGTCAGCCCGCTGACCGTACGCACGCACGTCCACCGCGCGATGACGAAGCTCGGCGCCCGCGACCGGGCCCAACTGGTGGTGATGGCGTACCAGTCGGGCCTGGTGCAGGTGGTCCCCCCGGAATGACCGGCTCGTGGAGGGCGGCTACTCCTTGTAGAAGGTGGCGTCCTGCCGGTCGAGCGTGGTGCTCACCGGCTGGGTGTAGAGCAGGTTGTCGAAGTGCCGGATGTAGCGGCCGGGGAAGTTGTACGACTCGTACGACACCCCGGCCGCGCTGTCGGCGAGACCGGCCCGCTGGTGGAAGGAGGCGTCGGCGTCGAACAGCGCCGTGCCGTCGTCCTTCTCCACCCACAGCTCGTTGTTCTTGTGGCGCAGGTAGTAGCCGGGGAAGTTCGCCGACTCCAGGGAGACCGTGCCGCTGCCCGTCAGACCGGTGACGATCCGGAACTGCGAGTCGGCGAGGTTGGTGACATTGCCCTCCAGCTTCGCGCGGTACTCCCAGTGCCGGATGAACTTGCCCGGGTAGTTGTACGAGGAGAGGCGGACCGGGGTCGCTCCGTCGGCGACGGGGATGCCGAAGTTGGGTGTGCCGTCGGCGTTCCAGTACAGCTTCTGGTAGCGGGTGCGGCGGTTGGGGTCGTTGAGCGGGTCGCCGTTGATGTCCTTGTAGTCGCGGTCGTGGTAGACGAGGATGTCCGACTTGCCGTCCTCGGAGACCGTGAAGGTGTTGTGGCCGGGCCCGTACTGGCCGGTCCTGTCGTTGCTCTTGAAGACCGGGGTGGACGTCTTCGCCCAGGAGGCGGGGTTCATCAGGTCGGCGGTGGCGTCGGCGATGAGCAGGCCGAGGCAGTAGTTGGCGTCGGTGGCGCTGGCCGAGTAGGCCATGAAGACCTTGCCGTTCTTCTGCAGGACGGCCGGGCCCTCGTTGACGCGGTGGCCGACCGTCTCCCAGGAGTACTCGGGCTTGGAGATCATCACCGGGCTGCCGCTGATGGTCCAGGGGTTGGACATCTTCGCCAGGTACAGGTTGGTGCCGCTGCCGACCGCCGGGTCGTTCTGCGCCCAGCTGAGGTAGCGGGTGCCGTTGTGGGTGAAGGTGGTGGCGTCCAGCGAGAACGTGTCCAGGGGCAGGCTGATGCGGCCCTTCTCGGTCCAGGTGCCGGTGAGCGGGTTGGCGGAGCTGGACTCCAGGACGTACGGGCGGATCTTCCAGATGTCGTTGGAGGCGCCGGCCGCGAAGTACACGTACCACTTGCCGTCGATGAAGTGGATCTCCGGGGCCCAGATGTGGGCGCCCATGTCACCGCTGGCGTGCTTGGTCCAGATGGTCGTCTCCGGGGCCGTGGCGAGGCCCTGGAGGGTGGTGGCCCGGCGCATCACGATCTTGTCGTAGGCGGGGACGGTGGCCGTGAAGTAGTAGTAGCCGTCGGTGTGCTTGAAGATGTGCGGGTCGGCGCGCTGGAGCGCGATCGGGTTGGTGAACGTCACGGCGGGGGACGCGGGCGGGGCGGCCTGGGCGGGGGTGGTCACGCCGGTGAGCACGGCGAGCGCCGCTGCCGCGGCCACCACGGCCCGTCTGACGAGTCGTCTCATGTTGTGCGGCCCTTCGGGGTTCGGATGTGCGGGGTGGAGCGGACCGGCGGACGGCGTTGGCATCGGTGTCGGCGTCGGCGTCGCCGTTCAGGAGGCCGGAGAGGTCCGCCGGTCAGGCAGCTGAGTGGTCAGGCAGCCATGCGGTCAGGCGGTCGTGGGGACGAGCCGCCACTGCTGGCAGTTGTTGTTCAGCCAGGACCACTGGCGTACGTCGGTGCCGTCGGCGGTGCCGCAGTCGGCGACGTCCATGACCTTGCCGGTGGCGGCGTTGACGATCCGGACGTAGTCGCCGCCGAGGTAGACCATGCGGAACTTCTGGCAGTTGTTGTTCAGCCAGGACCACTGGCGGATGTCGGTGCCGTCGGCGGCGCCGCAGTTGGCGACGTCGGCGACCTTGCCGGTGGCGACGTTCACGAGGCGGCTGGTGTCGTCGCCGCGGTCCTCGATCCGCCACTTCTGGTTGGGCCCGCTGTTGCAGGTCCACTGCCGGACGTCGGTGCCGTCGGCCGCGTTGCCGCCGTTGACGTCCAGGCACTTGCCGCTGTTGCGGTTGACGATGGTGTACGCGTTCGGGGTCGTCGCCGTCTCGCCGGAGGGGCCGGCGAGGGTGGTGCCGAGGGCGACCGGGGTGCCGAAGTTCGGGGTGCCGTCCGCGTTCCAGGTGAACTTCTGCGCCCGTGTCGTACGGCCGTTGTCGCAGCCGTCGCTCGCCGCGTCGTTGGCGTGGTAGACGATCCAGTTCTCGGTGCCGTCGGGCGAGGTGAAGAAGCCGTTGTGGCCCGGCGCGTAGACCCCGTTGGCGTCGCTCCGCTGGAACACGGGCGTCTGCTTCTTGGTCCAGGAGGAGGCCAGCAGCGGGTCCGAGCCGGTGAGTTCGAGCTGCCCGAGCTTGTAGTCGGGGCCCCAGCAGGCGCTGGCGGAGTAGATGAGGAAGGTGCGCCCGTTGCGGTACAGCGGCTCGGGCCCTTCGTTGACCTCACCGCTCTGGGTCTCCCAGCCGAGCGTCGGGCTGGAGATCACGGTGAAGGTGGAACTGGCCAGCGTGTACGGGTTGCTGAGCGGCGCGATGACGAGGCTCTGCTTGCTGCCGCCGACGAAGCCGCTGCCCACCAGGTACAGCCTGTTGTTGTGCTTGAGCACGCTGGCGTCGATGAGCCAGCCATTGGGTGTGGTGTTGGCGCCGGTGAGGGTGTTCTTGTAGGTGTACGGCCCCATCGGGTCGGACCCGGCGCTCTCCAGCACATGGGTGCGCTGGCTGTCGCAGCAGGCGGTGCCGCGTGGCCCGGCGGAGTAGTAGAGGTACCACTTGCCGTCGAAGAAGTGGATCTCCGGGGCCCACATGTTCCAGTTGCGGGTGGAGGTGCTGTCCGACCACACCTGGACGCTCGGCGCGGTGCTCAGCCCGGCGAGCGTGGGCGACTTCCGCATGGTCAGCTCACCGGTGAACGAGGTCGTCACCAGGTAGTAGTTGCCGTTGTAGTACTCCAGCCAGGGGTCGGCGCCCTTCTGCGACTTGACCGGGTTGGTGAACGGCTTGCCGTCCGCCGCGGCGGCGGACTGCGCGGTGTGGATGGTCTGGACGGACAGGAGCGAGGCGAAGAGGGCCAGCAGCATCACCGCCGGCATCAGGCTGGGGCGGAGCGTCGACCAGCGACGGGCGCGGGTGGGGAACACAAGAAGTCCCTTCCGGGAGGCGGCTCGTTGCCGGGCTTCCTGACTCACCCGGTTTGTTCGACATCACGAACACTGTGCGTAACTTCGGCCAGAAGGTAAGGGTGAGACGCGAGGGACGTCAATGGATGCGACAGGTTCCATCACCTCCGACGCCCGCGCAAGGTCGCACCGCGATGCCGCGCGAGGTCGCACCGCGATGCCGCGCGAGGTCGCACCGGTGGGCCCCGTGCGAGATCTCCGGGGGTTCCTGAGGCGCTTCGCGCCGGGCGTGCGAGGCACACGGGCCGCCCATGCGTTGCACGGTCCGGCCTGAGCGCACCTCACACGGACGGGAGGCTCCCATGGACAAGCGGTACGAGGTCTACTGCCTCACCCACCCGCACTTCCATGACGCCCCGCCCACGCACGGGGGCCACAGGGCGAATTCGGCAGACGCGGGCCCCGCTCCCGGGAGCGCGGCAGCGCGAGAAGGCGGGCGAGCGGCTGGCCTTGCGTCCCGTCGTGTACGGCGCCTTCGCCGACCGCTACTGCGTGTCGGCCGACGGGGTGGTGGAGCAGGCGGTGGCGGACCCCTCGGGACGCCTGGTGCCCGACGTGCACGGCCCCGCCCTCCGGCTGCCGGAGTGGGATATTTCCGAGCCCTCACAGACGAGAATCAGCCACTCGTCGAGCTATCGGAACTAGCCGATATAGAACGACAGTTCGACTCGTAAATGCCTGTCATGAGCACTTCGACCTGTGATGTGATCGCCGCGGGCGACAGACCTTTCACAGCTGTCACCCAGGTTCGAACACCACGGGGAGAAATGCATGCACAATCGAATGAAATCCGGCAAAAAACTGATCGCTACGGCCGCGACGCTGATCGTCGCAGCCACCGGCACCATCGGCGCCTCCGCCCCCGACGGCGGAACCGCGGAGGCGGGTGCGAGGAACGAGCTCACGGTCACCTCCGCCGTGGCGAAGTCCTCCGACTTCACCGCCGACTTCAAGACCGAGGCGGTCACGCCGCAGGCGGCGGGCAAGCCCGCCGGGTACTGCAAGCAGCCCAACCCGATGACCACCGCGGTCAACCGCACCATGGACTGCTACCACATGGACATCAAGGTCGACGTGAAGAGGAACGGCCGCCTCGTGGGGACCGCTTCGTTCACTTCGTGGCATGAGATCCACCTGAACCTCAAGAAGATCAAGTGGTCCGAGAAGATCACCGTCAGCAAGGCCACGATCGTCGGCGACGCCCGGGGCATCAGTACCAGTTTCCACCCGTCGTGCCGCTCGGGCTGCCAGGTCCGCGCCGGGGGCAACCTCGCCCGCCCCTTCACCCTCGGTGCCGCCCGCACCGGTTCGGCGGACCACACCTTCACCGTCAGCAAGGGGCACCCGCGCTCCAGCAACACCCGCTACGAGTTCAGCTTCAAGAAGCCGGGCTACAGCAGCGGTGAGGCCGCGTATGTCGGGTCCACCTATCGCTGCGACGACGAGGACCGTCAGTACGGCGCGGGCTGCGTCTACCCGACCCGCATGTCCGTCGAGAAGGACTGGACCAAGCTGTCCGACATGGCGAACCTGCCGGGGATAGGCGACAACATACGCAAGGTCCAGCGGGCCGGCCTCCAGATCGGATACCCCGGCTCCAAGGTTCCGCTCACCCGAGCCACCAAGGCCAAGGCCACCGAGAACCGCAAGGAGGTCTGCGGCCCCAACGTCAGGCCCAAGCCGGGCGACATCTGGTGGACCGTGGACCCCAACGACGACGGCACCAAGCCCTCCTGTGACGAGTACCCGTTTGCCGAGACCACACAGGGCGGCAACACTTACAACCCGCCCAACCGGGCCATCAAGTGGGTGCCGCTGAAGGAGAACCGCACACAGGGCGGCATCATCCGCACCTTCTTCGGCCGCTACCACATTCTGCCGGGAGACAAGTTCTACGTGCAGGCCGGCGCGTAGACACGACCGACTCGACACCGGCAGGCCCCTCACGCCCCCTGGGCGCGGGGGGCCTGCTCCCGTGCCGAACGCAACGAAGGAAGACGATCCATGCCCGAGATCCTGCCGGTGGAGGAATACACCGGGATGGCGACCCTGAGCCACGCCTTCTACGTCATCGGAATGGGAGAACCCGACGGCATCGCTCTGCCGTCCACGGACTCCCGCACCCGCGTGACCGCCACCGACAGCAGGAGCTGCCTCACCGTCACCGCCGGATCGAACGAATGGGAACCAGTCAAGATCAGCTTCCTCGTCTACGACCGGGAACCCGAGCCGCTGCCGGGTGAATGGACCCACACCGAGACGTTCACGTGCACCGCGACCGACGCCCCGGCCGACTTCACCACCGGCACCGACTCCGACGACATGTTCGAGGACCCCTTGCCGCCGGAGCATCTCTTCAACCGGCCCGGCCTGGAGCCCCCTTACCACTGGAAGGGCCGTCTTCTCGTGGCCGCGTACGAGGTGGAGGAACACGTGTTGCAGTTCTGGCCGGCGTAGGGGTCGATGTCGCCGCACCCGGCTGCTGCCCGTCATCCGCACCCTGGCCACCGAGGACCAGCGTCGCGCCCGGACCAGTACCCCGCGAGGCCGTCAACAGGTCGCGTGATCCGGACCTGGGTCCGCCACCGGCGGGAGAGCCAACGGGCTCGGCCTGGTCGTCCATCAGCCGCATGAGATTCCGCTTGCGTCGCTGGGAGGCGCGCAGGGCGGCGATGTACGCGGTGAACAGGTCCGGTGTGCCCAGGCGGCGGGCTCGCACCCGTACCTGGTGCCGCCGGAGCACACGGCTCAGGCGCGCGAGACGCTGGGGGCCGGATCGCTCCTCGCCTCCGAACTGAAGGTGATCCTGGAGACCGACCCGACCCGCGCCCGCGCCACGGCCCGCGCCCACCTCTCCTTCTACCGGGACCTGCCCACCTACACGAACACGTTCCTCCGCCTCGGCTTCACCGAGGACGATTTCCGGGACGGCGGCAGCGACCGCCTGACCGACGCGGTGTACGCGTGGGGCGACGAGAACCGCGTCCGGGCGCGGCTGGACGAGTTCCACGCGGCGGGGGCGGACCATGTGGCGTTGCAGGTGATCGACGGGGGGCCGGGGGACATTCTGCCGCGGGGGGAGTGGCGGCGGTTGGCGGCGCTGCTGGGCTGACCACTGCCGAACCACCGATGGGGACGCCGTCATCGGCGGCACCCCGCCCCCGCCTGCTCGAACTTCAGAAGGCTCGGTCGCGCACTCTGCCGTCTCGGTTCCCTCCGCCGAGCCCTCGGTGGTACTCGACGTACCGCTCGTCGATGTAGTGGTCCGGGTGGCGCCTCAGTACGCCGATGGGCGTCCCGCCCAGTGTTCGCGCCATCGACGGCAGGTCCGGGACGGCTGTTCATCCGGTGCGCTGAAAGCGCACGGGCTCAGCGAGTGCCGCGCGGGCGCTGTCGAAGTCGGCCAGACGGGCCGCGACCGTTGCGACGGCGAGACGCTCGGGGAGTGCGGCGGAGAACTTCAGACCGCGTACCGCTCTGTGATCCACGTCGGGGAGGACGAGATTGTCGCCGACGTTCTCGCGGGCCGCGTGCCACTCGACCTGGGTGATGTCCTCACGCAGCCGCAGCCAGCTGTCCGTGGGCCGTTGCAGCGGATCGGTGACCGCTTGGAGAGTGGCCGCGAGGGTCGCGTTGGCCCGATAGCCGGCCCACGTCCACCAGCGCACGTCCTTGCCGACGCGCGTCACCAGCGTGCCACCAGGGTGCACGGTGTCGGGTGCGTCGAACTCGCGCTGTTCGGCCAGGCACGTCTCCGCACGCCGGGTGAGGGAGACCGGCGGATCCGTGCCCAGCAGCACCTCGCGCATTGCACGCGTCAGGGCGTAGGACAGTCCTGCGACACCGCCGTTCATCCACTTGGCGACGCCGCCGCCGTCGGCAGGTTCGACGAAGACACGCTTGCGCAGCCAGTCGATGTAAGTGACCTGCCAGCTGCGTCCCCCGAGCAGCAGCCGCCGCGGCCCGGGCCGTTCCTCGGTGAGGACGCTCGGATCGGAACGGCCGATCTCCGTGCGTCCCGACAGGACGGTGAACTGCGGCGGCGCGGTGAAGGACGCGGTGAGTTCGATGAAGTGCCGCTTGCCGAAACGGCGTTCAGCCTCGGGTCCCACAAACAGCATGCCGCCGTCGCTGTCGAGGAAGCCCTCCTCGGTGAGGAAACGCAAGATCGGGGCGGCGGACTTGTCGAAGGGGGCCAGGCCGTTCCACTGGCGGTCCCACAACTGATCCCCCAACTTGTGCTGTTGCAAAGCGACGGCGAGTAGTTGCTGGGCCACCAGATGGCGGGGCTCCGGCGGAGGGACGACCGGTTCCACCCAGCCCCGCGACCACAGCAGCAGCAGGCCCGCCGCCTGCAGCAGCGTGTCCTTGCGGGTGGTGAGGAACAGGCAGTTGCGCACGGTATCGGGTCGCCTGCCCGTACGGCCGATGCGTTGCAGAAATGAGGCGACGGAGGCTGGCGAATCGATCTGGATGACGCGGTCCAAGTCGCCCACGTCGATGCCGAGTTCCAGGGTCGAGGTGGAGACGATGACACAGTCGCGTGCCTCGGCGAAGGCTTGCTCGGAGCGGGCGCGTTCAGCGACGGACAGGGAGGCGTGCGACAGGAAAACGGTGACCTCGCGGGCCCGGAGGGCGGCGCCCAGTTCCTCGACCTGTCGGCGCGAGTCGCAAAAGACAAGCCGCTTCTCTCCCCGGTGCAGGGCCGCGATGAGTTTGGCAGCGTTCTCCAAGGAGCCCACGTAGTCGAGTTCCACCTCGCCGGCGGGCTTGGGGAGTCGGTCGGCGGCAGCCTTGTCGGGCCCGGCTCCGCCGGTGCCGGCAGGCAGTTGGAGTCCGGGGGCGACGACTTGCCCCATACGGCTTCCGGCCCCGGCGCCCTGCAACCAGCGCAGCAACTGGTCCGGGTTCCCGACGGTCGCGGAGAGGCCGACGCGCTGGATGGGCCGTCCGGTGACCCTCTCCAGCCGTTCGAGCACGGCGAGCAGATGCCATCCCCGGTCGTCGCCGGCGAAGGCGTGCACCTCGTCGACGACCACGGCCCGCACGCTTCCCAGGAGGCGCGCGTGGTCGGTCTTGACGCCGATCAGCATCGCTTCGAGGGACTCGGGCGTGGTGAGCAGGACGTCCGGCGCCTCGGTACGGATGCGGTTCCGCTGTGACTCCTTGGTGTCGCCGTGCCAGAGCGCGGCGCGCCGCCCGAGCCACTGGGCGTAGGAGTCGACACGGCCGACCAGGTTGTTGAGGAGGGCCTTGAGCGGGCACAGATACAGAACGGACGTGCCCCTCCACTTCTGTCGGGTCATCGCCGACAGCAGCGGGAAGCAGGCCGCCTCGGTCTTGCCGCCCGCCGTCGGCGCCAGCAGCACGGCGTCCTGCCCGTCCATGAGGGGGTTGATCGCCGCCCGCTGCAGGGGACGCAGATCGGGCCAGCCGAGGGTGTTGACGATGTGATGCAGGACGACGGGATCGAGCCGGTCGAGCACGTCGGCCCCGTCCCCGCCCGGGCACGTACCGGCCGGGCTTCCCTCGTCCACCGCCATCACAGCTCCAGGTCGATGTCGTCTGCCGACGCGGCGCCGCCGGCGACCGTAGCGGCCAGGTTCCGTTCCACCTCGGTGAGTTCGCTGCTCGCGACCGTCAGCCGGTAGTGCTGTCGGGGATCGAAGTCGTCGAACTGGTCCACGCGGTCGAGCACGTCCCCGACCAGCTTCTTCAGGAACAGGCGGGGAGCCACCCCGACCTTCCCACCCAGCGCCCCGCCGACGGCCCGCGCGAGGTCCGCGACGTAGGCGTCGTCGACGACGGTACGCACGCGATCGGGCGACGCGGCGGCCTCCGCGTACAGGTCCCGGATGGTGGCGCCGAGGCCGATGAGGGACTCCTGGTTGAAGCCGGGGAGCCTGATCTGCACGGCGCGGGGGTTGTCGAAGCGCGGGTCGGTGGTGAAGTCCGTGGCAAGCCTCTGGGCGAGCGGTGCCAGGCGCTGCACCCCTTGCTGCCCGTCATAGAAGGCGGGTGTGCCGGTGATGACGAGGTACAGGCCGGGGAAGCGGCCGGAGTGCACCTCGTCGATGAGCTGCCGCAGCGAGTTGAGCGCCTTGTCCCGGGCGTCCGACCGTACCCGCTGGAGCGTCTCGACCTCGTCGAGCACGACGAAGAGCCCGGTGTGCCCGGAGTCGCGCAGCACGGTGAGGAGCCCCTGCAGGAAACCGAGGGCACCGAAGTGGTCGAGGTCACCGCG
Source organism: Streptomyces sp. NPDC030296 (assembly GCF_055572815.1). Taxonomy (NCBI): domain Bacteria; kingdom Bacillati; phylum Actinomycetota; class Actinomycetes; order Kitasatosporales; family Streptomycetaceae; genus Streptomyces; species Streptomyces sp. NPDC030296. The sequence continues at coordinate 646,127 of NZ_JBVICQ010000002.1, forward strand.
CACCCCTGCAAACCTGCGGGCGGAGGCCGCCACATGCGGCTGACCGCCGAGCCACGCCAGGACGGCGGAGGCGGTCGCCTCGTCCCCGTCAGCGAGGGCGGCCCGGTATCCGCGCAGCGCGGTGGCGAAGGACGGGGCGTGCCGGGACACCTCGGCGAGCCGCGCCACGAGCAGCTTCTCCACCTCACCGGGCAGTTCCTCCTCGGTCGCGCCGGCCGCGAGGGCGTCTTCCTCCAAAGCGTAGAACCAGGCGTCGACGACGGGCCGCAGGGCGCTGGGCGGGAAGCTGGACGTGGTGAGCCTTTCGGTGAGGCGCCGGTAGACGGTCTCCAGCTTGTGCAGCGGCGTCTCGTTCTCCGAGATCTGGATCTCGGCCACGGCGAAGTTACGGCGCTTGGCCCGCTCTCCCAGCCAGCGTGTGAAGAACGTCTTGCCGGACCCGTACTCACCCCGTACGGCCTTGAACACGGACCCTCCGGACTCCACGGCGTCCAGCTCGGCGTCCAGAGCCGCCTCGAACCGGTCGAGGCCGGTTGCGAGCAGGTCGAGCCCGCTTTCGGGTACGGCTCCACGGCGCAGGGCATCGAGGACGGTACGGCGGCGGGCTGCGCTGACCTGGGCGGGGCGCTTGGATCCGGTGGTGCTCACGGGGATCAGTGTTCCATCTCCCTGTGCAGCGTGGCCTCGAGGATGTGTCGTGATGCCCAGTTCGTGACCCTGCGAGCCCGCTGTCTCCCTACTGGAGCAGCGGTCCTGAAACCTGATCCGGGCGGTGCCCTGGGGTCATCTCGTTGTTCGGTGAACCAGTTGACTGTCACTGGAAAGCGCTGATGAAATCACTCTCCGTACAGGTATCAGGGTGGAAGTGGAGTCACATGGCGGCCCTCGACAACGTGAAGCTGAAGGACGTTCTGGCGGATGTCGCCTCGGGGTCCTTACAACTGCCCGACTTCCAGCGGAACTGGAAATGGGACGACGACCGGATCCGGGCGATCATCGCGACGGTCACCCTGGATTACCCGCTGGGCGTCGTGATGACGCTGCAGACCGGCGGCGCCACCCGGTTCCGTTCCCGGACCCTCACCGGTGCGCGGCCGGACGGGGACCCGGAGGCCGACCTCCTGCTGCTGGACGGACAGCAGCGCCTCACCTCCCTCTTCCAGGCCCTGTGGCTCGACGCCCCGGTGGAGACGGCGGACTCCCGGAGCAAGCCCATCCAGCGGTGGTACTACGTCGACATCGCGAAGGCCGTCGGCCCGTCCGCCGACCGCGACGAGGCCATCGTGTCCGTACCGGCCGACAAGGTGCTCAGGACGGACTTCAACCGCACCGTGGTGCTGGATCTGAGCAGCACCGAGGCCGAGTGCGCGGCCGGCCTCTTCCCGCTCCACTTCGTCTTCGACGCCCAGCGCGTGAACGAGTGGAAGAAGGCGTACATCAAGGCCGACGAGGACCGGAACTGGGACCTGTGGGGCCAGTTCGACGAAGCGGTCCTCCAGCAGGTCCGCGCCTTCCAGGTCCCGATGATCCGGCTGGGCGCCTCCACCTCCATGGACGCCGTCTGCGCGGTCTTCGAGCGGGTCAACACGGGCGGCGTCCCCCTGAACGTCTTCGAACTGCTCACCGCGACATACGCCGGGGACCGCGACTATGTGGACCAGACCGGGGACTACTACCAGCTTCCCGAAGTGTGGCGGGAGATCAAGCAGGCGCTGGCGAGCAAGTACCCGGTCTTCGGCCGTGTCGACAGCGGTCTCGAGAACGGGCTGAGCAGCATCGACTTCCTGCAGGCCATCGCCCTGGTGCGCACCTGGGAGCGCAAGCAGGCGGGCCTCGGGGCCACGGTGTCCTGCAAGCGCCGCGACCTGCTGGACCTCCCCCTGGCCGACTTCGTCCGTCTGGCGCCCAAGCTCGCCGACGCCTTCGCCTGGGTGGGCGACTTTTTGGAACGGCAGTGCATCGTCCGCCCGGCCGACCTGCCGTACAAGACGCAGTTGGTCCCGCTGGCAGCCGTCCGCGCCATCCTCGACACGACGATGGACGGTCTGGGGGCGGAGGAGAAGATCGAGCAGTGGTACTGGTGCGGGGTGCTCGGTGAGATGTACGGCGGCTCCACGGAGACGCGCTTCACCAAGGACGTCGAGCAGCTCGTCCCCTGGATCGCGCAGGACGAGAGGGCACCCGAGACGGTCACCGAGGCGTTCTTCTTCGCCGACCGCCTCGACACCCTCACCACCCGCAACAGCGCCGCCTACAAGGGGATCTACGCCCTGCTGATCAAGCAGGGGGCGGTGGACTGGCATCACACGGACGCCCCGCTCAGCCCCGGCAGGCTGGACGAGTACGGCGTCGATATCCGGCAGATCTTCCCCAAGACGTGGTTTCGGCGCGGCAACAGCCAGGGACTGCCCACGAGTTCGATCGTGAACAAGACCCCGTTGTCGTACCGCGCGGCCATGGTCATGACGGGGGCGCCGTCGTCGTACGTGTCCACGATGATCGCCGCGTCCGACACTCGTCCCGAGTGGTTCGACGATGTCCTGACCACCCACCTGATCGATCCGGACGCCCTGCGCGAGAACGACTACGAGCGCTTCTACCGCGACCGTTCCAAGCAGTTGCAGGACCTGGTGCACTCCGCCATGGGCAAGAAGACGATGCTCCGCGACCTGCCGGAGGACGACGCCCGATGATGACCAGGCCGCAGGAGCCGGACCTCGCCTCGCTCAAGGGCAGGACCGTGTCCGTGCAGGAGATTCTCGACCTGTTCCAGGTCAGGGTCCGCGACCACCGGACCGTGCACCGGATCTCGCAGGCCCTGACGGACGCCGGGCTGACCACGCTGCCGGACTTCGCCGTGTGCGCTCTGCGCACCACAGTCGACGTCGTGCCGCTGGCGGCCGTTCCCGCACAGCGCACGCCGACCGACGCGGACGACGAGGCCGACTCGACGGACGAGGCCCTGCCCTCGCACGCCCTGCCCCAGCGGCTGCTGCTCGGCGACATCCCGTCCGCGCGGCGCGGCGTGGTGTCCGTGGGCCCTGGCACGCCCCTGTCCCAGACGACCTTTCTGATGCGTACGAAGGGCCTCTCCCAGATCCCGGTGACCACCGGCATGGCGCAGGTCCACGGCGTTGTCACGTGGGGCTCTGTGGCGAAGATGTACGAGGCGGGGAAGGAGGCCACCCTCGACAACGCGATGGAGAAGGATTCTCTGCCCGTCGCCGACGCCCGACAGGAGTTCTTCGCCGCCCTCCCCGTCATCCGCGAGCACGGCTATCTGCTCGTCCGCGGCGACGACGGCTGCCTCTCGGGCATCGTCACCGCCGCGGACGTCACGGAGCGCTTCGAAGGGGCGGCACGCCCCTTCTTCATCGTGGGCGACATCGAGTCCCTGCTGCGCCGCTGCCTGGGCGCGGCTCTGGACGCGGAGACCATCAAGGCGGTCCAGACGAACAAGAGGCCGGAGCACCGCACCGGCCAGGTGTCGGACCTGATGTTCGGCGACTACCTGAGACTGCTGGACGGCGACCAGACCAGGCAGTCCTTCGCCGAACAGGCCGACCGCAACTGGGAGGCCCTGAAGTGGCCCAACATGCCCCGGGAGCAGTTCATCGGCCTGCTGAAGCGGGTGAAGGACATCCGCAACCGGATCGCCCACTTCGACGAGAAGCCGCTTCCGCCGGAAATGATCGACGAGCTGACTACCTTCGCGAAGGTGCTGAGGGCGTTCGCGTCATGAGGTAGCAGCAACGCGGGTGGAACGCTCGGGGTGCCTCAGGCCAACGTCCGAGGCGCCCCGAGCCATGTTCTCAGCTCGCCCCGAGGGCGAACTGCTCGCGCAGCAGTGCCTCATGAAGTCGCAGAGTACGGCCGTCCGGCAGGATCTCCAGTACCTGCACGCCGTCGTAGTTGAGGAGTTGCCGCAGGACGGCGGCGAAACCGTCGCCCCGGGTGACCGGCATGCCGGCGCGCTGGGCGACCGCGGTCACGGGGAGGGTGCCGCCCGCGTCGAGCAGGGCGGCGAGCGCCTTGTGGACCTGCTCCTGCTGCGGCTTGCGGGCGAGACCCCCGAGCTGTCCCTGGTACGTCTCCGAGCCGAGCAGGGCCGTCACCAGCGCCTCCGTCCGGGAGACGAGGGTCGGGGTGAGAAGGGAATCGTCTCCCCCGGTGGTCAGCTCCACGTCGAAGAGCGCCTCGTGTGTGCGCGCGAGCTCCGCCTGCTGCTTCTGGGACTTCCCCGACGGCTTCTTCGGCGCAGAGGGAGTCGCCCCCACGAGCAGCTGAGTGGTGGCCTCACTCGGCAGCGGTGCCCTCCCCACCTCCTCCGGAGCCCACCACAGGGGCCGCTGGTCGCCGAGCTCCCGCCACTCCTTCGGCGGTTCCGCCCCGAACGGCAGGAAGGCGAGCACGGGGATGGTGAACTCGGCGAGCGAGGCCCCGCCGTGATAGCCGGCCTTGAGAGCGGTGTAGCGGGAGTCGGCGTCCCACAGCGCCACGATGGACGCGCCGGGCTCGGGCCACACCACGCGCGGTCCGGTGAGGGTGATCTCCCGGTCGGCGAGGCGACCGACGGCGGGCAGGCGGTGCCGGGCGGACGCGGGCTCGGCGGCGGCGTCGACCTTCCTTCCGTGCCGGTCGACGACGTGGCCGTGGTCGCTGGTGAGGATGACGGCCATGCCCTGGGCCGCCGCCACCCGCAGCAGGTCCCGCAGGCCGGGCACGTCGTCGACCCGCCAGGTCCCGTCACCGAGCTTCTGTTCCTTGGCAAGGCGGTCGTCGATGGCGTTGAGGACGACCGCGACATGCGTCCGGCCGTCTGCGATTGCCTCCGTGAGCATCGGGCCGAAGGTGTCGCCCGCGGTCTCGCCGCGCAGGTCGTCCTTGTGGAACACGTTGGCCGGGGCGCCGCCCCACAGCTTCAGCGTGGGGAAGAGCCGCTTCTCGTCGGCCTGGGTGCCCTTCATCAGCGTGCCCGCGAACAGTGAGGTGCGGGACACCGCCGTCAGGGTGGGCAGGGCGGCGGCCATCGCCCGACGCTGCGGAGCGCCCTCGGGCAGCGGATCGAACTCGGCCCAGGAACGGCGCAGTTCCTCGCCGAGTTCGTTCGCTATGGCCGCACTCATGCCGTCGAGCACGAGCAGCAGTACCCGCCGTTGCTCCCCGCGCCGGACGACCGGTCCGACCACGCGGTCGAGGAAGGTCTCGACGGTGAGCATGCTGCCGGGCTGGGTGCCGGCCTGCGTCCAGGCGGCCAGAGAACGCGCGAAGAACGCGTCGATCTGCCGTCTCCTGTCCCGGACGCGTGCGGCGAGGGTGTCGTAGGCGGTCTTGAGGACGGGGTCCGGGTCGCCGCCTGCCTCGATGTGCTCCAGAGCGAGGTCGACCCAGCCGGTCTCGGCGACGTGACGCTGTATGGCGTCGGCCACCGTAGGGCTCTCGGCGGGCGTGTCGGTCAGCAGCCAGCGGGCGAGGCGCTGTCCCATGCGGGCACGTTCGATACGGGCGGACTCCTGCGGTTCGGCGGCGAGCCGGTGGTCCGCCAGGCGCCGGACGGCGTCCGCCACCGCGCCCCTGTCACCGGCCGCGAGCGCCCGCCCGACGGCCGTGAACCGTGCCTCGAGTCCGCCGCGCAGGACGGGGCTCGCCGCGACGGCCTGTTCCGCCCCGAACTGGCGCGCCAGCGCGGCCGCCCGGTCGAGCACGGTGCCGGACGTCCGGCGTGCCTCACGGACCTGGTCCCCGTCGCCGCCACCGGTACGGTGTCCGACTGCCAACAGCGTGGTGACATATTCCTCGGCAGCCCGGCCGAAGACGGTCACCAGGGCGTCGAGCTGTTCGCCGACCGCCGGGGGCTGGTCGCCGAAGTAGCGTTCGGCGCGGCCCCGGGCCTGGTACGTCCCGGGGGCGGGCTCGGCGTGCTGCCACAGTGCCGCGCAGACGAGCCCGAAGGCGGCGGCGTCCGCGCCCCGCTCGGCGTCCACGAGGGCGAGCAGGGCGCGTCCGGCGAGGCCGGCCTGGTCCTCCTCGCCGAGGAAGGCGGTCAGCCCGGCGCGCTCCGGTCCTCGCAGCCCGAGGAGTCGCTCTGGAGCACCAGGGCGGGTCGACCAGTGCAGCAGGGTCTGGGCGTCGAGCCGGTCGTCACCGGGGCGCCGTGTACCGCCCTCGGTGTCGTATCGGCCGAGGCGCAGGCGGCGCTGGGTGAGCGCGGTGAGCGCGTACTGACGGGACAGCCAGCCGCCGGGCACGGGTGGCCAGCCGCCGGGGGGCGTGGCGTCGAGCAGGGCTTCGGCGGCCCAGTTGACGTCCTTCAGGCGCGGGTCGATCTGACGGGCGCCGAACGCCTCGCGGACGACGTCCCAACTGTCGACGGTGTCGATGCGCAGTTTGTGGACGCGCGCGAGGATCGCCGGGTCGAGTTCGTGCTGCTCGCGGTCGGTGAGGACGACCAGCACGGCGGGGCCGGGCCTGCGGCCCGCGAGGTGGTCGAGGACGAGTTCATGGACGGCGAGCGGCGAGGGCGCCACCGCGACACCGGCCGTCCGTCCCTCCGCCCAGGCGGGTTCCGTGGGACCGTCCCACTGGGGCGCGGACCGCAGCAGCACGACCCGGCGCCTGCCCCCGCCATCTCGTGTCAGCGAGGCTGCGAGGGAGGACTGCGAGGACAGGTACTGGGTGACGGTCGCGGTGTTCAGCCGCACGGCGCCCGGGGCGACGGTGGCGGTGTCCGTCATTCGACGACCTTCCAGGTGATCTCGATGGTCGCGTCGGGGTGGCGGGCGGCCAGTTCGGACAGCTCCGCCTGAAGGTCGGCGGCGGCCCGGGCCACGGTGGTGCGGCGGCCACCGGACGTGCGGGCGGTGCCGCTGCCGGAGGAGGCCGGCGTGGGGTTCTCCTGCGGGGCGTACGGGATGCGCGGGTCGCTGGTCGGCGTGTCCAGGGACAGGTCGCCCGCCGTGGGCTGAGGCTGCACGACCGGTGCGGGCGGCTGGGCCGCGGCCTGGGTTCGCTTGACCAGGGCAACGACCTCGCGCTGCGTACGGGCCAGGGCGTCACGCAGGTCCGCGGTGCGCTGGTCGTCTCGGGCGACGTTGCGCAGCGAGTCGAGCAGGGCCGCGCCCTCGGGGCCGAGTCCGGCGGCGAGTTCGAGGGTGCTCCAGGGCGCTGAGGCGACGGCCTCCGCGACGCTGCGGGCCTGCTTGATGGAGGTGCCGTACCGGTCGGCGCTGGTCTCGCCCAGGTCGAAGGAGGCGAGGGCCTCCACGGTCTTCTTCGCCCCGGCCGCGCCCTTGCCTGCCTCGGCCGTGAGGGCGTCCAGCAGTTCCAGGGAGCGGCGGGCGAGCGGGAGCCGTCCAGTGTCGGCGGTCTGGTCGAGGCCGAGGAAGGCGGCGTGGGCCTCCAGCTGGTGCACCAGGTCCGCCGTGTGGTCCCGGTGGGCGCGGGCGGCCTCGATGATCTGGCGGGCGAACTGGTTGACCATCCGGCCGCGCCGCAGGGCGGGAGCCTTCTGCCCGAAGATCGTCTCGAAGCGCTGCCGCGCCGTGTCCCAGTCGGACTCGGCGGGCAGTGGCTGGCTGCGCAGCGCGTCATGGTCCTTGATCGCGGACAGCTCGGGCGCGGGGTCGAGGACGGTGCCGACGCGCACCCACACCCGGTCGTCCATCTCGGCGAAGGCGGCGACGACGAGCCGGGCGAGGAAGTCGGGCAGGCCGCGCGGGTCGGGCTTGTCGGTCCAGTCGGTGAGCGTGATCAGGGACAGGTCCCCGGTGACGCCCTGGGAGCTGGCGAGCTGCCGGAAGTGGTCGGCCCAGTAGCGGGACAGCTCGAAGTACGCCTCCTTCTGCTGCCCGAGCCGCAGCGGCCCGGCGATCCGCTGCATGAGCCTGCGGTCGGCGGCCGGGACCTCCACCCGTCCGTCGCGCGCCTCGGCGGCGGCACGGACGTGGGCGAACACCTTCTTGGTGTCGGCGGGCTTCACGGCGGTGCCGGTGGCGTCGGGATCGAGGTCGGGGTGGGCCGGGTACTGGTGGGCGAGCAGCCTGCCCGCGACATGCCGGATGCCGTCGTGCAGGCTCTGCCCGAAGGACAGGGTGAGGCCGTCGACGTCGGGCAGCGCGACGAGGTGGTCGTCGAAGTCGGGGACGACGTCGGCGGCCTGCTTCTGCGCGAGTCCGTACGCCTGCTTGAAGGCACCCCTGACCTGCTTGAGCAGTGCCTCGCGCTGGGTTTCGAGGAGTCCCTTGGCGCGGCTGCGGTTGTCGGCGTTGAGATGGCCGGCGTACTGGGTGTCGAAGCGGTGCTCGTCGGCGAGGGCCTTGTCGATGACGACGAGGCGCCGGAAGTCGGCGAACCGCTGCGCCGACAGATGGGCCGGCAGCCAGGCGACCACACGGGACCGCTCACCCTGCTGCCGCTCACGCAGCCGCCGGATGCGGTTGACGTCCTCGACCGGGCCCCACTCGCCCTCGTCGAAGGGGAGGTCTATGGCGATGCGCCAGCGGCCCTCTTCCTGCGGCATCAGGTCGTGGTCGGGCAGCTCGTCCTCGTCGGCGACGTTCCCGAAGACGATCTCGGCGGTGCGGGCGGTGCCACGCCAGGTGAAGCTGAGCTGGTCGCTCAACTGACCATGTTCGACGCTCAGTTCTTCGGACAGCAGGCGGCGGGCGAGCGCGACCCGGTTGCCGGGGTTGTCGTTGACCTGGGCGTTGGCGATGACGGAGTCCACGTCGACCCCGGACAGCTCCAGCCGTACGCCGGGGTTGGCGTCGGTGCCGGTCTCCTTGATCTCGGGGAACCTGGCCGCCCACTCGGCGACCTTGTTCTTGATGATGCCGACCTCGGCGCCCGGGATGGGCGCGAGGACCGACCCGTAGTTGAGCGCGCCGAGCCGACGGATGGTCAGTTCGGACAGCGCGGGGACGCTGGGCGCGAGAGCGGACAGCAGCAGCGTGCACACCAGCCGGTTGTCGCCGACGAACATCCGGCAGCCGCCCAGCCGCTTCGGGTCGGTGAGGGACTCGGGCCGGTTGCGGTACTGCTCGACGTCGTCCTCGGTGATGTCGTACGCGCTGAGCAGGTAGGGCCGCAGCTTGGTCCTGTAGAGCTTGTCGGCGGCCTCGAAGACGACCTTCAGGCTGTCGGTGAACGGCTTGTCGCCGCCCTCCGCGATCACCGGGTAGAGATCGCCGACAGGGACGAGCTGTCCGAGGCGGAGCTCGTCGCGGTGGTCGGCGAGGAGCTGGCCCATCAGCTTCAGACCAGTGCGAGAGCGCTGCAGTGCGGACGAGATGTGGACGAGGGTGTCCATGAATGCCGGCGAGAACGGGTACGTCAGCCGGAACGACTCCGCGTCCGCGCCGGTGGTGCCTTTCTCCGAGCCGAGGAGGGTGTCCCAGACCTGCGGGCCGACCCGCTTGGTCTGCTCGAAGGCCGCGTCGACCTGCTGGGCCGCCTCGTCGTTCTTGGGCTTGAGGAGGCGGGCGTGGGCGATCTGCGGGAGGTTGCGGTCCTCCAGGGTGATCTTGTCGAACCGGCCGGAGGCCAGGTTCAGGGTGTCCTGGATGGACGACTCGGCCGCGCCCGACACCTCCTCGCCGACCAGCTCACGCAGGTCGCGCTGGCGGGCGATGAACGACACGACGGGGATGGCGCGGCGGGCGTCGCCGCCCTCCACGAAGTTCGTGATCTTACTGGCCTCGCGGGCGACGAACTTCTGGTCGTGGATGAGAGTGGCGAGCCAGAGGATCAGCTCGTCCATGAACAGGATGAGCCCGTCGTAACCGAGCGACTTGGCGTGCTCGGCGATGACGGACAGACCGGCGTCCAGGGAGATGAAGCCGTGCTCGTCCTCGGCGGCGTTCCTGGTGAAGCCGGGGAGGAGGGTGGTGCCGGCGTCGTTGACGAGCTTGGCCCGCAGCTCGGCCGGGGTGGAGGGGTTGGTGAGGTTGAGCGCGGTGCCCGCCTCGTGGTTCTCCTCGGCGGCGAGCGCGGTGTCGAGGAGCTGCGGGGTCCAGGCGAAGCCCTCGCCCCACTCGTCCTCGTCATCGTCGTCCACGCCGGTGCCGAGACCCCGGATGACGGCCTCGTCGCCCATGTTGGCGCGCATGGCGCGGATGTCCGCGAAGAGAGAGTCGGTCCGGTACACCTGCGGGGTCGGGGCCTCCGGGTGCAGCTTCTTGACATGGTGCACGTACCCGCCGAGTACGCGCTGTTCCAGGGCCTTCGCGCCGAGCATGTGGTACGGCACGAGAAGGAACCTCTTGCCGTCCGTGCTGAGCCACTCGTGCTTGGTCAGCACCGGGTCGAACTCGGTGCGGGAGCGGGCGGCCGGATTGCCGCTGAGCAGCGCGTACAGCACGGCCATGAAATGCGACTTACCGGAACCGAAGGACCCGTGCAGGTACGCGGCCTTGGAGCGGTGCCCGTCCAGCGCGGACTTGATGAGGGCCAGCGCCTCGTCGAAGTTCTCCAGCAGCCGCTCGGTGACGACGTAGTCCTTGAGCGCGTGCTGGGCGCCCTCGGGTGTCGTCGCCTCGGCGAGGGACAGCACGAAGTCCGAGGTGGAGATGGACTCCTTGATGTCGATGACATCGCGGAGGAGGGGCGGCTGCTGGGCCATTACCGGTCACGCTCTCCATCTGGCGGCCTCCGCCGCCGCTTGTACTCGATCGTGTGGGATGTCCGTCGCTGGCTGGCTGCCCGATCAGGCTCTCGGTATGGTCGATGGTATGGCAACGAAGAAGTACACCGTGACGCTTCCCGAGGAGCTCGCCGAGGCCATCCGGGCCGAGGTCGGCCCCGGCGGCTTCAGCCGCTACGTCACGCAGGCCATAGAGCGCCGACGGGAGCAGGAGCGGCTGCACGAGGCCGTGCAGTGGTGGGAGTCCGAGTACGGGGAGATCACCGAGGCGGAACTGGCCGAGGTCGAGGCCGAGCATCGCGACCTTGAGCGGCAGCACGCTGAGCGGAACGGCGCCCGCGAGGTAAGTGAGCAGCCGCACGAGCAGAACCGCGATGCCGCATGACCGGTAACCGGGTGTACGTACTCGACAGCGAAGGACTTTCGCGGTGGATGCGCGGGGAACGTCGCATGGGCGCCTACCTGAGGCACGCCGACGATGCCGGCATCCCGGTCGTCACCACCTCGATGACCCTCATCGAGGCTTACGACCCCACGCGCTCCCACCCCAAGTGGCACTGGGCTCTCTCCAAGATCCGTGTCGAGTCGGTGACGGAGGAAATTGGCAGGGAGGCCACCGGCCTTCTCAAGCAAACGGGCCTGCACGGCCACAAGTACGCCATCGACGCGGCCCTCGCCGCCGTCGCCCTCCGGCAGCCCGGCCCGGTCACCGTGTTCACGTCGGACGAGGACGACATGCGCAAGCTGTGCGCCGACCGCGTGGTCGTCGTGAAGCTCTGAGCCGAACACGGCCCATCCCCCTTCGCCCTTCGCTTCTTTCGGTGTGCCCGCGCTCCCCTTGATGCCCGGTGGGGCAAACCGACTCGCCCACGTGGTGCGATCCGCCACCCCGGTTCAAGGCCGGCCACCGGTCCAGATCGTAGGGGAGAATCCGGAAATACGGGTAGGCGGCGATACGCGCGACGTGCCAATACTAAGAACGTCCGCACGCTGAGCATCACGCGGGAAGGGACCGCGCGATCCGGATCACACTGACCGCGCGGAGCGCCGCTTCGGCTTCGGTGTGCCTGCCCCTCCGGAACAGTGCCCCCGCCTTGCCCTGGAGCGGGCCGCGAGGACCGTACGGTGGTCCGCGCCGAGGAGTCGCTGCGCGAGGTCCGGCACCGCCGACGAGTAGGCAGGCGGGCATCCACCTGCTGCCCTCTCGAGCAAGACGTGCAGCGTGCCGACCGCGCCGGGCGCAAGTGACCCATCCCTGCGGCAAAGACTTCGGCGTTGCAGCTCGTAGTGCGTCGATGCGATGATCGCGCGCATGTCTGATCATGGGGGAGGCGGTGGAGCGGCGGAGGGGACGCGCCGGTCCAGGATCTACGACTACCTGGAGCCGACCGCCCCGGCGGAGCCGGCCCAAGCCGCTCCCCGGCCCCCTCGTCAACCCGTTCCGGACGCCGCTCCTGAGCAGCCTGCCACTGACCAGGCCGCCATCCACCACCGTCGTCGTCGGCGCGAAGCCGCCGCTCTGCTCGGTGAGTTCCGGCGTACGGCGGTCCTGGTGCCCCTGTCGGCGGACGGCGACCCGCTCACCGGGGAATTCGGCGGTATCCGCTGGATCTACGCCTTCTCGGACGAGCCCTCCCTGGCCCGGTTCGCCATCGCAAGGGGCGAAGGAACACGACAGTGGGCCTACGACCGTGTCTTGGGCGCCCGGCTGCTGGATGTGGCGATCCCGGCGATGCCAGTGCCGTACGGGGTGGCGCTGGACGTCGGCACCGAGGGTCAGGGCGCACTGTTCCCGCCGGTCATGGGGATCGTGCCGGACGCGGCGGCGCTGGACGCGGACGTGGAAACAGGCACGAACGACACAAACGGGATTGCCCCGAACGGGGAGGAGTTGACTCGATGAGCGACGGCGGAGGGGGCGCCGGAGGCGAGGGCAAGGACCTTCAGGTCGAGGGCCTCGCCCTGATCACCGAGGGGATCAACCTGGCCATGTCGGAGCTTCGTGAACTCGGCATGGTCGGCGAGGCGAGCGTGGGCCGGGGCTTCGCCGACCTGGCGCTGTCCGGACTGGAGTTGGGGCACGGCGGACTCACGTCGGCGCTCGACGCGTTCTGTGAGCGCTGGGAGTGGGGGGTTCGCACGCTGATCCTGGAGGGCAGCGCCTTCGCGGACGCGGTGGGCCTGGCGGCGGGGACCTTCCACGAGACCGACCAGTACATCGGCGGCACCTTCAAGATCGCGGTGAACTCCGTCATGGGCAACCCTCACCTCAGCGAGGACCAGGTCAGCCGGATGTCCTGGGACGAGATCGGCGACAACCACATGTTCGCCACCTCCGACTGGAGCGCGGAGTCCTGGGAGCGCGCGCAGAAGAACACCGACCAGGCATGGAACGACACCCAGCGTGATGTCATGACGTCGCCCCTCCTCGAGAACGGGCCCCTCGACCCGCAGAAGGCGATGGGCATGACCGACCAGGAGTACGAGGCGTCGCTCGACCAGCTGTACGGCCCCTCCGGCGAGGAACGCGAGCAGGCGGCCCAGGCCGAGGGACAGCAGCGGAGCGGGGACGGCAGCTGATGGGCGGCTGGATCCCGGACGGTGTGGAGGACAAGCTCAAGGGTGCCGCCAACACCGTCGTCGGCAAGGCAGAAGAGGTCTACGACGACGGCAAGGAGGTCGTCGGCAGGGCCATCGACGAGGGCACCGACTACGCCGGCAAGCGCCTGGACGAGATGGGTCTCCACCAGGCGGCGGACAAGGTGGAGGACTGGGGGGACAGCACCGCCTCCGCCCTGGGCGCCACCCCCGGCGAACAGCAGCTCGGGGAGACCGAGCAGGCCAACGAACTGATCCACGGCAATGTCGGCCGCATCCAGGAGAGCGCCAAGCACCTCAAGGACTTCCACACGGCCTTCGACAAGGTCGGCGACGGCATGCGCAAGCTGGACTCCTCCCATTGGAAGGGCCAGGCCGCCGACACCTTCCGCGAGAAGTTCGCCATGCACCCCAAGAAGTGGCTGCACGCGGCGGACGCCTGCGACAAGGCCGCGAAGGCGCTCGACTCGTACGCGGACACGGTCAAGTGGGCCCAGGGCCAGGCCCAGGACGCCATCGACGCCTACAAGGCGGGCATGGAAGCGTCCAAGGCGGCCGTGGAGGCGTACAACAACAAGGTCGACGCGTACAACGCGAAGGTGAAGGCGGGTGAGGACCCCGGCCCCAAGCCGGCCGAGTTCAGCGACCCGGGCAAGGCGGACATCGCCCGCGCCCACGAACTCCTCAAGGAGGCCCGCCGCCAGCGCAACGAGGCCGCCCGCACCGCCACCACCTCGGTCAAGGCAGCCCTGGAACACGCCCCCGCCGAACTGCCGCCCGCCCTCAAGCTCGCCGCCAACTTCGTCGACCAGGGTGCGTCATCGGCCGTGGAACTCACCCATGTCGTCGGAGGCGTCGTCAAGGGCGGCGCGGGCATCATCAACTTCGGCCGCGGCATGAACGCGCTCGATCCGTACAACCTCGCCCACCCCGCCGAGTACTACCAGAACGTCAACATGACCCTGGCGGGGCTGACATCGACGGTCGCCCACCCCGACCGGGCTCTCAAGGATGCCTGGCAGTCCGCCAAGAAGGACCCGTCCGAGTTCGGGGGCCGCGTCGTCCTCGACCTCCTCGGGACAAAGGGGGCGGGGGCAGCGCGTGGAGTGGCGACGGGCGGCGTCAAAGGCACGGTCAGACACACCGTCGAGGACGTGCTCGAGTCGGGCAGGAAGCCGGAGATGCCGGCGCGAGAGAGGGTCAGCGACGCTCCCGGCCGGGACTCGCGTCAGCCCGACGCGGTGGAGTCGCGGGGCTCCGACCCGATCGACTTCGCCACCGGCCGGATGTACCTCCCACAAACAGACGTGACGCTGCCCGGTGCCCTTCCTCTGGTGTTCAGACGCCGCGTCGAGTCGGGCTACCACCTGGGCAAGTGGTTCGGCCCGTCCTGGTCCTCCACCGTCGACCAACGCCTGGAGATCGACTCCGAGGGCGTCATCTTCGTCACCGAGGACGGCCTGCTCCTCGCCTATCCCCACCCCGCGCCGGGCGCCCCGACCCTGCCGAGTCATGGCCCCCGCTGGCCCCTGGCCCGCGAAGACGGCGGCTACACAGTCACCGACCCCGGTACGCGCCGCACCTGGCACTTCACCGACCGCCGGGACAATCTCGCCGTCCTCGAACAGATCGACGACCGCAACGGCAACTGGCTCACCTTCGAGTACGACACCGAAGGCACCCCGCTCGGCATCGTCTCCAGCGCCGGATACGACGTCCGCGTCACCACGGAGGCCGGCCGGATCACGGCCCTCCACCTGGCCACGACGGGTCAGGAACTGAAGCGCTACGGCTACACGGACGGCAACCTCACCGAGGTCGTCAACTCCTCCGGCCTCCCCCTCCGCTTCACCTACGACGAGGCCGGCCGCGTCACCTCCTGGACGGACACCAACGACTCCACCTACTTGTACGACTACGACGACCAGGACCGCTGTATCGCCGAGGGCGGCACGGACGGCCACATGACCCTGCGCGTCTCGTACGACGACACGGACCCCGACACGGGCCTGCGCGTCACGACCACCACGACCGGCGAGGGCCACACCCGCCGCTTCCTCATCAACGAGGCGTGGCAGGTGGTCGCCGACATCGACCCCCTGGGCGCGGTCACCCGCTACGAACGGGACCGCTACAACCGCCTGCTGTCCCTGACGGACCCCCTGGGCCACACGACCACGTTCCGCTACGACGAGTCCAGGAACCCCACGGTCGTCACACGCCCGGACGGCCGCGAGGCGACAGCGGAGTACAACGACCTCGGCCTGCCGACACGGGTGGTGAACCCGGACGGCACGGTGATCCGCCAGACGTACGACGAACGTGGCAACCGCACATCGGTGACCGCCCCCACCGGCCTCACCACCCACTTCGCCTACGACGACGCGGGCCGCCTGACCGCCGTCACCGACCCCCTCGGCCACACGACTACCGTCCGCTGCGACCCCGCCGGTCTCCCGTTGGAGATCACCGACCCCCTCGGCGCGGTCACCCGCTACGAACGTGACGCCTTCGGCAGACCCGTCACCCTCACGGACCCGACGGGTGCGGTGACCCGGCTGGAGTGGACGGTGGAAGGCCGCCTCGCCCGCCGCACGGCCGCCGACGGCACCACGGAGTCGTGGACGTACGACGGTGAGGGCAACTGCACCACTCACACCGACCCGATGGGCGGCGTCTCCCGCTTCGAGTACACCCACTTCGACCTGCTGACGGCCCGCACGGGCCCGGACGGCGTACGCCACGAGTTCGCGTACGACCTGGAGCTGCGGCTGACGAAGGTCACCAACCCACAGGGCTTGACCTGGAGTTACGCGTACGACCCGACAGGCTCGCTGATCGCCGAGACGGACTTCGACGACCGCACCCTCACCTACGCACACGACGCGGCGGGCCGCCTGACGTCCCGCACGAACGCCCTCGGCCAGGTGGTGTCGTTCGAACGCAACGCCCTGGGCCGGCTGGTCCGCAAGAACGCGGCGGGCGACGTCACGACGTACGCGTACGACATGACGGACCAACTCGCCCAGGCAACGGGCCCGGACGGTACGACGCTGACGATCCTGCGCGACCGCTTCGGCCGGGTGCGCTCGGAGACGGTCGACGGACGCGAGCTGACGTACACGTATGACGATCTGGGCCGCCGAACAGGCCGCACGACGCCGACCGGCGTGACGACGACCTGGACGTACGACGCGGCGGGCCGCCGCACGGGGATGACAGCCGCGGGCCACACCATCGACTTCACCTACGACGAGGCCGGCCGCGAGCTGACCCGCCGCATCGGCGAGACGGTCACCCTGGCGCACACATTCGACTCCGTGGGCCGCCTGACCACCCAGTCGGTCACGGACGCATCCGGCCGCCCGATCCAACACCGCGGGTACACCTACCGCGCCGACGGCAACCTCACCGGCATCGACGACCGACTCTCCGGTACCCGCCGCTTCGACCTCGACGCGGCAGGCCGAGTGACGGCCGTCCACGCGGCCAACTGGACCGAGACATACGCCTACGACGAGGCTGGCAACCAGACCTCGGCGTCCTGGCCGCCGGACCACCCCGGTCAGGAGGCCACCGGCCTCCGCGCCTACACAGGCACCCGCATCACCCGCGCGGGAGGCGTCCGCTACGAACACGACGCGTTGGGCCGCATCACCCTGCGCCAGAAGACCCGCCTGTCCCGCAAACCGGACACCTGGCGGTACGAGTGGGATGCCGAGGACCGCCTGACGTCCGTGACGACCCCGGACGGCACGCGCTGGCGGTACACGTATGACCCGCTGGGCCGCCGTACGGCGAAACTCCGCTTGGCGGACGACGGCGAAACGGTGGTCGAGCACGTCGTCTTCACCTGGGATGGCACCACACTCTGCGAGCAGACCACCACATCTCCGACCCTGCCCAACCCGGTCACCCTCACCTGGGACCACCAGGGCCTGCGCCCCATCACCCAGACCGAACGAATAACGGCGGCAGACGCTCCCCAAGAGGAGATCGACTCCCGCTTCTTCGCCATCGTCACGGACCTGGTGGGCACGCCGAGCGAACTCGTCGACGAGGAGGGCGAGATCGCGTGGCGGACCCGTAGCACGCTGTGGGGCACAACGGCCTGGGCGGCCGACAGCACCGCCTACACCCCTCTCCGCTTCCCCGGCCAGTACTTCGACCCCGAGACGGGCCTCCACTACAACTACTTCCGCCACTACGACCCCGAGTCGGCCCGCTATCTGACCCCAGACCCCCTCGGGCTCTCGCCTGCCCCCAACCCTGTCTCCTACGTCTACAACCCTCATACGCGATCTGATTCTCTCGGGCTTGCGCCAGATTACCCTGAAGGCGAAAACGGCCGAGACATATTTGATTTCAGAGAGCCGAATCCGAATTTCCCGGCCAGCGAAGCAGCGACCACAGCCATGCGATCCGCGCCGATCGGTGGGAACATCGACTGTTCCGAGATCGCGGCATACATCCTCCGAGAAACTGGAGGGGAGGGGAAAATCATTAATTTCACTACACGCAACGACCCCGCCATCAACATCCCTGAAAATTCAGGACAAGCAGTGACGGAATATCGCTATCATGACGTCTATACGGATGGGCGATATGTATATGATCCGGCAATGCGTTCGGATCCAATTCCGTACGGCGACTACGAACGAGCCATCCGATTGCTGAACCCCGGCAAGAAGCTGATCATCCAAGACGGAGGGTACTCTGGCCCTCTCTGGTAATGGTTTGAATGGATCTGATAATGTCAACCCGCAGCGCGCGTGCGATGCAAGCACTCAGCAGGTTTGGAGAACTCGCCTGGTTTTCTCTGCCTGCGGAGAAAAACCCTGTGTATGGATACCCACAGGTACCGTATATGGGGTGGCGCTACACATCTACCCAAGAAGACGTCGCACGCCTCATCGAAGATGCCGTAGCAGGACTGCCAACAGAAGTCGAATGGACACTCGACAGGACAAGAAGAAATTGGCTCCTGGTTCCAACCCGGATTCTGCGCGAAGCACATGGGCTCGAAAGCCCAGCATTCGCCAACGTTGTCCACTCCATAAACACTCAGGACCACGAATTTTGTGCCAGGGCGCTATCGGATATCGACCTCATCCTCCAGCACCTGCAGCATGTCCCGTTCCCGAAAGAGTGACGTCGCAACCACGCTGGCCCCCCTTGGGCATCACGCCCCCCTCGGCGCGGTCATCCGCTACGAACGTGACCCCTTCGGCAGACCCGTCACTGTCACTGACCCGATCGGGTGTGGCAACCCGGCTGGAGTGGACGATGGAAGACCACCTCGCCCAGCGCACGACCGCCGACGGCACCACGGCGTCTCCCACTTCGAGCCCACTACGACCCCGAAACCGCCCGCCAGCTCACCGATCATCTCGGGCTTTCCCCAGATTATGACCTCACAGATCTGGGCGATAATTGGCATCGGCCACCCGCAGGCTTGGATTACGGCCCGGGGTCCGCAGAGGGGGCATCGCATTCTCCATGTCATGAGACACGCTCGCGAGAACCCCTCAAATCCCATGCACAGGATGTTCAATACCGGGTCCATGGGCGTCATGGAAACCGTTGATGAAGCCTGGGGAAGGCGACAGCCGAACACGGAAATGAATTAGTCACCGCTTTCCCGAGGAGTTGGCCCAGATGAGAAAGATTCCATGCCCTCACTGCGAACAGGACTGGATCAGAAAATACAGAACAAAAGACCTGAAATTCATTTTCTTTATGTGTCCGGAATGCGAGTCGCTCTGGCTGCACGAAGAAAATCTGGAGGAGCGAACCGAACTTTATCTGAGCGAGTACCTGCCTCAGCACGATGCATCATCCGTCTGGGACAATGTCGAGGACATCAGCTAAACGCAGCACATGCTCGTCCCTTACATCAACGCGCCTCACTGAATTTGCTTTCTCACAAGCTCCTGGGGGAAGCCCAGAAGGCACTATCTCTAAGCAAGACATCCGGCGGACGGGTGTGCCTCAGCTCCCTCTTGGTAGCGATCGTCGTGTTGTGCGGGCAGGCGATTCCCCTGCGTAAGGGCTGGCGCCTGTCCTACCCTGACGGCACAACGCTCACGCAGGCGGCCGAATCAGGTCAGACTGTGCTCCAGCGGATTCTCGCGGTTCGCGGTGACCGGCAAGGGAGGATGACGAACGAGCCCTCACGCCCACATCAAGGCTGAGGTTCCTCCAGCTTGCCGGCGGTTGCCTCTGCACCGGGCTGTTCCGCACGTGGGGTGGCGAAAGGCACCTTGTCTTCCACGACTTCCCCATCCATCACTCGGGGCGAGGGTTCCGCCAGTGGCAGGCCGGCGAGGTGCTTCTTGAGCCTCTTGGCCATCGGCAGGTAGGTCGCAAGGGTGAGCCCGCCGGAGACAACGGCCCCTACCACGGGGATGGCCTTCGAAACACTCTTCGCGAAGGAATCCTTTGTCATCTTGACGCCGAGGAAGGCTGCGACTTTTTTGACGATGGGATAGATGAGGCCCTTGGTGAGTGCCTTCTGGGGCAACTTCTTGGCCGCCTGCTCCGACATCATCGCCGCGACCTTCCCCACAGCGGTGTTCGCCGACTGGGTGCCGAACATCACGCCGAAGAACAGCGTGAGTACTCCCATGGTCGCGTCATCGACGTCATCGCCGTCGTCGGAGAACAGATCGGGCCAGCTGTAGAGGTACGCGAGCTTCTGCGCGATACGCAGCATGTGGCCGAAGTACTGAGCCAGGTCGGCGGGCACGGTGGCGGGAAGAGCGAGGACGCCGGGTATCCCGGCAGCCGCGGAGAGAGCGCTCACCTTGGCGGTTTCCAAGCGGATGGAGTCGTTGGCCACTCTGTCGAGAACCTCGACGTCGATGCCCGCCGCAGCGGGAGACTCTTCTACCGCTCTTCGGATGTCGTCCTCGGAGCAGTGGCGAGCCAGCGCACTGCGGAGGTACGCCTCCCTGTTGATACGCACACCCGGAAGCTTCGCTGCCGCCAGCAGCACCGCGGAGAAGCGCGACTCGGGGTTCTCGACCTCTTTACCCTGCTTCATGGCAAGAACTTACCGTAGCTCCGGGCCCCAAGGGCCGGACTCTGCAGGCTCCGTTGAGGTCTCGCTGTGTGAGTGACGGTGATGTGTGGCCAGCTCCCCTCGCGATGTCGATCGTCATCCGGGAAGCCGGCCTCTGCCGGGAACCGGCCGCCTCTGGCCGGACGTTAGCCGGCAGGCGTCTTTCGGTAGCGGCCCGGATCACGTCCGGCACCGGCCACCACATGAGCTTGATCAGCGACTCCGAACCAATCCACCTGCTTGCTCACGGGTCGGTCAGGGTTTGTACGCGGGGGTGGGGAATGGCGGCTGTCCACAACAGCTCCCTGCAGCGCATCCGGGCGGGTGAGAAGTCGTGGGACATCTTGATGGTCGCTGCGGAGGCGCTCATCTGCATGTCTTCCTCCCCTTCCAGGTCAGCGTCGTAGATCTCGAAGAGCTTGTCCTCGGCCGTGTCAAGACCAGCTGCCTCGATGGCCTGATAAGAAGTTCGTCGTATGCGGGTGTGGAAGCTCCCGTGTCGGGCTGCCGGAACACCGCCGTGCCGCCTCCGCCGAACTCGGCCGCATCCTCGCCGACGCGGCGGCCGACGCTGCGTGAGTGACTGGACCTGGGAGTACAACCCCGACGCCGAACACGCCGTCGGCGACCTCCCCGAGGCCTACAGGCGAGACGTCGAGGACTTCGCCCGCCGCATCGCCGAAGCTGTCGGTGTCCACCTACAAGAGGGAAGCTCACCGTACGAGAAAGTCGTACCATTTCGGTACCGTTTTCCAGTACGACCGAGAGTGGGGTGCCGCAGATGACGATCAGCGCCAGCGAGGCCCGCAAGGACCTCTTCCCACTCATCAAGCGCGTCAACGACGACCACACCCCCGTGCGCATCAGCTCGCAGAGCGGCGACGCGGTGCTGATGTCCGCCGACGACTACGACTCCTGGCAGGAGACCGTCTACCTGCTGCGCTCCCCCGCCAACGCGCACAGCCTCATGGAAGCCGTCGCACGGGACAGGGCCGGCGAGGCCGTGGTCACCAGGACCATGGCAGAGCTGGACGAACTGGCAGGTGACGGGTGAGGAGCGTCCACGTCCACCCGGCCGGGTGGGAGGACTTCCTGTTCTGGCTCGGCTCGGACCGTGCCATGGCCCGCAGGATCACCCGGCTGATCGCCGAGATCCAGCGCAGGCCCTTCACCGGCATCGGCAAGCCGGAGCCCCTGAAGGGCGACCTGTCCGGCTACGGGTCACGGCGGATCGACGACGAGCACCGGCTCGTCTACCGGGTGGACGAGAAGGAGGTCAAGATCCTCAAGGCTCGCTACCACTACTGAGGCCGGCTCGCACGCGCGCCGACTCCCGCCGCTCACCCAGCCGTCAACGCGCGCAGTCCCAGGAGTAGTCCGAGGAGGTCACTCGCCGAAGGCCCCCCGAACAGCCACATGGGCTGACTGAGCAGGAACTTTCGGCTGTCCGGGCCTGTGACTTCGAGGAAGACCGGCGTCGGTCCGTTGCCCTGGGGAGTCCTGGCGGGTTGCTCCACCCGTCGCCTGAACTCGTAGCGACTGAGACTCGCCCAGGAGATGTCCATCCTCTGCATGCCCGAATGGAGGCGCACACCCCAGTCCGTGACGGCGATCGCACGCGGTGGGTCGATGCCTCTGCGCCAACGGTAGAAGGCGAGCAGTTCTTCCTTCCTCTCGTGGACCAGGTCGTCCCGCACTTTGTTAGCGATGCGCTTGGACGTGTTCGGATCGGACCGGACCGACAGCTTGTGCGTCCGGCACAGAGTGACGATCTCGTCCCGTGGGAGCGGCGCAGGAACTGGCGCGGGCGCCGGTGCCGGTGCCGGTGCCGGAATCGGTACCGGCACCGGCGGGCTTCCGGCCGGTCCGGGCGCCCGGTACGAGCCGTTGCGGGCAAGGATGATCCGGGAGCCGAGGCCCTTGGTCTTGAGTTCGGGTTCCGGCAGCAGCGGCAGCGTCTTGCGACGCTCGGAGAGGCGTTGGGAAACCGCCGTGAAGACATCGCTGAGTCCGAGGTACTCGGGCCCCCTCGGGTCTCCCGCCCGGAGCACGTCCAGCAGTGCTCCGGTGAACGCGGTGTGCCGCTCGCCTTGCGGGGCGAGCGCCTTCCGGGTCGCCGCGGCGGCCGCGAACAGTCCGACTCCGTCGACCTCCGCCTGCTTCGCGAACTCCGCGCTGCTGTCGCCCTCCCCGCCCATGTGCCCGTCTCCGGCCAGGCCCGCATAGCAGCAGTCCAGGATGACGACGGTGCGCCACCCCTTCCGGGTCGGCGGCTGGAGACGGGAGCGCAGGTCGTTGTAGCGCAGGCCCTCGTCGAAGTCCTCGATGTGGGGCAGGGTCAGATAGAGCGAGTCGTCCGAACCGGCCCGCACACCGTGACCGGCGTAGTAGACAAGCAGTGTGTCGGAGGCTTCCTCCGCGGCCTTCTTGACCGCTCTCATCACCACTTCGTTGGACTCCGGCGAAAGCAACTCGACGCAGTTCTCCGTCGGCAGGGACCAGACCGTCCCGTCGGTCAGGGCGGCACGCAGCGCCCTGACGTTGTGCACGACAGCCGGCATGTCGGCAAGGTCGGTGTTCTTGACTCCGGAGGCGTTGCCGATCAGGACCGCCCGGCTCCCGGCCATGTCGGGCAGGGTCACTGTCCCTCCGGCTCCGAGTCCCCGTCGGTTGCGAGCAGTGCTCTCAGGGCCTCCTCGATCCGTTCCGGGTCGGCATCTTCGAGGGTGACGACCCTTCTGGTCCCCTCGCGCTCGATACGCAGCCGTCGCCGCCGTTCCGCACGACGTTCCTTTCGGGCGTCCAGCCAGGTCGCGGCCGTGATGACGAACCCGCCGAGGGCGATCGCCGTATTGACGACTGCCAGAACGGTCTCCCCGGTGCCCATCTGGTCCGGACCCCCGCCGGTGAGGGAAGGCTGGGTCCTCGCCCCGTCGGGGTCCTTCAGCAGCCAGCTCAGCAGGTCGTCCGCGTCCCCCGGCGTCCCGCCCTCCACAGTGACCCGTACTCGCATCTCCCGTACCCCCTGTCGCGTACACCGCGCCCGCCCCCGTCCCCGCCGACGCTGCCGTGTCCCTACCCTCGGGCGAGAACGTCAACTCCCCGGCCCAGGGGGCTCGGATAACGCGGTTCCTCCGGTGGGCGGGATCACGGGCCGCGCCACACGCCGAGCAAGGGCCGAGCACCAAAGACGCTCTCGGCCAAGGTCTGTTACGGAGCCACCGCTCGAACGAGGAGCGTCCCGATGTGCCCGGGGTGAGGCGCGTCGAGGATCCGCGCGTCGGCCGTGGCGAACCCGGCCCTGGTGAGCAGGCGCTCCCAGACGGCCGGGCGGTAGCTGTAGCGGTAGGTGAACATCGCTTTTCCGGCGAAGCCTCCCTTGTACATGCCCTGCGGCCCGTACGCGCCGGGGATGGCCGGCGGCTGCGAGAACGCGAAGACGCCGCCGGGCCGGAGCCTTCGGCGGACCAGGGGGAAGAGACGGCCCGGGTCGGTGAACCAGGCGGCTCCGAAGATCGAGTAGACGGCGTCGTACGCGTCCTCGTGATCGCTCAGGTACTCCAGCACCTCGGAGCACACGAACTCCGCCCCGGTGCCCGCCCACTTCGCGGTGGTCTTCTCGACCATGACGGGAGACAGGTCCACTCCACGAGCGGCGATACCGCGCTCAGCGAGGTGGGCCAGGGCGCGGCCGGTGCCACAGCCGATCTCCAGAACGGAACGCGGGTCGCCCAGTAGCTCCGGGCCAGGTCCGTGACCGGCGTACTGGGTCCAGCAGAAACTCGGCTCCGCGTCGTCCTTGAATGCGGAAGCGGCGAAGGTGTCCCACAGCTCGGTCTCGGCGGCGATGTCGTGTTGTGCGGGCAAAGCGATTCCTCTTCGCAGAGCCGGCCCCTGTCCTGCGGGGGACCGAGGACAGGGGCCAGGGTAGGGCCGTTCAGTGACTGTCGGGGACCTTGTTGTCGCACGGCGAACAGTCCGTGCCGTCGATCGCCCACAGCTCCTCGTCGATGTCGAAGCCGATGGACTGCAGGAAGTCCGCCGTACGCAGGCACAGACCGTCACGGCGGCGCTCGATGAACGGGGCGTGGTGCTTGTAGCGGCCCTCGTTGTACACGTCGCAGAGGGACCACCACACGGGTGTGTCGAGGATGAGCTGGTGCACGCCGATGTCGACGAGCTTGCCGACGCCCAGGTGGACCTCGGGGTGCTCCATGCAGCCGATGGTGTACATGACGGCGTTGCCGAGGATCCGCTCGGCCATGTCGCGAACCATCGTGTGGTCGCGCAGCAGCAGGGCGATCTCGCGGTCCCACAGGGTCATGCCGCCGTCCAGCACGTTGATCGTCAGGTGCTTGATGCGGGGCTGGACGGCGTTGAGGAGTTCCTTGGGATCCCGTGTGCGGGTGCTGGTGGGTCGGTCGATGGTCGCGGTCATGGACTACTCCTTCGGAGAAAGGTCGTGCCGGACTAATGCGGGCCCGTTCCACATGTCGGCCCCTCGTGGGCTGGAAGCGAGGCACCGGCGTCTTGTACATCCCGCTCCAGCGAGGGCTATGTGGAGAGCCGCCACGGCATCCGGGTTGGCGGCAGGCCGCCGTCCCCGCCAGGTCTTCCCGGGCTGCTCATTTCTCGCTGCCCTGCCGGAGCGCATCTGCGAGTCGCATGGCCACGTCGGCGCGTACGCGGCCCAGTTCCACGAGCCCGAGAGCGGGCGAGCCGGCATCGACTGCGAGTGAGGGCAGCACGATGCCTGCCTGAGAAAGTGCCGCCTTCAGGGCCTCTGCGGCCGCGAGAGGGCCGGTGTCCTGAGCCTGTTGCGCTGTGACCATGAACGAGACGTTAGGGAAGGGCAGGGCCCGGGAGACAGGGAAGTTCCCCGATGTTGCTTGACTTCGCGAGGGAGTTCCCCGAAGTTCCTCGTATGGCCCGGCTGAACAGTACGCATGAGGCACCACCTGCGGGGAGGCTTGACGCATCGGTCCCCGGTGAAAGGAACTGCTCATGGTGCGACGGCTGCGCTTCAATGGGACGGGCAGCGGCGACGACGGATGCCCCTCGGTGCACGAGGACCTCGACTCGGGAGAAGTCGTCGTGCACGGCCCGCCGCTCACCAACCCCGAGGACATTGCCCAGCTTCGGCACTTGGGCGAGGGCGAGGTCCCGATCGTGGTGCCTCGATCACTGCTCGTGGACTGGGGGCCGAAGGACATGACTCGTGAGGCGAAGATCATCGACCTGGACGGCTTCGGTCGGCTCTTCGAGCAGTTCGAGCACACAGCGTGGCGGTTGGAGACCCGGCGACGTTACGCATCCGACGAAGACACCGACACATACGCACAGTTCCTGCGTGGCGAGTCGGTCGACTGGGACGAAACCGACTCGGAGTGGTGTGCCAATCGCCGTGTGCAAACCGCGCTCGGTAAGCGCATCGAGCGGGTCCGCGTCGTCGACAACCCGCCGACGACAGGGCAGTTGTATCTGCTCGACAACGCACGTCGTAACAGCGCCGTAGGCGAGAGGATGATGAACCTCTGGCGCGCGGAAGCCGACCGGCTCAACCTGCCCTCCGAGGACTTCTGGCTCTTCGATTCGCGCATGGTCGCGTTGCTTCAGTTCGACGACGCCGACAACCTGACCAGCGTCGAACTGATCACGGAGCCCGCTGAGGTGGTGCGGTACTCCATGGTGCGGGACGCGGCCATGCATCACGCCGTCCCGTACGAGGAGTTCGCGGCCGGCCTGGCCGTGAAGGAGTAGCAGAAACAGGTGTGTACCGGTGAGCACGGACTACCAGAAGGCGCGCGAGGCCCTCGGGCAACGCCTCCGGGAGCTTCGGCTGTCAGCCCCAGGTGGCCGTATCACCGGTACCGAACTCGCCGACCGGTGCGGATGGCACAAGTCGAAGGTCAGCAAGCTGGAGAACGGCCGGACGACGCCCACGCCGGAAGACCTGCGGAAGTGGGCTGAGAGCACCGGTCGGCCGGAGGCGGGTGACGAGTTGCTTGCCAGGCTCCGAGGCTTCGAGTCCCACATTCGATCATGGCGTCGGCAACTTGCCGCAGGACACAAGCCCGTACAGGACGCACGCAACGCCGAACACGCGAGGACACGCACCTTTCGCGTGTGGCAAGGCTCCATGATCGTCGGCGTCCTTCAGACACCGGACTACGCCCGGTCGGTCTTCACACGCTTCACGGAGCTGCATCAGTCGCCACGCGACATCGAAGAAGCAGTGGCGTCGCGTATGAGGCGCCAAGAGTCCCTGTACGACTCGACGAAGCGGTATCGCATCCTCATGTGGGAAGCCACCCTGCACGTCCAGATCTGCCCTCCGTCGGTGCTCGCCGCCCAGCTCGACCGCCTCATGGGAGTCATCGGTCTCACCACGGTCGAACTGGGCATCATCCCGCTCTCCGCCAGCCTCAAGATCCCCCCGGCCACCGCCTTTTGGATCTACGACGACCGCCAGGTGATTGTGGAGAACTGGCACGCGGAGCTGTGGATCGACGACGAGGCCAGCGTGGACACCTACCTGCGCACCTGGAGGACACTCCGGGAATCCGCGGTGTACGGCGTTGACGCGCACCGTCTCATCAGTGCGGCGCGGCGGGCGTTGCACTGACCGAACCGGGCGGCAGGCCATGCTTCAGAGAAGCGACTCTCATCAGCTCGCGCACCAGCCACTCCCCGGCGGGCAGCCGCTCGTCCCCAGAGCGGACAAGGACCCGTAGCCCTGATGCCGAACGCGGGAGGGTCTGCCCGCTGTTGAGAGAAGCGCTGGGCCCTCGGCACGTGCACACCTGCCGAAGGCCCTGCGCCTGTCAGAGTGCCGCGAACTCGATAAACGCGGTCCACGCCGTGGGGTCTACGGCCAGGGCGGCGCGGATTGTGTCCTTTGAGTCGCGGACGTGGACCCTGGCGAAGCTGGCGGCTACTTCGACACACTGACCGCCCTCGGCGCCGCTGTAGCTGCTCTTGACCCAGACAAGCGCAGGCGCGGGACCGCGCTTTGTTTCAGCGTTCATCTCTCTCCCAACAGCTTCTCGATGAAGGCCAGGGACTCACTCGGGGTGAGGGCCTGCGCTCGGATAATCCCATAGCGTGCGGACAGCGCATGGACCGCATCTCGCTCGGTGACCAGCGTGCTTCGACCTTGAGCCTCCATGTAACCGACCTGCTGGCCCTGCCTTGGCATCAGCAAGGTGAACGCGCCATCCACACCAGCGTGGTCCTCACGGTCGAGCGGCATTACCTGAAGCTCGACGTTCCGTTTCTGGCCGAGCAAGAGGAGCTGCTCAAGCTGTCCGCGCCATACCTGCTCACCGCCGAGCGGCCGCCGCACAACCGCCTCTTCCATCACAAAGCTCAGCAACGGAGCGGGCCACCTGTCGAAGAGCCCCTGTCGTACGAGCCGCGCAGTAACGCGCTGCTCGATAGTCGCCTCGTCCAGCAGTGGACGCCGCATCCCCAGCAGAGCCCGCGTGTACTCCTCGGTCTGCAACAGGCCGTTGACCACGTGGGTCTCGTACACGTAGAGCTCGGCCGCTTCGGCCTCCAACTTGGCCGCGTCCCGGAAGAACGCCGGGTACTGAGCCCGAGCCACCTCCTCCTTGATCGCGCTCAACACCCCACCCGCGCCCAGCACTTCATCCGCCTGGTCGATGAACTTCGGTGGCGGAATACGTCTCGCCTGCTCGAACGACGCGATCGTCGAGGCCGAGTACCCGGTCAGCGACCCGAGCGCCGCGCGGTCCATCCCCGCCCGCTCCCGGAACAGCTTCAACTGCCTCCCGAACACGCACAGCATGCCCGTCCCGACCTCGTACTCCGGCTGCTGAACCTCGTCGTCCACTCCGCAGCTCCTCTCGTACAACCGCCCGGTCGGCCAACTCGGGGCCCGGGAACCGGTCACGCCCACCACCACGTACAAGCGCACCGCCCGCGTGTACAGCCCGTACCCGTCAGCGCATCGCTCCTGGTCAAAGCTACGCAGAGTCCGCGACCGTTTACCCCATGAAGTCAGCAACTCCCCCGAACGGGCATATGCCACGACGCCTTGCACCCGAACGCGAGTTCACCATGCGCTTCACCTCCACGCCGCGCGGTGCCCGCCTGGCCCGCCGACTCGTCTCACACCGCCTGGACGACTGGGGCCACCCCTACACCACCCACGTCAACGAGACGCTCACCCTCATCACGGCGGAACTCGCCGCCAACGCCGTACGCCACGGGCACGTCCCCGGCCGGGACTTCCGCCTTCACCTCGTCCTGGGCGAGGGCATCGTCCGCGTCGAGGTGACCGACACCCGCGCCGAGAAGCAGCCTCCGTCCAGCCCTCCAGTGACTGACTCGCTGTCCGAGTCCGGCCGGG
Source organism: Streptomyces sp. NPDC030296 (assembly GCF_055572815.1). Classification (NCBI taxonomy): domain Bacteria; kingdom Bacillati; phylum Actinomycetota; class Actinomycetes; order Kitasatosporales; family Streptomycetaceae; genus Streptomyces; species Streptomyces sp. NPDC030296. The sequence goes on from NZ_JBVICQ010000002.1 coordinate 674,801, forward strand.
GACTGCTCCTCGTCGCCGCCCTTTCGGACGACTGGGGTGTCGCCCCTCGCCATGCGGCCCCGGGCAAGACCGTGTGGGCGGAACTGCGCGTGCAGCAAGGGGGCCACCCTCGCACGCCCCGGGTGGCCCCCAAACCGACCGACGTCGAACTACTCCTGGCTACGGCTTCGCTGCTGCGCGACGACCTCGGGTCGCGGCCGGAGGGCGCCAGACGCGGAGGTCGTCGTCGGTGAGGCCGTGCTCGCCCTGCTTCTGCTGGCGGTAACCGGCGAAGAAGTCCGCCGGGGAGCCGCTGTAGTTCATGTCGAACTCGTTGTGCCACTGGGACAGCCACGGCTGGAGTTCCAGCAGGCCGGCAAGGAACGGCGTGATCTCCTCGGTGGACAGCGCGGTGTTGGTGAAGTAAGTGGCGAGGGCCTGCGCCTGCTCCCGGTGGTCCCAGCCGGCCCAGCCGTACAGCTCGGGGGTAGCGGCGTTGGTCTGCCCGTAGGAGATGAACCGCTCCTTGGGCACGTCGAGCTTGCCGCGCGCCCTCCAGTAGGGCGGGCGGAGGAAGTCGGCCGAGGTGTACTTCGGCGGTACGGGGATGGAGTCCCGGATCTTCCGCTTGGCGGGCTCGTCCGGGGCGTCGTCCTCCTTGCGCTGGAGGTCCCATACCTCTTCCCAGTCGGCGCGCTTCTTCAGCCCGGAGGGCTTGTAACGCAGGGCGGAAAGGAACGGCACATGCTCGTCGGTGATCAGCTCGGCGACGACCTTCGCGAGTTCCTTGCGGGGCGCGTAGAGCTTGGCGACGGAGACGAAGTCCTCGTCACGGGAGAGGGCGTCCGTGAGGCGGCCCAGGGTGAGGATGGTGGGCTGCCCGTTCTCGTCGAACCAGTGGTCACGGTTCTCCATACGGTCGAGCAGCCAGGCGCGGAGGGCCTTCTCCTGGAGTGCGTCCCAGCCCTCGGTTGCCCAGCGACGCTTGTACTCGGGCCGCTCCACCATGCCGATGGCGCGGTTCGACTCGATGGCCTCGATTCGCTTCTGGACGATCTCGCGGTAGGGGGCGGGCCAGTGGGCGGGGATCTCCGTGATGGGAGTGGAGTTGTGCCGCTTGAACCACTCGTCGCTGGCCTCGCCTGCGGCTACTCGGCGGGCGAGGACGATCTCGAAGGCACGTTCGCCGAGGGCGAGTTCGGGAATCTCGGGGTCGTCGGGGTTTGTGGAGACTCGGAGGTCTTCGGCATGGAGGCCATACAAGGCGTAGACCTGCCAGTCCAACTCCTCCTGCAAGGCAATCATCTGGGCGCGGAGAGACTTCCAACGAACCCTCTGCTCGCGGACATCCGCAGCAGTCGGGACCACCTCCTCGGCAAGAGACAAGGGCGAAGAGGCAGAAAGCTGCTGAGCGAGGGCATCGAGGGCTGCGGCGAGGGCAGTGGGACCGGGCGTCGGTACGGGGAATTCCGCAACGTTAGTACCGTTGAACTGGTAGAAATCCTCAAATGGCAGCGTAGACTGCCTCGCCCCCCTTGCGTCGACTGTACTTCCCTTGTTATGGCAGACCATCTTGAGCCAAAGAGCGGCCGTGGAACTGTTGAGCAGGCCAAGAATCTGCATATAATCCTCGACGCTCGCTCCCTCTCTCAACTTGATCACTGGCGCAGTTTGCTTGAATACCTTACCACCTCGATCCAGGACAAAGTGATTATGCGTCGCCACTTCTGCGAACGCGATCCCCAGCGGTGCAGCAAATCGCCTCGGGAAGAACATGCTGTGGTCGAACCAACGCAGACCCCTCTCTGTAGGAGTTTGCCCGAAATCCATACGCCGTTGAAGAATGGTTCGGTTTGCCCACAGGAACTTGATCTCTCGTCGCCCAATGCTTCGAATTTCCCCACGTTCACTGTAGGGGAAGTACGTAACAACGGCGGTTTCGATCTCGAAGTCGCGTACACCATCACCCAGAACGACGGGAACGCAAGCGTCAGTCAGGCCGTAGGTCTTGGAGGATGAAGTCGGCAGGTAGTAAGCATCGTCGAGTCCCGTGTGAGTGCTCCGTCCGATGGCATCCGTCATGCTGCCCAATTTGCCTTCCGCCGCACCTTCCACCTGCAACACCATTTCGAGCCCACCGTCGGCGAGAATCCATGGTTGCCTGCCGAAGTACTTCTTACGCTCAAGGTCGTTGACGGACACCCACCGGCTTATCGATCCTGGCTTGTCGATTTGTTCGACGATCGCCCGCCATACCTGCCCCTCCTTGGCATCCTCTGGCACGGCAGGCTCTCCCTGGACGCTACGGACGGTCCGGATAAATGGCGACCGCATCTCCCCGCCCCGGTGCTTGCCGACCAGAATAACCGTCGGCGTTCCATGCCCCGGCACATATGCACCCGAGGTATCAATCACCTCGGTCAACTCCACCGCATGCCCGAAGTACCCTTCAATGAGCTTCGCTCCAAATTCACGCTTCATGAAGGAGTTAGCGGTGATTTGCCCGACCATGCCGTAGCCGTTGCCCTCAACGTCTCCGCGCTTTGCCAGCTCGAAGAAACGCTGAGCGAACGGAACCGAAAGCGCGTATGATCCTGCACATGCAGGATACAGCTCCCGATAGAACTCGTTGAGTTTCCTGTCCTTTACTGTGATGTACGGCGGGTTCCCGACCACCACTTGATATCGCCCAGGCTGCAGGATTCCCGGGTACTCGTGCACATCCTCCGTGGCGTACTTGAACTCGGCCAACTCATCCACGAAGTCCTCGTCGACCCCACCAAACAGATTGCCCTGCTGGGAGCGGCGGGACTTGATCAGCGAGTCCCCGACCGCCAGAGATACCTGCCAGTCGTATTTCGCCGCCTTGACCAACGTGCGCACGCCGGCCGCTGCCATCGCCGCAACCAGCAACCGGAACCGAGCAATAGCCACCGCGAACGGATTGACGTCCACACCGTGAACTGACTTCAGCGCGGCCGCCACCCGCTCGTGCGCGTCCTTACCCGGATGCCCCTCCCCCCAAAGCCGCACCAACCGCCGAAACGCCCCCAACACAAAGTGCCCCGACCCACACGTAGGGTCGATCATCTTCAGTTCCTCGTACCCGAACTCCCGTACCGCCGGGTTCATCGTCCGGTCGAGGATGAACTCCTCCACGAACTCCGGCGTCTGGAGCAGCGCATACGTCTTGCGCGCGGCCTCGCTCAAGTCCTGGTACAGGTCACCCAGGAACCGCGTGTCCCACCCCTCCGTACCGTCCTCGTTCAGCGGGTCGGTGAAGTCGTGGACGAGGACGCCCGCCTCGTCCCTCCCCCGCCAGAACTCGACCAGCTCCCTCGCACCGTCATGCGAAAGCGGGACCTGGTACAGCGGGTTGTGCCGCTTGTCGAAGAGGAGCCGGCCCGCCTGGCCCTGCCCCAGCTCCTCGAACGCCTTCTCCAGCCACCCGCGGTACGTCGGGTCCTCGTCCGACTCCACGTACGCGTCGTACCGAGACTCCGCCAGCTCCCGCCGGTCACCGTCCGGCCCCGTCAGGTACGGCTCCGGGATCAGCCGGTTGTCCTCGCAGAACCGTACAAAGACCGTCCCCAGCACCCACGCCACCGCGACCTGCGTGACCCGCTCGTCCAGCCACGAGGTCCACGTCGCCGCCGTACGCCCCAGTTTGCGTGCCTGGTCGTACTCGGCCCTCAGCCGCGCACTGACGTCCCCCAGCGCCTTCACCTGGCGCCCGAGGTCGGTCTCGACCGCCTTGACCTGCTGCTTCAGGTCGTTCAACAGAGCCTTGCGGTCGATCACTTGACGTCTCCCTCGATACCACTGGCACCGGCACTCGCCGCGCCCTCGCCCTCGCCGGACCCCCGATGGGCGTTGCCCACCCACGTGTCCGGAAGCTGAATCCACTCCCCCAGGCCGGCCTGGTACGGCACAGCCACCTGCCCGAGCCGGGGCTCACGCGACGGGTCGCTCTGCGGGACCAGGAGCCACAGCCCCCGCCCGCCCCGCCGGGCCGCCGACGCCAGCCGGTCCAGGACGCCCATCGCGTCGTACCGCGCGAACACCCCGGCCTCCGTCAGCAGCACAGGACCGGCAGAACGGGCAGGACCGGCCCCACCGCCACCACCGTCGCCCAGCAGCTCCGCCACCCGGGGCTCCACCACACCCCACGCCGTCCGCACGTACTCAGCGAACCGCACCGCGTCCCTCGACCCCGGCTTAGCGGCGTCCGCCTTCAGCAAGGTCTCCCAGGTCGGCTTCGTACCCGGCGTGACCTGCGCGTGCAGGGCCTCCAGGAACAGCTCCGTCACCGACACCGCGCCCGCGCCCAGCCGCTCCGCGCCCAGCTCCCGCACCGCGTCCCGTACCAGCTGCTGCCGTACGGTCAGCACCCGGAACCCGTCCCGGCGGGCCGACGCGAGCAGCCGTTCCTCCGCGCGTACCGCGCCCGCGAGCTGCGGGTCGTCGGCGTACCGCGTCACCGCGCCCGTACGCGTCGACTGGCGCCACGCGCCCGTCGTGAGGTAGCTGGACGCGTCGTCCACCCGCGTCGGCAGGTAGCGCAGCGTGCCCGTGTCCTCGCGCGTGTTCAGCGACAACTCGAAGCCCGCGTCGCGCAAAGCCTTGGTCAGCGGGCCAGCCGTCGGCAGTTCGTGGGAGGTACCGCCCCGGCCGTCGACCACGACCAGCTCAGGGAAGCGGGCGCGCACCCGCTCGTGCACGTCCTCGCCCGTCAGGCCGGGCTGCCGCCCCTCCGGTACGCCCGGAATCCAGCGGACGAGCCCGGCCTGGGTGAGCCGCAGCGCCCGGACCAGCGGCAGGTCGCGCGGGTAGATCTCCAGGCGTGGCGTGGCGGCGGCGTTCACGGAGGCCGCTGCCGCCAGCTCGACCATGCGCCGCTCGTCCCAGTTGACCGCGCCCGGCGGGGGCGTCAGCGCGCCCAGCTCGGCCAGGACCGTCGCGGCCGTCGGCAGGGTGTCCAGCTTGGCCAGCCGGTCCGCCGTACGGCCGAGGCGGGTCGCGTACTCCAGCAGGCCCGGTGCGGTCGGGGTGTCCGGGCCGTCGTCCTCCCGCACGTCGAGGGCGAGCAGGCCGGCGCCCAGGGACTCGTCCGTCGCCTTGCGGTTCGGCTGGTGCTGGAACTCGGCCTCCTGCGGGACCAGTTGCTCCACCTCGACGACAGCCCGTACGGCAGCCAGCGCCATCGCGCGCCGCTGCTCACGCCCCGCGAGATGCGTGCCGCGCCGGACCGCCAGGGCGTCCGCGATCTCCACCGCCGAGGCGACCCGGCCCATGCTCACCAGCAGGTCGATGATCTCCTCGCGCAGCGCCCGGACGGCGGGCTCCGCCTTCCAGCGCTTGCGCTCGTCCTTGAGTATCTGCGGGATACGGCCCTGGCTCAGCCCGAGAGCCTCCGCGACGTCCTTCTGCTTCGGCCAGACGCCGATGTCCGGCAGGACCCCGTGCTCGTCGGGCAGGCGCAGCAGCAGCCGTACCATCTCGGCCTTGTTGCGGTTGGAGCCGTTGTTGTTGACGGCGGGTACAAAGACGGTGGCGAGGGTGTCGAGGCTGACCGAGCGCAGGGTGCGGGCGGGCAGTGTGCCCGCCGACTCGCCGGTCGCCAGGTGGCCGACCAGGGCCGACTCGGCGGCCGTGAGCTGTTCCAGCTCCTCCTTGGCCTCCGCGCGGCCCTTCGGCGTGAGCGGCGAGACGGGGATCTCGCGCAGCCGCTCGCCCCACTCGCGCTGCCGCTGCTGGACCTCGTTGCGGGTCTTGGCGCCCAGGCCGGGGGCGTTGACGAGCTTGCGGCGGCTGTAGTCGAGGAGTTCGCCGACGGTCGTGATGCCCAGGCCGTACAGGAACGACTGGGCGGCGAGCGTGAGGCCGGAGACGGTCAGCGGGGTGTCCCGGGTGACCTCGGCGGCGAGCCGGTCGCGCTGCTGCTCGGCGCTCTCGGGTTCGGCGTCCGCGATCCCCGCCGCGGCGGCGCCCTGGGCGGACAGGCCCTCCCCGGCGGTCGTGGGCACCGGGGCCGACGCGCGGGTGCGGTGGCTGGACGGGACCGTCTGCGAGGCGTCGAGGAAGACCTTGCGCCAGGCGTCCCGCATCGGCTTCAGCTCGGGGTACCGCTGGGCCGCGTCGCGGTGCAGGGCCTTCTGGAAGAAGGCGACGAGACCGTCCCGTACGGCGGGGTCGAAGGCTTCGGCCGCGATCGTCGGGTACGGCCACTCCTTCGCCTCGGTCATGCGGGGCAGGACACTGCCGTCGCCCCACTTGGGCAGCTCGCCGGAGGCCATCTGGTGCAGGGTGACGGCGACGGAGTACCGCTCGGCGTGCGAGTCGTACGAGCCGCGGGTGATGACGTCGACGAAGGGGTCGAGGTAGCCGTCGGTGCCCGCGTCGGTGCTCTTCGCCGGGTAGCCGGCGAGGGAGAAGTCGATGAGGACGAGTTCGCGGGTGCGGTTGGGGCGGATGCGGATGGCGATGTTGTCGGGCTTGATGTCGCGGTGCCAGACACCCTCGCCCTCCAGGAAGTCGACGGCGCCGAAGAGGTAGTCGCCGTACGCCTCCAGCTGGTCGACCTGGAGGCGGCCGTTCTCGCGGAGCTGGCGGGCGACGGTCTCCTCGCGGCGGCGCGGGCGGGACCCGGCCTCGCCGCCCTGCCCGGTGTCGTCGCGTTCGTCGCCGACGTACTCCAGCGCCAGGACCGTGCGGCCGCCGATGTGCAGGGGCTCGGGTTCGACGAGGCGGATGATGCCGGAGTGGGGGCGCAGGCGGCCCATGGCCTCGGCCTCGCGGGCGAGGATCTCGCCCCGGCTGTCGGAGAGGGCGACCTTGAGCACGGCCAGCGGGCGGGTCTTGCGGGTCTCGGCCTGGAGGTCGCGGACGAGGAAGGCGCGGCTGGTGGAGCCGGTGCCGAGGCGGCGGCGGATCTCCCAGCGGCCGGCCAGCACGTCACCGGCGACGGCCTCCAGCGGGTCCTTGTCGGCGGGGGTCTCTTCCTCCTCGCCGGGCGCCTCCGTGCCGGTGGTCGCCGAGGCCGGGGCGGTCAGGGAGTCCTCGACGACCTCCAGCAGCTCCAGGAACTCGTCCACACTGGAGAGGCGCTGGCCGGGCCGGTAGGCGGTGGCGGCCTGCACCAGGTCGTCCACGTCCTCCGACAGGCCGTCCACCAGGGAGCTGGGGCGCAGTCCCTCGCCCGCCTCCAGGCGGGCCAGCAGCTCGGCCTGGCTGGCGGCCGGGGCCTTGCCGGTGACCAGGAGGTAGGTGAGGACGCCGAGCCCGTACACGTCGAGGTGGACCGGGTCGGGGTTGAGGGCGGTCAGCTCGGGGGCGAGGTAGGCGTCGGCGTCGTCGGCCAGGTGCATCGCGGACAGGGCGGTCGGCGCGAAGCGGGTCATGCCCTGGCCCTGGGAGGAGTCGCCGCTGCGCTGGGTGGCGATCTGCCAGTCGGAGATCTGCAGCTCCGGAGTCAGCCAGGCGGCCTCCTCGCCGACGGCCCGGCCCTTGCGGCCGCGCGGGCGGGGGACGACGTGCACGGAGCGGGCGGCGAGCGCCCGGTGGTGGATGCGGCTGGCGTGCGCGGAGCGCATCGTCTCGGCGAGCTGGCGGACTAGGGCCATCCGGCCGAGGATGTCCAGCTTCTCGCCGTACTGGACCAGGTACTCGTCCAGCTTCAACGTGTCCGGGTGGTAGTCGAAGATCAGCGCGGGACCGGCGGCGTGCCCGGAGGGGAAGTACTGCTTGAGCTGGACGGCGCCCGGATGCTTGAACCGGCCCAGCACCGCGGCCTCGCGGCGGGCGGCGTTCTCGACGGACTGGCGCAGGGAGGCGTCGGAGCCGCGCTCGCTGAGGTAGATGCGGACGCGGGCGGCCTCGGGCAGGTCGCTGTGGCGGGCGAGGTAGTCGGCCCAGGTGGGCCCGGAGTCGAAGGACTTCCGCTGCAGCTCGTACGGGCCGACCTTGTACTGCGCGTCGCTCTTGCGGATGCCGATGTTCTTGAGGGCCGCCTCGATCTCGCGCGAGCCGATCGCCGTGACGCGGCGCCGCTCGTCACGTGGGGGTGCCTTGAGCATCTCGACCAGTTGGTGGACGGTGTACACGCCGTTCTGGTCGTGGGCGGGCAGCCGTACGCGGAGGCTGTTGTCGGTGAAGCAGACGGCCTCGGCGACCCAGACCCGCTTGTTGCCGGGCAGCGCGAGCAGGCCGGCCAGTTCCTTGGCCTTGCGGTTGACCAGGTGCAGCGGGTTGCCGTGGGTACGGCGGCGGCCGCCGGGCGTGGTCTGCACCCAGGTGCCGTTCTCGGAGGTGACCGAGCCGTGCCAGTCCTTGAGCTCGATCATGCAGACGCCGCCGGGGGCGACGACGAGCAGGTCGACCTCGCGGACGTGGCCGGTGTTCGCGGTGAAGGTGAAGTTCGACCAGGCACGCCAGGGGTCGGAGTCCGGGAGCTTCTCCCGGATCGCCTCCAGGCCACGGCGTTCATGATCGAACTCGGACTCGGTGACCGTGACCCACCGGCCTTCCCGCATGCCTGTTCCCCGCTCGTCGTGTCCCGCGAGGGCGACCGTTCCCCGTGGTCAGACCCTCGGTACTGATCCTAGTGGCTGGCCGTCCTATGAAAAGAGACGGTGAAGGACGGGAGTACGGGATATTCCCCGCTTATCGCCCCACTCCGGTGACTTGCGTTGCGCGACCACCAATATCCTGGAGCCTCGCCCGTCCCCTCAGACGAGCATGCGCAAAACCCACACAGCCGACGTCGTGACGATCGACGCCGTCCGGCGCGCGCCATCGCATCCGGCCTCCGGGCGGTGACACTTCGGCGTCCAAAATCGATCTCTGCCAACTAGCGCGTGTACTAACGTGGTTACCCGCTGCGCATCTTCCCGGAGGGTACGTCGGCGGTGTTCCAGGTGCCGGTCCTCGGCGATGAGCGACGAGTGGTCTCCACCGCGTGCCACATGCGGTGTGACTGCGGATGCCCGGTAGGGCGATCCCTGCCATTCCCAGCTCACGCTCAGGAGTGGAGACCCATGAACCCCGTTGAGTACAAGCCTGCACGTCGTGACCGGATTCGTCAGATTCTGGTCGACGTCACGGTGGGAGTCATCACCAATCTGCTGGTGACGGCCGTCGTCGTGGTAGCGCGCCTGGTCCTGTGACCGGCAGGTGGCGGGCCCGGGAGCCCGCCACCCCACCTACCGGCCGGCCATTTCAGAAGAGACGCAGCTCTCCGGGCGGAGTGTCCTTCTTCTGACGCTTCCTGCGGCGGCGCCGTCCTCGGTTGGGACGGGGCAGATGCGGCTGTCGCGCCTGTTCCGGCAGGTTCTCCCAGGTGGGGCGCAGACCGTGGATCTGAACGTCGCCGACCAGCCCCTTCAGGTAGTTCCGGGTCTCCTCGTCGGTGGAGTAGAGCACGGTCGCCCGGCTCGCCCGGGTCATCAGCACGTGGTAGGCGTGCCGGACGAGGCGGGCGAACTCGTCGTCGTCCACGCTCTTCGGCTTCACCTTGGGATCGAACGACCCGGGTACGGCCACCCGCTTGACACCCGCCTCCTTGTCCGCCCGCTCCTTGCCCCGGCGGAACACCCAGCGATCGCCCCGGCGGACCATGTCCTCGCCCATGATCACGCCGCACCAGTCCCACTCCAGGCCCTGCGCGGTGTACACACAGCCGATCTGGCCGATGCCGTTCTCGTGCACGGACCAGATCTTGGACGGGGGGACGGTCTTGTTCTCACAGAAGGACTCACTGTCCGCGTTCCACGGACGGTGCCAGTCGCCGATCCGGACGTCGGGTTCCAGCCGCTTCTCCTTGCCCAGGGGTTTCGTCCAGGGCCAGCAGTATCCGGCGACCATGCGCGCGGACGCTCCCGCCGCGGCCTCGGAACGGATGATCCGTTCGAGTTCCTCCGGGCTGTCGACGACCTCGACGTGCATCAGGCCGTCCGGGGTCCACGGTTCCGGCTCCGCGTCGGACACTCCCAGTGCGCCGCGCACCCAGCGGATGTAGGCGTCGCTGCCGCCGCACCGGAACTGTTCCCGCAGGCTGCAGCGCACCAGTTGGGCGTCGTAGCGCCGTGCCGCGTCCTCCACGAGAGCGGCGGTGCCGACCTCCTGCGGGCGCACGGACTGCCCCTCGTCGAGGAAGAACACGGTCAGCCGGGAGGCGTCGAGGAGTTCGTCCACCTGGGGCTTGGTGCCCCAGTCCTCGGGTTTCCAGAAGCGGTTGGTGGAGCGGTCGCGCAGACGGTGTGCCTCGTCGCAGATCAGCACGTCCAGCGGCGGGTCGGGCGGGGTGACGAAGTTGCTGAAGTAGGTGAAGGTCTCCTTGAACTCCCGGTCGCCGAAGCCGACGTGCTCCTGAAGGGCGCCGTTGAAGGCCCTGCTACCGCTCGCGTACTTGACCGTATGGCCGTCCGCCTCCAGTTCAGCCTTGAGTTGGAGGCCGATCGCACTCTTGCCCGTACCGGCACCACCCGTGACGAGAAACACCACGCGACGCTCGTCAGGGATGAGGGCTGGTCGCCGGGGGTCGGGAAGCACCTTGGCGGCGGTGTCGAGTATCTGGTCGGCGACCTTCTTCTGTCGGCCACGCAGGGTGAAGACCGTGTCCTCGCCGCTGGAGCGGATCATGGCGTCGAGCAACGGGGTGTTGCGCAGGCCCATGCTCCGTAACAGGATCTCGGCCGCCGAGTCGGCACCGTCGGCGGCGAAGCTGCTCCGCAGGTCCGACAGCAGTTGGGGGCGGCGGTCGCTGGTGTAGACCCGGGCGTAGGAACCGGTCGGCGCGTCCACGCCGACCAGCGGGAGCACCGCGGCGTCGGTGGCATTGTGCAGATACGCGAAGCCGCCGCACTCGTAGTCCAGTCCGTGCAGCGGTCCTCTGGCACTGGTGAACGCCTCGTAGTACTCCCGCAGTTGCAGCGCCGGATGCTTCTTCTTCCCCATACCGGGGACATGCACCAACTCCGCGGTTGCCCGCTCCACCCGGGTGACCGTCGACCAGCGTTTCAGCTCGACGAGTTGGACGGACAAGCCGTTCTCTTCGGGATGGTGGCCCACGAGGACGACGTCGATGAGCCGCGGGTCCCCGGCCCGGTCGATCTCGTCGAGCGTGGCCGCGCATTCGACGACCATCTCGACGTTCCCACGGTCGGCGGCGACCAGATCCTCGGCAAGGTGCACCAGGCTCTCTGCCCAGGCGGAACGTTCCGTCAACGAGGCGTCGGAGTTGAGGAAGTGCTTCCACCTCGCGGCGAGATGGGGCACCATACGGCGCCTCGAGTTCAGGTTCAGCAGATCCCGCGCCGCCAGTTTCAGCAGGAGCATGGACACGAGGTGGATCCCCCAGGGCACGAGTGACTCGTGCGGGTGGGGGCATGTCCACGTGGGAAGCCCGTCGGGCCGCAATGACGCCTGGGATTTTAGAGAAGTGATCGTCTTTCCCTGCGCATATGCCCTACCGATCGGCTGGAAGCGCAGCCTTCATGGCCGGATACCGCGCGCTCAGCGACGCACCAAGGGCTTCTCGAACGCCGCAGATCGTGGCTCCGGGCGGCCGGACACCAGTTCCCGGAGCTTGTCCCGGGTCTCCGGGTCGGTCGAGTAGACGATCGTGCCGACCATGCCCCGCGTCAGCAGGACCTTGTACGTGTTCCGGATGAGGCGGTCCACGTCGGTGTCCGATGTGGACTTCTTGAACACCGGGTCCTTGGACGCGGTGCGGTCGGTGACCCAACGGTCACCCCGCCAGACGAGGTCCGGGCCGATGATGACGCCGGACCAGTCGTACTCGAAGCCCTGGGCCGTGTAGACGCAGCCGATCTGTCCGAAGCCTGCAGGGTCGGTGGCCCACAGCGCGGACGGCGGCGCGCCGGAGACCGATCGGTCCCCGCGCAGGTTCCATGGCCGGGCCCAATCCCCGATGACGACGTCGAGAGGCAGGGGATCGCCGGGCTTGGGCTCGGGGGACCACCGCCAGCAGTAGCCGGCGGACATCCGGGCACCGTACTTCTCGGCGCGGCGGGCGTCGAGGAACGCCTCCAACTCCTCGGGACTCTCCGCGACCAGCAGTTGCATGCGGTCGTCGGGCTCCCACAGGACCGGCCCGCCGGGCTCGAGGCCGAGGAGCCGGACCACCCACCGCAGGTAGGCGTCACTGCCTCCGCAGCGGAACTGGCTGTCCAGGGGCACGACATGGCAGTCGATGCCCCGTCTGGCCGCGGCCTCACGAATGTCGTCCACGGTACCCATCTCACCGGGCCGCACCACTTGATGCTCGTCAAGGAAGAAGACCGGTACGTGTGCTACGTCGATGAGTTCGTCGATCTGTGCCCGGCCGGTCCGCAATGCCGCGCGGGTGTAGCGGTTGGCGGAGGTCTCCCGGATGCGGTGCGCCTCGTCACAGATCAGAGCATCCAGGCTGTTCTTCTCCGTGGTCATGAAGCTGTTGAAGTACTTGAAGAGATCCTGGACCTCCCGTTTCCGGGAGCCGGCCACCTTGCGCATGGTCTTGGTGAACGACTGCGAGCCGGTCGCGTGGACCGCGGCCACGCCCCTCCGGTAGAGCTCGCCGAGCAGTTGCAGCGCGATCACGCTCTTCCCGGTACCGGGGCCGCCGGTGACGATGACGACTTCCTTGTGGTCGGCCCGCTTCGCCCTCTCCACCGCGTTGAGCACCATGCGGTAGGCGACCTGCTGCTCGTCGAGAAGCACGAACTGCTGGCGCTCGCGTACCTCCTCGGCGGCCACGGCCATCAACTGCTTCGACGGCACCGTGGCACCCGAGAGCAGTTCGTCCGCAGCCTTTGCGCCTGAATGCTCGTCGCTCAGCCTCGAACGAAGATGATCGAGGAACTCACCACGGCGTTGCCCCGTGAAAAGCAGACCGCGGCCGTCGCGCTCGACTTCCCGCAGTCCAGCCACGTCGAACTCCGTAGCGTTGTGCAGGAACGCCACTCCGCTGATCCGATGTCCGTGTTCGGCCACCGCTCCGTTGAAGTTGACCAGGTAGTCGCAGTAGCGCCGCACCTGCTCGATGGGATTGAGGACCGGGTGGCTGTAAGGCTCCACGTGACACAGCGTGGGATCGTCCTCGTGAGGCAGGACCTGGCTCCACTGCTTCAGCTCCACCACGACGTACGACGGCTCGCCCGTGACCGGGTGCACTCCCGCGAGGACGACGTCGGCGCGCTTGCTGTTCAGCGGCAGCGCGTACTCCAGCATGACCTCCACGTCGCCCAGACCGGCGTCGTTGAGCGCGGCTGTCAGCAGCGGGATGCTGCGCTCCCAGGAACGCGTCTCCGAGGCTCCGGGCCGATAGCCGTGCATATGGACGAACTGTTCGGTGAGGTGCAGGAACAGCGAACCGTCGAGTGCCATGACGGCGACCGTTTTCGCGGACGCGCGGAACAGCAAGGACTTCCCCCAGGCAGCACGAAATGACTCGTGCGGGTGGGGGCATGTCCTTCGAGACTCCACCGGGGTGGAGCGGAAGCCCGTCGGGCCGCGTTGACGATGTGGTTCAGGGTACCCGGCGGAACAATCAAGAACCCTGCGCGGGCATCAGGCCGCCGTCCGACTCGACCATGTGACCCGCGGCGATCAGCGCGTCGATGTCACCCGTCAGCGCATCCCGGATATCGGCCCCGAGCCGCGCCCAGCCGAAGAAGCGAGCGGTCTCCCGCAGCAGGTCCTCGCGGTGCACCCCCGGTCCTTCGTCGACCACGTTCCGGAGCACGAGTTGCCGCTCCGCCGCAGGAACCTCCGCCACTCGTCGAGCGCACCGCTCCGTGGGCGTGCGGGCGAACTCCGTCTCGTGTCCTGGCCTGTCGTAGGCCGTACCGACGTGGACGATCTTGCCCTGCTTGAGCAGACGGCGAAGAGCCCGGTCGATGCGGTCACGGACCACCTGGCCGGCTCGCCCGAGGCCCCACGCGAGACGGACGCGGGTGTAGATCACTTCCTTCTCCACCGGCCCTTCCACCTCGACCACGCACAGCGCCACGTCCGCCACCACGTCGAGGGCACCGGGGTCCTGCAATTCAACTCCCCACATACCCCGCTGGTTGCTCGACCTGTCACGTACCTCTGCCAACAGGTCAGGGTCGACCTCCTGGTACGGACGGCTCCAAGGTGCAGGACCGGCGTCGACAGTCACGAACTCCACTCGGGGGGCCGCCGGACCATCAGCTACTTCCACGGCTTCTCCGCCCACCGCGCTCAGCGGACCGTCCACGGCCACCGCCGTACTGTCACCGCTGCCCCGGTCGCCGGCGCTGCCGTCCGCCCTCGCGGGAGGCGCCACGCGCACCGCATGCGGATCCTCGGCGCACGCCCCCTCCACCGCGGCCCGCAGCCGCGCCATCGCATCCCGCCGGTTCCGATACCAGTCCGTACCCCAGATGCGGTGCAGCCTCCAACCCAGGTCGCGCAGGACCGCTTCCCTGAGCCGGTCACGGTCCCGAGCCGCCCGGGAGGAGTGGTACATGGCGCCGTCGCACTCGATACCCAGCGCGTACGTGCCGGACGCGCCGGGGTGCCGTACCGCCATGTCGATACGGAAACCGGCGACCCCGACCTGCGGCTGGACCTCGTACCCCCAGCCGCGCAGGACGTCGATGACCTCTTCTTCGAAGGGGCTCTCGGGAGCCGCTTCCGGGTCGGGCGCCTCGGTCTGGAGGATCGCAGGACCGTGCTGGGCGTACTGCAGGTATCGCTTGAGATGCTGCACGCTCTTGTTGGCGCTGTCCGGCAGATCGCCTCCGTGGAAGGAGGCGATGACTTCCATGCGGCGCCGGGCCCGGGTCACGGCCACGTTGAGGCGTCGCCAGCCGCCCTCCCGGTTGATGGGGCCGAACGTCGACAGCAGCTTGCCGCGGTGGTCGGGGCCGTAGCCGATGGAGAGGATGATGACGTCGCGTTCGTCGCCCTGGACGGTTTCGAGGTTCTTGATGAAGAAGCCGTCGAGTCGGCCTTCCGTGAAGTGGTGGTCCAGATCCGGGCGGGCGGCCCTCGCCTTCTGCACCGCCTCCTCGATCGCCTCCGCCTGGGACTTCGACAGCGCGACCACTCCGAGGGTGTGCTCGGGTCGGGTGTCGAAGTGGTGGATGACGCGCTGGGCCACCTTGGCGGCCTCGAGCGGGTTGTCACTGCTCCCGCCGCGGTCGTAGACGCCGTCCGCCTTGATGAACTCCACTCCGATGTCCGGTCCCTGTTCCAGCGCACCCGGGAACGTGACCATGGAGTTGTCGTAGAAGTCGTGGTTGCTGAAAGCGATCAGGTTCTCGTGCCGGCTGCGGTAGTGCCAGCGCAGGGGAAGCCCGCGCAGGACTCCGCTGGCCTTGCACATGTCGAGGATGGATTCGAAGCCGTCGGTGGCGTCCTCGTCCCACTCGTCGCCGTCGTCGCTGTCACCGGCCGCGGCGAAGAACGACGTCGGCGGCAGCTGCTTCTGGTCACCCGCCACGATGAGGGCCTTGCCCCGGTAGACGGAGTTCACCGCGTCCTGGGGCAGCACTTGGGACGCCTCGTCGAAGACCACTACATCGAACTGGAAGTCGGGGGGGAGGAACTGGCTGACCGTCAGCGGGCTCATCATGAAGCAGGGCTTGACCAGCCGTACGACGTCGCGGGTCTGCTGCAGCAGGTGCCGTACAGGCATGTGGCGGCGTTGTTTCTCGGCCTCGCGGCGGATCACGGCGGCTTGGCCCACCGATGTCCGGCGAGGCCGGCGGGCGTTGCACGCGGCGATGACCTCGGCGTGTGCCGCCGCCACCAGGTCCTGGTCCGCCTTCCGGAAGCGCTCCACCAACTGGTCGCGTTCCACGGCCCGCATCGGCTTCAGCCTCTGGTCGGTGGTCAGCTGGTGCTCGACCCACGCGGTGAGCACCGCGCGTTCCATGGCGGCGGGGAAGTCCTCCGCGGAGACCTCGCGGCGTGCGAGCTGATCGGGCAGCCCCTCAAGGTGGTAGCCGCGCAGCAGGGTCAGTGCGTCGGCGCAACTGGTCCACGCTTCCGGACCGAAGGGGTCGCGGTCGAGGCGCGACAGGAGGGACTGGGCCGTGCTGAGGGACTCGGCGAGCTCACGTCGCAGCTCCTCAGCGCGTCCGGGTTCGAAGTACCCGGCGAGTGCCTCGCGCTGTCTGCGCCAGTCACCGGCACGGTCAGCGACGGACGGGTCGGCAGACGCGGTCAGCATCAGCCTGGCCGCCGCCCGTGGCAGGGGCGCGGAGTGGCCGCCGTGTGCGGTACGACGGACCTTCTGGGCCCAGTCCAGGGCATCCAGGATCGCCTCGCGATCCGTCTCGGTGCCCTGGTAGAGGGAGCCGAGAAGGCTTCGGTACGTGGCGTCGTTCTCCGCGAAGGAAGACTCGGCGGCGCGAGCGGAGACGACGGCGGCCACCGCCTCCCTGGCCCGGGACAGGGTGAGACCTGGCGCCTCGTCCATGACCCGGGCGGCTGAGCGGATGAGGTCGGCCGCGTCCTCGAAGGGCTCCACGTGCGCGCGAAGCCAGCTCACCGCTCGATCGAGGGGGCGGGCGGCCAGCGCTGTGCCGACCGTCGCGACATGGGGCTGACCCGTGTACTCCTGCCAGAGGTCCAGGTCGCGGCGGATCTGTTCGGTCTGTGTGAGGAGGTCGCGCGGTTGGGGCCGGCCGTCGGCCAGGACCTCGAGGAGGCTCGTCCGGCGCGCTGGGTCCGTGAGCGTGTCGGATGCGAGGCGGGCGATCAACTGGGCGGAGTCCAGAGCGCTCTGCAGTGCCTCGGTGTGGAGGCCCCCTTCCGGGCCGTACCGGCCCAGAAACTCGCGCTGCGGCTCCGTGGCGTATGGGCCCGGTTGCTGTCGTGTCAGGGCGAGGCCTCGTCGCAGAAGCCGCCCCATGGCCTCATAGCCGGTCACACCGTTGGGCGCGGCCTCGTGCAGGTCGTCGGGCTGTGTGTCGAGACCCCGGTACCAGGGGCCGAGAAGGCTGAGGTCGGTTACGGCCTGAGCGTCGAACGCGGCGGTCTCCTTCTGTGCCGCGTGCGCAGCTGCGACCGCCGTACGCGCGGAGGCAAGCGTGTGCGCGGAACCGGGGCCGTGGTCCCGGCGACCGACCGACGCCACGGTGGTCAACAACGCCTCGGCCTGTAGCAGCGGGGCGAGATGAGCGCGCAGCCAGCGAGCGTCGTCACCGAGCGGCTGCTTCGTGAGGTCGGCCGCATGCGGTGCCAGCGACGGACTGCTCAACTCCCTTCGCCACGCGTCGAGATAGCTGCGCAGCACCTTGCCCTGCTCGACGAGTGCGGGCTGGGGTTCCCGGCCGTCGGCCAGATGAGTGGCCAGCAGACTCCGGCGGTAGGGGTCGGCAAGTGTTTCCGGTGCAAGGGTGTGGATCGCTTCGGCGTGCGCGAGAGCCTTGCGCAGTGCCGGTACGTCGGGCAACGCCGTGCCCCGGTAGCGGCCGATCAGCTCGGCATGGGTCGTGGCCAGCGACCTCAGCTTCCGGTACGCGGAGCACCAGGCGTCGGCGAGAGGCAGCTTGTCGTGCAGCTCGCCGCGCCACGATCCACCGTGCGTCAGCCGGGCCACGAGCTTCCGGTCGGCCCGGATGCCGCTGGACAGCATGCCGGCGAGTCCCTGGCGGCCCTCCAGGAGCCGGTGAACCGCTGCGGGCAGTTCGGGTGTCGAGACGACTTCGGGCAGGAAGGTGTCGCGCGCCGCCTCCTCCGCGGCAGCCAGGTCGTCGGCAGCCGCGGAGATCTCCGCGATGGCTGCCCGGACGCCAGTGAGTGCCCGAGGGTCCAGCCATCCTTCGAGCGCGCGGTCCGGGGCTGTGGCCAACTCCGCGAGTGTCGCCAGGTCCTCTGCTTGGGACGTCGCCTTCGGCCGATCGCACCCGAGGCGCTCGGCCACCAAGTCGGCGTGCTCGGCGGCCCTCTCCAGGGTGTCGGCCAGTGTGCCGAACCGCTCGGCGAGCCCCGCGGCCTCGCGGCCGGTCAGCGACGCGATGTCGGCTCCCGGCGGATCCAGTGCGGCGAGCGCCTGCTCATTGGGCGGTCGTTCCGCGCTCAGTTCCGGACGCAGTTCGGCCCACCCCGGGCCCGCGTGGTCCGTCGCGAGGGCGTGTGCGGAGAGTACCTGGTCGCGTCGAGCGAAGAAGTCGCTCAACGCGTCGGCAACGCCCCGGACAACCGCCTCTTCCGCACGCGCTGGGCCATCAGGATCCAACCACTGCTCGAGAGGACGGTGTTCGGTACCGGCCACGGCGATCACGTCACACAGGTGACGTGCTTCCTCGGGGGTACTGGGGTGTGCGAGCCCGGAAAGCTGGCTGATTCGGGTAAGGCCCTGCAGAGCCCGCTCCAGCACATCAGCGGTCGCATCGAACTCCCGGGCGAGCTGTCGTGCTCGCTCCTCAGTGAGTGCGGTGAGGTCGAGGCCTCTCGGCGCCATCGTGGGCAGCGCCCTCTCGGCGTCGCCCAGTTCAGCCGTCAGCCTGGTGGACAGCTCCTGCCACCGTTCGCCCACCGCCGCTCGGACGACTGCTCTCGTACGTTGCGCCTGGCGAAGTTCCGTCAGAAAAGCGTCGACCTGGTCATCCACCTCATCGGCGAAGGCATCGGTGGTCAGCCACGCTTCCGGGACTGGACTCCGCACGTCGAGCAGTCGTAGGAGCAGGATCAGACGATCGATTCCGCACTGATCTGTGAGGGGTACTCCGTCGGGGGCGAGATCCCGGTACCGTCCGGCCGCCGTCGCGAGCGCATCGCGCGCCGCCTGGGCCTGCTCCAGCACGGGGCGGGGATGCGACAGACCGGCCCGCAGGTCACGCCAGGGGAACGATGGGTCGGCGACAGCCTCCCAGGCTTCGGAGATGGCTTTCGTCGCCTCGACGATCAGGCGCAGATCCTCGCCGCTGAGCATCTCGACGTGAAACGTCGCCTTTTCCGTGGTGCGGGGGTCGTCGCCACGGCTCAGGTAGGCGACTGGTGCCTCGGACAGTCGGCCGACCCGACCGATCACGTCATGCAGGGTCCGTCCCAGCGGTTCTCGGACTTCGTTCATCGCGTCGGCATATGCACTGAGCGCGAGGCGCAGTTCCCTGGCCTGGGCCAGGGTCTGCTGTGACAGTTGCGGTGCTCGCGGTTCCTCGGCTAGCGCCCGTCCAAGCTCTTGGGCCACTGCTTTGCGGCTGGTGTTGTGGCTGTGGAGGGCAAGCGCATACGAGTCGAGTCCGACGGACTTGAGCCGGTCACGAACGACGTCGAGGGCCGCCGCCTTCTCACTGACGAACAGGACGCTGCGGCCCGCGTGCATCAGACCAGCAATCATGTTTGTGATCGTCTGGCTCTTGCCGGTACCAGGTGGGCCATCCAGGACGAACGATTTCCCGGCAACAGCCGCGGCCACGGCCTGGCGCTGTGAGGCGTCGGCATCGAGCACCAGCGGGCTGTCCTCGGGCGGGCTGAGCTCGTCTATCCGGTCGAGCTCGATTTCCTCGAAGTCGAAGCGGTCGGATGCGAGACCGGATCCGGGGCCCAGAGCCATCGCCCGTACGAGGTCACTGCCGAGGACGCGGCCTTCGTTGTCCAGCAGGTCCTGGTACATCGACTCCTTGTGGGAGGCGAAGAGTGCGAGTACCACGCGGTCAGAGATCTGCCATCCCGTCTTGCCCGCTACGGCGCGAGCCGCGGCGGAGAGCACCGCCTGCAGGTCAGTGGGGTCCTGTTCACCGACCGGCGTCCAGTCGATCCTGAATTGCTCCAGCTTCACCCTCAGGGCCGGGTTGAGGCGTGGTTCTTCGTCATCGCTCGCCCGCAGGCGGATCTTGCCGTTGCGCGCTCGCTCGATGACCACCGGCATCAGGATCAGGGGCGCGTCGCTGCCGGTCTCTGCCCCGTCGTCCCGCCACCGGAGCATGCCGACGCCAAGGTTGAGGGTCCACAGACCGTAGTCGTTGAAGACCTGCGTCGCTTTGGCGCGAAGGCTGTTCAGCGAGCGCTGGAGGGAGGGGCCGGTGGTCTTCTGGGTGATGATTCCGTCGGGGCGGTCGCCCTTCTTCGTGAGGACCACATCGCCGGATGAGGGGCGCTCATCGTCCTCCGGTTCCTCTTCCGGGAGAGGCGCGAAGTCCCAGCCGCGTCCCAGGCCTTCGATGAGCTGCTGCGCGGACGGAGTCGAGATCTCAAGTGTCGCCGACTTGGTGTGGCGAAAATTGAGCAGCCGGTTGCGGCCGCTCAGGTCCACCAGAGAGGTGCGCCAACTCTCGAGCATCGCCTTGAGGCGATCGAGATCCTGGCTGCCCCCGAAGTCACCCGAGTTCGTCACGCTGGTCCCTGATGTTGTCGCTTCTGGGCCGACGGAGCACCGGCATCGACGGCAGTCCCCGCTGCCATCAACACGAAGCGCGGCCACAGACGTCCGGACTGTCCTGGTGGCCGCACAAGTCCCGCTGATCCCCCTGGGTGCGGAATTCTACGGTCAGTTCATCAATGCGTGAAGCGTTGACTACGGAACGGTTTTCCCAGTGGTCACAGGGGAGGGAGTGCGGGCTCGACGGTCCTCCGTCCAAACGCGGGCGTCTCATGGGGTCCCTTGCACGGCGTTTGCACCCGTCAGCTCACCTGGCGTGTTCCGAGGAAGTCGCGGACGGCTTCGTCGCGGCCGCGCAGCCCTCCGTCCAAGCCGCAGGTGGTGGCAGACGAGTCGGGCTGTACGCCGGGTTCTGTTCCCGGGGTTCCTCGCGGAGCCCCGGGCGACGGCCATCCATCTAGGGCCGGTGTTGCCACCGGCCTCGTGCGGTCTACCCGCGGACTCGGGCGGGCAGCCCTCGAACGTCCGCGCAGGAGCCCTTCCCAATCCCTGGTGGGACTCCCTCTTGACCTTGCTCCGGGTGGGGTTTACCTAGCTGCCCAGGTCACCCTGGGCACTGGTGGTCTCTTACACCACCGTTTCACCCTTACCGAGGACCGAGGTCCCCGGCGGTCTGTTTTCTGTGGCACTGTCCCGCGGGTCACCCCGGGTGGCCGTTAGCCACCACCCTGCCCTGTGGAGCCCGGACGTTCCTCGGGAAGCCCCCTAGGGGGACTCCACGCGGCCGTCCGCCCGGCTCGTCTGCCGTGTCGACCATGCTACCCGGCGGCTGGGGCGCTCCGGTCCCGCCGACGTCTGCTGCGTCGGCTGCGACGGCACCCGATCCGTCCGCTTCCGACCCGGCCCCGACGACGCCGTCGCCAGGAACGAGCCCGCCAGGATCAGGGCGAACGCCGCCAGCACCGTCCCCGTCAGGCGCTCGTCCAGGAACAGCGCGCCCGCCGCCACCGCCACCGCCGGGTTGACGTACGTGAAGACCGTCGCCCTCGTCGGGCCGACCTCGCGGATCAGTTCCAGGAAGACGACGAACGCGAGCGCCGTGCAGATCACTCCCAGGCCCGCCAGGGAGGCCAGGACCGAGGGTGAGGGCATGGTCGTCGGCCAGGTCAGGGCCGCCGCCGGGGCGTAGACGATCGCCGACAGGAGCAGCACCGGGGCGATCAGCTGCAGCGTCGGGACCTGCTTCAGGTGGCGGGCCATGATCAGCGGTGCCGTCGCGTAGCCGATCACCGTGACCGCCACCTCCGCCAGCGAGCGGGCGTCGCCCCCGGTCAGGTGCGGGACCGTGAGGACCCCCACTCCGGCCAGGCCGAGGATCAGTCCCGTCAGCCGCCGCGCGCCCAGGTGTTCCGTGTCGCCGAAGAAACGCGTCAGGAGCACGGCCACGATCGGTACGCCCGCGATCAGCAGGCCGGCCGTGGAGCTGGAGAGGTGGCGTTCCGCGTCGGTCAGGGTCCACCAGGGGCCGATCACCTCGATCACCGCGAAGGCCAGCATGGGGCGCCAGTGGGTTCGTACGGTCGCGGCCAGTCCGCCCTGGCGGATCGCGAAGGGGAGCAGGAGTGCCGCGCCCAGGGCGCAGCGGACGAACACCACCATCGACGGGGACACGCCGTCCACCGCCACTTTGATCATCAGGTAGGGGATGCCCCAAAGGACTCCCATCAGAGAGAAGAGGAACCAGCCGCGTGCAGTCATGGGATGAGTGTCCGGCCGGTGGGGGCCCGGGTCTTGAACGTTGTTGCAGGGGGAGGGCGGCAGGCTGCCCCTTCGGACTGAACCGGGCCGCCCCTTCCGGCTTACTGCCGTACGCCCGCCCGGTACGCCGCCGGGGTCACCCCCAGGACCCGTCCGAACCAGCGGGTCATGTGGGCCTGGTCGGCGAAGCCCACCTGGCCGGCGACCTCCGCCGGGCGACCGCCGAGTTCCAGGAGGGCGCGGGCCCGGCTCACCCGGTACTGGGCCAGCCAGGCGTACGGGGGCATGCCCATCGTCGTACGGAAGGCGCGCAGCAGCTGGTAGCGGGAGAGGCCCAGGTCGGCGGCCAGGTCGGCGAGGGAGGGCGGGGCCTGGAGTTCGTCGGCCAGGCGGTCGCGTACGGCGAGGGCGATGGTGCCGGCGCCGGGGACCGTGTCGGAGGTGGGGCGGGCCGTGGAGTGGCGGCGGGCCAGGGCCGTGAGCAGCCAGGGGACGCGGGACTCCGCCTCCAGCGGGTCGGGGCAGGTGCTCAGCTCGGTGTGGGCGGTGCGCAGGGCCGCGGCGAGTTCGGGGTCGTGCAGGAGGGGCTCCCGGAAGTGCGGGGTGCCGCCGAGGATGCCGTCGGTGAGGAGGGTGGGGGCCGGGTAGAGGGCACGGTAGGCGTAGGTGCCGTACGCCGACTCGCCGGTGTGGACCTCCCCGGGGGCCAGTACGACGATCGAGCCCTCCCCCACGGTGAGGGCGCCGCCCCGGTAGTCGATGCACGAGGCGCCGAGCACGCAGATGCCCACGCTGAACTCCTCGTGGGTGTGCGGGGCGTAGCGGTGGCGGTCGAAGCGGGCGGTCAGCAGGTCGAGGGGGCGGTCGGGACCACCGAGGGTCGCCCGTGTCCACCGGGTTTGTGGTGCCTGCTGCGGCCGCCGCCGTGCTTGCTGAGCCTGCTGAGCCTGCTGGTCTAGCTGGGCCTGCTTTATCTGCTGCGTCGGCCGTACCTGCTGTGTCTGCTGTTCGGTGCCGTCCACGTCCCGTGCCCCCTTCGACGGTCGTCCCGGAGGGTGCAACGCGCGAGTGGCTCGATTCCCTTCCCCGGCGGCCGCGGTGAGCGGTGACCCAGGTCCGTCACCAGGCCTCGCGGTCCTCGCCCTCCCCTTCTAAATCGGCCGACGCAAGGGGGTCCGGCTCGTACGGTTCCACGCGGACGACGCCGATCGGCTCGTGGGCGAGATCGACCGACTCCGCGGGGCCCAGGGGGACTTCACGCCGGTACGAAGCGGACCTTCGCCACTCCCGGCTCCGCCTGTGTGAGCCGTACGCGCAGCCGTTCCCCCAGCGGGAGCGGCTCGCCGTCCCGGCCGTCGACGCGGCCGATGACCGCCGGGGACTCCAACTGGACGATCCCCCTGGCCGGTCCGCCCTTCCCGGTCCGCTCCTCCTCCACGTCCACCACGCAGCCGTCGAAGACCTCGCCGACCCTGTCCCTGAGCAACGCGGCCTCCACGAGGTCCACGCACTCGCGCTCCACGCGGCCCGCCAGGCGGCTGCCGCCGGCCATCTCGTCCGGGAGGGTGTCGAGGGCGGCCAGGACCCACTCGGGGGCCGGGGTCCCGGCGGCCGCGGCGAGGCAGAGTTCCGCGGTGTAGCGGTCGACGAGGCGGCGGAGCGGGGCGGTGCAGTGGGCGTAGGGCGCGGCGACTACGGAGTGCGTGGTGATGTCGGGGAGGGCGCCGTCACGGAAGACCGTGTAGCGGGCGCCACGCAGCAGGGTCGTGCACTCCTGGAGGAACGCGGCGTGGCGGGGGTCGTGCGGGTCGAGGGCGCGGACCAGGCTCGCGTACGAGACGTGGTGCGGCCAGTCGATGTGCAGCGCCGTCGCGGTCCGGCGGAGTCGGCCGACGGCGCCGTCCGGCGCGGCGGGCAGCGTGCGCAGGATCCCGGTGCCGCCGCCGAGCATCAGCTCCGCGGCGGCCATGCCGGTGAGCAGGGAGATCTGGGCGTTCCAGGCGTCGGCGGGGAGGGGCACCCGGTAGGCGAGTTCGAGTGCGTGCGCCCCCGGGGCTTCGTGGCCGTCATGGCCGCCGAGGTCGTCCCGTTCGACGATCTCCTGTTCGGGGACGTGGAGGGAGATGCCGCCGCGTTCCACTTCGAGGCGCTCCCGGAGGTGTCCGATCTCCTTGAGGAGGGCGAGGGGTTCCTCGGCGGTGCCCGCGTCGATCTCCTTCTGCACGGACGCGTAGTCGAGCTTGGCGCGGCTGCGGACGAGGGCGCGGCGCACGTCGACGCTCTCGGTACGGCCGTCCGCGTCGAGGTCCAGCGTCCACAGCACCGCCGGGCGGGTGTGGTCCGGGAGGAGACTGGCGGCGCCCTCGGAGAGGCAGGCGGGGTGGAGGGGGACCTTGCCGTCGGGGAAGTACAGGGTCGTCACCCGGCGGTGGGCCTCCGCGTCGAGCGCGGTGCCGGGGGTGACGAACGCGGCGACGTCGGCGATGGCGTACCGGACCCGGTAGCACCGGCCGCCGGCCGCGCCCGGGCGGCGGGACAGGTGCATCGCCTGGTCGAGGTCGGTGGAGGTGGGCGGATCGATGGTGAAGAGGGGGATGTCCGTGGCGTCGTACGACGGAAGCCGGGGCGACTTCGCGGCGTGCTCCGCCTCGACGAGGACCTGGAGAGGGAAGACGTCGGGCACCCCGAGTTCACCGCGAAGCGCGCGCAGGGCCGCTCGCAGGGGGGCCTCGGGGGCGCCCAGGACGCGGAGCCGGCGGCGGGGCATGCGTCGAGCCTAGGCCGGGGCGAACGGGACGGCATGCCGACGGGAGCGTTGTGCGGGCCGACCGGGTCGCCCGGCCCGGCACGGGTGGTCGCCGTACCGACGGGTGCCTGGTGCGGCCGACCGGGTCGCCCGGCCCGGCACGGGTGGTCGCCGTACCGACGGGTGCCTGGTGCGGCCGACCGGGTCGCCCGGCCCGACACGGGTGGTCGGCATGCCGACGGGAGCGTTGTGCGGGCCGACCAGGCCGTCTGGCCCGACACGGGTAGTCGGTGCCGACGGGAGCCTCCTGCGGGCCAACCAGGTCGCCCGGCCCCACACGAGTGGTCGGCGTACCGACGGGAGCCTCCTGCGGGCCGACCGACCGGGTCGCCGGGTGGCCGGTGCGGGCGGGCCGACCGGGTCGTCGGGTGCCCGGTTCGCACCCCGTACGCTGTCGCGGAGCCCTATCCGAAGGAGTGCCCGTGCTCGTCCTGCTGCCCCCGTCCGAAGGAAAGGCCCCCTCAGCGGGCGGCGCCCCGCTGAAGCTGGAGTCCCTTTCCCTCCCGGCGCTCACCGAGGCGCGGGAGGCCGTGCTCGGTGACCTGGTCGAGTTGTGCGCGGGCGACGAGGACAAGGCCCGCGAGGTACTCGGTCTGAGCGAGGGGCTGCGCGGCGAGATCGCCAAGAACGCGGAGCTGCGGACGGCGGGGGCCCGCCCGGCCGGCCAGATCTACACCGGCGTGCTCTACGACGCCCTCGACCTGGCCTCCCTCGACACCGCCGCGAAGAAGCGGGCGGCGCGTTCGCTGCTGGTCTTCTCCGGGCTGTGGGGCGCCGTCCGCGTCACGGACCGCATCCCCTCGTACCGCTGCTCGATGGGCGTGAAGCTGCCCGGCGTGGGCGCGCTCGGCACGCACTGGCGTACGCCGATGGCGTCGGCCCTTCCCGAGGCGGCCGGCGACGGGCTCGTCCTCGATCTGCGGTCCTCGGCGTACGCCGCCGCGTGGAAGCCGAAGGGCGAGATCGCCGGGCGCACGGCGACGGTACGGGTGCTGCACGCGCCGACCCGGAAGGTGGTCAGCCACTTCAACAAGGCGACCAAGGGGCGCATCGTCCGCAGCCTGCTGTCGGCCGGCGCCGCACCCAAGGGCCCCGCGCAGCTGGTGGAGGCGCTGCGGGACCTCGGGTACGTGGTGGAGGTGGAGCCTCCGGCCGGGGCGGGAAAGGCGTGGACGCTGGACGTGCTGGTGACCGAGGTGCACTGACGGGACGCGGCCCATAGACACGGGGGCGCATTGCAGCATGCGCAACGGCCTTTGCGCATGCTGCAGGGGCCGGGCAGCATGAGCCCATGGCCTCTCCGTCGCCCGTCGGCCCCGTCTCGACGTCCTCCGTGCTCGACCTCGCCCCCGTCGTCCCGGTCGTCGTCATCGAGGACGCCTCCGACGCCGTGCCGCTCGCGCGGGCGTTGGTCGCCGGGGGGCTGCCGGCGATCGAGGTGACGTTGCGGACCCCCGCCGGGCTCGACGCGATCCGGGCGATCGCCGGGGCCGTGCCGGACGCGGTGGTCGGGGCGGGCACGGTCCTCACGCCGGAACAGGTGACGGCGGCGGTGCGGGCCGGGGCGCGGTTCCTGGTGAGTCCCGGCTGGACGGACGCCCTGCTGACGGCGATGCAGGCGTCCGGGGTGCCGTTCCTGCCGGGGGTGTCGACCGCGTCGGAGGTCGTGGCGCTGCTGGAGCGCGGCGTACGGGAGATGAAGTTCTTCCCGGCGCAGGCGGCGGGCGGTACGGCCTATCTGAAGTCGCTCGCGGGGCCGTTGCCGCGGGCCCGGTTCTGCCCGACCGGGGGGATCGGGCCGGACAACGCGCCCGAGTACCTCTCCCTCCCCAACGTCGGCTGTGTCGGCGGGACCTGGATGCTCCCGGCCGACGCGATCGCCGCCCGGGACTGGGGGCGCGTCGAGGCGCTGGCGCGCGGCGCGGCGGCCCTGCGGTGAGCGTACGGCCGTCGCCGCTCAGCGCAGATGTGACGTGTCGTTGAGCAGGCGGAGGGTGGCGTTGCCGTCGGCGTAGTACGCCAGGGCCGTCAGGGAGGCCGCCGACAGTTCCATGCGGAACAGGGACTCGGGGGGTGCGCCGAGGGCCAGGCGGACCAGGGTCTTGATCGGCGTGACATGGCTGACGAGCAGGACCGTACGGCCCCGGTGCGCCTCGGTCAGCCGGTCGCGGGTCGCTGCGACCCGGCGGGCGACGGCCTCGAAACTCTCCCCGCCGCCGGTGGGCTCCGCGTCCGCTGAGGCGAGCCAGGCGTTCATGTCGTCGGGGTACCGCTCCCGCACCTCGCCGAAGGTGAGCCCCTCCCACGCGCCGAAGTCCGTCTCCCGCAGCCCGTCGTCGAGGGTCACGCCCAGCCCGAGGCGGGCCGCGACGATCTCCGCCGTCTCCCGGCAGCGGGCGAGCGGCGACGACACGACCTCCTGGATGGTCCCCCTGGCGGCCAGCGCGGCGGCGACCCGTTCCGCCTGGTAGCGGCCGACGTCAGAGAGAGACGGGTCGGAACCGCCGCTCCCCGAGAACCGCTTCTGGGGCGTCAGGGGCGTCTCCCCGTGCCGGAGCAGCACGAAGGTCGCGGGGGTGCCGAGATCGGGGGCGGCGGAGGCCACGTTCTTCGCGGCGCGGATGTCGGCGCTCGCCGCGGTCCTCCGCACGCCAGGGGTACCGGCCTCGCGCCTCTCGGCGGCGGTCTCCCCGGCGGCGGATGCCCTAAGGACAGCATCGGGCTCGGCGGGGCGGGCCTCGCCGACGTCGGACTCACGGGCCGCGACGGCGCCCGGCTCATCGGCGCCCCGCTCATCGGCGTCGGGCACGGCGACGTCCGGCACGGCGGCGTCGGACTCATCGGAGTCGGACTCAGCGGCGTCGAGCCCGGCGGCGGCCGTACTCCTCGCCGCGCCGCCCCCGTTCCCGGTCCCGGCCCCTCCCCGCGCCCCCGCCAGCGCGGCCCTGGCCCTCGCCGCGCCCGCGGCGGCGTCCCCGGGCGGACCCGACGGCTCGGGGACGGCGGCGGACGAGGCCGCCCCCGCCCCCTGCCGGGTCGCACGGGTGTCGAGGTCCGCCGTGGACCTGGACGGCGACCACTGCTCGCCCCGCTTGCCCGCGTCCATCGCCTCGTTGGCGAGTCGGTCGGCGTGCTTGTTCTGGTCGCGCGGGATCCACTCGTAGGTGACCTGGCCGGGCGGGAAGACCCGCAGCGCCTCGGCGGCCAGCGGCTTCATGTCGGGGTGCTTGATCTTCCAGCGGCCCGACATCTGCTCGACGACGAGCTTGGAGTCCATACGGACGCGGACGGTGGCCGCCGGGTCCAGCGCGTACGCCGCCTTCAGGCCCGCGATGAGCCCCCGGTACTCGGCGACGTTGTTCGTGGCGACCCCGATGTACTCGGCGGCCTCCACCAGCGGCTCCCCCGTCGCCCCGTCGAGGACGACCGAACCGTAGCCCGCGGGCCCCGGGTTGCCCCGGGACCCCCCGTCGGCCTCGACGATGAACTCCCGCACCACATCAACCTCTTGGTCAGTCGACTGCGACCGCTCCCAGCCCCGGCTACAGCCCCGACTCCGAGGTGCGCACCAGGATGCGGCGGCAGTTCTCGCAGCGGACGACCGTGTCGGGCGCGGCCTTGCGGATCTCGCTCAGCTCGGTGATCGCCAGTTCCTGGCGGCACCCCTGGCAGGTGCGCTGGTACAGCTTGGCCGCGCCGATGCCGCCCTGCTGCTCCCGGAGCTTGTCGTAGAGCTTGAGGAGGTCGGCGGGGACGGACGCGGCGATGACCTCGCGCTCCTTGGTCACCGAGGCGGCCTCGCCGTCGAGCTCCTCGAAGGCCGCGTCCCGGCGGGCGGTCGCGTCGTCGATCTTGCCCTGGACGGCGCCGACCCGCTCGGTCAGCTCCGCGACCCGCTCCTGCGCGGACTCCCGGCGCTCCATGACCTCCAGGACGATGTCCTCCAGGTCGCCCTGCCGCTTGGCGAGGGAGGCGATCTCGCGCTGGAGGTTCTCCAGGTCCTTCGGGGAGCTGACCGCGCCCGAGTCCAGGCGCTGCTGGTCGCGGGTGGCGCGCTGGCGCACCTGGTCCACGTCCTGCTCGGCCTTGGTCTGCTCGCGGGCGGTGTCGCTCTCCTCGGTCTGCGCGGCGACGAGGAGGTCGCGCAGCTGGGTGAGGTCCTTCGTCAGCGACTCGATCTCGACGTGCTCGGGCAGCGACCTCCGCTTGTGCGCGAGCTGCTGGAGGCGTACGTCGAGGGCCTGGACGTCGAGGAGTCGGATCTGGTCGGCGGGCGCGGCGTTCAGTTGGGGGCTCCCAGGTTCTCGGTGGCGGTGGTGGACGCCGCGTGGGCGGTCCAGGGGTCGGTGACCGTCTTCGAGACGTGGACGCGCAGGTCCC
This sequence comes from Streptomyces sp. NPDC030296, assembly GCF_055572815.1. NCBI lineage: Bacteria > Bacillati > Actinomycetota > Actinomycetes > Kitasatosporales > Streptomycetaceae > Streptomyces > Streptomyces sp. NPDC030296. Next base: position 704,026 of record NZ_JBVICQ010000002.1, read on the forward strand.
ATCCCTTCCGGTCGGAGATCTGGTCGAGCTGGGCGGCGGCCAGCTCGCACCAGGGCCATTCGGTGGCCCAGTGTGCCGCGTCGAGCAGCGCGAGGGGGGTGGCGGCGGCCTCCGTCGTGCGGGCTACCGCCTCGGAGGCGGGGTGGTGGCGCAGGTCCGCGGTGAGGAACGCGTCGACACCGGCCGCACGGACGTCGTCGAAGAGGCTGTCGCCGGAGCCGCCGCTGACGGCGACCGTGCGCACCAGCGCCTCCGGGTCACCGGCGACGCGGATGCCCTGCGCGGTGGCGGGCAGCCGCTCGGCGGCCCGCGTGGCCAGCTCCCGTACGGTCAGCGGGTGGTCCAGCTCGCAGACCCGGCCGAGACCGCGCCGCCCGGCGGGGTCGGAGGGGTCCGGCACGAGAGGCCGTACGACCCGCAGGTCCAGCGCCCCGGCAAGGGCGTCGCTGACCCCGGGGTCGGCGGTGTCCGCGTTGGTGTGGGCGACGTGCAGCGCGATGTCGTTCTTGATGAGGGTGTGTACGACGTGGCCCTTGAACGTGGAGGCCGCCACCGTCGTCGTCCCGCGCAGATACAGCGGATGGTGGGTGACCAGCAGGTCCGCCCCCAGCTTCACCGCCTCCTCGACGATCTCCCGCACGGGGTCGACCGCGAAGAGGACCCGGGTGACCTCCTGGTCGGGGTCGCCGCAGACCGTGCCGACCGCGTCCCACCCCTCGGCCCTGTCGGGCGGCCAGAGGGCGTCGAGCTCGGCGATGACTTCAGACAGACGGGGCACGCACAAAGGCTACCTGCACCACTGCCGTCCCCGACCGGCCACGGGTCACTTGACCAGCCGCCCCGCCCTCGGTCCACCGCGCCCCACTGCTCCCGCCCGTCTCTTCGACCCTCGCGCGTCCGTTCCTCGCGGTCCCCACCCGTCCGCCCTTCCGGCTCCTCGCCCTCCTTCCGGACCTCTCGGCGGCCTACGGCGACTCCCGCCCGGACCGACCCCGGCCACCGCCCTCGCGCCGCCCGCCACCCTCTCCCCGCGCCTCCCGTCCGCGCCCCTCGACCCGTCCGGCAGCACAAATCTCGCCGTTCCCTCAGGTGAATCGCGGGACGAGCACCCTTATGTGTGAAGGGGAAGCCCGGTTGTCCCACCTCTGTGCGCGCGAAAACTACCTTCATGGCCGGAGGTGATCGAACGATGACGGCCTGTGCATCCCCATCCCCCACGACGGGCCACGGGAACGAGGCGGGACAGGGGCACGACGACAGCGAGGAAGGCGCCCCCGGCGACGGGAAGCAGAAACGGTCCGCGTCACCGCCCGGCTGCGTGATCACCGCGGACGGGAGCTACGGGGCGCGCCTCGCCCTCGCCGGCGACGACTCGTGGTTCCCCGAGCGCTGGACCCTCGACGGCCCCGAGCCGTACGCCGTACCGCTGCCCGCCAACCAGCCCGAGGAACCCGGCACCGAGGTCCTCCCTCTGACCGACGGCCGTGTCCTCATCCACCGGCTGGCGGCCGAACGGCATCTGTTCTCGCTCCTCTACCCGACCGGACCGGGCACCGGCGAGCTTCTCCTCGGCGCCGTAGAGTGCGGTGACCCCACGACCGAGTTGCGGCTGCTGCCGCCCAGCCCGTGCGGGGAGTGGGCCTACGCCCTCGCCGTGGGCCGGAGCTCCACGGCGGTGTGGCTGGTGGCGGGCGGGGCGTTCGGGCCGGAGCGGGTGGCGGAGGTACCGGGGCGGTGCTCGGGCGGGGTCTGGCTGGACAGGGCGGGCCGACTGCTCGCCCTGGACCGGGAATCCGACGGCCGGACCAAGACGGTCGTGGTGGACCTGCGGGGCGGCGAGGTCTCACCCCTCCTCCAGATCGCGGACGACAGTGACGACCGGCTGCTGCTGGCAGACCCGGACAGCGGGCTGCTGCTGATCAGTTCGGACGCGCCCTCGCCCGGCCACGACCGGCTCGGCTGGGGCGTACTGGGCAGCACACTGCCGGTCCGCTTCCCCGAGTGCCTGCGGGTCCCCGACGACCACCGCATGACCCCCTTCGCCATCCAGCCGGGCCAGATCCTGACCCCGGAGAGCTGCGCGGTCGCGCTCCGCGTGGACGGCGCACGGGGCAGCTGGGTCGGCCTGTGGCGCCCGGCCTCCCGGCAGGTCCACCATCTGCCCGCCCCCGAGGGATGGTTGACGGGGGCCGGACTGTGGACCAGGGACGGAGTGCTGCAACTTCCGTACGCCACGCGGACGGTGCGGTGCGGGGTGGCACGGGTCGGGGTGCCTTGGGGGGACGAGCCGGACGTCTGCGAACCGCCGCACGGGGGGCCGGCGCATGAGGGTGCGCCGGGGGTGGTGCCGACGTGCGAGGGAGCGCCGCCGGGCGTACCGGATGAGGTGGACGTGCCCAGCGCATCCGGGGTGGACGCGCTGGGGGAGCCAGAAGCGCCGAGTGAATCCGAGGGGGCGGTGGCGCCGATGGGGGCGGCGGGCACCGTGGAACTCCCGCCCGAGCCCGAGCCCGAGGGTGCGGTGGCGGGCGGGCTCGCCGTCGCGGCACGGCCGGTGCCGTTGCAACAGGCGCCGCTGGACGGGCGGGTGAACGAGGAGGTGACCGTCGGGTGAGGTGCTCGTGCCGGGCCTGTGCGAGTTTCGGCCAACGCGTCACGAGGGAGGCCGACACGCCCTTGGGCGCCTTCGGATCGTGTGCCAAGGGCCGTTAAACTCACCCGCCTGTAAGAAGATCATGCCGACGGGGAACACTTTCCATGAGCGACGCGCACACCACTCAGCCGCCCACTGCCGACCCCCACGAGGCGGAAGGCCATGGCAGGCACCGGGGCCAGATCTCGGCCCACGACGCCGAGACGACGCCTCGCGGGCGTCACCGCAAGCCGGTCGAGCAGGCGGAGACCACGACGGCCGCCTGATACGGCGGACCTTCGATCTGAAGAAACGTCAATCCGACGTTGGACCGCACACCACCGCCACACCCGGCCCCGCCCCGTCACCCGAGGGGGCGGGGCTGTTGCGTGGGGCGGGGCGATGCGAGGCCGCTGTGCGGGGCGGGCGATGCGCGAGGTCGGTCAGTCGGTGCCGTCGCGCTTTCGGAGCGCCAAGACCTCCGTCGCCGCGAAGGTCTCCCCCTGGGGGCGGTCGGCGTAGTACGGGGTGAGGAGGCCGTCCAGTTCGTCGTAGGTGAACGCGTCCTGCTTGGTGTCGAACTGCGCCTGCACCCGCGGCCGTTCGACGATCGCGACCATGCCGCCGTGGACGACGAGGAGCTGTCCGTTGATGTGTCCGGCGGCGGGTGAGGCCAAGTAGCCTACGAGCGGGGCGACATGTTCCGGGGCGAGCGGGTCGGGGCCCTGCTCGGGGCGGGCGAGGCCGGCGAACACGTCCTCCGTCATCCGGGTCCTCGCCCGGGGACAGATCACGTTCGCCGTGACGCCGTACCGGGCGAGCGCCTGTGCCGAGGACGTGGTCAGGCCGACGATCCCGCCCTTGGCGGCCGCGTAGTTGGGCTGTCCGGCCGAGCCGGCGAGGAACGCCTCCGACGAGGTGTTCACGATCCGCCCGTACACCGGCGCACCGGCCGTCTTCGACCTCTGCCGCCAGTGCGCGGACGCGAAGCGGATGGTGTTGAAGTGGCCCTTGAGATGGACCCGGATCACCGAGTCCCACTCGTCCTCGGACATCGAGAAGACCATCCGGTCGCGCAGGATGCCCGCGTTGTTGACCAGGATGTCCAGCTTCCCGAACGCGCCGATCGCCGACTCGACGAGTTCGCGCGCCTGGTGGTGGTCGGAGACGTCACCGGTGTGGACGAGGGCGCGGCCGCCCGCGGCCCGTATCTCCGCCGCGACCTCCTCGGCGGGTCCGGTGGACGCGCCGCCGCTGCCGTCCCGGCCCGGCTGCCCGTAGTCGTTGACGACGACGGCCGCGCCGAGCCGGGCCAGCTCCAGCGCCTCGGCCCGGCCGAGACCCCGTCCCGCGCCGGTGACGATCGCCGACAGTCCCTCCAGTGGCAATGACATGGGCATCCTCGAAGTCGTCGGAGTCCGTCGGGCTCGGCGGCACCGGCACGGCGGCAGGGTCCCCCGAGCCACGTGGGCCACCCGGGCGCCACCCGTGCTGCCCGAGCTGCCCGGAGCGCCCTGTGGCGTCAGATCTCTATGCAGGTCCGCAGCGCGGCCCCCGTGCGCATCTGGTCCAGTGCCTCGTTGATGTCGGCGAGCGGCACCCGGTGGGTGATGAGGCCCTCCAGGTCGATACGGCCGGCCCGCCACAGGGCGATGGCCCGCTCGTAGGAGCGCAGGACGTCGCCGCCGCCGTACATGGACGGCAGGATGCGCTTCTCGTCGAAGAACAGCTCGAACATGCTGAGCTGGAGGAAGTCGTCCATGGCGCCCGCGCCGACGACGACGAGGGTGCCGCCGCGCCGGGTGTTCTCGTACGCGGTGCGGGCGGTGGCCGAGCGGCCGACGACCTCGAAGACGTAGTCGAAGCCCTCGCCGCCGGTGACGGACTGCTTGGCGTCGGCCAGTTCCTCCGGGGAGACCGCCTTGGTGGCGCCGAACCTCAGGGCGGCCTCGCGGCGTGCGGCCACCGGGTCGACGGCGACGATCTCGGCGGCGCCCTTGAGCCGGGCGCCCTGGATCGCCGAGATGCCGACACCGCCGCAGCCGATGACGGCGACCGACGCACCGGCCTCCACGTCGGCGGTGTTGAGGGCCGCGCCCAGCCCGGTGGTGACACCGCAGCCGATGAGGGCGGCGACGTCGAACGGCACGTCGTCGGGCATGGGCACGGCGCACCCGGCGTCGACGACGACCTCCTCGGCGAACGTGCCGGTGCCCGCGAAGCCGAAGACGTCACCGGAGGGCCGCTTGAAGTTGGGGGTGCCGGCGTTGAGGAACCCGGCGAGGCACAGCTGGGTCTGGCCTCGCTTGCAGGCGGGACAGCTGCCGCAGGCCGGCAGCCAGCAGACGACGACCCGGTCGCCGGGCTTCAGGCCGCTCACGCCCTCCCCGACCTCGACGATCTCGCCGGCGCCCTCGTGTCCGGGGACGAACGGGCCCGGCTGCGGCAGCACCCCGGCCATCGCGGACAGGTCCGAGTGGCACAGCCCCGTGGCCCGCACCCGGATCTTCACCTTGCCCGGCCCGAAGCCCGCGGCCTCGACGTCGTCGAGCACCTCCAGCTTGTCCTGGCCGATCTCGTGCAGTACGGCTGCGCGCATGGTGCGGCTCCCCTCAGGAGTACCTGCCTACGGCTGTGCTGAGCTGCTCATTCGTGCTCGACGAGGGTGTCCGCCAGTACTGGCGCGTCGTCCCGGTCGGCGGCGCTGACCGCCACCCGCACCGCGCGGTCGTCCGGCCGCCACATCCGGATGCGGAGGGTCTCCCCCGGGAAGACGACTCCCGCGAAGCGGGTGTCGTACGAGCGGACCCGGGCGACCTCCCCGCCGAGCACCGTGTCCACGACGGCCTTGAGGGTGATCCCGTAGGTGCACAGCCCGTGCAGGATCGGCCGGTCGAATCCGGCGCGGGCGGCGAACTCCGGGTCGGCGTGCAGCGGGTTCCAGTCGCCGGAGAGGCGGTAGAGCAGCGCCTGGTCCTCGCGTACGACGCGTTCGACCTCCTTGTCGGGGGCGGTGGACGGTGGTTCCCGGCGGACGGACGGGCCGCGCTCGCCTCCCCAGCCGCCCTCGCCGCGGACGAAGATCTGGGCCTCGTTCGTCCACAGGGGGCCGTCGGTGCCGACGACGTCGGTGCGCATGACGAGCACGGCGGCCTTGCCCTTGTCGTGGACCGCAGCGATCCGGGAGGTCGCGGTCGCCCGGCCCTCGACGGGGATGGGCCGGTGCAGGGCGACGCGCTGGCCGCCGTGCAGGACCTTGGCGAGGTCGACGTCCACACCCGGAGCGTTCAGGCCGCCGATGACCTCCGGTGAGCCGGCGCCCGCGACGGTGGCGAAGCTCGGCAGGACATGCAGCCGGGACTCCAGGGTGTAGCGCAGCTCGTCGGGGTCGGTCGCGGGGATACCGGCGCCGATGCCGAGGTGGTAGAGCAGGACGTCCTTGCGGGTCCAGGCGATCTCGGCGGAACGGGGCTCGGCCGCGAGGGCCTTGGCTGCGTCGATGGGCATGGGGCTCCTGTTCTCGGAAGAACCTCGGAACCTCGGCACGACCGTCCGCACCAGCGGCCGCGCCGAGGTCGTCACAGGGGTCCGGAACCCGCCCTTCTAGAACGCGTTCCAGTCCGGCGACCCTCTGTATAGCCGAGGCACGTGCACTTGTGAAGACTCCTGACACTGTGTCAGATGGCTAGCGCACAACGGCCGCCGACTCGTACTCCACCCCCTTGGGCGCCAGGGCCACGAACCAGCTCACCGGGGAGCCCTCGGCGTCGACGATGCGGGGGTTGCGGAGGTCCTCGTACCAGGGATCGTCGCCGTCGCGGTTGACGTCCACGGAGGTGCCGTCGGACCAGGTGACGCGGACCTGTTGGGCGGTGGGGGCGACCTCGCCGATGACGAGGCGTTTGGGGGCGCCGCCCGTGCCCTGGTCACCGGTGGGCAGGACCGTCGCGAAGGCCTGGAGGTCCCTGCCGGTCGCGGTCCACTCCTCGCCGTCGATCACCTCGTCGGTCCGGCCCCCGTCCACGGAGAGGTGCACGAAGTGCCAGCCGCGGTCCACGAGTGCGGCGGGGCCATCCACATCGGTCGGCTCGTCGCCCCGCAGCGCCATCGCGGCGAGCTGCCTCTCCGCCTGCCGCTCGGTCCTGGGGGCGTCCCAGAACTCGACCGTGATCTCCCAGTCGTGGCCGTGGTCGCGTCCGGAGGCCAGCTGGGTCCGCTGCGGCTGGTAGAGGTGCCGCTGCCCGGACTCGGCCGACCCCGTGGCGGCCGGGGGCACCGCGACCCGGCCGCCGTCCGCCGCCCCCGCCAGGGCCAGCGCTCCCGTGGAGCCCGCGAGCACCACCGTCACCGCCGCCGCGACGGCCCAGCGGCGGGCCTTGCGGCGCCTGCCGCCCCGGACCACCGCCCGGTAGGGGGCCGTGCCGATCTCCACCTCGTCGGCCGCGTCCGCCAGCAGCAGGGCGATGTCTCTCTCCAGCGCGGTGCTGCCCGTGAGACCGCCGAGCGTGTCGTCGCCGCCATGGGTGCCGTCACCCCGAGTCATGTGCCGCTCCGCCTTCCCATGCCCGCCGTCGATGCCGTGCGTGTCGTCCGCGTCCCTCACTTCCGCCCTCCCTGCGTCACCGTCTCGGCCAGTCCCGGTACGGCGCGGAGCTTCGCGAGCCCCTTCGCCGCGTTGCTCTTGACCGAGCCGACGGAGCAGCCCATCGCCTCCGCCGCCTGGCTCTCGCTCAGGTCCTCCCAGTACCGCAGGACCACGGCCTCCCGCTGCCGGGGCGGCAGCTGGGAGAGCGCCGTGAGGAGCGCGCCGCGGTCGTCGGCCTGGGCGATGCGGTCACCGCTGTCCGGCACCTCGGGCAGCAGGTCCGAGTCGGTCCTCGGCGCCAGGAACTCCTTGAGGCGTCTGCGGTGCCTGCGCGCATGGGCGTTGATCATGACGCGCCGTACATAAGTGTCCGGGTCGTCCGTCGAAGCGACTCGGCGCCAGGCCGCGTAGACCTGCTCCAGCGTCGTCTGCACCAGGTCCTCCGCCGCGTGCTGCTCCCCCGTGAGGAGGAATGCCGTGCGCATCAGCCGTGGCCAGCGGCCGACGAGGAAGCTCTGGAACTCCTCGTCCCGAGCCTGTTTCCGATCCCCCATGAGCACCTCCTAGATGTCTTTAACAGTCCACGAGGGCCCGGATCCGTTGCCTTGTCCGGCGGAGAACTTCAGACGGCCTCGCCGCGCCGTGCGGCAGACCGTGCCGCAGCCCGCGCGGCAGCCCGCGCAGCGACGCCCAGGAGCCGGACGGACGACCTGACGGACGACCTGGCAGATGACCTGACGGACGATCACATTCCCATGGGCTGGTCAAGAATTCATTAGCCACTCGAACCATCGGAATAGTTGCCCTGGTCGACGAGGTTGGCCTGTCACGCACCCTCTTCCGGCCAGGAGGCCCCTCTCCATGACGCACCCGCACACACCCGTCGCCCACGAGCCCGCCACGAGGACGAACGGCGGGATCGTCCCCGTGCTGGCCTTCGCGGGCATCGTGGTCGCGGTGATGCAGACCCTGCTGGTCCCGGTGATCAAGGATCTCCCCCAGCTCCTCGACACCACGCCCAGCAACGCCACCTGGGTCCTGACCTCCACGCTCCTCTCGGGCGCCGTGGCCACCCCGATCATGGGCCGTCTCGGCGACCTCTACGGCAAGCGCCGGATGCTGCTCGCCAGCCTGGCGGTGATGGTGGTGGGCGCGCTGATCAGCGGCTTCACCAGCGCCCTGATCCCGATGATCGTGGGCCGCACCCTCCAGGGCTTCGCGATGGGCGCGATCCCGCTGGGCATCGGCCTGATGCGGGACGAGCTGCCCCGCGAACGCCTCGGGTCCGCGATGGCCCTGATGAGCTCGTCCATCGGCGTCGGCGGCGGACTCGCCCTGCCGCTGGCCGCGGCCGTCGCCCAGAACACCGACTGGCACGTCCTCTTCTTCGGCGCGGCCGGCCTCGGCGTCCTCTCCATCGCCCTCACCCGCGTCGCCGTGCCCGAGACGAAGACACGGGCGCACGGCTCCTTCGACCTCCTCGGCGCGCTCGGCCTCTCCCTCGGTCTGGTCCTCTTCCTCCTGCCGATCACCAAGGGCAGCGACTGGGGCTGGACCTCCGTGACCACGCTCGGGCTGTTCGCCGCGTCGGCCCTGGTGCTGCTCCTGTGGGGCGTCCTGGAGCTGCGTATCCCCGCGCCCCTGGTGGACCTGCGCACGACCGCCCGCCGCGAGGTGCTCCTCACCAACCTCGCCTCGATCATGGTCGGCGTCTCCTTCTACGTCGTCTCACTCGTCCTGCCGCAGCTCCTCCAGCTGCCCACCGCCACCGGCTACGGCCTCGGTCAGTCGATGGTCGTCGCGGGCCTGTGCGTGGCGCCGCTAGGCCTGACGATGATGTTCACCGCGCCCGTCTACGCCCGGCTGTCCGCCAAGTACGGCCCCAAGAGCACCCTCATCCTCGGGCTGCTGATCATCGCGGTCGGCTACGGCGCGGGCCTCGGGCTGATGAGCGCCGCCTGGCAGACCGTGGTGGTGTCGGTGGTCCTCGGCACGGGCATCGGCCTCGCCTACTCCTCGCTGCCCGCGCTGATCGTCGGCGCCGTCGACCCGTCCGAGACGGGCGCCGCGAACGGCCTCAACACGCTGATGCGCTCCATCGGCACGTCCGTGTCGAGCGCCGTCATCGGCATGGTGCTCGCCAACACCGCGCACCACGTCGGCGGGGTCGCGATCCCCACCATGCACGGCTTCCGGCTCTCGTTCCTGATCGCCACCGCCGCGGTCGCCGTCGGCATCCTCCTCGCCGTGTTCCTCCCCGGCCGCCGTCCCGCGAACGGCCCGACCCTCCTGGCGAGCAGCGCGGACGACAACGCGGACGACAAGGCGACCGCCGAACGCCCGGTCGAGCGGGTGTCCTGACGCCGCCGACGGGCCGCATGGCAGCATGGGGCACCCGGTGCGTACGGTCCCGAACGTCCGTACGACACCTGCACGCGGAACCCGTACCCGCTGCGGCCCCGCACCCGCCACGCCACCACGGAGGACCCCATGCCCGCGGCCCCCAAGCCGGAGATCCTCGCCGCGTTCGAGTCGGCCAAGGGGTTCATGCCCGCGGGCGAGGGGCTGGCCCTGTACGCGGCGGCCGTGGAGGCGGGGCACCTGGGGCTCCCGCTGCTGGAGGTCGGCACCTACTGCGGCCGCTCGACGATCCTCCTCGCGGACGCGGCGCGCGAGGCGGGTGTGACGGCGATCACGGTCGACCACCACCGGGGCAGCGAGGAGCAGCAGCCGGGCTGGGAGTACCACGACCCGGAGACCGTCGACCCGGAGATCGGGCTGATGGACACGCTGCCGACGTTCCGCCGCACCCTGCACCGGGCGGGTCTGGAGGAGCACGTGATCGCCCTCGTGGGCCGCTCACCGCAGGTGGCGAAGGTCTGGAACTCCCCCCTCGGTCTGGTCTTCGTCGACGGCGGCCACACCGACGAGCACGCCACCGCCGACTACGAGGGCTGGGCCCCGCATGTCGCCGAGGGCGGCCTGCTCGTCATCCACGACGTGTTCCCCGACCCGGTCGACGAGTTCACCGGCCAGGCCCCGTACCGCGTCTACCTGCGGGCCCTCGCCTCCGGCGCCTTCACTGAGGTCTCGGCGACGGACTCACTGCGAGTGCTGCGGCGCACGGGGGGCGGCATCTGACCCGGATCACCACTGGCCCCCGACCGGAACCGGCACCGGTGGTGGCACCCGGCCCTACGCCACCTCTATCCCGTAGTCCTGGACCAGTTCCTCCAGTCCCCCGCGGTAGCCCTTGCCGCCGAGGACGAAGTCCCAGTCGCCGTTGGCCCGGCGGCGGAAGGAGCCGAGGACCAGGGCGGTCTCGCCGGGGCGGCCGTCGGAGACGTCGAGGCGGCCCTGTTCGGTGCGCGACGGGTCCAGGAGCCGGATGCAGGCGTCGGTGAAGCCCGACAGGTCGGCCTCGGGGTTGACGGCGGGGTCGATCGCCGCCACGAGGACGAGCCGGTCGGCCTCGGCGGGCAGCGCGTCGAAGGAGACCCGGATCGCGGCCTTGTCCGGTGCCGCCGGGGGGAGCGCGCGGACCGTGCCGTCGGGGGTGCGCAGGTTGTTGTAGAAGACGAAGTGGTCGTCGCTGAGCACCCGGTTGCCGTGGCAGACGAGCGCGCACACGTCCAGGGCGACGGTGCCGCTCCAGCCCATGCCCAGCACGCTGAAGTCGTCCGCGGGACCCGTGGGCGCGCCGGTGTCGGGGCTCGTGGCCATGGCCTGGCGGGGGTCGGGCGCCGTCCGCTGGGCGGGGACGGCGCTCCCGTCGCCCGTGCCCAGGCGGCCGCGCAGCCCGTGCCGGTGCAGCAGGTCGACGAGTTCGCTGCCGGAGACGAGTTCGAGCGGCTTGCCGTTGGCGAAGGTGTGCGAGCCGGGGCCGAACTTGGACGTCGTCACCAGGACGCCCTTGTTGGCGCCCGCGTGCTGGACGGTGCCGTAGAGGTCCCGGACGGCCGTCGGCGGGACGGTGTTGCGGTACCGCTTGACCTGCACGACGATCTTGCCGCCGCGGATCGGCGCCGGGTCGAGGGCGTCGACGTCCACCCCGCCGTCGTTGGAGCGCTGGGTGGTGACCGCCTGCATGCCCATGGCCTGGAAGAGTTCGGCGACCAGCGCCTCGAAGGCGACGGGGTCCATCTCCAGCAGGTCGGGCTCCTCGTCGCCGCCGTGGGTGACGACACCGTTGCCGACGTCGGCGGGCCGGCGGCCGGGCCGTACGGCGGTGCGCTGGTCCGGCTTGGCGGACAGCTGGCCGCGGAGCCCGTCGAGCAGGCAGTCGACGGCGCTGACCTGCTCCAGGTTCAGGCCGGTGAACACCGCACGCGGCGCCATGACGCTCGCGAGGACGATCTGCGCGCGCCGACCGGTCGCCGGGTCGTGGTCGTCGACGAACCCGTTCAGCGTGACCGCCTCCAGGGCACCGAACTCGTCGGCCGCGAAGAGGTCGTGCAGCACGAGCAGGACGCACTGCGCGAGGACGTCCCGGTAGAGGGCGCGCCGCTGGGTGACGGGCCGGGCCGTCTCCTTGTCCTGGTCGACGCCGGGCTGGTAGCGCACGGACTTCGCCTCGGGGACGACGTCGAAGCGGGGCAGCTCCCAGTCGAGGACGAGTTCGCGGGCGGCCGCGTCGTAGGCGGCGGAGACCTGGCGGGGGAAGCCCTCCGGCCAGGCGGCGGAGGCGTAGAGCGCCGCGGAGAAGTACTCGACGGCGGCCTCCGGGTCGCTGCCGGCGCGCAGGGCCGTCGTCATCTCGGCGACGCCCGCGTTGTGCCGGCGGACCTCGGCCAGTTGCCCGTCGGCCCACTGCTGGTACTGCCGCTGGTACTGGGCGAGTTGCCGCTGCCGCTGGGCCTCCGCCGCCTGCGCGGCGTGCCAGTCCTGCTCGAAGCGGGCCCGCGCCTCGGCCTGCGCCTGGGCCCGCCGGCCGGCGGTCCAGCCGCCCTGGGCCTGGTACTGGCCGGGGTCCGGCATGGGCACCGGCTGGGCGAGCGCGCCGGGCGCGAAGGGCTCCAGTCGCTCGGAGCGGGTGAGGGAGGCGGCGCGGAACGCCGGGGCCCGGCAGCCGGTGGCCAGCAGCCCTTGGAGGGCGGCGACCTGCGCGTCCAGTTCCTCGGTACGCCGCCGGGCCTCCGCCTCACGCTGCTGCCGGTACGCCTGCTGCTGCTCGCGGTGGCTGCGGGCCACCTCCCGCTGGTACGCGCGCTGCTGGCGCTCGTACTCCCGTTGCTGCCTGGCCCGCGCCTCCAGCTGACGCTGCTGCTGGCGCTGTGCCTCGGCCCAGACCCCGACCAACCCGTTGGAGCGACGACTCATCCCTTGCAGGCCCTCCCCCCAGGGCCCTGCCACCGCCCGGCCGAGCCCTGCCCCACGACAAGCAGTAATTGGCCGACTCTACCGTGCGACCGGGCATCCGCCCATCCACTGGTCACCCCTGTTCCGGGGCCGCGCCCCCGCACAGGGGAAAGGGGGAGCGGCGGGAGGGGACGAAACATGGCGGTACGGCGTCGTGAGGCCGCCGGCGCCGGCCCGCCCCGTATGGTGGCAGGCGTGTCGTACGTAGGACCGGACTTCGATCCGCCCCAGCCCCGCCGTTCGCCTCTGCGCCGCCCGCTGACCGTGGCCGTCGCCGCCATCGTGGTGGGGTCGGTCGCCGGTTGGGGGGTGTGGCAGGCCGTCGGCGACCCCGGCGGCGGGGACGACGGGTCGAACCGGGCGGCCGCGCGCAACCAGCCGAGAACCGCTCCCCCGGCGTCGCCGACGCCCTCCGCCGAGCCGACCGCCTCCGAGGACGGCGAGGGCAAGGACGGGAAGGACGGGAAAAAGGGGGACGACGGCAAGAAGGCGAGCCCGACGGCCTCCTCCGGTGCCGCCGCCGACGGCACCCTGAAGGGCAAGGTCGTCGTCATCGACCCCGGTCACAACTCCGGGAACTTCCGGCACACCGCCGAGATCAACCGCAAGGTGAACATCGGCACCGGGATGAAGGAGTGCGACACCACGGGGACGTCCACCAACGACGGCTACACGGAGGCCGAGTTCACGCTGGACGTGTCGCGCCGGGTGCGGGCGCTCCTCGAACAGCAGGGCGCCACCGTGAAGTTCACGCAGGACGGCGACCGGGAGTGGGGCCCCTGCATCGACGAGCGGGCCCGCATCGGCAACGCGGCGGAGGCCGACGCGGTGGTGTCGATCCACGCGGACGGCTCGGCGGCCGGCAACCGGGGCTTCCACGTCATCCTGCCGGGCGCGGTGCACGAGGGCGCCGCCGACACCCGGCCCATCGTCGGTCCCTCCCGCGACCTCGGGGAGCGCATCGCGGGCAAGTTCGTCCGCGAGACGGGCAGCGCTCCCTCCAACTATGTGGGCGGAGGTACCGGTCTCGTCACACGTCAGGACCTGGGCGGTCTCAATCTGTCAACGGTTCCCAAGGTGTTCATCGAGTGCGGCAATATGCGCGATAGCAAGGACGCGGCACTGTTGACCACCGGCACATGGCGGCAGAAGGCCGCGCAGGGGATCTCTGAGGGAATCGTGAGTTTCCTGCGCGGGTAGGGGGAGGGTCGTGATCATCGTGGCAATCCCGACGTACACCTACGTCGGGTGGACGATATGGTCATCCCTACGATGAGGGGCCACCCCCGCGCTTCCCACCAGAGCCTGACGGCACCATGGTGAACAGCGACGCCTCCACACCGATGACGAGACGACTGACGAAGGACCTGAAGTGAATATCCGCTCCCTCACCAGAGGCGACGGCGTCGTGATCGGAGCAGCGGTATTGCTGTTCGTCGCGTCGTTCCTCGACAACTACTCCCTCGACGGTGTTCCCGACAGCTTCGAGCTCCCGAACCTCTGGGAGAGCGGGCCGGTACTGCTCAGCGTCGTGCTGGCGGGGATCTTCGGCGCCGTGTTCATCGTCATCGCCCGTGGCCTGCCGCAGGCGCCGAAGATCGCCGGGATCGACCTCGGTCACTTCGGCATCGCCTTCACCGTCTTCGCCGCGTGGAGCGCGCTGGGCAACATCTTCGACCCCACCGGCGGTGGTGACAACTTCGGCAGCGGCTCGAGCGGCAACAGCACCGACGCCGGCGCCGGCCTCATCCTCGCCCTCATCGCGACCCTGATCATGGCCGCCGCGGCCATCGCCACCCCCCTCGTCCCCGCGCTCAAGGCCGCCCTCGTCGGCGCCCCGCGTCCGGCGGCTCCGCAGCCCTACGGCGCCCAGCCCCCCGGTGGTTACGGCTACCCGGGTGCCGGTGCTCAGGCGCCGTTCGGTGCGAGCCAGCCCCAGCCGGGGCAGCCGGGCGCGCCGTTCGGTGGTCAGCCTCAGCCGCAGCAGGCGCAGGCCGCTCCGCAGCCGCCCGCGGGTGACTTCTCCCCGTTCTGGTTCGCCGTGCCCGTGGCGCGTCCCCTGTTCGCCGAGGACGGCTCGCAGTCGACGATCGCCGAACTGGCCCCCGGTACCTGGTACCTGGCGGTCGAGCAGCGCGGCGCCAACCTGGTCGCCCAGACCCAGGACGGCCGCCGCGGTGTCCTCCAGGACACCACCGGCATCCAGCGCGGCTGAGCGCGACGCCGCACCCTCGCCGTACGACCGGCCCCTCGCTCTTCCGAGCGGGGGGCCGTTGTCGTACAGTCGCCCTCCTGGTCAGGATAACTGACGGTGCGTCAGGAGGCGGCGTATGCGGCTCGGTCTGGCACTGGGGTACTGGGGGCGTAGTCCGTCCGCGGATCATGTGCCGCTCGTTCAGGAGGCGGAGCGGCTCGGGTACGACTCGGTGTGGACGGCCGAGTCGTGGGGGTCGGACGCGTTCACGCCGCTCACCTGGTTCGCGGCGCGCACGTCGCGGATCAAGCTCGGTACGGCCGTGGCGCAGATGGCGGCGCGGTCGCCCACGACCACCGCCATGCACGCGCTCACCCTCGACCATCTCTCCGGCGGGCGGATGCTCCTCGGGCTCGGGCTGTCCGGTCCGCAGGTCGTGGAGGGCTGGTACGGGCGGCCGTTCCCGAGGTCGCCGCTGACCGCGACGCGGGAGTACGTCGATGTCGTACGGCAAGTGCTCCGGCGGGAGGGCCCGGTCGAGTTGGACGGGAGCTTCCACGGGGTGCCGTACCGCGGTCCGGACGGCAGTGGTGTGGGCAAGCCGCTGAAGTCCATCACGCATCCCCTCCGGTCCGATCTGCCCGTCCTGCTGGGGGCCGAGGGGCCGAAGAACATCGCGCAGACGACGCGGATCGCGGACGGCTGGCTGCCGTTGTACTGGTCGCCGACGCGGACGGACGTGTACGAGGCGTCGTTGGGCGATCCGCGCGAGGGGTTCCTCGTCGCTCCCATGGCGCGGGCGCAGCTCTGCGACGACGTCGCCGAGGGGCTGCTGCCCGTGAAGATCATGCTCGGCTTCTACATCGGCGGGATGGGGCACGCGAAACGCAACTTCCACGCCGACCTCATGGCCCGCATGGGATATGAGGAAGAGGCGCGGCGCATACAGGCGTTGTTCCTCGACGGCCGCCGCGAGGAGGCCGTGCGCGCGGTGCCGGACGCGTTCGCCGACGAGATCTCGCTGGTGGGGCCGAGGGAGCGGATCGCCGAGCGGCTGGAGGTGTGGCGGAAGGGGCCGGTGACGGATCTGCTCGTCGTGTCACCGGACCGGCCGACGCTGCGGGTGCTGGCCGAGCTGAACTCCTAGGGTTTCAGCCACGAATCAGCGGCAACCCGTCAAGCATGTCTCGATATAGCGGCTCCAACCAGGCGGGCCGGGTCATCGCGATCGTCGCGGACGTGATGGCCTTCATTCTGGGCCTGTGGATCCTGATGTATCTGCTCGGTGCGAACGGCGCGAACGACTTCGTGCAGTTCGTCCATGACGCGGCCCGCTGGCTCGCCGGCTGGTCCCACGACCTGTTCACCTTCGACGAGCAGTGGGCGCGGGTCGTCGCGGGGTACGGCCTGGCCGCGGTGGTCTACCTGTTGGTGGGCCACGCCATCGCGAACCGCATGCACCGTCACTGAGCGCGAGGGCTTCGCGGAAGGGCGCCGGGGGGGGGTCGCGGCCGCCGTGTTACTGCGGCTGAGTGGGGGCTGGTCGCGCAGTTCCCCGCGCCCCCTAGAAGCAGGGGCTGGCCCCAGGTCTTTCAGGGGCGCGGGGAACTGCGCGAGCGGCCACGGACGACCCGCTCTCGGCCACGAAGCGCAACCGCCCCACCCGGAAGCCGGACCTCAGCAGCAGTCCGACTCTTCGATGTCGTCCAGGCCCCGCGGCAGTCGCTCCCCGCCGAACACCGCGCACGTCGCCTCGTCGCCGCCCAGCGCGGCCACCGCCAGCAGCAGGGAGCCCGCCGTCCACGAGGTCAGTTCCTCGGGCCAGACGGCCCCGTCCTCGAAGACGTAGCCCGTCCAGTACAGACCGGTCGCGGGGTCGCGCAGGTGCTGGATGGACTGGAGGATCTCCAGGGCCCGGTCGGACTCGCCCATCGCCCAGAGCGCGAGGGCGAGTTCGGCGGACTCCCCGCCCGTCACCCACGGGTTGGGGACCACGCAGCGGACACCGAAGCCGGGGACGACGAAGCGGTCCCAGCCCTCCTCGATACGGGACTTGGCCTCCGCGCCCGTCAACGCGCCGCCCAGCACCGGGTAGTACCAGTCCATCGAGTAGCGGTCCTTGTCGAGGAACCGCTCGGGGTGCCGGCGTATCGCGTGCCGCAGCGCGCCCACGGCCAACTCCCAGTCCGGCTGGGCCTCCTCCCGCTGCTCGGCGATGGCGAGCGCGCAGCGCAGCGCGTGGTGGATCGACGAGGAGCCGGTCAGCAGGGCGTCGGTCACGGGCGTGCCGTCGTCCTCGCGCTTCCAGCCGATCTGCCCGCCCGGCTGCTGGAGCCGCAGCACGCACTCGATCGCCGCGTGCACGGCCGGCCACATGCGGTCGAGGAACGTGTCGTCGCCGGTGGCCAGGTAGTGGTGCCAGACGCCGACGGCTATGTACGCGACGAAGTTGGTCTCCCGGCCGCGGTCGGTGACGTCGGCGGCGTCGCCGTCGGCGTACGCGGCGTACCAGGAGCCGTCCTCGTTCTGGTGCCGGCGCAGCCACTCGTAGGCGCGCGCGGCGGCCTCGTGCTCACCGGCCGCGTCGAGGGCCATGGCGGCCTCGACGTGGTCCCAGGGGTCCAGGTGGTGTCCGCGGAACCAGGGGATCGCGCCGTCCTCCCGCTGCGTCGCGAGGATCCCGCGGACGGTGGCGGCGGCCTGCTCGGCGGTCAGTACCCCGGGCAGGACCAGGTGTTCTGTCCGGGGCGTCGTCACTTGGCGGCCACCCCGGCCTCGGCACCGGCACCGGTCCCTGCCGCCGTCGCGTCCCCGTCGCCGTCGGCGTCCGCGATCCGCGGCAGGTGCGGCTTCGTCGCGTACACCACGAAGCTCTTGCCGATCAGCGGGTTGAGCGCCTGCTCGGCGACCCGGGTGGCCAGAGGCTTCTTCATGATGTCCCAGACCAGCAGCTTGTGGTACGCGCGGACCGGGAGCGCCTTGTCGTTGTCGACGCCGAACGCGCACTTCAGCCACCAGTACGGCGAGTGCAGGGCGTGCGCGTGGTGGGTGCCGTACGGCTTGAGGCCGGCCTCGCGGACCTTGCCGAGGAGTTCGTCCGCCTTGTAGATGCGGATGTGGCCGCCCTCGACCTCGTGGTACGCGTCGGACAGCGTCCAGCAGACCTTCTCGGGGCCGTAGCGCGGAACGGTGATCGCGATGCGGCCGCCGGGCCTGAGCACGCGGACCATCTCGGCGAGCACGCCCTTGTCGTCCGGGATGTGCTCCATGACCTCGGAGATGATCACTACGTCGAAGGACTCGTCGGGGAAGGGCAGCGCGAGGGCGTCGCCCTCCATGGCCGTGGCCGTCGCGCCCTCGGGGGCCTCGCCGGCCTCCTTCATCGCCGCGAACCACTTGGCGACCTCGCGGATCTCGTCGCCGTTCTGGTCGAGGGCGACGACCTGGGCGCCGCGCCGGTAGCACTCGAAGGCGTGCCGGCCCGCTCCACAGCCGAGATCCAGGACGCGGTCCCCCGGGGCGAGCGGGAACCGGGAGAAGTCGACGGTCAGCACGTGGCCCTGCTTTCGCGGTCGGCGCTTTCGCGGTTTGCTTCAACTGCTTCTTCGACGGCCTCGTGGGCGTCGACGACTCGGCCGGCGGTGGGGTCCGCCGCCGGTACGGCGCGGGGGACGGTGCTCGCGGCGGCCCCCGCCGGGCGCCCCTCCGCGCGGGCGATCGCCTCGCGGTAGTGGGCGACCGTGCCCTCGGCGGCCTTGGCCCAGGTGAACCGGCGCAGCACCCGCTCGCGGCCCGCGTGCCCGAGCCGGGCCCGCAGGTCGGGGTCGCCGAGCAGCCGGTTCAGCGCGGCGGCCAGGGCTCCCGCGTCGCCCGTGGGCACCGCGAGGCAGGTCTCGCCGTCGGGTCCGGCGACCTCCGGGATGGCACCGCCGGTGGTGGCGACCAGGGGCGTGCCGGTGGCCATGGCCTCGGCGGCGGGCAGCGAGAACCCCTCGTACAGGGAGGGCACGCAGGCGACCTCGGCGGAGCGGACCAGGTCGACCAGCTCGGCGTCGGAGATGCCCTTCACGAACTCGACGGCGCCGTCGAGGCCGTAGCGCTCCATGGCCTGGGCGACGGGGCCCTCGGTGGGCCGCTTGCCGACGACGACCAGGTGGGCGGCGGGGTGCTCGGTGCGGACCTTCGCCAGCGCCTCGACGAGGAAGACGAGGCCCTTCAGCGGCACGTCGGCGCTGGAGGTGGTGACGATCCGGCCGGGTATCCGCGCGACGGAGGGATCGGGCGAGAAGAGGTCGGTGTCGGCGCCGATGTGGACGACGTGGATGCGGTCGCCGCGTACGCCGAGGTGGTCGACGATCTCCTGGCGGGAGGTGCCGGAGACGGTGAGCACGCTCGGCAGCCTGCGCGCGACGCGCTTCTGCATCCGGGTGAAGGCGTACCAGCGGCGTACGGACATACGGCGCTGCCAGCCCTCGGCGGCGTCCAGCTCCAGTTGCCGGTCGACGGTGATGGGGTGGTGGATGGTGGTGACGAGGGGCGCGCCCACCTCGCCCAGCAGGCCGTAGCCGAGGGTCTGGTTGTCGTGGACGACGTCGAACTCGCCGCGCCGGGCGCGCAGATGGCGGCGGGCGCGCAGGGAGAACGTCAGGGGCTCGGGGAAGCCGCCGGTCCACATCGTCGCCACTTCGAGCGCGTCGATCCAGTCGCGGTACTCGTCGCGCTTCGGGGTGCGGAAGGGGTCGGGCTGCCGGTACAGGTCGAGGCTGGGCAGCTCGGTGAGGGAGAGCCCACCCGGTCCGGCGTCGGGGACGGCGTCCTCGTCGAGGACGGGGTAGGGCTGGGAGCCGATGACCTCCACCCGGTGGCCCAGGCGGGCGAGTTCACGCGAGAGGTGCCGTACGTACACGCCCTGGCCCCCGCAGAACGGGTTCCCTTTATAGGTGAGGAGCGCGATGTTGAGCGGTCGGCCGCCGTCGGCGGCGGGGCTGGCGTGATGCCCCGCCTCACTGGCCTCAGCGGTCACTCTCGGGCCCCCTTCTGCCTGTGTTGTCCGGTGAGATTACGTCGGGACGGTAATCTAGAACAAGTTACAGACTTGATCGTTCAAGGAGCACTGAATCTACCGGCAGGTAGGGCCGCGGTGAGCGGTGGATCAGGTGATTCACGCCACGGCACGCGCCCTGGCATGCTGTCGGATCGCACGCCCTCACCGACTGTCACGGAACGGTACCCATGCCTGCGGAAGCCAAGGTGGACGCCAGTAGCGCCAGACAGGAACAGCGCCCGGAGTCGCGGCGGGACTCGCCGCCCCTCACCCAGCGGCAGGAGGCCCGTCGGCGCCGGATCCTGCACGCGAGCGCGCAGCTGGCCAGCCGGGGCGGTTTCGACGCCGTGCAGATGCGTGAGGTCGCCGAGTCCTCGCAGGTCGCCCTCGGCACGCTCTACCGCTACTTCCCCTCCAAGATCCATCTGCTGGTCGCCACGATGCAGGACCAGCTGGAGCACATGCACGGCACGCTGCGGAAGAAGCCGCCGACCGGCGAGACGGCGGCGGAGCGGGTGGCCGAGACCCTGATGCGGGCGTTCCGCGCGCTCCAGAGAGAGCCGCACCTCGCGGACGCCATGGTCCGCGCGCTCACGTTCGCCGACCGCAGCGTCAGCCCCGAGGTGGACCAGGTCTCCCACCAGACGACGGCGATCATCCTGGACGCGATGGGGCTGGAGCGCCCCACCTCCGAACAGCTCTCCGCCGTCCGCGTCATCGAGCACACCTGGCACTCGGCCCTCATCACCTGGCTCTCCGGCCGCGCCTCCATCGCCCAGGTGAAGATCGACATCGAGACGGTCTGCCG
The DNA here is from genome assembly GCF_055572815.1 of Streptomyces sp. NPDC030296. Classification (NCBI taxonomy): domain Bacteria; kingdom Bacillati; phylum Actinomycetota; class Actinomycetes; order Kitasatosporales; family Streptomycetaceae; genus Streptomyces; species Streptomyces sp. NPDC030296. The sequence continues at coordinate 724,647 of NZ_JBVICQ010000002.1, forward strand.
TCTGATCGACCTGACGGCCCCCGAGGGCGAGAAATAGCCCCGGCACCGAGGGGGCTGCCGGGGCTCGTCGGAGACACGCGAAGACTGTTGTGGACAGACGCCCACGAAGACCGTTGAAGACCTACACCGTTGAAGACCTACGAGACGGGTTCCCTGCGCCGGTATTACCCGGATCAGGTTCTGGGGGTCGCCTTCCGGTCCTGTACCAGCGACCTTCCGGCCTCTCAGCCCGACCGTCGACGTCGGCACCAGCGGAGACTCGCGTCTCACGCCCATGTCGGCTACTCCGGTCGAACTCCCTCACTCGTCCCGTAGGCCGAATTCCAGAATAGAACGCCCACAGGGGTACGCAACCCCCTAATCGGGATTTTTTACTCCATGGCCGTCCCGCCCGCCCACCGGTCCAGCAGGTCGGGCGTCGCCGTCGGGGGCCGCGAGGCACACGCGCTGGGCCCCGCGCGGGTGTCAGCGGCTACTCCTCCGGTGGGAAGACCGGCTCGCCGCTGTCGGGCAGGGAGATCGAGATCGCCTCCACCGGGCAGCCCTCCGCCGCCTTCAGGATGCGTTCGTTGGCGTCCGTCTCCGGTTCGGTGGGGTGGGACTGCATCGCGGTGTCGAGGCGGAAGGCGTCGGGGGCGAGGTGTGTGCACTGGGCGGAGCCGATGCAGATCGCCCGGTCGACCTCCACGTGCCAGCGGTCGCCCATCAGCCCACCCCCTCTCCCCCGGCGGCGGTGCCCGCGTCGGTGGGCGGCTGGTACCCGGCGGGCAGGTGGATCATCTTGTGCTCCAGGTACTCGCTGTAGCCCTCGGGGCCGAACTCGCGGCCCAGGCCGGAGTTCTTGTAGCCGCCGAAGGGGCCGAACATGTCGAGGCTGAAGGTGTTGACGGAGTACGTGCCGGTGCGGACCTGGCGGGCGATCTCGATGCCGCGCTCGTCGTCGGCGGTCCACACGCTGCCGCTCAGGCCGTAGTCGGAGTCGTTGGCGATCCGTACGGCCTCGGCCTCGTCGCCGTACGGGAGGAGGCAGATGACCGGGCCGAAGATCTCCTCGCGGGCGATGCGCATGGAGTTGTCGACGTCGCCGAAGAGGGTGGCGTCCACGTACCAGCCGTGGTCGAGGCCGGCGGGGCGGCCGCCGCCGGTGAGGATCTTGGCGCCCTCCTCCTGGCCGATGCGGATGTAGTCGAGGCTGCGGCGCTGCTGCCGCCGCGCCACGAGCGGGCCGAGTTCGGTGGCGGGGTCGAGGGGGTCGCCGACCTTGAGCGCGGAGGCGGCGGCCGCGAACGCCTCGGCGAACTCGTCGTAGCGGGTGCGCGGGACGAGGATGCGGGTCTGGGCGACACAGGCCTGGCCGTTGATCATCCAGGCGAAGGGCGCGATGCCGTTGACGGCGGTCTGCGCGTCGGCGTCCGGCAGGATCACCGCCGCGGACTTGCCGCCCAGCTCCAGGGTGACGCGGGTGAGGTTGCGGGCGGCGACCTCCATGACGCGTTTGCCTGCGGCGACCGAGCCGGTGAAGGAGACCTTGTCGACGCCCGGGTGCCCGACGAGGTACTCGCTGACCTCGCGGTCGGCCGGGAGGATCGACAGGACGCCCTCCGGGAGTCCGGCCTCGGCGGCGATCTCCGCGAGCAGATACGCGTCGAGCGGGGTCTCGGGCGAGACCTTCAGGATCGCGGGGCAGCCCGCGAGCAGCGCGGGGGCGAGCTTGGCGGCGGCGGTGAACTGCGGGACGTTCCACGGGACGACGGCCGCGACGACCCCGACCGGTTCGCGCCGCACGAGGATCTTCCCGAGCACGCCGTCGCGGTGCTCCTCGTAGGCGAAGTTCCGTGCCGTGGTGATCGCCGCGTCCCAGACCATCATCGAGGCGAGGGCCTGCACCATGACGCTGGAGGTGAAGGGGGTGCCGTTCTGGGCGCTGATGAGGCGGGCGAACTCCTCGTGCCGCACGGCGAAGGCGTCCTTGATGCGGGCGACGACCTCGATGCGTTCGTCGAGGGTCGTCCGGGGCCACGGCCCCTCGTCGAACGCCTTCCGCGCGGCGGCCACGGCCCGGTCGACGTCCGCGCGTGAGGCGTGCGGTACGCGGCCGATGACCTCCTCCGAGTGCGGCGAGACCACCTCGATGACGTCCGTGCCCAGGGGGTCCGTCAACTCCCCGCCGATGAACAGCTGTCCGTGTTCCACGAGCTCGGTCATGGCCGACTGCCTCCCCGGAGCCGATTTCTGACGACGCATCAGATATGGCGATACGGGAACTGATACCAGCTCCGGTTCGAGGAGTCCACGGGGCAGCGACGGTTGACTCGGCCCCCCATCGAAACCTGTTCTAGTTATAGTTGCGGGAGGGCGGCGATGGGGGAGCCCTTGACGAAGGAGATCCGATGACGCAGGTGTACGACCATGGCGGCGGCGTCCGGTCCCTTCGGGTCCCCATCCCGGACAACCCCCTGGGCCACACGCTCGTGTACGTCGTCGACACCGATCGCGGGCCCGTGCTCGTGGACACCGGCTGGGACGACCCGGCCTCCTGGGACACCCTGTGCGAGGGCCTCGTCGCGTGCGGTACGTCGGTCGGGGAGATCACCGGCGTGGTGATCACCCACCACCACCCGGACCACCACGGCCTCTCGGGCAAGGTGCGGGAGGCGTCCGGCGCCTGGCTGGCCATGCACGCGGCGGACGCGGCGGTCGTACGGCGGACGCGGGAGACGCGGCCGGAGCGCTGGTTCACGTACATGGCGGCCAAGTTGACGGCGGCCGGCGCGCCCGAGGAGCACGTGGCGCCGCTGCGCGCTCCGCGCGGTCGCCGCACCCTGCCCGGCCTCTCCCCCGCGCTCCCCGACCGCGAGATCGTCCCCGGCGAACTCCTGGACCTGCCCGGCCGCCGCCTCCGCGCGATCTGGACGCCCGGCCACACCCCGGGCCACGTCTGCCTGCACCTGGAGGAGGACCACCCGGCCGAACTGCCCGGCCGGGGGCGGCTGTTCTCCGGCGACCATCTCCTCCCCGAGATCAGCCCGCACATCGGCCTGTACGAGGACCCCGACGACACGACGGTGACCGACCCGCTCGGCGACTACCTCGACTCCCTCGAACGCGTCGCCCGGCTGGGCCCGGCCGAGGTCCTCCCGGCCCACCAGTACACGTTCACCGATGCCTCGGCCCGCGTACGGGAGCTGCTCACGCACCACCAGTCCCGCCTGACCGACCTGCGCTCCCTCCTCACCACCCCGCTCACGCCGTGGCAACTCGCCGAACGCATGGAGTGGAACCGCCCCTGGCCCCAGATCCCCTACACCTCGCGGAACATCGCCGTCGCCGAGGCGGAAGCCCACCTGCGCCGCCTGGTGAAACAGGGCCGAGCGGAGGCGGTCCCGGGAACCGACCCGGTGACGTACGTGGCGGCGTGAGACCGGACGCCGACGTACACCGCCTCGGCGGGCGCCGACCGAACGGGCCCCGCGCGCAGCACTCTCCCCGTCCGCATGTTTCCGAAGCCACCCTCCGGTGCGGGGGCCCTCGGGCTGTTGCCTACCGGCAGGTAGAGTGGCCGGGTCGTCACGCCCGTACAGGGGGAAGCCGGTGCAAATCCGGCGCTGACCCGCAACCGTGAGCCGAAGCCGTCCGCGCGATCGGCGAGTCGGACTGCCCTGTGCGGAACTGTGACCGGCTCGCGTCACCGGCGTCCGCCGGTGCACGGCACCGTCGAGGAATACGGAGCCGAGCCGCCCGGCGTCGCGCCGTGGCGCCCGGCTCCCGTCAGGGAGAGGCACCGCCGATCATGAATGTCCGCCGCAGCGCCGCGGTCGTCGCCGTACTGGCCGCCACAGCCGGGGTCGGCACCGGACTCGGTACCGGTGTCGCACCGGCCGCCCTCGCCGACGACACCGCCCCCGCCGCGCCGTCCGCGTCGCCCTCGCAGGCGATACCCACCGGTCTCTACGGGTCGACGGACCCCAAGTTCGACGGCGTCTGGCGGCAGTCGCTCGCGCTGGTCGCCCTCGACGCCGTGGGGGAGAAGCCCGGCGCCGGGGCCGTCGACTGGCTGCTCGGCCAGCAGTGCGCGAACGGGGCGTTCGCGGCGTACCGGCCCGACCCCAGCGCCCAGTGCGACGCCGAGACGGCCGTCGACACCAACAGCACGGCCGCCGCGGTGCAGGCGCTCGCCGCCGTCGGCGGGCACGACGCGCAGACCGAGCGGGCCGTCGGCTGGCTGAAGGACAACCAGAACGACGACGGCGGCTGGGGCTTCACCGCCGGCGGGCCCAGCGACGCGAACTCCACGTCCGTCGTCATCGGCGCGCTCGCTGCCGCGGGCGAGAAGCCCGCCAGGCAGAAGAAGGCCGGCCACTCCCCCCACGACGCCCTGCGCGCCCTCGCCCTCCCCTGCGCCGCCGGCACCGAGGGCAGCGGTGCCTTCGCCTACCAGCCCGACAAGAAGGGCGGGCTCGCCGCCAACGCCGACGCCACGGCCGCCGCCGTGGTCGGCAGTCTGGGTGAGGGGTTCGTGGTCGACGCCGCGAAGACCGGGGATTCGGGGAAGAGCGGGGACTCCGGAAACTCCGGGGCGACCGGGGAGTCCGGGGGCGCCGCCGGGTGCGTCGGCGGTACCTCGCCCGAGGACGCGGCCCACAACGGTGCCGTGTACCTCGCCGGGGCCCTCACCTCCGACGGCTACCTGAAGTCCGCCCTCCCGGGCGCCGAGGACCAGCCCGACCTCGGCAACACCGCCGACGCGGTCGTGGCACTGGCCGCCGCCGGGGACACGGAGGCCACCGCGAAGCCGCTCGCCTGGCTGGAGAAGAACTACGGCCCCTGGGCGGCGAAGTCCGGCCCCGCCGCGTACGCCCAGCTCATCCTCGCCGCGCACGCCGCCGGCACCGCCCCGCGCGACTTCGGCGGCGCGGACCTCGTGGCGCAGCTGACCGAGACGGGACCGGCGCGGGACGTGGACGACTACCGGAGCGTGCCGAGCGACGACCCCGCCGACGACGGCGGGGACGACGGGGGCATCGCGACCGGTGTGGTTCTGGGCGCCGGACTCGGCCTCGCGGCGCTGGCCGGGGCGGCACTGACCCGGCTCACCCGGAAGCGGCGACGGACATGACCCTCACCGGAGGGCGCGTCACTGCCGCGTCGGCGGCGACCCTGCTCGTGTTGTGCGTGCTGGTGGGGCTCGGCGGACCGGCCCATGCCGCCGCCTACCGGTACTGGTCCTTCTGGGACCGGGGGGCGGACGGCTCCGGCTGGGTGTACGCGACGCAGGGGCCGTCGACGGCGCGGCCCTCGGACGGGGACGTCCAGGGCTTCCGGTTCGCCGTCAGTGAGGACTCCGACGACGCCGCCGAGCCGCGCGGGGCCGCCCGCTTCGACGCCGTCTGCTCGGGTACGGCCGCCCGTGACGGGCACAAGCGGATCGCGCTGGTCCTCGACTTCGGCACGGCCGAGGACGCGCCGGCGGGTGAGACGCCCCCGCCGGCGCGCACCGCCTGTGCGCGCGTGCCGTCGGACGCGACCACCGCCGACGCGCTGGCCGCGGTGGCGAAGCCGCTCCGGTACGACACGAACGCGCTGCTCTGCTCGATCGCCGGATACCCCCGGAAGGGGTGCGGGGAGGCGATCGCCGACGACGGCCCCGATGCGCCCGGCACCTCCGACGCATCCGGCACGTCCGGCACGTCCGGCACGTCCGACGACTCGGCCGCCTCCGACAACGCCCGCACGTCCGACGAGAAGGGCCCGTCCGTCGGGCTGTTCGTCGGTGTCGGCGCCGTCGCGGTGCTCGGCGCGGCGGCGGTGTGGCAGGCCAGGCGACGCCGCCGTGGCTAGCCACGGACACCGGGCCGACCACCTGCATCCCCTCGCCTGGTGGCTCTGGGCCCTCGGGCTCGGTACCGCCGCGTCGCGCACCACCAACCCCCTCCTCCTGGCCCTCCTCATAGCCGTGGCGGGGTACGTCGTGGCGACGCACCGCACGGACGCCCCGTGGGCCCGCTCGTACACCGCGTTCGTGAAGCTCGGCCTGGCGGTGCTGGTCATCCGGCTGGGCTTCGCCGTGGTGCTGGGCTCGCCCGTCCCCGGCACGCACACCCTCCTCACACTCCCCGAAGTCCCGCTGCCCGACTGGGCGCAGGGCATCCGCCTGGGCGGCCGGGTGACCGCGGAGGGCGTGCTGTTCGCGTTGTACGACGGTCTGCGCCTGGCCGCGCTCCTGATCTGCGTCGGTGCCGCGAACGCCCTCGCCAACCCGGCCCGGCTGCTGAAGTCGCTGCCGGGCGCCCTGTACGAGGCGGGCGTGGCGGTGGTGGTGGCGATGACGTTCGCCCCGCATCTGGTGACGGACGTACAGCGGTTGCGGGCCGCGCGGCGGCTGCGCGGGCGCCCCGACCGGGGCATCCGCGGGCTGCTCCAGGTCGGACTGCCGGTGCTGGAGGGCGCGTTGGAACGGTCGGTGGCCCTGGCCGCCGCGATGGACTCACGCGGGTACGGCCGCACGGCCGAGGTCCCGGCCCGCGTCCGCCGCACGACGGCCGCACTGACCCTCGGCGGACTGCTGGGCGTCTGCGCGGGAACGTACGGCGTCCTGACCGCGGCCGGCGGCACCTACGGTCTCCCCGTCCTGCTCACCGGCCTCGCCGCCGCCCTCGCGGGCCTGCGTCTGGGCGGCCGTCGCTCGCCCCGGACGCGCTACCGGCCTGACCCGTGGGGCGTACGGGCGTCCCTGGTGGGGGCGTCGGGCACGGCCGTCGCCGCCCTCCTGATCCTCTGCGAGGCGTACGACTCCGCCGCCCTGCACCCCACCGTCGTCCCCCTCACCGCCCCGGACCTCCCGCTGTGGCCGGCCGCCGCGCTCCTGGTGGGCCTGCTGCCGTCGTTCGCGGTGCCCGGTCCGCCGCCCCCGGCGACCTCCGCGAAAACCTCCGCGCCCGCCACCCCCACGACCGCCACCGCCACCGCCACCGCCCGCATGACAACTGCCCCCACGGTCACCGCTCCCAGCAAGGAAGACGCATGATCCGCTTCGAGGACGTGTCCGTCACGTACGAAGGTGCGGCCGAACCCACCCTCCGGGGCGTCGACTTCGAGGTACCGGAGGGGGAACTCGTCCTGCTGGTCGGGCCGTCGGGTGTCGGCAAGTCGACCGTGCTGGGCGCGGTGAACGGACTCGTGCCGCACTTCACCGGGGGCACCCTGCGCGGCCGGGTCACGGTGGCCGGCCGGGACACCCGTACGCACAGGCCGCGCGAACTCGCCGACGTGGTGGGCGTGGTGGGCCAGGATCCGCTCGCCCACTTCGTCACGGACACCGTCGAGGACGAACTCGCGTACGGCATGGAGTCGCTGGGCCTGGCGCCGGACGTGATGCGGCGGCGGGTGGAGGAGACGCTGGACCTCCTCGGCCTCGCCGGCCTCCGCGACCGGCCCATCGCGACGCTCTCCGGCGGGCAGCAGCAGCGAGTCGCCATCGGCTCGGTGCTGACCCCGCACCCCGGCGTCCTGATCCTTGACGAGCCGACCTCCGCGCTGGACCCTGCGGCGGCGGAGGAGGTCCTGGCGGTGCTCCAGCGTCTGGTCCACGACCTCGGCACGACGGTCCTGATGGCGGAGCACCGCCTCGAACGCGTCATCCAGTACGCCGACCAGGTCGTCCTCCTCCCCGCGCCGGGCGCCCGCCCCGTCCTGGGCACCCCCGCCGAGGTGATGGCCGTCTCCCCGGTCCACCCCCCGGTGGTGGCCCTGGGCCGCCTCGCCGACTGGACGCCGCTCCCCCTGACGGTGCGGGACGCCCGCCGCCGGGCGGCGCCCCTTCGAGCCCGCCTGGCCTCCCACACCCCGCCCGACACCACCCCCGCCCGGGGGCGCGGGGAACTCCGCGCCCAGCCACCCACCGCCCCCACCCGGCCCACGCCACAGCACCCCACCCCCTCCCCCGAACCCGCCTTCCCCCGAATCCGCCGCCTCCTCTCCCGCACACCGCCCCCGGCTCGGATCAGCACACCCGAGCCGGCCACCGCGCCCGCAGCCCCCTCCGCCCTCCCGGAAGCCACCCCGCCGGCACCCCTCGCCGAAGTCACCTCGCTCGCGGTGCGACGCGGCAGCGTCCCCGCCCTCCGCCGCGTGGACCTCACCGTCACCCCCGGCGAGACCCTCGCCCTCATGGGCCGCAACGGCGCCGGCAAGTCCACCCTCCTGTCCGCGATGGTCGGCCTGGTGCCCCCGACGGCCGGTTCCGTGCACGTCGGCGGAGCGCGACCGCACCGGACGGCGCCGAGGGACCTCGTACGCCGGGTCGGTCTCGTCCCCCAGGACCCGAGGGACCTGCTGTACGCGGACACCGTCGCCGCCGAGTGCGCGGCGGCGGACGGGGACGCGGGCGCGGAGCCGGGCACGTGCCGCCGGCTGGTGGAGGAACTGTTGCCCGGAGTGACGGACGCGACGCACCCCCGTGATCTGTCGGAGGGCCAGCGGCTGGCGCTCGCCCTCGCGGTCGTACTGACGGCCCGGCCACCGCTGCTGCTCCTCGACGAGCCGACCCGGGGACTCGACTACGCGGCCAAGGCCCGCCTGGTCTCCACCCTGCGCGGGCTCGCCGCCGAGGGCCACGCCATCGTGCTGGCCACGCACGACGTGGAGCTGGCGGCGGAGCTGGCCGACCGCGTGCTGATCCTCGCCGACGGTGAGGTGGTCGCCGACGGCCCGACCGCCGAGGTGGTCGTCGGCTCCCCGTCCTTCGCCCCCCAGGTCACGAAGATCCTGGCCCCGCAGAAATGGCTGACCACGACCCAGGTGAGCCACGCCCTCACCGCCCTGCGAGCGGCCGAACGGGAGCGACCGTGACGAACACCCCGCGCTCGACCGACCCCCGCCCCAATCCCAACCCGCACCCACCGCGCCACCCCCGCCCCGTCCCCCTCTCCCCCCGCTCCCTCCTCGCCCTCGCGCTCGTCAGCCTCATCGGTCTGGCCGCCTTCGCCTGGCCTTTCTTCGCGTCCCCCGAATCGCAGGTCGGCGCGCACGCGCAGGACGCCCCCTGGCTGTTCGCCGGTCTGCTCGTGCTGCTCGTCGGTGTCGTGGCCGCGACGATCTCCGAGGCGGGGATGGGCGCGAAGGCGGTGGCGATGCTCGGGGTGCTCGCGGCGACCGGCGCCGCGCTGCGCCCGATCGGGGCGGGGACGGCGGGCCTGGAGCCCATGTTCTTCCTGATGGTGCTCAGCGGCCGCGTCCTCGGTCCGGGCTTCGGCTTCACGCTCGGCGCGGTGACGATGTTCTCGTCGGCGCTGCTGACCGGCGGTGTCGGGCCGTGGCTGCCGTTCCAGATGCTGTCGATGGGCTGGTTCGCGATGGGCGCCGGGCTGCTGCCGGGCGCCCGGCGGCTGCGGGGCCGCGCCGAACTCGCGCTGCTCGCGGCGTACGGCTTCGTCGCGGCCTTCGCCTATGGCACGGTCATGAACCTCTACGGCTGGCCCTTCATCGACGCGCTCGCCTCGAACATCGCCTTCCACGCGGACGCCTCCCCCGCCGCCAACCTCGCCCGGTTCCTCGCGTACTGCCTGGCCACCTCCCTCGGCTGGGACCTGGGCCGGGCCGTGGTCACCGTCGCCCTGACCCTGACGCTCGGTACCCCGGTGCTGCGGGCGCTGCGGCGGGCCACGCGCCGGGCCGCCTTCGAGAGCGCGGTCACATTCGACCCGCCCACTCCCTGAACGCGGAGTCGGGCCTCGTGCACGGAGCGTCGGGTGCGCGGTGAACCACCCCACAGGGCGCAGGTCACATACGAAGCGGGACCGTAGATCGAACAGCGTGGCATGCCCACGTCGCAACGGCCGCTGACCTGCGGATTGAGAGCCAGGTCACAGAGCACCCATTCCATCCGTATACGGCCACAACTAGCAAAAGGGGTGTTTGCGGACAGGTACTCCGGGCTGTTTCTGTGGACGAGTCGCACGGCGCCGACCACCCGCACGGGCTCGGCGCCGACGTACGCCCCCACCGCATCGCATGTGGTGAAGGCATGCCCGCGACGTCAACGTCCCCGAAGAAAAGGTTCCCCGTGACTCGCACCCTTCTCCGCCGCATCGCCTCCCCGAAGAAGGCCCTCGCCGGTACCGCCGTCGTCGCCGCCACCGCCGGTGCGCTGCTCACCGCCGTGCCCGCGCAGGCCGCGACCTCGGAGGCCGCGCAGGCCCAGGCGACCGCGAAGAAGATGATCGCGAACTCCGCTCAGTACACCTGTTTCTCCAACATCGTCGACCACGAGAGCGACTGGAACCCCAACGCGACGAACGCGTCCTCCGGTGCCTACGGCCTGGTCCAGGCTCTCCCCGGTTCGAAGATGGCCTCCGCCGGTTCCGACTGGAAGACCAACGCCGCCACGCAGATCAAGTGGGGCCTGGACTACATGAAGGACCGCTACGGCAGCCCGTGTGGCGCGTGGAACTTCTGGCAGGCCAACCACTGGTACTGATGCGGCACGCGCGACCCACGCGCGACCGGCTGGACCCCAGCTGAAGGCGGCGGCCCCCGATCCCCGGGCCGCCGCCTTCGCCCGTCCTCGGGAGCCGCCTCCGCCCGTCCTCGTCCGGGTCAGCGCGCATGCCCGCCGGCGACGGGTTTCCCTTTGGGGACAGCCGATCAGTCGGCGCTCTGCCCTCCTGGACGCTGCCCCAAGAGACAATTCCGCCCACCCCCCGCCCACTCGTAGGTTCGTCGCGATCCCGGGGGCGGCTCAGGGCGATGCCCGGCCGCCGACCGGACCCCTCTCCGTACGACCAGTGCGGCGACCCGTGTGACGAGGAGAAACCACCATGCGCAACCGCATCACCGCGACCGTCGTGGCGGCAGCGGCCTCCGTGGCCCTGCTCGGCGGCTCCGGCCAGGCGACCGCCGCCGACACCGCGCCCGCCGCGCCGTCGCAGCTGACCGTGGACGCCTACAAGACATGGCTGAAGAGGGCGCCCGGCGGCGGCCCCACGCTCAAGGCGTTCAGCAGGCTGCCCGCGCCCAAGCAGCGGGCGTTCGTCGGCTATCTGCAGAACGCCCGCGTGTTCAGGGCGTTCGGTGTCACGCAGTCCGGCGACATCCCGAGCAAGGCGAAGACGAAGACCGTCCGCTACAACAAGGACGTCACCTTCACGAGCACCACGGTCGCCGCGTCCCGTACGGCGGAGTCCGTGAAGACGATCAGCCTGTCCGTCACGGCGACCGAGCGGATCTTCGACATCCCGGTCACCAGTGCCACGACCACGTTGTCCTACGAGACGGGCAAGGACGGCCTGATCACCGGCAAGGGCCGGAAGGCGGGCCACAAGGGCACCAACTTCAACGCCGCCTTCACGGTGAAGGCCGGGGCGACGACGATCGGCCCCGAGGCGAACATGCTGGACGCCATCACCAACTGGACCGCCACGCCCCGCTTCAAGAGCGCGGGCACCAAGCCGATCAAGAAGCTCCAGGTCCTGACCGGCCTGGGCGACCACGGCACGGCGACGACGTTCAGGACCGTCGGGAGCTGACACCGCCGTGCGGGCCAGAGGGAGCGGGCCCCGGGCACGGGTCCGCCCCTGGTGCGGAAATCGGGTTGAGGCGAAGCCCATCCCGGCAGAACATGTGCGCGATGGCTTACAACCCTCTACTCAGCCCCGGAACCTTGACCTGGGACGAGGTCGATCCCCGTCGGCATCCGTTCGACGCCGCCGAGGCCGCCGAAGCAATCCGCGCCCTCGCCCCCGCGCGCCGCGCCCCCCTTCGTCCGGCCGGCCACGCCGCCTACAGCGACATCATTCAGTGGTCCCACGGGGCGGGTCGGGAGTGGGCCGACGAAATGAGCCTCGCCATGGTCGAGCGGTGGGGCCGCTGGACCGTCGGCTGGCGCTGGGCGCACGACGAGGGCGACTACGACGGCGGCCCGGTCGGCGCCTGGTGCTGTCCGCGCGACTCGATCAGCGCCACCGACCCGGAGGAGACCCTCGACCGGATCGCGGAGGCGCTGTGCGAGTGGCGGGAATGGCTGGAGGACACTGCCGACCGCTTCGACCACTACCCGCTGGACAGCATGCCCGCCGAGGACCGCCAGGACGCCTGGGAGCGCGCCACCGTCCGCCTGGTCACCCAGGTCGTGGACCGCACGGGCGGCGGCAGCGGCTGGCAGGGCCACTGCCGACAGGTCCTCATCTGGTTCCTGACCCGCTGGGGCGTGGCCGACGAGACCGCCCGGGCACGGGTCGACAAGGCGATCGGCGGCCGCTTCCTCAGCTGGACCACGCCCGAGCGCACCCTCATGGACGACGTGGCGGAACGCCTCGCGATCTCCCTCGAGGCCGGCCCCTGAGCACGCCCCGCCCGGCCGCCGCCCCGGACCACCTACGGATATGGCAGGCCCTCCGCGAGACGGTCCCCTGGCATCGCGCACGCGCAGTCACCCCGCACGGGTTCCTTCCCGCCGGCCCGCACGAACGCCTCCCAGTCGTACCGGTCGCCCCGATAGAAGACGGGGCGGTGCAGGACATCCACGCCCACGACCACCAGCGGTCCCCGGTACGTGCCGTCCGCCTGCGCGCCGCCCTCGACCGGGCCCGCGCCGACGCCGCCGCCGGACTGCCCCTCACCTTCGACCGCCTCGCCACCTGGCAGCGTCACGTGCTGGGCCTGCCGACGCGTCCGGCGTTCCGCACCGCCCCGGCGTACGCCAAGGAGGGCCGCGAACGCTACGGCACCGGCGCCGACCTTCCGGACCGCCTCACCGACTGCCTCGCACAGAGCGCGGAGCCGACCCTCGCGCTCCCGGCCCGCGCCGCCCGCGCCTACCTCGACGTGTGCTTCTTCCACCCGTTCGACGACGGCAACGCCCGCGCCGCGTTCCTGACGCTGACGTACGTGCTGGCCCGGGACGGGGTCGCGCTGGACGAAGTGGGGCCCGTACGCCGGGTGCCCCGCCGCGCCGACGACCCCGGCGGCGCGCTCTCCCTGGCCGACCTCGTCGCCGTGCTCATCTCGGGCACCGCCCGTCGCGCCGTTCACGCGGACCGCTCCTCTCCGCCGCACCGGCACTCGAACCAGACGGTCTTGCCGCCGCGCCACCTGCCCACACCCCATGTGTCCGCCACGGCGTCGACCAGCACGAGCCCCCGGCCGCCCTCCGCGTAGGGCGACATGTCGGTGCGCAGGACGGGGAGTTGATCCGACCCGTCCGTCACCTCCACCCGGACCCCGGCCGGCGACCGCAGCAACAGCAGGGTGCAGCGGCGGTCCGGGACGTGCCGTACGACGTTGGCGAGCAGTTCCGTGACCCCGAGTTCCACCGCGTCGGTCAGTTCCGGCATCTCCCACTGGTCGAGGTACGAGCGGACGATGCGGCGGATGTGATGCGCGGAGTGCTCACCGACGGTGAAGCACATCCGGTGCTGGGCGGGACGAGCACCCAGAACGATGGGGGGAATGTATCCGTTCACACCACAAGGGTGACCTGGCGCAACTACTGTCGGCGACAGAACGGACACAACCTGTTCAACAGTGAGTTCAAGCTTCAACGAGGGGACAGCACCATGACCCAGATCAACACCCTCGACCCCGGTGCCTCACCGCTCGACTACTACGGCTACGAGCTGCGGCGCTGCCGGGAGGCCGCGGGCCTGACACAGAAGCAGTTGGGGAGCATCCTGGGCTATACGGCATCGCTGATCGGCCAGATCGAGACGGCGAGGAAGGTTCCGACGCTGGAGTTCAGCGAACGGGCAGACGTGGCGCTGGGAACTGATGGGCTGCTGTCGCGCCTCCTGACGCTGGTGATGCGCAGCCAACTCCCGAGCTGGTTTCAACAGGTGGCGGAGCTGGAAGCACGAGCCACAGCGATCCACGTCTTCCAACCGCTACTGGTGCACGGCCTGCTTCAGACAGAAGCCTACGCGGGTGCCGTGTTCAGCGCCGTGAACGACCGTGACCTGGACAATCGCATCGCGGCGCGTATGGCACGGCAGCGCATCTTCGAGAAGGACAAGCCGCCGGTGTTCTGGGCGGTACTCGGCGAGGCCGTGCTCTACCAGAGGCTTGGCGGCACTGACGTGATGCGAGGCCAACTGCTGAAACTGTTGGCCTGTGAGAAGAACCCGTACGTCAACATCCAGGTACTACCGTTCGCTGCCGGAAGCCACGCCGGCTTCCCAGGAGCGTTCGACGTCTTCCGTTTCTCGAACGACCCCACCATCGTGTACAGCGAGGACTACGAAACGGGCCACGCGACCGCCAATCCAGACGCGGTCGAAAACCGCATGCTCCGTTACGATCATCTGCAAGCTGCCGCTTTGTCTGTCAAGGACTCGGTGGAGCTGATCCGGCATGTGATGGAGGAACGCTATGGGGAGCATCCCTCGCCTGACCAGCGCCCGATGGCGTAAGTCGAGCTACAGCACAGACACCGGCGGCTCCTGCGTCGAATGCGCCCCACTCGGCCCCCTCGCCTGGCGTAAGTCCAGCTACAGCGGCGACGAGGGCGGGCAGTGTCTAGAGATCGCCGGACTCCCCGCCCCCTCCCCCACCCCCACCCTCCTCATCCGTGACTCCAAGAACCCGGCGGGACCCCATCTCACCCTGGGCCCCGCCGCGTTCACCACCTTCCTCGGCTGGGCCTCTACAGCCGCTGGATGATCGTCCCGGTGGCGAGACCGCCCCCGGCGCACATCGTCACCAGGGCGAACTCCTTGTCCGTGCGCTCCAGTTCATGCAGTGCCGTCGTGATGAGCCGCGCCCCCGTCGCACCCACCGGGTGACCGAGCGCGATCGCACCGCCGTTCACGTTGACCTTCTCCAGGTCCTGCTCGAAGACGCGCGCCCAGCTCAAGACCACTGACGCGAACGCCTCGTTGATCTCGACGAGGTCGATGTCGCGGAGCGACATCCCCGCCTTGCCCAGCACCGCCTTCGTCGCGTCGATCGGGCCGTCGAGGTGGAAGTGGGGGTCGGAGCCCACGAGGGCCTGGGCGACGATCCGGGCCCTCGGCCGTAGCTTCAGCGCCCGCGCCATCCGCTTCGACGCCCACATGATCGCCGACGCGCCGTCGCTGATCTGGGAGGAGTTGCCGGCGGTGTGCACGGCGGTCGGCATGATCGGTTTCAGGCGCGCGAGCGCCTCCGCGGACGTGTCCCTGAGTCCCTCGTCCCGGTCCACGAGGCGCCACATGCCCTGCCCGGCGGCCTGCTCCTCCTCGGTCGTGGGGACCTGGACGGCGAACGTCTCCTTCTTGAAGCGTTCCTCGGCCCAGGCGACGGCGGCCCGTTCCTGCGAGAGCAGGCCGAGCGCGTCGACGTCCTCCCGTGTCAGGTCCCGGTGGCGGGCGATGCGTTCGGCCGCCTCGAACTGGTTGGGGAGGTCGACGTTCCACTCGTCGGGGAACGGTTTGCCGGGGCCGTGCTTGGAGCCAGACCCGAGCGGCACACGGGACATCGCCTCGACGCCGCAGCTGATGCCGACGTCGATGACCCCGGCCGCGACCATGTTGGCCACCATGTGCGACGCCTGCTGCGAGGAGCCGCACTGGCAGTCGACGGTCGTCGCGGCCGTCTCGTACGGCAGGCCCATGGTCAGCCAGGCCGTACGCGCGGGGTTCATGGACTGCTCGCCGGCGTGGGTGACCGTGCCGCCGACGATCTGCTCGACGCAGTCGGCGGGGATGCCGGTGCGGCCGAGGAGCTCACGGTAGGTCTCGCCCAGCAGATAGGCGGGGTGCAGATTGGCGAGCGCGCCACCGCGCCTGCCGATGGGGGTGCGTACTGCTTCGACGATCACGGGTTCCGCGGCCATGGGGATCCTCTCAACGGTTACCCGCGCGGCGCGGGGCGTCCCGGCCCGGCCCGCCACGCAGAACTAGTACGCGTTCTAGTTCTCCTGACAGCGTGCCGATGTGACACACATCGCCGCAAGGGTCGTGCACGGCGCACACGCGATCCGCAGGCGGATTCCCATGTGCGCGGGCGCACCACGCGCGCGGGAAACCGGAGGTCACCCCGGCTCTCACGGCGCGCCACTGGGCCGCGGGGGTGACACCGTGAAGGTAATCGCCTCTCGCTCCCGCTCCCTTCGTACGGATGAAGCGCCCGGTGTCGCGTGGCAGGCCCTCGGTGGCGCTGCTGCGATGTGAGGGTCCGTGCCACCCCGCAGAAGGAGACGACCACGTTGTCCGAGCAACAGCACGAGCAGGCGGAGCGGAGCGTCGGGGAGTTCACCCTCGCCACCCCCGTGAGCGCCGAACCGACGGCACCCCGGACGTACACGGCACCCGAACCGGACGCGCGGTGGGAGCTGCCGCACGGCTTCGCGCACGTCTTCCACGGCGAGGGCAACCAGGCCATCACGAGGCCGGTGCTCATGGCCGACGGCTTCGACCTCGGCAGGAGCGAACTGGAGCGGCTGTACGCCGGCCTCGACGGCGGCGCCTACCCGCTGTTGAGCGAGCTGCGCCGCCGGGGCCGTGACGTCATCCTGATCGGCTTCGACGAGCGCGGCGCCTCCCTCCTGGACAACGCCGACGCCGCGATCTCAGCGATCCTGCGGAGCCGCGCCGAGCAGTTGGGTGACACGCGGCTGACCGTGGGCGGCTTCGGCATGGGCGGCCTGGTCACCCGTTATGCCCTCGCCAAGCTGGAGACGCAGCGGATGGACCACCGCACCGCCGTGTACTTCTCCTACGACACCCCGCACCGCGGGGCCGTCGTCCCCGTCGGCCTCCAGGCGTTCTCGCACTTCATCCCGGTGCCGAACCCGTTCGCCCGGCAGATGAACAGCCCGGCCGCCCGGCAGATGCTGTGGCGGCACTTCAACCCGGTGACCGGCGACACCGCCATCGCCATCGAGCGCACGCAGTTCCTGACCGCGCTGTCCAAGGTCGGCGGCTGGCCCACCGTGCCGAGGAGACTGGCGCTCGCCAACGGCCGCGGGGACGGCACGGGCCTCGCGATCCCGCCCGGTGAGACCGCGCTGAAGGTGGAGCGGATCTTCCCGGGGACGACCTTCCACACCCAGGCGCAGGGCAAGGACATCATCGTCGCCGAGCTGAAACGGCGGTTCCCGCCGGCCGAGCGGACGGTGCTGACCAGCGACTTCGCCGAGTTCGACGGCGCGCCCGGCGGCACTCTCCGCTCGTACGGCATCCTCGCCGACATACTGAGGAAGTCCGGTGCGGGCATCGACCTGCGGCACGAGCACATCTGCTTCGTCCCCACGGTCAGCGCGGTCGCGATCCGCGACCTCGACCAGCAGAAGGACCTGTACGCCGCCGTGGACGGCCTGGACCCGGACGAGTCCGAGGCCGACGACTTCATCTGCTCCTCGGAGACCACGGCACACACCGCCATCACCCCGGAACTCGGCGAGTGGCTCCTGGACCGGCTGCCCGACTGACCGGGGCCCGACGGATTCGGGTCGCCGTAGCCCTTGCTACTTGTAGAACGCGTTACTACGGTCACGGCGACCCGGATAACTGATGGACCGTCAGAGGCGGTCCGTCGGAGACCGTCTGAGCGACGGGAGTCGACCATGCCCTGTCCAGCGCTGCCCGACGGGTTCGACCTCACCGACCCGGATCTGCTCCACCACCGTGTGCCCCTCCCCGAGTTCGCCGAGCTGCGCCGCACGGAACCGGTCCACTGGGTCCCGCAGGCACCGGGCCTCGCGGGCTTCGGCGACGAGGGCTACTGGGCCGTGACCCGGCACGCGGACGTCAAGTACGTCTCCACGCACCCCGAGCTGTACTCGTCGTTCCTCAACACGGCGATCATCCGGTTCAACGAGCACATCGAGCGGGACGCCATCGACGCGCAGCGGTTGATCCTGCTGAACATGGACCCGCCGGAGCACACCCGGGTACGGCAGATCGTCCAGCGGGTCTTCACCCCTCGGGCGATCCGCGCCCTGGAGGACAACCTGCGCGAGAGGGCCCACGCCATCGCGCGCGAGGCGCTCGCCCAGCCCGGTCCCTTCGACTTCGTCACCCAGGTCGCCTGCGAACTGCCCCTGCAGGCCATAGCGGAGCTGATCGGCATCCCGCAGGACGACCGGGCGAAGATCTTCGAGTGGTCGAACCGGATGATCTCGTACGACGACCCGGAGTACGCCATCACCGAGGAGGTCGGCCAGGAGTCGGCCACCGAACTCATCGCGTACGCCATGAACATGGCCGCGGACCGCAAGCAGTGCCCGGCGAAGGACATCGTGAGCACGCTGGTCGCCGCCGAGGACGAGGGGAGCCTCGCCTCGGACGAGTTCGGGTTCTTCGTGCTGATGCTGGCGGTCGCGGGCAACGAGACCACCCGCAACGCGATCACCCACGGGATGCACGCCTTCCTCACCCACCCCGACCAGTGGGACCTGTTCAAGCGGGAGCGCCCGGCGACGGCCGCCGAGGAGATCGTCCGCTGGGCCACCCCCGTCAACTCCTTCCAGCGGACCGCCACGCAGGACACCGAACTCGGCGGCATGCGGATCAGGAAGGGCGACCGCGTCGGCCTCTTCTACGCCTCCGCCAACCACGACCCCGAGGTGTTCGAGAACCCCGACACCTTCGACATCACCCGCGACCCGAACCCCCATCTGGGCTTCGGTGGCGGCGGCCCGCACTTCTGCCTCGGCAAGTCCCTGGCGGTGCTGGAGATCGACCTCATCTTCCACGCGGTCGCCGACGCCCTGCCGAACCTGCGGCTCGTCGGCGACCCGGACCGGCTGCGCTCGGCCTGGATCAACGGGGTCAAACACCTTCAGGTCAGCGCGGGCTGACGCCCCCGCTCCCGACTCGGGCCGACGGCCTCCCGGCGCCGTCGGCCCGTCCCCGTGCCCGCGCGTCCCAACGGCATCCCAGAGGCTCCCCGTTCACGCAGGTCAGCGGGGGTGGGACGGTCCCACCGTCCCGGCGCGGCGACCGCTGTTGCCGGGGGCTCCCGGCTGCCTGAACCTGTGGACGTCGCCGCCGACGTCGGAGCAACACGGACGACGGCGCGCCTCATTCACCGGGATCCCGGCCCGTCCAGCACGGCCCCGGCTCCCACCCGTTCATGTGTCACACACCGAAGGAACCCTCGTGAACAAGTCCCGCATGGGCCGCGCGATCGCGGCCTCGGCCGTGCTGATCGGCAGCGGCGCCATCGTCTTCGTCCCCGCGTCGGCGGCCTCGGCCACCGAGGACGACTGCGACGGCATCGC
The DNA here is from genome assembly GCF_055572815.1 of Streptomyces sp. NPDC030296. Classification (NCBI taxonomy): domain Bacteria; kingdom Bacillati; phylum Actinomycetota; class Actinomycetes; order Kitasatosporales; family Streptomycetaceae; genus Streptomyces; species Streptomyces sp. NPDC030296. The sequence goes on from NZ_JBVICQ010000002.1 coordinate 743,839, forward strand.
CGTCATCGGCCGCTTCCGGGCCGTCGAGTCCGGTGCCTCGTTCGACTTCCGGGGCCGCCGCGTCGAGCTGCAGAACGAGTCGGCGCTCGACCGCTACAGCCGCGCGGAGATCAAGTCCGGCCGCAGGGCCGGCGACCGGCTGTGGGTCGACCGCAGCTTCCGCTCGTTCCCCGACTTCAAGGGCATCGTCAGCGACCAGGACGCCAAGCGCGACGGCTGGAAGATGTGCGGCCCCTACACCGGCAGCCGCACCCAGTCCGTCTACAACTCCAACTACGCCGCCCGCGCCTGCGGGGAGTTCGACGGCATCACCAAGTGCGGCAAGTGGTGGGTGGACTGACCCACCCCCACGACGGGGCACCCCACCGGCACCCCACCCCGTGACCGCACCCCACAAGGCCGCCCCCCCGTCCCCCGAGGACGGGCGGCGGCCTTGTCGCGTACCGGGGCTCGCTGCCGACCACGATTCCTTCCCCGAACTGTGAACCGCCTCCGATACCTTTCTGACCGGACTCTGAGGGAAGACTGGAAGCATGCTGCGCAGTCGGCGGACATCCCCCAAAACTCCGCCCCCTCCTCATGGAGCAATCAATGGCATTCGCGCACCGCGGAAACGGTTCGACTCGGCGTTTCCGCACCGCCGGGACCCTCGCAGCTCTGACCATGGGTGCCTCCCTGCTCGCGGCCCCCCAGGCATTCGCCGCCGGCCCCACCCAGGCCGAACTCCTCAAGGCGTGCGACTGGGCCAGCCTCTGCAACTTCCACCCGCAGAGCTACTGGGGCTACACCGGCCCGAAGCACCAGGTGGGAAGCACCGCCTACAACTGCGGCACCAACACCAACCAGCACCGCATCGACTGGTCGGACACCACCACCGCCGCCAACACCGTCGGTGTCTCCGTCTCGGCGTCGTACAAGTTCTCGCTGGTCTTCGAGGCCTCCGTCGAGACCAGCTACAGCCACACCTGGGAGAACTCCCACACGGACACCGAGTCCAACACCATCAACATCTCGCCGCGCAGTGTCGGCTGGCTGGAACGCGGCACCTCGAAGCAGCAGGCAAAGGGCTGGTGGGAGATCCAGTTCAGGGACAAGTACTACGACCACCACGTGTGGTACATCTACGACTTCCAGCAGTCCGGATTCAACAAGGACAACCCGAGTTACGGTTACGTCAACTTCAAGGACCGGAAGATGACCTCCGCCGAAATCGGCGCGCACTGCTGAACGGGCCGCACGGCTCGTCGTAGGAATGGTCATGCGTGATGCGAGGAATTCTTCCGTGATATCAAAAATCCACAGAATTCATTCCCCGCTCGGAATTCTCGCCCTCGCGGTCTGCTCGCTCCTGCTGCTCTCCGGCTGCGCCGGCGGGCCGGCCGGCGGCAGCCGCGCCGGCCACGCGGAGCGCGAGCAGGCCGTGATCGGCACCGACGGCTCCGCCGAGAGCCGGGTCGTCGCGGCGATCTACCGCGAACTCCTCACCGCCGCCGGGCAGAAGGTGCGAACCTCGGACACCGCGTACGCGTCCCCCACCCACACCGCCCAGGCCGTGGTCGACGGCGAGATCAGCATCGCGCCCGCCTACGAGAGCACCATGTTGCGTGCCCTGCCGGGCGGCCAGACCATGCCCGGCAACATGGAGGCGACGCTGAGCATGGCGCTGCCTCCCGGGATCGTCGCCCTGCCGGCGGCCGCGGCGCAGCGCGGGCTCGTCGTCGCGGTCACCGAGGCCACCGCCGACCGGTACGGGCTGCGCGGCCTCGACGACCTCGGCGCGGTGAAGGACCGTCTGACCCTCGGCGGCCCCGCTTCCGGCCATCCCGGCGCCCCGTCCGCCGCCTCCGTGAAGAAGGCGTACGGCGTCACCCTCACCCCGGCGGGGACCTCACGGACGGCGGACGTACTGGTGCTGCGCAGCAGCGACCCCGCGCTCGCCCACGGCGGACTGGTCGTCCTCACCGACCCCCAGTCCGTCGTCCCTCCCGAGCATGTCTTCCCGCTCATCAGCGCACCCGCCGTGGACGCCACCGGCAGGGCGGCCCTCGCCCGCGTCAACGATTCCTTGACGACAGGGCACTTGGCGACACTCGCCGCCTCGGTCGAGGCGGGCGAGGCTCCCGGCAAGGCGGCCAGGACCTGGCTGCGTGCCCGGGGCCTGCTGCGCTGATCCCCCGTCACCCTCCTCATTCCCGCTCACTCAGAACTCCCGCTCACTCAGAAATGGTGGTCCCCCCATGCGCAGCCTCAAGCGCAAGGTCGCCGCGGCGGCACTCGTCGCGGGCACCGTCCTCGGCACGCTGGCGATCCCGGGCACGGCCTTCGCCGGCACCAAGAACGTCCAGCTCCGGATCTGCAGCGGCTCGAACGAGACCGTGAAGTTCTACTTCGTCGGCGAGAACCAGTACGGCGACTGGGTCGGCTCCCGATTCTGGGAGATCGCGCCGAAGGGCTGCACCACGGCCGAGGGCTACTGGTGGGTGGCCGGCCGCTCGGTGGAGTTCCACCACCGCAAGCCCAGCACGGGCTGGCGGTGGGAGCCCCGGCTCATCTCCGCCAACGACACCAGGAACGGTGCCACGTACGACCTGTGGATCGGCTGACGGTCAGCCACGGACGGGGTCGCGTGGGCCGCTCGTTGCGGTCCGCGGGGCCCCGTCGTCGGTCTTGCCGTCGTCCTCGTCCGTGACCGGGGCCGCCCGTGGTCCCGTCAGGAGGTGGGTGAGGGCGAAGCCCGCACCGACGACGGCCGCGCCTCCGGCGGCGTCGAGGATCCAGTGGTTGCCGGTGGCGACGATCGCGGCGACGGTGAACGTCGGGTGCAGCAGGCCGAGGGCCTTCATCCACCAGCGGGGCGCGACGATGGCGATGGTGAGCCCGCACCACAGGGACCAGCCGAAGTGCAGCGAGGGCATCGCCGCGTACTGGTTGGCGACCTCGGTGAGGGTGCCGTAGTCGGGCTTGGAGAAGTCCTGGACGCCGTGGATGGTGTCGATGATGCCCAGGCCCGGCATCAGCCGGGGCGGCGCAAGCGGGTACACGAAGAAGCCCACCAGCGCCAGGACCGTGGTGAAGCCGATCGCGGTGCGGGCCCAGCGGTAGTCGGCGGGGCGGCGCCAGTACAGGATGCCGAGGACGGTCAGCGGCACCACGAAGTGGAACGACGTGTAGTAGAAGTCGAAGAAGTCCCGCAGCCAGCCCACCCGCACCACCGCGTGGTTGACCCCGTGCTCGATGTCGAGGAACAGCGCCTTCTCGAGCCCGAGGATCTGCCGGGCGTGCTCCTCGGCGACGGCCCGGCTGCCGGCCGCCTGAAGCCGGGTGCGCTGGTAGGCGGCGTACGTGACACGGATCAGCAGCAGTTCCAGCAGCAGGTTGGGGCGGGTGGCGACCCGGCGCAGCAGCGGCGCCCAGCGGAAGCGGGTCTGCGCCTTCGGCACGTATTCGGTGGGGATCGGGTGTTGGTAGTACTGCGAGGTGCGGGACAAGAACGGCACGACCAGCGCCGAGGCGAGCGCCGCCAGCAGGACGACGTTGTCCCGCGCCGGGTGCAGGACGTCGACGTTCGGCACCATCATCTTCGCGGGCAGCGTCATCACCAGGACGACGGCGACCGGCCACACGTACCGAGCGGAGGCCTTCTTGCCGACCCGGCCGACCGCCGCCAGCAGCACCCACAACAGTTGGTGCTTCCACGACGTCGGCGACACGGCCACCACCACGCACCCGGTGATCGCGACGGCGAGCAACAGCTGCCCGTCGCGGGCGTAGCGGATGGCGCGGCGCATGCCGACCACGGCGACGGCGGCGGCCAGGACGAGGAAGACCGCGATCTCCAGTGGGCCTTCGAGGCCGAGCCGCAGCAGCGCCCCGTGCAGCGACTGGTTGGCGAGGTCGTCCGCCCGGCCGCCGAGGCCCACGCCCGCCAGATGGTGCACCCAGTAGGCGTACGAGTCGTGCGGCATCGCGGCCCAGGCGAGGGCGGTGGCGGCGGCGAAGGTGATGCCGGTGCTCGCGGCGGCCGGGCGGCGGCCGGTGAACCACAGCAGCGGTACGAACAGCAGCACCGCCGGCTGGAAGGCGGCGGCGACTCCTATGCAGACGCCGCTGGCGCGCTCGCCGCGTACCGCGAAGCAGCCGGCGAGGACGAGCAGGACGGGGATGATGCTGGTCTGGCCCAGGTGGAGGGTGTTGCGGACCGGCAGCGACAGCATCAGCAGGGTGACCGCGACGGGCGCCGCCAGCAGGGCCGTTCGACGGGTGACGGGCTGCGGCAGCGCACGGGCGGCGACCAGACCGAGGGCGACGACCAGTAACAGCGTGCCGAACGTCCACCCCCAGCCGAGGGCCTGTTCGGCCGCACGGGTGAGGGGCTTGAGGACGAGTCCGCCGAACGGGGTACCCGTGAACCGCGTCGAGTCGTACAGCGAGCCCGTGACGTGCAGGACGCCGTCGGGTCCGACCCAGGTCTCCAGGTCCGTCAGCCGCTCGCTCCTGGGCGTGTGCAGGACGACCGCGACCTGCCGCACCGCCAGGACCGTCGCGACCAGCCAGAGCACGGCGCGCGCCGTCCCCAGCCGGGCCGCCGCCGCACCCGTGCCGACAGCACCGCCCGGTCCGCGCTGTTCCGCGTTCGCCACGCGCTGTCGTCCCTCCCGTCCCGTTCGCCGTCCCATGGAAAGGCCTCGCACCGCCCTAGTGGTGAGACACCGGCAACTTCGGCTTCACCCGCCGGCCGCCCGTGTTTCGTCCGGAAGACGATAGTGCGCGCGGGGCCGTCGAATGACTCAAGGGCGCGACGGGGATCACGGATGCACATCGCGGCCGGGGTTGTGACCGGCCACGGACAATCACCTGGGAGCATGGGCCCCTGCACGGACGCACGGCGGGAAGGGCGACGAGGGATGGCACGGGGGACGAACGGCTTCGTACGGGGGCGCACGCGCCCGGCACGCGGGACGCGGGGACGATTGCTCGTCCTCGTCCTGGCGCTGCTCGGTTTCCAGTTGGCGTCGCTGGTGGCTCCGGCGTACGCCTGCGGGTGCGGGGCGATGGTGCCGGACGGGCAGCGCAGTGTGTATGTGAACCGTGAGACGTCCGTGGTGCGCTGGGACGGCCGCGAGGAGCAGATCGTTATGCGCCTGACGGTCGCCGGGGACGCCCGGACGGCCGCGTGGATCATGCCGGTGCCCAACCGGGCGACGGTGGAGCTGGGGGACGCGGCCCTCTTCGACCGACTCGCCGAGGAGACGGCGCCCGAGTACCGCGAACGGGAGTACTTCTGGCCGCGGTCGAGCGACTGGCCGTTCGACGCGTTCGAGGACGACGGCTCGGCGGGAGCGGCGCCCGGTGACGGTGCGGTGGACGTCGTCGGCCGGGAGCGGCTCGGCCCGTTCGACGTGGCCCGGCTGACCGCCACGGACTCCGGGGCGCTCGGCGACTGGCTCGACGACAACGGCTTCGCGCTGCCCGACCGCCTGGAGACCGCGCTGGAGCCGTACGTCCGCCAGAAGTGGGAGTACGTGGCGATCAGGCTGGCGCCGGAGGAGGGGACCGGGGACGTCCCGCTCGGGGGCACCCTCGACCCGCTGCACCTCACCTTCGCCAGCGACGCGCCGGTGTACCCGATGCGGCTGTCGAAGCTCGCCACCACCCCGCAGGCCCTCGACCTGTACGTCCTCGCCGGGCACCGGATGGAGCCGGGCTCGGCGATCGGCGGGGAGGAGCCGCAGGTCACCTTCGCGGGCCGGATCGGCGCGCCCGGCGGTCCGCTCGGCGACCTCGCCGCCGGCGCCACGGACTTCCTGACCGCCGTCGAGCAGAACTTCCCTCAGCCGTCGCGGATCTCCGGCGATCACACGCTCCGGCGGGCGGCGGCCGACGACCCCTATCGAAAGGTCATCTACGTGGACGAGATGTGGACCGTGGGCGGCATCCCCGGCTGGCTGTTCACCTTCGGGCTCGGCATCGCCGTGCTCGCGATCAAGGCGGTGGCCGTCGCGATCGTACTCCGCCGCAACGCCCGCAAGCAGCCGCCGCTGCCCCCGATGGCGCCGGGCCCGTGGGTCCCGCCGGGCGGCCCGCACGCCGGGTACCCGCCGCACGGCGCGCCCGTGCCCCCGGCCGCACCCGCCCCGCCCACGGACCACAGGCCCGGTCCGGGCGCCTGAACCGGTCCGGGCGTCTGAACCGGTCCGGACGTCTGAGTCCGAACGACCGAAACACGCACGCGAAACGCCTGACAGCGAAGGGACCTGCGCCTACCATTCGTTAGCGCAACTAGTTAGCCGATCTAACTAGCTATCGGAAAGGGCGCAGGTCCATGAGCAGCTCGCAGACGTGGGACGACGTCGACACCTACTTCACGACCCACCTCTCCCCCGACGACGCGGCCCTGGAGGCCGCTTTGCGCGACAGCGCGGCCAACGAGCTCCCGCACATCAACGTCGCCCCCAACCAGGGCAAGTTGCTCCAGCTCCTCGCCCTCGTCCAGGGCGCCCGCCGCATCCTGGAGATCGGCACGCTAGGCGGCTACAGCACGATCTGGCTGGCCCGCGCGCTCCCCGCCGACGGCAGGCTGATCTCCCTGGAGTACAGCCCCGAGTACGCGGAGGTCGCCTGCCGCAACATCGCGCGCGCCGGGCTGGACCCGCTCGTCGAGGTACGGGTCGGCGCGGCCCTGGACTCGCTGCCCAAGCTGGCCGACGAGAACCCCGAACCGTTCGACCTGGTCTTCATCGACGCCGACAAGGCCAACAACCCGCACTACGTCGAGTGGGCGCTGCGCCTGACCCGTACCGGCAGCCTGATCATCGTCGACAACGTCGTCCGGGGCGGCCGCGTCGCCGACGCCGAGAGCACCGAACCGGACGTCGTCGGCACCCGCGCCGCCATCGAACTCATCGCCACCCACCCGAAGCTGGACGGCACGGCCATCCAGACCGTCGGCACCAAGGGCTACGACGGGTTCGCGCTGGCCCGGGTCGTGGACTGAGCGAACCGAGTGGGCCGAGTGGGCCGAGCGGACCGAGCGGACTGACCCGAGGACGGCGGGGCCGGGGCCCGGACGCCGTCCTCGGGGACGGTCTCAGAGCTCGTGGTAGAAGCCCACGTTGACGCTGCGCGGGCCCGTGCGGTCGACGATGACGAGCTCGCCGGAGCCGTTGTGCGGGAGCTTCGCGGTGCCGCCGTACGGCAGCGGCTGCGGCGGGTGGCCCTGGAGGACCAGGCGCACCTCGGAGGAGGGCTCGGCGTGCGTACCGCGCAGCCAGGTCACCTGCCAGGCGCCGTCGGGGCCGCAGAGGAACTCCAGGTGCACACGGGAGACGAACAGCCAGTCGTCCGGGGTCGCGAGACGGCACACCGCCCGGTCCCGGCCCACCCGGAGCACGGCGCCCGGCTCGCTGGGCGCGTCGGCCATCTGCATGCCGGCCGTCGCCCCGGCGTCCGCCTCGGACACCGAGGCCATGGTGAGTTCGAGCACGTACCGCTCCTAACGGGTCAAACTCCGATTGTCGCTGGACACGGCGCGCTCGACGCACCGCCGCCGCATGATAAATCGCCGGATCGTCCGCTTGTGCGGGGTCCGGCACAATGGAGGCATGACCGAGCGAAAGCCACCGGGTGTCAGCTTCGAGTCCTTCGTCGACAAACAGATCCGCGACGCGGAGGCGCGCGGCGATTTCTCCCACCTCCCCGGAGCGGGGCGACCGCTCGACGGGGACGACACGACGTACGACGAACTGTGGTGGATCAGGCGGAAGATGGCCCGTGAGGGGCTGTCGGTGCTGCCGCCCGCGCTGGAGTTGCGCAAGGAGGCGGAGGACGCCCTGGCCGCCGCGGCACGGGCCCCGTCCGAGCGGGCCGTACGGAAGGTCATCACCGAGGTGAACGCGAAGATCCGCGCCATGATGTTCCGCCCGCCGCCGGGACCGCCGCTGGGCCTGAAGCCGTACGACGTCGAGGCGATCGTCGAGGAATGGCGGGCCGCCCGACGGAACCGCTGACGTCATCGGCCGCGCCCCCGGTCGTGCCCGCGCACGCGGGAGGCCGCGTCCCCGGGCACGACCGGGGGCGCGGCCTCGTTCAGGGGCGCCGCTACAGGCGGAGCAGTCGTTCGGTCAGTTCGCGGTAGTCGCGCAGGGCCAGCCTCAGTTGCTCCGTGTCGGAGGAGGAGGCGCGCTCCTCGCCGGCCGTCTGCCAGCTGGCGCGCAGTGTGCGGCGCCGCTGGTTGATCGCGTCGGTGAAGCGGGAGGCCGCCTCCTCCAGGACGTGGTCGGCCTCCTCCACGGCGGTCCGGGGCCCGTCGACGAAGCCGCCGACCGCGTGCTGCAACCGCAGACTGAGCTTGTCGGTCTCCTCGTGCGGCAGCAGATGCCCGCCGTCCCGGGAGCCGGTGGCACTCATGGTGTCGGTGGGGCCGGTGGTGTGGTTGGAACCAGTGGCACCCATGGTGTCATTGGGGCCCGTGGTGTGATCGGGGTCCACGGTGGGCTTGGTGGTGCCCTTGGTGATGCCGGAGCCGCTGGTTCCGGTGGCGGCCGTGGTGTAGGCGCTGCCGGTGGCGGCGGGGCGCTGCTCGCGCGGCCCTCGGGTGGTGCCGTCACCTGTCGTCGTGTTCTCGGTCATCCCCCTCAACTCCCCTTCGCATGACGCCTGGTCAGGCCCCACGGCAGATGGTGTCGGCCGTCGGAGCGAGCGGCGGCGGTGGTCGTGTGGCGGCGGTCGGCCGCCGTGCGGTCGGTTTCCGTCCCTGCGGCACGGTCGGCCCGCGTGTCGCGGCGACCGGGTGCCACCAGTTCCTCGAACAGGGCGCGGCCCTCGACCATGGCCTCGCGCAGTTCCTCGGTGCCGGCGCCCGAACGCCCGTCGGCGGTGGCGGTGTCCGGGGAACCGCCCTGCGCCGCGCGGTGCAGTCGGCGGTAGCCGTGGACATGGTGGGCGTGGTGGACGGAGAGCGCCTCCAGCTGGGTCTCGTAGCGGCCACCATCGGGGAAGCCGCGCGCACCGGCCAGGTCGGCGATCAGCCGGTCCGCCTCGACGACCGCCTCGCGCGGCGAGTCGACGAAGCGTTCCTGGGCGGCGGCCCAGCGGGCCTCGTACCGTTCGCGCTCCGCGCTCGTCAGCGGCCGGCGCTCCAGGGAGCCGTGCCGCTTCACGCGTTCGGCGAGTTCACGGGCCGCGGCCCGCTCGTCGCCGTCATGGCGGGCCACGGTCCGGTCGTACTCGGGTCCGAAACGCCGCTTCAGCGATCCGCCGCCGTTCGAGGCGCCGCGGGCGCGCAGGGTCAGGACGGCCGCGAGAACGACCACGACCGCCACGATCACGATCAAAGCGATGATCACGCCTGTGGACATGAGTGCCTTCCAGGTTCGTCGGCCCAGGGCTTCTCGGCTCGGCGGGCCGTCTCTCGCACCGGGTTGCCCGAAGCGTTTCGTTCAAACGGCGACGACGGGCTGACGGAAGGGGCGACGGCGCCCGACGCGGCGCCGAGGTGGCTGAAGTGGCGCCGGGCAGACCGCCGTTGACCACGGGCCGGCCTGACGTCCACCCCCGGCCCCGCGAAACCCCCTCGCGTGCGCCTCCCCCTGTCGCCGACAATCCCCGCCATGACCTCCACGACGACCGCCTGGTCCATAGCCCCCGAACCGTTCGACTCGCCCGTCGCGGCCGCGCTCTGGCGGGCGTACTACACCGAGGTCAGCGACCGCTGGTACCTGCTGCACGAGGGCCGCGCCACCGACCCCGACGAGTTGGAGCGGGAGATCGCGGCGAACACCGGGGACCGGCTCGCGCCGCCGGACGGGGTACTGCTGGTGGCGCGGTACGCCGGCGAACCGGTCGGCACGGCGGGCGTACGGATGACGGACGCGGCCACGGCGGAACTCAAGCGGGTCTTCCTCCGTACGGACGCCCGCGGCAAGGGCGGCGCCGCGCTGCTCGTGGCGGCGGCCGAGGAGCAGGCCCGGCGCCTCGGCGCGGAGCGGATCGTGCTCGACACCCGCGCCGACCTCGTCGAGGCCCGCGCGCTGTACGCACGGCTCGGCTACGAGGAGGGCGAGCCGCACAACGACGACCCGTACGCGGACCACTGGTTCACGAAGAGACTGGCGCGGCCGGCGGCTGCGACGAGCGGGTGACCGGCCGGTCGTCGTGCGGGCGCTCGGCGTCCGAGCCGCACATCTCGTCGGTGAGCTCCTCGACCAGACGGACCAGATCGGTCGGCCGGTCGGGCCCCCACCAGTCGCCCAGCAGCGCCGCCAGGGACTCCTCACGGGCCTTGGCGAGCCGGTCGGCGGCCGCGCGCCCGGTGCCGGTCAGCACGAGGTCGAGCCCCTCACGGCGGGCCAGCCGGCGCTCCTCGACCTGCCGCGACGCGGCCATGATCACATCCAGCGGTACGGTGCTGCGCTCGGCGAGCACGGCGGGGTCGACCCAGCCGTACCTGCGGATCCGCAGCAGCAGCCAGCTCGCGGCGGGCAGCAGGTCGTAACCGGCCCGCGCGGTGATCGTCCGGTAGATCTCCCGCCGACCCTCCCGCGACCCGAGCAGGGACAGCGCCCGGCACACCTCGTCGTACGACGACCGCTCGACGGGGTTGCTGGCGAAGGTCTCCGTGCCGTCGGGGGCCGTCACCGAGGCGCGCAGCCGGTCCTCGCGCAGGAACCAGGCGAGGACGAAGCCGAGGAGGGCGACGGGGGCCGCGTAGACGAAGACGTCGGTGATGGCCTCGGCGTAGGCGTCGAGGGCGGCGGGACGCAGCGAGGACGGCAGCTCGGCGATCTCGCGCGGGTCCGCCTTCAGCCCGTCCACACCGACGCCGGCCGGGAGCCGGGCACCGTCCAGGGCGCTCGCCAGCTTGTCCCCGAGGTGCCCCGCGAAGACCGTGCCGAAGACGGCCACCCCGAACGCGGCGCCGATGGACCGGAAGAAGGTCGCGCCGGAGGTGGCGACGCCCAGGTCCTCGTACGGGACGGCGTTCTGCACGATCAGCACGAGCACCTGCATGACGAGGCCGAGCCCGAGCCCGAAGACGAAGAGGTAGGCGCTCATCTCGCCGTCGCCGCTGCGCGCGTCCAACTGGTGCAGGAGCAGCAGGCCGAGCGTCGTCACCGCGGTTCCGGCGACGGGGAACACCTTCCAGCGGCCCGTACGGCTGACGATCTGCCCGGACACCGTCGACGACAGCAGCAGACCGAACACCATCGGCAGCATGTGCACACCGGACATGGTCGGCGACACACCGCGCACGACCTGGAGGAACGTCGGCAGGAAGGTCATCGCCCCGAACATCGCGAAGCCGATGATGAAACTGATCACGGCGGAGAGGGTGAAGGTGCGGACCCGGAAGAGTCTCAGGGGCAGCACGGGTTCGGCCGCCCGCCGCTCCACGGCCACGAAGACCACGGTGAGCGCCACGCCCAGCACGGCGAGCCCGATGATCTGCGGCGAGCCCCAGTCCCAGGTCGTACCGCCGAGGGAGGCGACGAGGACCAGGCAGGTGGCGACGGAGGCGATGAGGAAGGTGCCGAGGTAGTCGATGACGTGCCGCTCGGCCTTGCGGGGGACGTGCAGGACGGCGGCGATGACGATCAGCGCGACCGCGCCGACCGGCAGATTGACGTAGAACACCCAACGCCAGCTCAGATGCTCGGTGAACAGCCCGCCGAGCAGCGGCCCGAGCACACTGGTGGCGCCGAACACGGCCCCGAACAACCCCTGGTAGCGCCCCCGTTCACGCGGCGGGACGAGATCCCCGACGATCGCCATCGACAGGACCATCAACCCGCCGCCGCCCAGGCCCTGGAGCGCCCGGAACCCGATCAACTGGGGCATGTCCTGCGCCATTCCGCACAGCGCCGACCCCACGAGGAAGATCCCGATCGCCGTCTGGAACAGCCGCTTGCGGCCGTACTGGTCCCCGAGCTTCCCCCACAGCGGTGTCGCCGCCGTCGCGGCCAGCAAGTACGCGGTCACGACCCACGACAGATGGTCCAGCCCGCCGAGATCGCTCACGATCGTCGGCAGCGCCGTCGACACGATCGTCTGGTCCAGCGCGGCCAGCAGCATCCCGAGCAGCAGGGCCCCGATGGACACCATGACCCCACCGGGCACGTGCTCGCCGGCCCCCACGGCACGACGCCGAGCACCGGCCGGGGAACCGGGGTCGGGGGCGCCGGGAGAACCGGAGCCGGGGGTGCCCGGAGAGCCGGACCCGGAGGTGCCCGCAGAGCCCGTGCCCGCGGTGGCCGCGTCGGCCGGGAGGCCGCCACCCGCCGCGCTCCCCGCCGGCTCACCCGCCCCGCGCCCCGCCGTGCGGCCGCCGTCGTCGTGCGCGGTGTCGTCGGTCATGCGGGCCTCCCGAGGGCCTCCGAGGGCCTCGTACGGCGTCCCCGGTCTCCTCATTCCTGCGGTGTTCCTTCCATCGTGGGCGGTGTGACCGGTTATGGCCTGTCGAACCACTGCGGCGCATGTCACTCCTGTGACGATCAGGAGGTTGTGTGACGACGGTTTGCATAAACTCGGGAGTCTTCACGGGGAGGGACCACACGTGAGTGAACCGAACAGCCACATATGCCCGGAGTGCTTCGCTCCCCGGGCCATGGACGGGACCCCGTCCTGCGGCTGCGGCCGCCGCGCCGCCGAGGCACTCCTGGAAACCCGCACGGCCGAGGCCGCGGCCGCCGAGGACTTCGACCCGCTGCGCATCCGCCCGTACGTGGAACTGGGCGACGCCGGGGACCACGACGGGTACCCGGACGGCACCGGCCCCCTCACGGACCCGGGGCACGCACGCGGCCCCGGACACGGCGAGCCCGCCGAGGCGGCGACGATGCGGCTGGCGGCCTTCCGGGCCCCGCGCGCGACCACACCGGCCGACGACCGCACCCGGTCGCTCACGGTTCCGCCGCCCGCTTCCTCCGCCGGGCACCCGCACACCCGCTCCACGACGCCCGCACGCTCCCGCTCCGCGGGCCGTCGCCGCCGTACGGGGCTGGTCGTCGCGCTCGGGGGCACGGCGGCGGCCGGGGTGATGGCGGCGGCCGGCTTCATGAGCGGCCTCTTCTCCTACGAGGCACCCGAGCGGAACGGGGCACTCCCGGACGACGTGCGGGCGAGCGCGCCGGACACCACGGTGGACGGCGACAAGACGCCGGTGCAGACACCCGAGGAGGCCGCCGGCGGCGGGGCGCCCGCACCGGCACCGCCGGGTGGCGCCGGACGGGCGAAGCCGTCCGGGAGCCCGTCTCCCTCCGCCTCGAAGTCGTCCGCGTCACCGTCGGCGTCCCCGTCGCCCAGCCCCAGCGAGGCGTCGCCCAGCGCCCGGGCCTCCGACAAGTCGACGGCCGACGAGGCGAACAAGAAGGGGGACAGCCGGCTGGAGGCCCCGAAGACGCTCCGCCTCGGCGACGACGACCCCGAGGTCACCGAACTCCAGCTCCGGCTACGCCAGTTGGGCCTCTACAACGGCGACATCGACCAGATCTTCGACCGCCAGGTCGAACAGGCCGTCATCGACTACCAGACCACCCGGGCCGTCTCGAAGGACGACGAGCCCGGCGTCTACGGCCTGGCCACCCGAGCCCGCCTGGAATCGGAAACCGAGGAACCCTGACGCGGGGTCGGCGCCCACCCCCGTGCACCCCGTGATGCAGGATGACCCCATGAGCATCGTCAAGATCAACGTCCTCACCGTCCCCGCGGAGCAGCGCGAGGTGCTGGAGAAGCGGTTCGCCTCTCGTGCCGGGGTGGTGGAGAGTTCCGACGGGTTCGAGTGGTTCGAGCTGCTGCGGCCCGTCGACGGCACCGACAACTACCTCGTGTACACCCGGTGGCGCGACGAGGCGTCGTTCGAGGCGTGGATGGAGGGCCCGATGAAGCAGGCCCACCAGGGCGGCGGCGACCAGCCCCCGGCCGACCGCCCCAAGCCGGCCGCGTCCGCCTCCACCGTCTGGTCCTTCGAGGTGGTCCAGCAGACGGGCCCGAAGAACACCGGGGCCTGACAACCACCGCCCCGCGCCCCGTCCGGGGCGCGGCGGCCGCTTCCAGCCGGTGGCACGGCGGTCGCTCCATGCGGTGGCACGGCGGTCGGTCCATGCGGTGGCACGGCGGTCGGTCTAGCCGATGCGCAGCCTGACCAGCCCGGCGTCGCCCGTCTCGACCCGTACCGAGCGGAGATCGGGCACCACGACGTCCGGCCCGTGGGCGGCCGCGCGCGATCCGATGCCCACGACGCGCATGCCGGCGGCGTGGCCCGCCCGGATGCCCGCCTCGGAGTCCTCGAAGACGACGCAGTCCTCGGGGGCGATGCCCAGTTCGGCGGCGCCCTTCAGGAATCCCTCGGGGTCGGGCTTGCTCGCGCCGACGGACTCGGCGGTGACCCGGACGTCGGGCCGGGCCAGCCCGGCGGCGGTCATCCGCGCGGTGGAGAGGGGAACGTTCGCGGAGGTCACCAGCGCGTGCGGCACTCCGCCGGCGGTGAGGGACGCGAGGAACTCCGGCGCGCCCGGGATCGGGACGACCCCGTCCACGTCGGCCGTCTCCTCCTCCAGCATTCGCGCGTTGTCCGCGTAGTTCTGCTCCATGGGCCGGTCCGGCAGGAGGACGGCCATCGTGGCGTATCCCTGGCGTCCGTGGACCACCCGCATGACCTCGGTGCCGTCGAGCCCGTTTCGCTCGGCCCAGCGCCGCCAGACCCGCTCGACCGCGGCGTCCGAGTTGACGAGGGTGCCGTCCATGTCGAGCAGGAAGGCGCGGGCGGTCAGAACGGTCGTGGCCGGCATCGGCAAGCTCCAGGGCGCGGGAACGCGGGAAGGGGCCGGGCGCCGGAGGCGGCCGTACGGCCCCGTGGAAGGACAAGGCGGCCCCGCCCACCGGTCAGGGAATGCGGGCGGGAGCCACTTTGTTCCTCCACGGTACAAAACAACGGGGTCGACCGCCACCCCCTTCGTCATCCCGTCACGGCTTCCCACAAACTCCACACACCGAGCCCCGTCATCAGCACGGCCGCGATCTGCGTGATCAGCTTCAGCGGCACCCTCTTCATCAGCGCCCGGCCGCCGACGATCCCGAGCCCGGCCACGGCCCACAGCGCGAGGACGGCCCCGAGACCCACGGAGAGCGGG
This sequence comes from Streptomyces sp. NPDC030296, assembly GCF_055572815.1. NCBI lineage: Bacteria > Bacillati > Actinomycetota > Actinomycetes > Kitasatosporales > Streptomycetaceae > Streptomyces > Streptomyces sp. NPDC030296. Next base: position 758,964 of record NZ_JBVICQ010000002.1, read on the forward strand.
TCGTCGTACCGCGCCGCGAGGTTCGCCGTCATGATCTGGGTCAGGTCACCGAACTCGGCGACGAGGATGAGCATGAAGCCCGCGCCGGAGACCTTCCAGAAGCTCTGGTTCTCGGGCCTGCGGATCTCCTCCTCGTCCTCGTCCTTCTTCATGAGCAGCACCGCCGCGCCGCCCAGGAACAGCACACCGGTCAGCGCGTGCACGATCTGCTGGGGCAGCAGGGTGAGGACGCTGCCCGCGGCGACCGCCAGCGCGACGTGCACGGCGAAGGCCGCGGCGACGCCGGCGAAGACGTACGAGGCGCGGTAACGGGTGCCGAGGACGAGGCCGGCGAGCGCGGTCTTGTCGGGGAGCTCGGCGAGGAAGACGACGCCGAAGACGAGCGCCGTGACACTGAAGCTGATCAAGGGTCCTCAATCGGTCGGGCTGCCCCACCGAGAGAAACCGTCCACTGACGCGACACCTCGGCACGGCAGCACACGTTCACCCGTGCGGGGTCGCACGGGTGTGCACTGCTTGCCGAAGGTCTCGCTGGCGGGCCCCTTGTCGATGACCCGCTCCGGGCGCCGGCTCAGACGAGCTGAGCAGTATGTCGACGGTCCCGGCGAAGAGCTACTCCCCTTCTGCGGGACCCATGGTACGCGACGCGGCGTGGGGGACTCGGGGCCGCCCTTCGGGTGCGGGCGGCCCGCCCTTCGGCCGAAAAGCACGGGGCGCAGCCCCGGACGCCTTTCAGGGGCGCGGGGAACTGCGCGAGAAACCACGACGCACCCGCACCCGCCGACGCACACGGACCCCCGAGCCGGAAGGCGCCCCCGCACCAATCCCCACCGCACCCCTTGTCGTGTCATGCGCACGTCATTAACTTCTCACCCGACGCTCATCCGCCGGCAACACGGCACCGCGACCCTTCAATCGCTCGCGCCCCAAACCCCCCGGCCCCACAAGGAGTTCCCATGCGCAGGTTCTACGCGCGTCGACGGCTCAGCATACTCACCGCGCTCAGCGGACTCATAGCCTCCGCCGCGCTCTTCAACGCCCCGACCGCCTCCGCCGCCCTGCCCACCCCGGTCAGCGCCGCCACGGCCCGCAGCTACCTGGCGAGCCTCACCGTGGCCACCGAGGACCGCACCGGCTACAGCCGGGACCTGTTCAACCACTGGATCACCATCAGCGGCAGCTGCAACACCCGCGAGACGGTCCTCAAGCGGGACGGCACGAACGTCGTCACCGACTCCGCCTGCGCCTCCACCAGCGGCAGCTGGTACTCCCCTTACGACGGCGCCACCTGGACCGCCGCCTCCGACCTGGACATCGACCACCTCGTGCCGCTGGCCGAGGCGTGGGACTCCGGGGCCGACAACTGGAGCAGCTCGCTGCGGCAGCAGTTCGCCAACGACCTGACCCGCCCGCAGCTCATCGCCGTCACGGACAACGTGAACCAGGCCAAGGGCGACCAGGACCCCGCCACCTGGATGCCGTCGCGCACCGCGTACCGCTGCACGTACGTCCGCGCCTGGGTCCAGGTGAAGTACTACTACGACCTGTCGGTGGACTCCGCCGAGAAGAGCGCCCTCAACGGCTACCTCGCGAACTGCTGACATACCCGGCGCGCTCCAGGTGACCCGGAACCTCTCCGACCTCCTCCGTCGTTGCGTACCGTACGGGGCGACGGAGGAGGGTGGCCCGCAGGGACACAGTCCCCCAGGGGCCTCCGACCAGAGAGGGAGCGGGTGATCGCCGATGGCGGAACTGCGCCTTGGCCCACTGCTGAGATACGTGGACGGTTCGACCGCGACCGTCTGGGTCGAGACGAGCCGCCCCTGCACGGCCGAGGTGCGCTGCGCCGGCGGCGGGGGCGGCACGGCCCGCACCTTCCAGATCGCCGGCCACCACTACGCGCTGGTGCCGGTGACGGGCCTGACCCCGGGCACGGTGTCGTCGTACGAGGTCCTCCTCGACGACTCCCCGGTCTGGCCCCTGCCCGACTCCCGTTTCCCGCCCTCCGAGATCCACACCCCGGCCGGCGGCGACCCGGTCCGTGTCGCCTTCGGTTCCTGCCGCTGGGCCGCGCCGCCCCACGGCGACCCCGACCCGGTGGGCCCGGACGCCCTGGACGCGCTGGCCTCCCGTATCGCCGCCGGGGCGGGCGACGAGCGCCCCGACGTCCTGCTCCTCCTCGGCGACCAGGTCTACGCGGACGAGACCTCCAAGGCCACCCGCGCCTACCTCGCCTCCCGCCGCGACCTGCGGAAACCGCCGGGCGCGCAGGTCACCGACTACGAGGAGTACACCCACCTCTACTACGAGTCCTGGCTCGACCCGGGCATCCGCTGGCTGCTGTCCACCGTGCCCACCTGCATGATCTTCGACGACCACGACGTCATCGACGACTGGAACACCAGCGCGTCCTGGCTCGCCGACATGCGGGACACCCCCTGGTGGCAGGAGCGCATCCTGAGCGGACTGATGTCGTACTGGGTCCACCAGCACCTCGGCAACCTCACCCCCGCCGAACTGGCCGCCGACCCGGTCTACGCCGCCGTACGCGCCGTCCCGGACGGTACGGACGTCCTGCGCGCGCACGCCACCGAGGCGGACCGGGACCCGGCCTCGGTCCGCTGGAGCTACCGGCGGGACTTCGGACGCGTCCGCGTGCTGATGCTCGACAGCCGGGCCGCGCGGGTCCTCGACGAGGCCAACCGGTCGATGCTGGACGCGGGCGAGGCCGCCTGGCTGCGGGAGCAGGCGCTGGACGACCCCGGCTCGTGCGACCACCTCCTCATCGGCACCTCGCTGCCCTGGTTGCTGCCGCACCTGGTGCACGGGGCCGAGGCGTGGAACGCGGCGCTGTGCCAGGGCGTGCGCGGGCAGCGCTGGGCGCGGTTCGGGGAGAAGGTGCGGCGGGCGGCGGATCTGGAGCACTGGGCCGCGTTCCCGGAGTCCTTCGAGGCGCTGACCGCGCTGACGGCCGAGGCCGGCTCGGGGGACGGCGCCCCGGCGACCGTACTGGTGCTCTCCGGAGACGTGCACCACGCCTACATCGCCCAGCCGTCCTGGCCCGCCGACGCCCCCGCCGTGCCGGACGCCCGCGTTCTGCAGCTCACCTGCTCCCCGGTCCACAACTCCGTCCCCCTGTCCATGAAGCTGGGCTTCCACTTCGGCTGGAGCCGGGTCGGGCGGGCGATCGGCCGGTGGCTCGCACGGCACGGGCGGGGCGGGCGGCCGTCCATCGACTGGCACAGGGCGGGCGGCCCCTGGTTCGGCAACCAGCTCATGACCCTGACGCTGCGCGGCCGTTCTGCCCGGCTGCGGTTCGAGCAGGCACGGGCCCGACAGGGCGGGAAGGCCCGGCTGGAGACGGTCACGGAGTCGGTAATCACCCCCCAATAGCGCCATTGGGCACGGTTGCCACCCCTGTTGTCCGGGATGCGCGTGAGGCATCCCACACCGGGTGCCCTGAAGGGTTTCAGGGCTCCGTTCGCGTGCCGTCCGACGGCATGATGAGGCGGACCGTCCGCTTCCTCTCGGGCGGTCCGCCGCACCGCGCCCCACGGTGTGCCCCACACGCACGGGAGTTACCCCCTTGTCCGAGTTGCCAGGGAACAGTGACATCGGCGTCGCTCTCGTCGGCGCCGGCCCCCGCGGCACCAGCGTCCTGGAACGCCTCTGCGCCTCAGCACCCGAACTGCTGCACCCCGGGATCCGGTTGACCGTCCATGTCGTCGACCCGGCCCCGCCGGGTCCCGGCCAGGTGTGGCGCACCGCCCAGTCCCCGCGGCTGCTGATGAACACCGTGGCCTCGCAGGTCACCCTCTTCACCGACGAGAGCGTGGACTGCTCGGGTCCGATACGCCCGGGGCCGAGCCTTTACGAGTGGGCCGCCGACCGGGCCGACCCCGGCGGCCCTCCCGCGCCCGGCCCCGACGACTATCCGACCCGCGCCCAGTACGGCCGTTACCTGGAGTGGGTCTTCGCCGAGGTGGTGCGGGGCGCGCCGCCCGCGATCCGGGTACGGACGCACCGGACCCGCGCGGTCCGTCTCGACGACGCGCCCGACGGCAGCCAGCGCCTCACCCTCGCCACCGGCCACGTCCTCGCCGACCTCGCCGCCGTGGTCCTCGCCCAGGGCCACCTGCCCACGGTCCCGGACGAGGCGGAGCGCCGTACGACGGCGCACGCCGCCCGGCACGGTCTGCGCCACCTCCCGCCCGCCAACCCGGCCGACCTCGACCTCTCCTCCCTCGCCCCCGGGGAACCGGTCCTCCTGCGCGGACTCGGCCTCAACTTCTTCGACCACATGGCCCTCCTGACGACGGGCCGGGGCGGCCGCTTCGTGTACGACCGGGAGGAGGGCGAGCGGGACGAGGACGAGCCGGAGCCGGGCGCCCGGCGGCCCCGGTCGCCGCGCTACCTCCCCTCGGGCCGCGAGCCCCGCCTCTACGCCGGCTCCCGGCGCGGAGTGCCGTACCAGGCGCGCGGCGACAACGCCAAGGGTCCCTACGGCCGCCATGTGCCGCTGGTCCTGACCCCCGAGGTGATCGCCGGCTTCCGCAAGCGCGCCGACTCCGGGGAGGCACCGGATTTCCTCGCTGAGATATGGCCGTTGGTGGCGAAGGAGGTGGAGACGGTCTACTACGAGGCGCTGAGGCGGCGCCCGGGCGAGGCGGCGACGAGCGGGCAGGCGGCGGGCGAGCGGACTGCGGGCGACGACACCTTCCGTGAGCGGTTCCTGGCCGCCCCGCACCGCAGCCGCCAAGAGGCCGCGGTCCTCGACGAGTTCGGGGTGCCCGAGCGTGACCGCTGGTCCTGGGAGCGCGTCTCGCGCCCGTACGCGGGGCTCGTGTTCCCGGATCCGGGGGCCTGGCGGACCTGGCTGCTCGCCCACCTCCGCGAGGATGCCGCGCGGGCCGCGCTCGGCAATGTGGCGGGCCCGGAGAAGGCCGCGCTGGACGTGCTGCGGGACCTGCGCAACGAGCTGCGCCTGATCGTGGACCACGGCGGGCTGACCGGCGACTCCCGCCGGGAGCACCTGGACCGCTGGTACACCCCCCTGAACGCCTTCCTCTCCATCGGCCCGCCCCGCAGCCGTATCGAGGAGATGACCGCCCTGATCGAGGCGGGCGTCCTGACGGTCCTCGGCCCCGGCCTGGAGGTACGCCAGGACGACGGCGCCTGGCTCGCCCACTCCCCCGAGGTGCCGGGCTCCGACGTCCGGGTCACCACGCTCGTCGAGGCACGGCTGCCCGAACCGGACGTTCGCCGGACGGCCGACGAACTGCTCGCCCGGCTGCTGCGGGAGGGCGCGTGCCGCCCGCACCGGGTGGACGGGCACGAGACGGGCGGGCTGGACGTGACATCTCGCCCGTATCACCTGATAGATCGTCATGGGGTGCCGCACGAGAGGCGGTTCGCTCTCGGCGTGCCGACGGAGGGGGTGCACTGGGTGACCGCCGCGGGAGCCCGACCTGGCGTGGATTCGGTCACTCTTTCGGACGCGGACGCGGTGGCACGAGCCGTTCTACGCGCGGTAACGGGGGGAAAATCCGACCAAGCGGAGGTAAGGACCTGGCCAGATGTTGAACTTGTAACCATCGAGTAGCAGTGCATAACTGGAGTGACCCGCCGGTAATCCCGTCCCCACCGGTCCCTCCGGACCGGGTGATACCGAAGGAGTCACCCCACATGACCGGACGCCTCAACAGCGCCCAGCCATATGTCCTCGGGTTGTTCCGCATCGTCATCGGACTGCTGTTCACCTGCCACGGTGCCAAGAGCCTCTTCGGCCTCCTCGGCGGCGTCGACGGCCAGGGCGGAACCGCCGCCACCGGAGCCTGGCCGGGCTGGTACGCGGCCGTCATCGAACTCGTCGGCGGCAGCCTGGTCCTCCTCGGCCTCGGCACCCGCTTCGCCGCGTTCATCGCCTCGGGCGCCATGGCCTACGCGTACTTCAAGGTCCACCAGCCTGAGGCCCTGTGGCCCGTCCAGAACAACGGCGAGCTAGCGGCCCTCTACTGCTGGTCCATGTTCCTCCTGGTCTTCACCGGCTCCGGCGCGCTCGGACTGGACAGGTTCATCGCCAAGCGCTCGACGGCCCAGAACAGGGAGGCGGGGAAGAGGGAGCCGGTGGCGGCCTGACCGACACAGACACCGACACCGAGGCCGATACCGACATCGAGGCCGCGCCCGGCCGCCGGGGCGCCACACGCACCCGGCGGTCGCGCACACTCCCGAGTCCGCGCACCTCTCCTCCTCGGCTCCCCTCCCCGCCCGGCACTCCCTCTGCTCCCCGGCCCGCCCCCGGCTGCTTCCGGTCGTACGAACCGCCTCTGATGAACCGTCCGTGACGGACACATGAGCCCCTGTGGGCCTTCTGTCGTACCCGGGGCGTACGCTGTTCGGCTATCACGGGATCACCGTGATGTCGGGGGACAACAGGAGAGTGCTCGGTGCTTGAGAGTCTGGGCTGGCTGACCGCCGGCCCATGGATCTACGCCGTCGTGGCCGCGTCCATCGTGCTGGACGTGTTCCTCCCGGTCCTGCCGAGCGGTGTCCTGGTCGTCGCGGCGGCCACGGCTGCCGCGGCGGAGACGGCGGCGGGCGCGATGCCCCGCGACGTCCCCGACGTCCTCGTCCTGATCCTCGCGGCGGCCACGGCGTCCGTCCTCGGCGACCTCGTGGCGTACCGCCTGGCGTGGGCGGGCAGTGCGCGGCTGGACCGCGCGATCGCCCGGTCCCGGCGCCTGACCACCGCGCAGGAACGTCTCGGCGCGGCGCTCGCCCGGGGCGGCGGCCTGCTGGTCGTCATCGCCCGCTTCGCCCCCGCGGGCCGCTCGGTCGTCTCCCTCGGCGCGGGCGCCGCCCGTCACCGCGCCCGCGACTTCCTCCCCTGGTCCGCGCTGGCGGGCCTCGCTTGGGCCGGCTACAGCGTCGCCCTCGGCTACCTCGGCGCCCACTGGCTGGGCCCCACCTGGCTCGCAGCGGCGGTCTCCCTGGCCGCCCTCTTCGGCGCGGGCGCGGCGGCGGCGTACTTCATGCGGCACCCGCGGGCCGCCGGCTGAGGGCCGGCGGACCCGAACGGGTCATGGCGCCGTGGTGCGGGCGTCGCACCCACCCGGCCCGCCGCACCCACCCGGCCCGCCGCACCCACCCGGCCGGCCACACCCACCCGGCCCGCCGCACCTACCCGGCCCGCCGGGCCGCGGCGCCGCGTACCTCCAGCCCTGCCAGCAGCTCCGCGGTGGCGGCCGCGACGGCCTCCACCGCGTGATCGAACACCTCACGGTTGTGGGCGGCGGGCGCGCGGAAACCGGACACCTTGCGGACGTACTGCAGGGCGGCGGCCCGGATGTCGTCCTCGGTGGCTTCCTCGGGGATCGCGGGCGGTCGCAGAGTCTTGATGCTTCGGCACATGAGCCCAGTCTCCCGCGCGGGCTCCAGTCTCACCTCGACATGAAGCAAAAGCTTGGGTTTCGGCAAGTTTCCCCGAGGATTGACTCCACCCTGCCCCTTTGTGATCATCACGGAGGCCGCCGGCCGGCCGACGAGGACGACGCAGAGACGAGGGGACCATGTCGACGAACGAACGGCTCACCGTGGCGGTGCTCGGACCCGGCGGGGTGGGCGGCCTGCTCGCCGCGCTCCTCGCCCGCGCGGGCAACCGCGTCATCTGTCTGGCGGGGGACGAGACGGCCCGCGCCCTGGACAAGGACGGCATCAGCGTCACCAGCACCCGCTTCGGCGACTTCACCGCCCGCGTGGAGACCGCCGCCGAACTGCGCGAACCGGTCGACGCGGTCCTCCTCACCGTGAAGCACACCACCCTCGGCCCGGCCCTGGACCGCCTCCCCGCGTCGTCCCTGATCCCCGGCACCCTCGTCGTCCCGTTCCTGAACGGCGTCGAACACCCGGCGGCCCTGCGCGCCCACTACGGCGACACCGCCCACGTCGCCCCGGCGACCATCCGTGTCGAGTCCACCCGGGTCGCGCCGGGCGTCATCGCGCACGGCAGCCCCTTCGCGGAGGTCGACCTGACCGGCGACGAGGCCCCCGCCGACCGCCTCAACTCCCTCGCCGGGGCCCTGGAATGGTCCGGCATCGCCACCCGCGTACTGCCCGGCGAGACGGCGGTGCTGTGGGCGAAGATGTCGTTCCTGGCCCCGTTCGCCCTGCTGACGACCCGCTACGGCCTGCCCCTGGGCGAGATCCGCACCCGTCACCGCGAGGAGCTGACCGCCCTGGTGGAGGAGACGGCGGCGGTCGGCGCGGCGGTCGGCGCGCCCGTGGACCCGGCCGAGGCGGTACGCCGCTACGACGCCTTCCCGCCCGCCACCAAGTCGTCGATGCAGCGCGACGCCGAGTCCGGCCGCCCGCTCGAACTGGACGCGATCGGCGGCGCACTGCTCCGCGCCGCCGAACGCCACGGCGTACCGGCCCCGGTGGCGGCGAGGGTGGTGGCGGACCTGAGGGCGGCGGGCCACTGAGCCGCCCGCCACGGCCCCGCAGCACCGCACCCCCGGCCGCCCAACCTCTGGCCGCTCCGCTCCCGCCGCTCACCCCTGCCCCCTCAGTTCTCCCCCTCACCCCTCGGACGCCGGCCGCACCGCCCCTCCCACGCGTACCGCGTGCCGGGCGACCGTGTCGGCGAAGGCCCGGGCCGGGGGTGAGAGCGCGTCCCACCGCCGTACCGCCCAGCCGACGGTCAGCGGCGGCAGGTCGGGGACCGGGACGAAGCGCAGACCGGGGTGGCCGGGGCCGGTCCAGCCGGGCAGGGCGGGGACGACGGCGTGGCCGACCCCGAGTTCGGTGAGGAGGATCGCGGTGTCCCAGTCGGCCACCCCGGCACCGGACGGGCCGGTCTTTATGCCCAACTCCCGGTAGGCGGCGTCCAGATGGGCGTACGAGGTGGAGTTCTCCGGCAGCCCGATGAGCCGCATCCCGTCCAGCTCCCCGGCGTCGATCCGCTCCCGCCCGGCGAGTTCGTCGTCGGCGCGTACGGCGAGCACCCAGGGGAGTTCGACGACGGCCCGCTGTTCGATGCCGCGGACGGCGGGCCCGAGGGTCACCCAGGACAGGTCGAGGTCGCGCGCCGGATCACCCAGCGCGTCGACGCAGCCGGCGCTGGACCGTACGGTCTGGAACTCCAGTCCCACGTCCGGGTACGACCGCCGGAAGTCGACGATGCCCTGCGCCATGAAGTGCCGCACGGTCGTGCCGCCGGTGGCGATCCGTACGACGCCGCCGTCGCCCCGCACCATCTCGGCGAGCCGCCGCAGGGCGAGATCGAGCCCGGTGATCCCCTCGGCCGCGGCCTCCTGGAGCACCCGCCCGGCCCGCGTGGGCACCACACCGCGGGCCTGCCGTTCGACCAGCCCGACCCCCACCTCGCGCTCCAGCCGCCGCACATGCTGACTCACCGCCGACTGCGTACAGCCCAGCTCCCGTGCCACCGCACTGAGACTCCCGGCCCGGCACACGGCGACGAAGACACGCAGATCATCGAGGGTCATGGAGGAAGAAGATACCGAAGAACCCCAAGGGAGAGCTTGGAGGTCCGAGTGACACGACCCTCGAAGCGGAAGAAGGAACTCGCATCACAAATTCGAACAGGCGTAGCATTGCCGTGTGGCTAAGACCTATGACTTCCCCAGTGACCTCCTCGCCGGCCAGGAGGAGCTGCATCAGGTCCGGGCCGAGCTCCTGGCGCTGCTGAAGCGGCTGCCCTGGTCCGTCGAGCCCCTGGACGGTTTCAGCGACGACAAGGGCTGGCGCCGGATAGAGCGCCCCGCCTCCCCCGGCTGGACACCCGACGAACAGGCCGAGGTGGAGAAGCTCCGCGAACGCGAACGCGAACTGGCGGTGTTCGTCAGCTGCCACCGCTTCTGGGCCGAGCTGGCCACAGAGGAACGCGTCACGGCCCGGAGCCTGTTGAAACACGCCCGCGAGACGACGAAGGAGCCCCCTCAGGACGGTGCCTGACGAGAAAAGGCCCCCCGGAGGATGCTCCGAGGGGCCGTCACAGGGCCGTTCACCTGGCCCTGTCGTCGGTGGGCGCGGACGGTTTCGAACCGCCGACATCCTGCTTGTAAGGCAGGCGCTCTACCCCTGAGCTACGCACCCGAGTACGAGTCGACAGCCTACATTGCCGTGGGCTGTGCCCCGCAAACCGTTAACCGGGGGTTATCCCCACCCCTGATCCGGGAGCGGCCCGGATCCCCCCGAGGACCGCCGCTCCGTACGGTCGGAACACGCTCGGCGGATGCCGGCGGACATGGGAAAGACCGGCCCCAGGGGGAGATCGTCATGGCTCGTACGGCTCGCAGGTCACGCACGGGAACGGTGGCCGTCGCCGGGCTCGCCGTCGCGCTCATGGCGTCCGTCGCCGCGTGCGGTGCGGACGCCGGGGACGACCGGGAGCCGGAGCACCGGGCCTTCGCGCTGGAGGGCCGTACGCTCACCGTCGACTCGGACGACTCGGCGCTGGAGCTGGTCGCGGCGGACGTGGACGAGGTCGAGGTGACCCGGTGGTTCGAGGGCCGGGTCGTGGTCGGCGGGGACCCGCGGGTGACGTGGGAGATGGCGGACGACCGGCTGAAGCTGCGGCTGAAGTGCTCCGGTATCGTCGCGGACTGCTCCGCCAGGCACCGCATCGAGGTGCCGCGCGGCGTGGCCGTCGTCGTGGAGGACGGGGACGGGAGCGTGCGCGCGAAGGGGTTCACGCAGTCGCTGAAGATCCGGACCGCTGACGGCGCGGTACGGGTCAGCGACAGCAGCGGCCCCCTGGAGATGCACAGCGACGACGGCTCGGTGCACGCGCTCGGCGTAGAGTCGCGCAGCGTCCGGGCCAGCACGAACGACGGCTCGGTCAAGCTCGAACTCGGCGCGGTGCCCGACCTGGTGGAGTCCCGCAGCGACGACGGCTCCATCACCATCGGGCTGCCCCGCGAGGCCTCGTACCGGGTGACGACCGGGAGCGACGACGGTTCCGTGGCCGTGTCCGTGCCCCGTGACGCCGGCAGCTCCCATGTGGTGAAGGCCCACACCGAGGACGGCTCGGTCACCGTACGGAGCGCCGGCTGACCCCTCGGCCCCGCCCCGGCTATTTCGTCCCTGAACCGATCAGCCCGTGTTTTCGTCCTTGACCGGTGGGAGAATGGCACCGGTCAGGGCGGATGACAGCACGGGAGAGGGATGTGACGGCGACACCAGCAGAGCCGTACACGCCGATTGTGCCCAGCGCACGACAACCCCACAGCCGTGCACCACGACGAGCAGCCGGCCCCGCGCGTCAGCGGCCCGGCCGGCCCCGCTCCCCCCGGCGCTCCGCCGCCCGCGACTGCCTGCTGCTCCTCGGCCTGCCCCTGCTCGCCGCTCTGGCGCTGCCCGCCGCGTTCGCCGGGGGCGGGACCCGGCGGTGGTTCGGCGGGCGGGCGGAAGGGCAGCGGGCCGAGGCGCAGGCGGCGAAGGACGCGGCGGCGGCCGCGTTCTACGAGCTGGACACCGCCCAGCGCGACCTGCGGATCTCCATAGAGACCATCACGGCGGTGGACGACTCCCCCGCCGCCCGCCAGGCGGTCTCCGGCTTCGAGGCGCTCGGTCGGCGGATCGACGAGGTCAGCGGCCGGTACATCGCCGCCGTCGACGCCCATGATCTGGACCGGGACGACCTGGAGGCGTCCGCCGCCGCCCGCGCCCGGACCGAGCTGACCGCCGCCAAGGACGAGCTGGGGCGGGCCAAGCAGGAGCTGGACCGTTTCGCCGAGGGGCTGGGCCCGCTGCTCGGCAAGGCCGAGACGCAGCTGGCCCGGCTCGCCCCGGCCGTGGAGCGCGCCCGGCAGGGCCTGCTCGCCGCCTCCAACGCCCTGGACGGCGTACGGGAGTCGGGGCTGAAGGCGGACGACCTCGCCGCGCGGCTCGCGGCGCTCGCGCCGGAGCTGACCAAGCTCAACCAGGGGGCCGGCCGGCACGGCGTGGCGGAGACGCTGGAGCGCGCCGACCGGGTCGTGCGGGAGGCGGAGGCGGTACGGGCGGAGGCCGAGCGGCTGCCGGAGAAGGCCGCCGAGATCGACCACCGGCTGGTGTCGCTGCGGACCCGCGCGGAGGCGCTGGGCACCCGGGCGGGGCAGGTGCCGCAGATGCTGAGCGAGCTGCGGCGCAGATTCGTGGCGGCCTGCTGGCAGGACCTCCAGCAGGTGCCGGACCAGGCCGCGGCCGACGTCGAGCAGGCGCAGCTGAAGCTGCGTGAGGCGCGTGCCGCGCGTGACGCGCAGCGCTGGCCGGACGCGACGGCGCTGCTGTCGACCGTGCGGGCGCTGCTGAACCGGACCGATGAGGCGGTCTCCGCGGCGGGCGACCGGCTGCGGCGGCTGAACGCCGTGCAGAAGGACCCCCAGCAGGAGATCGATCGCACCCGGTTCGCCATCCGTGACGCGCAGCGTCTCGCCATGGCGGGCCGTTCCACGCCCGATCCCCGGCACGCCCGCCCGCTCGACGACTCGGTGGCCCGGCTGGACCGCGCGGTCGCCACGCTGGAGGGCCGGCACCCCGACTACTGGCACTTCCTGACCGAGACGGAGTCCGTACGGCAGACGGTGTCCCATGTGGTCGACCAGATCCGCAAGGAGCGCGGCGGGAGCGCCTGAGGGGCGGGGCCGGTTTGCCCGCCGGGGCACCCCGGCGGATGCTGAAGGGGTACGGAGGCCTCCGCTCACGCCTAGGAGGCGGATATGGCCACGCATGCCACGCACCCCGTGCGGTCCCAGGGCAAGCACGCGGGTCCCCGGCGGCGGATCAAGATCGACGAGCATCTTCCCGTCGACCACCGGCTGAACCGCGTCTACCGGTTCGGGGCGGGCCTGATGGGCCTGTTCCTGGTCGCCTTCGGCATCCTCGGCCTGATCGACAAGGTCGGCTGGTTCGACACGCGCGGCGACCAGGTCGCGGGGCTGAACACGAACGGCACGCTGAGCGTCCTGTCGATCGCGGTGGGGCTGCTGCTGCTCGTCGGCATGGTGATCGGCGGCAACTTCGCCTCCACCCTGAACATGACGCTGGGCGTCCTGTTCATCCTGAGCGGCTTCGGCAACATGGCGCTGCTGGACACCGACTCCAACTTCCTCGCGTTCCGCATCCAGAACGTCCTGTTCAGCTTTGTCGTCGGCGTCCTGCTGATGACGTTCGGGATGTACGGCAGGGTCGGCTCGGCGCTGCCGCACGACAGCCCGTACTGGCGGGCCCGGCATCCGGCCCAGGCGGAGCGGGAAGACCGGGTGCGGGCCGAGGCCGAGGAGGGCAGACGGAAAAGGGCCGACGCCCTCACCGAAGGCGGAGAGGGCGCCGGCACGGGCTCCTGAGAGGCCCGACGGGAGTCGGCCCGCTCAGGTGCGGTACGCGTAGTAGTACGCGTTCGGGTACGAGGCGATGATGCTCGCGACCGAACGGCGGTAGGTGTCCGCGTCGTGGTACGTCAGGTACGGCACACCGCTGGAGCTGCGGAAGGTCACCATCATCGAGTGGTCCTTGTCGCCGTCCCGGTTGAAGTCGACCTGGAGCACGTCGCCGATGTCCATCTGGTAGACGTTGGCGAGCGGGGTGGTGCGCTTGGCGGTCTGGGTGAACCAGGACCACTCGTTGACACCGATCCACGCGTCGGCCGTGCCGTTCGAGGCGTAGTACCAGGTGTCGTACTCCTCGGGCGTCACCTTGGAGATCTGCTGCCAGCCGCCCGCCAGGAGGCCCTGGCTGAGGTAGTTGGTGCAGTCGCCGCCCATCGAGTTGTACTTGCGGTACGCCGGGTTGTAGTTCTTCCAGTACTTCTCGGTGTACGCCACCATCGCCCGGTAGTTGTACTTCCCGCCGTTGATCGTCTTCGGCGCGGAAGGAGCGGGCCAGCTGGTGGCGGCCTTCGGGGCCTGGTGGACGGCCATGGGCGTACGGCTCAGCTTGGCGTCCGCGGCCGGGGCGACGGGGTCGTTGATGCGCTGGGCGCCGCCGTCCGTGCCCTTCATGGCGGTCAGTTGCCACGTGCCACCGGACGCCGTGAAGGTGAGCTGGTGGTGCGCCTCGAAGCCCGTGGAGGCGGGCTCGTCGCCGCGTATCTTCTTGTACTTCAGGCTCGTACGCTCGGTGATCTTCACCGTGGCCTTCGTGCCCTTGACCTTGGTGCTGTCGACGGTGACCGCGGTGTCGGCCGAGGTGTAGGCCTCGCCCAGGGCCGCGAGACGCGCCTTGGTGGCGCGCAGGGCGCTCAGCTTGCCGTCCTCGACCTTCTTCTGGGCGCTGGACAGCTTGACGCCGCCGGTGGGCTTCAGCGACTTGCGGGCCGCCCCACCACCGACGAGCACGGCCGTGCGGTCGGTGATCACGTTGTCCGCGACCCGCCCGAACGCGTCCTTGGTCGCCTTCGTGACCTTGGGCGTCGACCCGGCGGCCTGCGCGGCGGTCATCGGCAGCAGCGCGGTGGCCAGTACGGCCGCCGCGACGGTCGAGCCTGCGAGGCTCAACGTCCTTGATCTCACTGCATTCTCCTTGCCCCCGAGTTGGTCGTACCCGGGGTCCGAATCTTTACATGACCTCCTCAAGCGAAGTAGGTCGGGGGGAATAACAAGTCGGAGAACGGGAAGACTATTTGACCACTGTCGCCCAGTCCGGCGACTGGCCCGGGTCCAGATTGCGCAGGTTCGCCAGCGTCGACGGCTTCTGTACGTCCATCCAGTCGGCCAACTCCTGGAAGGACACGCACTTCACGTCCTTCTTGGTGCAGACGGTCTTGATGATCTCGTCGACGGCGTTCATGTAGATGCCGCCGTTCCACTGCTCGAAGTGGTTGCCGATGAACAGCGGTGCGCGGCTGCCGTAGTAGACGCGGTTGAAGCCGGACATGTAGGTGTCGATGGTCTCCCGCTGCCAGGTCGGGTACATCGCCGGGTCACCGTCGGTCTTGCCGTCCGACTGGTTGTAGAGGAAGTTGAAGTCCATCGACAGCGCCTGGTACTCGTCGTTGAACGGGAGCATCTGCAGCGGGAAGTCCCAGACGCCCTCCTTCTTGGCGGGCCACACCTGGTAGGCGCCCGGGGAGCTGGCGTCGTAGCGGTAGCCGAAGCCCTTGACCGCCTTCAGCAGGTTCTTCTGCCCCTCCAGGCAGGGCGCGCGGCCGCCGGTGACGGCCTTGACGTCGAAGGGCAGCGGGTCCATGTCGGTGAAGCCGGTGTTGGTCTTCCAGTTCGCCAGGAAGGAGTTGAACTCCTCGATCTCCTGCTTCCACTCGGCGACGCTCCAGTCGCCGCCGCCCTTGGCGCCGCAGAAGTGGCCGTTGAAGTGGGTGCCTATCTCGTTGCCCTCGCGCCAGGCCTCGCCGAGTTCCTCGATGGTGGTGCGGATGTGGTCGTCGGTGGGGTAGCTGATCGCGGCGGAGCCCTTGTCGTGCTGCGGCGGGTCGTAGAGGTTCCTCTTGTCCTTCGGCAGCAGGTAGATGCCGGTGAGGAAGAACGTCATGTGCGCGTTGTAGCGCTTCGCCATCTGCCGGTAGTGATCGAAGAGGTTGTCGTCTCCGGCCAGGGCGCCGTCCCAGGAGAACACGACGAACTGCGGGGGCTTCTCGCCCGGCTTGAGCGGTACGGCCTTCAGCTGCCCCTTCTGCGGGCCGGTGTACGAGGTGGAGCCGTCCCCGATGACCTTGGTCCTGCCGTCCCACTTGGGTTCGGCCTTCTTGGCGGAGTCGCCCTTGCTGTCCCCGCCACCGGAGGACGACGCGGTCGGCGCGGTACTGGTCGTACGGTTCAGCACCATGTAGCCGCCGACGAGGGAGGCGACGACGAGCAGCGCGGCCAGGGTCAGGAACTGCGGCCGGGTGGTGCGGCGGGGCTGACGTGCTTTGCGGCGGCGCCCCTTGTGTGACTTGCTGCCAGGCTTCATGTGCGGCTCATTCTGCGAGGGTTGCGGGTCGGGTGCTCATCCGGCGTCAGCCGACGCTCGTCGCACGGGACCAGATGTCGTAGGGCACGCCGGATCCGGGGGTTCCGGCGATGCCGTCGAGCCGCAGCGGCTCCAGGCTCTTGGACAGGTCGATCCGGTACAGGACGACCGCGGTCGACACCTTCTCCGCCGTGCCGACGTACCAGGCGGCCTTGTCGTCCTGGGTCGTCCCGCCCTTGCCCGCGACCTCGTAGGAGGCCGCGCCCGGCGAGGCGGGGTGGTCGCTGCGGAAGGCGTCCGTGAGTGCTTCGGTGACCTGCCGGGCCACCTCGGCGCCCACCGCCCGCTTCGGCTTGGGTGTGGACATCCCGACCTTGGATCCGTTGTGGGTGATCTTGCGCACCGAGTACGGCTCGGTGTGCCGGCCGTCCGCGGCGAACGTGCTGTAGCCGCTGGCCATGCGGATCGCGCTGGGGGTGGCGCTGCCGACGGACAGGGCGGGCACCTGCGCCCCGAAGCTGGACGACAGCAGTCCGGCCGCCTCGGCGGTGGAGCGCACCTTGTCCAGGCCGGTGTCCATGCCGAGCTGCATGAACGGGGAGTTCACGGACTTGGCGAGCGCGTCGTGCAGGGTGATCTGGCCGTAGGACCGCTTGCCGTCGTTGCGGGCGCGGACCCGTTTGCCGTTGCGGTCCCAGTAGGGGCCCTCGGGCGTGGTGACGACGACCCCGTCGTCACCGTTGTAGAGCGTCTGCGGGGTGACAGGTGTCGACCGGCCGTCGCGTTCCTTGACGACGCCGTGTTCCAGGGCGGCGGCGTAGACGAACGGCAGGAACGCCGAGCCGGACGGGACGGTGGTCGCGTTGGACTCGTTGTAGCCCTGTCTGCGGTGGTCGGGGCCGCCGTAGACGGCGAGGATCCGTCCGTCGGCGGCGACGGAGGACGCTCCGAAGTGGGCGGACTTCGCCTTCTTGGGGTTGTCCTTCGCGACGTCCTCGCGGGCCTTGGTGACGGCGGCGGTCAGCTCGGTCTGCCGCTTGCGGTCGAAGGTCGTGTAGATCTGGTAGCCGCCCATGTCGAACTCCTGGTCCGGTATGTTCGCGGCCTTCTTCGCGTACTGGGCGGCCAGCTCCACGAGGTAGTCGCTCTGCTTGCCGGTGTCGTACTGGTTCGACTGCTTCAGCGGCTCGGGGAACTTCTGGTACGTGGCGCGCTCGGCCTTGGAGAGCTTGCCGAGGTCGACCATCCGGTCCAGGATCCACTCCCAGCGCACGACGGCCCGGGCGTGGTTGGACCGGCTGAGGGAGGGGTCGTACAGGCCGGCGCCCTTGAGGAGGGAGGCGAGGAAGGCGGCCTCGCTCGCGTTCAGCTCGCTGACGTCCTTGCCGTAGTACGCCTGGGCGGCCCGCTGGATGCCATAGGTGCCGCGGCCGAACCAGCTGGTGTTGAGGTAGCCCTCCAGGATCTCGTCCTTGCTCATCTGGTTGTCGAGCTTGATGGCGATCATCGCCTCGTCGAACTTGCGGCTGAGCGAGCGGTCCTGGGTCAGATAGACGTTCTTGACGTACTGCTGGGTGATCGTCGAACCACCCTGGGTGTCACCCTCACCCACGGTGCGCACCAGGGCCCGCGTGATACCGCTGAAGGATATGCCGGGGTCGGAGTAGAAGCTCGCGTTCTCCGCCGCGAGGACCGCCCAGCGCACGTCCTCGGGGACGTCCTTCAGCGGCATCGCCTGGCGCCGCACCCAGCCGGTACGGGCCATCGGTGTGCCGTCGGACCAGAAGTACACATTGTCCTGCTGGGTGGCGAAGGTGTTGAGGTCCTCGGGTATGTCCGTGGCGGCGTAGGCGATGGTCAGCAGCATGGTGCTGAATCCCACCGCGAGCCCTCCGGCGCCCAGCGACTGCCGCCAGGACGGCACCCAGCGCCGCCAGTCGGTACGGCCGGGGCGCGGGTACTGCGGGCGTATTCGGCGGGCATACGGGGCCAAGGGGGCGAGGCGCGGGCCCACGGCGGCCAGGAATCTGGCGCGAAACGACGGCCGGGCCGCCTTGCGCCTGTCCCGCCTGCCGCCCGTCGCCGACTTCTCGGGCCGGCTGTCGAGCATGCCCGGTTCGAGCACGCGCAGCTGCATGGTCTCGTCGGCCGGCGGGGGCGGGGCCTTGAGCTCCATGGTCTCGTCCGCCGGCGGGGGCGGCGCCTTCAGCTCCATGGTGAACTCGGACTCCGGGAGCCCCTGCTCCCGGCGCTCCTGTGCCGCCCCCCGGCGGCGGCGCATACGGCCCTCTCCTTCAGCACTGCCCATGGCGCGCTCCGCTGCGGGGACGGCTCATGTGCTGCGCGGCGACGATCCGGCGGAACGCGGCAACCTTTCGCCCGCCCACGGCGACATAGCGACCGGGGGACGTGACTCCCGATCGACACAGGACAGCGGTCATGACTGTCCCCCCTCCCACTTGGCATCGCCCGCGTGGACCGTCACAGCCGCCACACCCGCGGCTGTGAGTCCCCCGGCCCCCCGGTCCCCCGGCCGTCCGGTCTCCACACAGCGACCACAAATTATCAGTCACTTTCACAACCGCCCCGGTCGGCAGCGTGAAAATTTGGCCAGTGTGACCGACCCGTCGAAAACAAGTCCTGCTGACGGCGGCCCGCGGCCGGATAGCCTGAGCACATGCCTCGCTACGAATACCGCTGCCGGACCTGCGGCGACACCTTCGAACTGAGCCGCCCGATGGCAGAGTCGTCCGCCCCCGCGGACTGCCCCTCGGGTCACCAGGACACGGTCAAGCTCCTGTCGACGGTCGCGGTGGGCGGCTCGGCCTCCGCTGCCGCCCCCGCGCCCCGGGCGGGCGGCGGCGGGGGCGGGGGATGCTGCGGCGGCGGATGCTGCGGTTGATCACACTGGGTTCAACGGCCTCCGGCCCGGGAGCGTTCATCCGAACCTCAGGCTCCCTTCAGCTTCGTTCCCCTAGCCTGCGCCCATGACAGCCATGCAAGCGGAGTCGATGAGCGGCGCACCCCTGTGGATCATAGGCCTGATGGATCTGCTGGGGGCACCGGGGGCCGGTCTGGCCGTCGCCCTGGAGAACCTCTTCCCGCCGATCCCCAGCGAGGTCGTGCTCCCTCTCGCCGGCTTCGCCGCGAGCACCGGCCGGATGGACCTCTACGCCGCGCTGCTGTGGACCACGGCGGGCTCCGTCATCGGCGCCCTCGCCCTGTACGGCGTGGGCGCCCTCCTGGGCCGCGACCGCACCCTGGCGATCGCCGCGAAGCTGCCCCTCGTCAAGGTCTCCGACGTGGAGCGGACGGAGGCGTGGTTCCTCCGGCACGGCACCAAGGCGGTCTTCTTCGGCCGGATGATCCCGGTCTTCCGCAGCCTGATCTCGGTCCCCGCGGGCGTCGAACGCATGCCCCTGCCCGTCTTCACGCTCCTCACCACCCTGGGCAGCGCGATCTGGAACACGCTCTTCGTGCTGGCCGGCTACTTCCTGGGCGCCAACTGGACCGAGGTGACGGCGGTCGTCTCGACGTACTCGAAGATCGTCCTGGCGGCCGCCGCGCTGGCCGTGCTGGTCTTCGTGTCGCTCCGCCTCCTGAAGAAGGGCAACACCAAGGGGGCGCGGGGAACCGCGCGCTCGACCACCGACGACCGGCAGCCCGCGGACCGCGGCACCCCCACCCCCTGACCGGACGACGCCCGGCGACGCCCCTCGCGTCACCCTTCCCGCGCGGCCCGGAGGAACTCCCGCAGGATCCGCTCCCCGGCCATGACCCCCCGCTCCGGCAGCGCCGTGATCGTCGGCCCAGACCAGGCCGCGTCCGCCAGCTCACCGTGCCCCGGCCGCCACGCCCGGTCCGCCGCCAGCAGCAGATCCGCGTCGAGCAGCGAGTCGCCCGCGGCCACCGTCAGCTGGGCCCCGGTCCGCCGCGCGACCTCCCGCATCGCCGCGCTCTTCGTCAGCGGCTTCGGCACGGCGTACAGCTTCCGGCCCTGGAGCGACACCGTCCAGCCCCGGTTCTCCGCCCACACCGCGAGCCCCTTCACCCACTCCTCGGGCAGCAGCTCGCGCTCGACGACGAGATAGACGAAGAGGTCCTCGGCGATGCGGTGCTTGCGCACCCAGGTCGGGTCTGCGGTGGCGGCGAGATGGTCCCGGACCTCCTCCAGCGGCGCGCACTCGTCCGCGAGCCGCGCGGTCACGCCCGCGTACCAGTCGGGGTCCGAGACCCCGTCGACCAGCAGATGCCCGCCGTTCGCGCAGATCGCGTAGGTCGGGGTGGGCCCGGGCAGATTGATCCGCTGGTACTGCTTGCGGGTCCGGGTCGTCGTCGGTACGAACACCGCCGCGTCCCCCAGCTCCGTGAGCAGCCCGGCCGCCGTCTCGGTCAGGTACGACAGGGGCTTGTTCTCGTGCACCTCGACGGTGAGCAGCCGGGGCGCCCGCGCGTCCGGCATGGTCAGCGCGAGCGCGGCGGTCGAGTAGATGAGCGTACGGTCGAGATCGCTGGCGACGAGCACACGGGGGCCGGGCATCAGACCGTCACCGCCTTGCCGTCGGCGCCGGTCGCGCCCCGTGTGTACTTGGGGTGGATCAGTCCCACACAGGTGTACGGCAGCTCCGCCACCTCTTCCACCGGTACCCCTCTCTGTTCGGCGAGCAGGCGTACGTGGTCGAGGTCCGCTCCCGCCCCGGCCCGCGCGAGGATCTTCCACGGTACCCGGCGCAGCAGCACCCGGGTGGTCTCCCCGACACCGGGCTTGACCAGGTTGACGTCGTGGATCCCGTACTCCTCGCTGATCCGTTCGACGGCCGCCCAGCCCTCCCAGGTGGGCGTGCGGTCGGCGGACAGCAGCTCCTTGGTGTGGGCGTCGACCGTGTCGGCGACATCGGCGAAGCGGGCCGAGACGACGTCCAGGAACTCCACGGACACATCGGCGCCGGCCAGCTCGCGGTAGAACTTGGCGCCGTGGAAGTCGTCGGGTCCGACGAGGTCCGCGCGCAGGACGGTCCGCGATATCAGCCCGGAGACGGTGGAGTTGAGGCACGCCGAGGGGATGAGGAAGTCCTCGCGGGTGCCGTAGGTGCGCACGCAGGAGCCGGGGTCGGCGAGCACCGCGATCTCCGGGTCGAACCCGGTGACGCCCTCGGTCCGCTCGAACTCCTCGATGGCGGCGGTGAGTTCGCGGGTGATCGCGCCCTTGCCGGTCCAGCCGTCGACGAACACGACGTCCGCCGGGTCGTGGTGGGCGGCCAGCCACCGCAGCGCGTTGGCGTCGATGCCGCGGCCCCGCACGATCGAGACGGCGTAGTGCGGCAGTTCGACGCCGTGCCGCTGCTGGGCCCACCGGCGCATCAGCACGCCCACGGGCGTCCCGGCGCGGGCGAGCGACACCAGGACGGGGCGCGGGGACCGCTCCGCGAGCACGGTCTCGGTCACGACCCCGACCGCCACGGCGATCCGCTCGGCCGAGGCGTCCAGGGCGCTGTGGAAGAGGGCCTGGTACTGCTCGCTCGGCTGGTACTCGACCGGCAGCGACTCGGCGTAGTGCGCCCCGCCGCTCTGGATGGCCTCCTCCCGCTCCTCGGTCGGCGCCTCCAGGGTCACCTCGGAGAGGTCCTGCAGCAGCCACCCGACCTCCTCGGCCGCATAGGAGGAGAACGCGGGGCCGCGCAGGGGCTCGGGCAGCATGAAGGGCCTTTCGGTGCGGTGCGGGGGCGGCGCCCCGTCCTTGGACGGGGCGGGGGACGGGACGTAGGACGGGACGACCGCGAGGAGGACGGTCGGGGTGTGGGCGGCGAGGGCGGCCAGGAGGCCGTCGTGCGCGTGGAGGGCGGGCGTGTCGGCGGTCGAGTCGACTACGGCGATCACCGCGTCGAAGCCGCCGCCGGCCACGTTGTACGCGTACCGCTCCCCCGGCCCGTCCGCGGGCCCGTCGTGGGCGGGGAAGACGATACGGCTGCGTATCGCGTAGCCGGGGTCGTCGACGGCCAGCACGGGTGACCTCGTGGTGGTGGAGAACCGTGTCTCCACCCCGTCCACCAGCCGCTCCAGCTCCGTCGCCAGCCGCAGCGGCGCGTACATCAGCTCCTCGAAGCCGAGGACCAGCACCCGTCGTGCGCCCTCGGGCAGGGCCCGGGCGAGGCGTGTGGCCATCCCCGGCAGCGCGGCCTCCAGGCGCTCCCGGTGCGCGGGGGCGAAGCCGTGCCGCCCGCCGTCGGGCACGCCCTGGGGCCAGCCCAGCTCGACCCGGCCGACCCACCCCGCGCACACCGGGGCGGCGGGCGCCCCCTCGTGCTCGGCGACCAGCGCCTGCCCCTTCTCCAGCACGCCCTCCGGGAGCCGCACGGTCCCCTTGGCGGTGGTCACCAGGTCGACGCGGGCCCCGATCTCCCGGGCGAAACCGGCGAGCCGCCCCTGGTCCTCGGCCGACCGCATGTCGACCAGGGCCACGACGACGTACCGCTCGCGCGGGTACCGCTCGTGCAGCGCGCGGATGGTGTTGAGGACCGTGTTCCCGGTGGAGAACTCGTCGTCGACGAGGACCAGCGGCCCGGTCCCGGCCAGCAGCTCCGGGTCCTCCGGCAGCAGCAGGTGCGACGTCGCGTGGGAGTGGGACTCCTCGAAGCCGCCGGCCTGGGCGACACCGTCGACGGGCCGCCGGGTGGAGTGGAGGTAGGGCGCGTCGCCGAGCCCGTCCGCGACGGAGTGCCCGAGCCCGGTCGCGGTCTCGGCGTACCCGAGGACGACCGAGGCCCGCGCCCCGTCGGCGCCGAGCAGTTCCCGCACCCGGCGGCCGAGGGCGAACCCGTGCCCGTACACCACGGCCGGCGACTGCGGCACGTGTTTGCCGAGCACGTTCGACACGAGCAGATGCGCCCGCTTGGGGTTGCGCCGCAGCGCGAGCCCCAGCAGACCGCTCAGCTCCTCGTCACCCACCAGCTCGACCCCGAGCCGCTCGGCGACCCAGGTCCCGGACCAGATCGGGTCGTTCACTGCGTTGTTCATCGATTCCTTCGTCGGTTACGACAGGTGCGGGCGGCCACCGCGGGGTGCGGGCGGCGCGGCTCAGTCGGCGAGCCCCGCGGCCAGCAGGTCCACGAAGCCGATGTCCTCGTTGGCCACACCGAAGACCTCGGCCCGCTGCAGAACCCTTTCAGCCCAGGCCCGGTGCGGCTTGACCTCATTCATCTTGTTCCGGGAGGCGGAGCGCAGGACCCCGCCGCCGCCCCGCTCGGGGCGCAGGATGTCCTCGGCGTCGCTGAACTCCTCGTGGCTGACCACGGACAGCGCGTGCACGGGCAGCACATGCGAGGGGTGGATGCAGGTCTTGCCGAGCAGACCGTTGGCCTGGTCGAGGGAGATCTCGCGCAGCAGTCCGTCCAGGGCGTGCTCTATCAGTGTCTCGCGCAGTCGCCCGGCGCGGTTCTCCAGGAACGGGCTGGTGCGCAGCTGCGGCTTGAACATGCGCTCCTGCACCCGGAAGTACTCCCACACGGGCCCCGTCACCGTGAACCCGGTGCCGTCCGCCCGGCCCAGCACGTTCACCACGTCCGCGATCACGGAGGCGACGATCTGGACGTCGTACGCGGTCATGTCGGGTGCCCGGCGCAGCGCGTACGAGGAGCAGAAGTCGGTGACGCCGAGGCGCAGGGCGAGGACGCGGTCGCGGTACTTGTCGACGGTGTGGGCGATGCCCTGGAGGGCCTCTACGCGCGTCTCCCGGTACATCAGCTCGGGCGATTCCAGCACGGGCATCGCGAACAGGCGCCGCCCGCTCGCGGCCTCGGCGGCGGTGAGCGCCTCCAGGAAGGCGATGCCGCGCTCCTCCGTGAACTTCGGGAGTACGAATCCGGACAGCAGCCGTACGTCCGCACCGAGGCGCCGGACGAGGTCGGGAATCTGTTCGGGGAAGCGGACCCGGATGAACAGCAGCGGCAGATCGGCGCCCGGGCGCGCGGCGAGGTCGGCGAACTGCCGGACGAGGTTCTCCTCGGCGCCCACGACCTCCGCGTCGTCGATGGAGTCCTCCAGACACAGCACCATGGAGACCACACCGCGCCCGGCCTGCTTGACGATGTCGTCGGCCAGCCGCTCGCGGGTCGCCGGGCTGTAGAGGGTGGCGCCGAGGGCGGCGGCGAGGACACGGGCCGGTGAGTCGGCGGTGAAGAAACCCGGCTCGCGGAAGAAGAGGCGCTGACGCTCCTCAGGGGCGATATGCCCGAAGTGACGCATGGAGATCCCCCGTGGCTGCTGGGCGGCCGGTCGTGAAGGTGGCCGGTAATAGTACGTACAAATGTGTGTCTTCAGTTCCCTCCGGGCGTGAAGTTCTGGTAACCCGGCCATGTCGGCCGCTCGACGGCTCGACCGGCCCGTCCTCGCCCCCGCGTTGTCGTGATCAGGACCGAGAGGGCAGGATGAACGTCATGACGCACGCGATGCTGAAGGGGTCGAACGTCCCGATCGAAGCCACGGCGGTCCGCGCCGTGCTGCGCTGGGCGCCCGGACAGGGTGCCCCGGAAGTCGACGCCTCGGCGCTGCTCCTCGGCCCCGACGGACGGGTACGGTCCGACGAGGACTTCGTGTTCTACAACCAGCCGCGCCACCCCTCGGGCAAGGTGTGGCGGCTCGGCAAGAAACGCGTCGCCGACGGCCTCACGGACACCATCCAGACTGACCTGGCCGGTGTCGAGTCCGCCGTCGGCCAGATTCTGCTCGTGGCCTCCGCCGACGACGTCACCTTCGACCGCGTACGTTCCCTGCGCATCCTGCTGTACGACGCCACGGTCTCCGACGCGGAACCGCTGGCGTACTTCGACATCAAGCCGGAGACGGGCGAGGAGACGGCGCTGATCTGCGGCGAGCTCTACCGCCGGGGCGGTGGCTGGAAGTTCCGCGCCCTCGGCGAGGGCTACACCAACGGCCTCCAGGGGCTCGCCACCGACTTCGGCATCTCGGTCGACGAGTCGGAGGCGGCGGCCGCCGCGGCGAACCAGACGTCCACGACGGCCCCGGCACCCGAGGTCTCGGCCCCGCTCCCCCCGGAGCAGCCGACCACCGGGGTGCCGTCCCAGCCGGCGTACGGCTACCCGCCGGCGGCGCCGACCCAGCCCGCCTATGGCTACCCGCACACCCAGCAGGCCCCCGCGACCGCCGGCGCCGCCTATGGCTACCCGCAGCCCACGGGCGCCGGCCCGGCCTCCGACGTCCGGCTCCCTCCGCAGGGCCCGCAGTTCATCGGCAGGTGAGCGTCCGGGAGCCGGGGAAGGCCCCGCGCGGGGCGCGGGAGGACGCGGGGGCGGGCGGGGCCGCGGTCAGCGCTCCGCCTTGGTCTTGAAGCCGCGCCCCCACTGCAGGCCCCACCCGTAGAGCCGGTCGAGCTCCGCCTGGAAGCCGTAGACGAACTTCACCTCCCGGCGCACGATGATCTCCCCCTTGACGTTCTCGATCATCACCACCGCGCACGACCGGGCCTGCGGGTGGCGCTCGTCGAGCCCGATCTCGATCCGGGGACCGTTGCTCGGGTACAGCGTCACGACCGCGTGCGTACGGTCGAAGGCCGGCGTCTGGTCGTAGATGTAGACGAAGACGAGCATCCGCTTGAAGTCGTCGCGGTGGTCCAGGTTGATGTACATGGTCTCGCCGGACCCCGACCCGAACCGGTCGTCGCCGCTGAGCCGCATGTACGGCGGGTCGTTGATGTCGCCGAGGAAGCCGCCCAGCGGCTGCACGACCCCCTTCGTCCCGTCGGCCAGCTCGTACAGGCAGCCGAGGTCGAGGTCCACGTTGACCATGCTCTGGCTGTGCGCCACCACCTGCTCGGGCTTGAGCGCCCTGAAGGGGTGCCGGAGCACGCTCTGCCGCTTGGGTCCGCCTATGTCGGAGGTCCGCATCCGCCAGGACAGGTTGACGCGCAGATGGCCGGTGGCGGCGCCCTGCTTGCTGAGGGAGACCTTCTGGTGCCGTTTGGTCAGCTCGATGGCGTTGGTCGCCGCGTTGCCCGCGTCGAACTCCGTGGCCCGTCCGCGCCAGAGGTTGTCCAGGAAACTCATGCCCGCCCCACAACTTCCGTGTCGTCGCGTCAACCACCGGCGGGGCGGCCGACGAGGACGAGTCCTCGTCGGCCGCCCCGCTCAGAGCGTTCCCTCACCTGGAGGGCAGTCACACTCCGGAACCGGTCACACCGGCCCCGGCTTCCGGGTCGTACCCGCCTCGGGGTCAGACGCCGGACGCCACCTCCTCCTTGGAGGACTCAGCTTTTCCCTCCGCGGCCGCCAGCGCCTTGTTGCGGCGGACCGAGGACCAGAAGGACCAGCCGATCAGGACGACACCGATGAGGCCGGTGATGATCTCGTTGATCTCGTACTGGATGGTGACGAGCAGGATCACGGCGAGCGCGCCGATCGCGTAGTGCGCGCCGTGCTCCAGGTAGACGTAGTCGTCGAGGGTGCCCTGGCGGACCAGGTAGACGGTGAGCGACCGGACGTACATCGCGCCGATACCGAGGCCGAGCGCCATCAGGACGATGTCGTTGGTGATGGCGAACGCGCCGATCACGCCGTCGAAGGAGAACGACGCGTCCAGGACCTCCAGGTAGAGGAACATGAAGAACGCGGCCTTGCCGGCGAGGGCGACGGCCGAACGCGGCTTGCCGGCGCGCTCCGCCTCCTCCTCCGCCTCGTGCTCGCGTTCCTCCTCTTCCTCCAGGCGGTTCTCGAAGAAGCTGGAGAGACCGCCGACGACGAGATAGGTGATGAGGCCCGCGAGGCCCGAGATCAGGACGGTCTGCGCCTTGTCGACATGAGTGCCGCCGTGCTGGTGGGCGTGGGTCGCGAAGGTCATCGAGGTGATCAGCAGGACGATCATCGCGATGCAGGCGGACAGCATGTCGATCTTGCCGAGCTTGGCCAGCGGGCGCTCCAGCCAGCCCAGCCACTTGATGTCCCGGTCCTCGAAGATGAAGTCGAGGAAGATCATCAACAGGAACATACCGCCGAACGCCGCGATCGACGGGTGGGCGTCGGTCACGTACTGCTGGTACTGGTCCTTGTCGGTGAGCGCCAGGTCGACGGCCTCGATCGGGCCCAGCTTGGCGCTGACCGCGACGATCACCACGGGGAACACCAGGCGCATGCCGAAGACGGCGATGAGGATGCCGATGGTGAGGAAGATCTTCTGCCAGAAGGCATTCATCTTCTTCAGGATCCCGGCGTTGACCACTGCGTTGTCGAACGACAACGAGATCTCCAGGATGGACAGGATGGCGACGAGCCCGAGCGCCGTCCATCCGTCGTAGAGAACCGCTGCAACCAAGCCGAGCGCGGTGACCGCGAACGACCAGCCGAAGGTTTTCAGAACCACTGGCTACCCAATCGTGTGTGTACGGGGTTCCCCCGCGCCGCGCGCGGCTTTACCAAACATTGACTCCGACGCCGAAGTCTAGTCGGGCGCCCCTCGTCCCCCACCAGGCCCCAGGTTTTGCGCATATAGCGCCTGCCCCGTCAGAACGGCCTACGACACATTGACCCCGAAATCGAGGGCGATACCGCGCAAGCCTGACGCGTACCCCTGACCGACCGCTCGGAACTTCCATTCCCCGCCGTAGCGATAGACCTCGCCGAAGATCATCGCAGTCTCGGTGGAGGCGTCCTCCGAGAGGTCGTAGCGGGCCAGTTCCTGGCCGTCGAGCTGGTTGACGACGCGGATGAAGGCGTTGCTGATCTGTCCGAAGGACTGGCCGCGGTTGTCCGCGTCGTGGATGGAGACCGGAAACACGATCTTGT
This sequence comes from Streptomyces sp. NPDC030296, assembly GCF_055572815.1. Taxonomy (NCBI): domain Bacteria; kingdom Bacillati; phylum Actinomycetota; class Actinomycetes; order Kitasatosporales; family Streptomycetaceae; genus Streptomyces; species Streptomyces sp. NPDC030296. The sequence continues at coordinate 786,665 of NZ_JBVICQ010000002.1, forward strand.
CGACGGTCACGGGCACCCGGGAGAGGTCGATGATGATCGACTCGTCGTCGCCCTCCCCCTCGCCGGTGAGGTTGTCACCGGTGTGCTTCACCGAGCCGTCGGGGCTCGTCAGGTTGTTGTAGAAGACGAACCACTCGTCCCCCAGCACCCGGCCCCCCTGGCACAGCAGCGCGCTGGCGTCGAGGTCGAAAGGGGCTCCGGTGGTGGTCCGGACGTCCCAGCCGAGCCCGATCATCACCTGAGTGAGGTTCGGCGCGGCCTTGGAGAGGGAGACATTGCCTCCCTTGGCGAGCGTGACGCCCATGGTGCTGGTCCTCCCCGATGTCTGGCTTCGCAAGTGTTCAGTTGTGGTGTACGAGCGCGTCCGGCGCCGCGGTCGAGGACGACTGCGGCGCCGGAGCGGTTGAGCCGGATGGTTCTTCCCCGGTGGCTCAGACGTTCACACCGAAGTCCTGGGCGATACCGCGCAGACCCGAGGCGTACCCCTGGCCGATGGCGCGGAACTTCCACTCGGCGCCGTGCCGGTAGAGCTCACCGAAGACCATGGCGGTCTCGGTGGAGGCGTCCTCGGACAGGTCGTAACGGGCGATCTCCGCCTCGCCGGCCTGGTTCACGACGCGGATGAAGGCGTTGCGGACCTGGCCGAAGGACTGCTGGCGGTTCTCGGCGTCGTAGATCGACACCGGGAAGACGATCTTCTCGATCTCGGCCGGCACGGCGGCGAGGTTGACCTTGATCTGCTCGTCGTCGCCCTCGCCCTCACCCGTGAGGTTGTCACCGGTGTGCTCCACGGAGCCGTCGGGGCTCTTGAGGTTGTTGAAGAAGACGAAGTTGGCGTCGCTGCTGACCTTGCCCGACGCGTCCAGCAGCAGCGCGCTGGCGTCGAGGTCGAAGTCCGTGCCGGTGGTGGTGCGGATGTCCCACCCCAGACCGACGATGACCGCGGTCAGGCCCGGGGCCTCCTTGGTCAGCGATACGTTGCCGCCCTTGCTGAGGCTGACTCCCACGAAGTCCTCCCATAGATGTCTGGGGCGGGGAGCCCCGTCGTGCGTTGGTATCGGATCAACGTGTCGATCCTAGTGACGGGTTCCCGAGAACCGCAGGCCTTGGAACCGAAGAATCACAGGGTGTCGAGCGCGGCGACGTACTCGTTCAGGTCACGGGCGTCCGGCAGGGCGTTGACGACCGTCCAGCGGACGACGCCCTCCTTGTCGATGATGAACGTCCCGCGCACCGCGCAGCCCTTGTCCGCGTCGAAGACGCCGTACGCGCGGGAGACCTCGCCGTGCGGCCAGAAGTCCGACAGCAGCGGGTAGTCCAGCCCCTCCTGGTCGGCGAAGACCCGCAGGGTGTGGATGGAGTCGTTCGACACGGCCAGCAGCTGGACGTCGTCGTTGACGAACTTCGGCAGGTTGTCCCGCAGCTCGCACAGCTCACCCGTGCACACCCCGGTGAAGGCGAACGGGTAGAAGAGCAGCACCACGTTCTTCTCGCCGCGGAAGTCCGAGAGCTTCACCGTGGCGCCGTGGTTGTCCTTGAGCTCGAAGTCGGGTGCCTTGTCGCCGACCTGGATCGCCATGATTTCCTGCGTCCCTTCGTGGGGCTGTTCGGGTGACCCAGCCTACGCAGGTGACCGGCCGGGAAAACGGAGCGCCCCTGGACGGGCCCTGGAGGGGCGCCCGTCCAGGGGCGCGGGGAACTGCGCGACCGGCCACGGCGACGCCGCGACCGTCTCGACGCAGAACCCACCGAGTTCTCGGGCGACGCTCTATTTCTTGCCGGACTTCGCCGCCTTCGGCGTCACCAGGCGGCTTCCGCTCCAGTCCTTGCCGACGCTGACGCTCTTCGACGCGGACAACCCCGCGGTCGTCGCGGCTTCCGAGATGTCACTGGGCTCCACATAGCCGTCGCGCCCTGTCTTGGGCGTCAGCAGCAGGATCGAGCCACCCTCCTCGATGTACGTGGTGGCGTCCACCAGCACATCCGTCAGGTCGCCGTCGTCGTCTCGGAACCACAGCACGACGGCATCGGCCACGTCGTCGTAGTCCTCGTCGACGAGATCGCTGCCGATGACTTCCTCGATGGACTCGCGGAGCTCCTGGTCGACATCGTCGTCGTAGCCGATCTCCTGGACCACCTGCTCGGGCTGGAACCCCAGCCTCGCGGCAGGGTTCGTCCGCTCCTCCGCGTGGTCCGCGGTCGCGCTCACGGGTTGCCTCCTGATCATGTTTCGGGTGGGGTCGCCCCCGGGGAATCAGCCACGCGCGTACGCGAAGCGTTGGCCGTAGTCCACACGGGCGGGACGGATCGCGCAAGTACCCAGCCTGCGAGACCGCCGAAACGGTGACGATCCGGGCCGTGTCCACGCAACTCCAGGCATCGAATCCCAGCGCCTCGTGACGCACACCACACCATTCTGTCCGATTTGCGCATTCGGCAACCGCTCGGGGGTACGAGTGCCGCATGCCCTTCCTACTGTGACAGAGCGGATGACCAGCTTGGTTACCTCTCGGTAGAGATGACGTTTGCGCCCGCGAGGTACACGATGGGGGGCGGTGCAGGCACCCACAAGAACCCATGAAGAGTGGCCCTCTGACAGCTAAGGAACAGCGTGGCTTCCGGATCCGATCGCAATCCGATCATCATTGGCGGCCTTCCGAGTCAGGTCCCTGACTTCGATCCCGAGGAGACCCAGGAGTGGCTCGACTCGCTCGACGCCGCCGTGGACCAGCGCGGGCGTGAGCGCGCGCGCTACCTGATGCTCCGGCTCATCGAGCGGGCCCGCGAGAAGCGCGTGGCCGTGCCGGAGATGCGCAGCACGGACTACGTCAACACCATCGCCACCAAGGACGAGCCGTTCTTCCCGGGCAACGAGGAGATCGAGCGGAAGATCCTCAACGCCACACGGTGGAACGCCGCCGTGATGGTGTCCAGGGCCCAGCGCCCGGGCATCGGCGTGGGTGGCCACATCGCGACCTTCGCGTCGTCCGCCTCCCTCTACGACGTGGGCTTCAACCACTTCTTCCGGGGCAAGGAGGAAGGCGACGGCGGCGACCAGATCTTCTTCCAGGGGCACGCCTCCCCCGGTATCTACGCCCGCGCGTTCCTGCTGGACCGGCTCGGCGAGCAGCAGCTCGACGCGTTCCGCCAGGAGAAGTCGAAGGCGCCGTACGGCCTGTCCAGCTATCCGCACCCGCGGCTGATGCCGGACTTCTGGGAGTTCCCGACCGTCTCCATGGGCCTCGGCCCGCTCGGCGCGATCTTCCAGGCGCGGATGAACCGCTACATGGAGGCGCGCGGCATCGCGGACACCTCCAAGTCCCATGTCTGGGCGTTCCTCGGCGACGGCGAGATGGACGAGCCGGAGTCGCTCGGCCAGCTCACGCTCGCCGCCCGCGAGGGCCTCGACAACCTGACCTTCGTCGTCAACTGCAACCTCCAGCGCCTCGACGGCCCGGTGCGCGGCAACGGCAAGGTCATCCAGGAGCTGGAGTCGGTCTTCCGCGGCGCCGGCTGGAACGTGATCAAGCTGGTGTGGGACCGCACCTGGGATCCGCTGCTCGCCCAGGACCGCGACGGTGTGCTCGTCAACAAGATGAACACCACGCCGGACGGCCAGTTCCAGACGTACGCGACCGAGACCGGCGCGTACATCCGCGACCACTTCTTCGGCGGCGACCACCGGCTGCGCGCCATGGTCGAGAACATGTCCGACGACCAGATCCTGCACCTGGGCCGCGGCGGTCACGACCACCGCAAGATCTACGCGGCGTACAAGGCGGCCCACGAGCACAAGGGCCAGCCGACGGTCATCCTGGCCAAGACCATCAAGGGCTGGACGCTGGGGCCGAACTTCGAGGGCCGCAACGCCACGCACCAGATGAAGAAGCTGACCGTCGCCGACCTCAAGGGCTTCCGCGACCGTCTGCACCTGCCGATCTCCGACAAGGAGCTGGAGGGCGGGCTTCCGCCGTACTACCACCCCGGGCGGAACTCGGACGAGATCCAGTACATGCACGACCGCCGCAAGGGGCTCGGCGGGTATGTGCCCACCCGTGTCGTGCGGGCGAAGCCGCTGCCGCTGCCCGAGGACAAGACGTACGCGAGTGTGAAGAAGGGCTCGGGTCAGCAGTCGATCGCCACCACCATGGCGTTCGTACGACTGCTGAAGGACCTCATGCGGGACAAGGAGATCGGCAAGCGGTTCGTGCTGATCGCGCCCGACGAGTACCGCACCTTCGGCATGGACTCATTCTTCCCGAGCGCGAAGATCTACAACCCGCTCGGGCAGCAGTACGAGGCGGTCGACCGGGAACTGCTGCTCGCGTACAAGGAGTCGCCGACGGGGCAGATGCTGCACGACGGCATCTCCGAGGCGGGCTGCACGGCGTCGCTGATCGCGGCCGGTTCGGCGTACGCGACGCACGGCGAGCCGCTGATCCCGGTCTACGTCTTCTACTCGATGTTCGGTTTCCAGCGCACCGGCGACCAGTTCTGGCAGATGTCCGACCAGCTGGCGCGCGGCTTCGTCCTGGGCGCGACCGCGGGGCGTACGACGCTGACCGGTGAGGGTCTCCAGCACGCGGACGGGCACTCGCAGCTGCTGGCCTCCACCAACCCGGGCTGTGTCGCCTACGACCCGGCGTTCGGCTTCGAGATCGCGCACATCGTGAAGGACGGTCTGCGCCGGATGTACGGCGAGACCGCCGACGGCAGGCCCGGCGAGGACGTCTTCTACTACCTCACGGTCTACAACGAGCCGATCCAGCACCCGGCCGAGCCCGCCGACGTCGACGTCGACGGCATCCTCAAGGGCATCTACCGCTTCAAGGCCGGCGAGTCGGGTGCCGTCCCGGCGCAGATCATCGCCTCCGGTGTCGCGGTGCCGTGGGCGGTCGAGGCGCAGCGGATCCTCGCCGCCGAGTGGAACGTCAAGGCGGACGTCTGGTCGGCGACCTCCTGGAACGAGCTGCGCCGTGAGGCGGTCGAGGTGGAGCGGCACAACCTGCTCCACCCGGAGGAGGAGCAGCAGGTTCCGTACGTGACGCGGAAGCTCAGCGTCGCCGAGGGGCCGTTCGTGGCCGTCTCCGACTGGATGCGGTCGGTTCCGGACCAGATCGCGCGGTGGGTGCCCGGCACGTACCAGTCGCTCGGCGCGGACGGCTTCGGCTTCGCGGACACGCGGGGCGCGGCGCGGCGGTACTTCCACATCGACGCCCAGTCGATCGTGGTCGCGGTGCTGACCGAGCTGGCGCGTGAGGGCAAGGTGGACCGTTCGGTGCTCAAGCAGGCCATCGACCGCTACCAGCTGCTGGACGTCTCCGCGGCCGACCCCGGCGCCGCCGGCGGCGACGCATAGCACGGGCGACCCGTCAAGGGGTGGTGAACCTGGGGGTTCACCACCCCTTCACGTTTCCTACGATGCGCCCATGAAGGAGCGAGTCACCTCGGCACAGGTCCGGTGGGAGCACAACACGCAGCGGCCGCTGTTCGGTCTGGCCGCGGTGTTCGCCGTCGCGTACGCCGTGCCGATCGTCCGGCCGGACGCGAGCGCGGACGTGAAGTGGTGGTGCGAGGTCGCCGAGTGGACGGTGTGGGCGGCCTTCGCGCTCGACTACGTGGTAAGGCTCGGCCTCGCCGAGCAGCGGTGGGAGTTCGTGCGGTCGCGCTGGATCGACCTGTGCGCGGTGCTGCTGCCGATGGTCCAGCCGCTGCGGCTGCTGCGGGTGGTGGCGACGCTGCTACTGGTCGGGCAGCGGGCGCGGATGGCCTCGCAGATACGGCTCACGACCTATGTCGGCGGGTCGGTGATCGGGCTGCTGATGTTCGGGTCGCTGGCCGTGCTCTCCGGGGAGCGGGACTCACCGAGCGGGAACATCCACACGCTGGGCGACGCCGTGTGGTGGTCGTTCACGACGATGACGACCGTGGGGTACGGGGACCACGCGCCGACGACCGGGCTCGGGCGGGTGCTGGCCGTGGGGCTGATGCTGTCGGGGATCGCGCTGCTGGGCGTGGTGACCGCGAACATCGCGGCGTGGTTCATAGCGCGGTTCGAGAAGGACGACGCGGAGGAGCGGCGGCAGACCGCGGCGATAGCGGAGCTGACCGAGGAGGTACGGCTGCTGCGGGCCGAGGTGATGGCGCTGCGGTCGGGGAGGGCGGTGCCGGAGCAGCGGCGCGGCTGTTCTTGAGAGCGCCGAGGGCCGTAGGGGTGCCTGTGTCGGGGCGGGTGCGGGTGCGTCGTGGCTGGTCGCGCAGTTCCCCGCGCCCCTGACTCCGCCGTACCTGCGCAACTAGAAAAGGGGCCCTCGGCTTTGGTTGCCGAGGGCCCCTGCCCTTTTCCCCTCACTCCTGTGGGTCAGAAGAGTCCGGCCCCGGGAGTGGCCGTGCCGGCCAGCCAGAGGATGGCCAGGAGTGTGTCTATGGCGCCCAGAACGACCGCGACGAGAGCGGGGACGGAGCGGGTGCCGGACCAGCTGCGGTTCATGGCCAGCCAGCCGCAGACGATCGCGACGGGACCGAGGATGATCCCCAGGACGAAGAATCCCGCGATCGCGCAGATGACTCCGATGATGCCGAGGGTCGCGCGATCCGGCCCGGTCCGTGACCACGTCCGGCCACGTGAGCGGGGGTGCCTGCGCGTACTGTGTCCGAAACCCGCCATCGCCAACAACTCCCTGAACTTCGCCGTCAGTTCGGGTACGAAGTACCGGGTACCCCCCGATGAGGGTTGAAACCACGGGGTGTTGACGGACGTGCCCGAGCGCGCCGCCCCCCTCCGGCAGCGCGACCCGGACCCCACACCCCCCGCCGTCGAACACCCATGCCGTGCGGAGGACTTGACTTACTGTGACCTGTGGCGCGTATCGGGTGGAAGTGATCTTCAGTCTTGTCACCCTGATAGGCGAACGCGGGCGGAAACCCGCGCAGGAGGCACCGGGGGGATCAGATGTGCGCCGCCCCGGCGCCCGCCTCCGCGTTCTCGCCCCGCTTGGTCAGGAACGCGACCAGCACGGCGACGGCGGCCACCCCGGCGGCGACGAGGGACGCCAGCGCCATGCCCGACATGAACGTGTCGTGCGCGACCGTGGCGATCTTGGCGGCGATCTCCGGCGGGGTTCCCGGCGCGACCGGGGGCACACCGACCTGGACGGCCTCGGACGCCTGGTCGAGCTGGGCGCCCTTGAGCGGCGGGAGACCGGCGTCGGCCCAGTTGCCCGGCAGGTCGCCGTCGACCTTGGAGGCCATCACCGCGCCCAGGACGGCCGTACCGAGGCTGCCGCCGATCTGCATGGCGGCCTGCTGGAGACCACCGGCGACACCGGACAGCTCCAGCGGCGCGTTGCCGACGATGACCTCGGTGGCACCGACCATCACCGGGGCGAGGCCGAGGCCGAGCAGCGCGAACCAGAGGGACATCACGGCGCTGCCGGTGTCGGTCTCCAGGGTCGACATGCCGTACATGGCGATCGCGGTGCAGGCCATACCGCCGGCCAGCGGGATACGCGGTCCCGCCTTGGTGATCAGCGCGCCGGCCAGGGGCGAGCCGACGATCATCATGCCGGTGAGCGGCAGCAGGTGCAGACCGGCGTCGATGGGGCTCATCCCGTGCACGTTCTGGAGGTAGAACGTCACGAAGAACAGGCCGCCCATGAAGGCGATGGCCATCAGGACCATCAGGACCACGCCCGCGGAGAGCGGTACGGAGCGGAAGAGGCCCAGCGGGATCAGGGGCTCCTTCACCCTCGTCTCCCAGAGAGCGAACAGGGCGAACAGTGCCAGGGACGCCACGACGAACATCCAGGTCGTACCGGAGCCCCAGCCCCACTCGGGGGCCTTGATGAGCGCCCAGACCAGGCAGAACATGGCCCCGGAGAGCAGGGCTATGCCAAGGACGTCGAAGGAGCGCGGGGCGTTCCCGGCGCGGTGGTCGAGGAGGATCCCCACGCCGAGGGCGACGGCGAGGACGCCGACGGGGACGTTGATCCAGAACACGGACTGCCAGCTGACGTTCTCCACGAGGAAGCCGCCGAGGATCGGGCCGCCCGCGGTGGAGGCGCCGATGACCATGCCCCAGATGCCGATCGCCATGTTGAGCTTCTCGGCGGGGAAGGTGGCGCGGAGCAGACCGAGCGCGGCCGGCATGAGCAGCGCGCCGAACAGGCCCTGGAAGACACGGAAGGTCACCACGAAGGCGACCGAGTTCGACAGGCCGATGGCACCGGAGGCGGCGGCGAAGCCGACGACACCGATGAGGAAGGTCTGGCGGTGGCCGAAGCGGTCGCCGAGCTTGCCCGCGGTGATGAGGGTGACCGCCAGCGCGAGGAAGTACGCGTTGGTGATCCACTGGACCTCGGCGAAGCTCGCCTTGAGGTCGTCCGCGATGGCCGGGTTGGCGATGGCGACGATGGTGCCGTCCAGGGCGACCATCATGACGCCCACGGCCACGGTGAGGAGGGTGAACCACGGGTGGCCGCGCAGGCCCCGCCCCTGGCTCGGTGCCGGGTCCGACGGGGCTCCTGGCGCCTGGCCCCCCGGTCCCGTCTTGTCGACAGTGGTCTGACTAGTCATGCGCGCGAGGCTAGTGTCAGCCACTGACAGTTGACAAATGAGTTCACAAGTCGGTAACTGTCACGTCACTCGGAGCACGGACCGGGTGGAGAAGAGGGTTCATGGAGACGGTGGAGGCGACGGCGGCGGAACGCCCGGGGCTGCGCGAACGGAAGAAGCAGCGCACCCACGACGCGCTGCTGCGGGCCGCCCTGGAGTTGTTCACGACCCAGGGCTACGAGGCGACGACCGTCGACGAGATCGCCGAGGCCGTGGACGTCTCGCAGCGCACCTTCTTCCGCTACTTCGCCGGCAAGGAGGAGGCCGCCCTCGCGGTCATCGACGTCACCCACGAGCACTTCGTCGCGGCGCTGCGGGCCCGGCCCGCGCACGAGGCCCCGCTGGAGGCCCTGCGCAACGCCGTCCTGGAGGGCTGGGACGCCATGGGCGAGGCCGTCGCGCGGATCGTCCCCGTCGACCTCTATCTGCGCGGCTACGGGATGATCGAGTCGACGCCCGCGCTGCTCGCCGCGCATCTGCGCCGCGCGGACGAGGTGGCCCGCGAGATCGAGGCGATCGTCGCCGAGCGCGAGGGACTCGATGTCCGCACGGACCCCCGGCCGCGGGTGGCGGTGGCCGTCTTCGCCGGAGTCATGCGCGTCACCGAACGCCTGTGGGCCATGGGCGGCGACCTGAGCATGGAGGCGATGCGGGAGTTGACCGCCGCCCATCTGGACGCCGTACGGCCCTCACTCGCCGACACGTGGCGAAACGACTGAAATCCCCTCATACACCGCCATCTGCGCGTTCTTTGCGCACCGCATGGAACAGGCGCACTCGAAACGTGATCCCCCTCACTCGGTTAACGCGAGACCCTTCCGTTCTCTTAGTGTGTCCTTTCAGTGACTTCCTTCGACTCCTCCCCGCAACTGAACGTCTGGCGCGCACTGCTGGCGCTGGCCGTCGTTTTCGTGATGCTGGCGACCACCGGCTGGACGGCGATCCGCAGTCATCGAGGGGAGTCACCGCTGCAGGCGTCGCTCTCCGCGTGGCGGCACGGACACCTCGACGGGCGTGAGCTGCCCGACGCGGAATCGGCCCCGCACCGGCTGGCCGCCTTCTTCGCCTCCCTCGACGACCGGCAGCAGCGGCGGCTCGCCCACCGCTACCCGCTCGCGGTCGGGAACATGAACGGCGCCCCCGTCGAGCTGCGCTACCGCGCCAACCGCATCGCGCTCCGGCAGCAGGGCAAGCGCGAACGGGCCCGCACGCACGACGAACGGCTCTCCCCGACCGGCCAGTACGAGGCGACCCGGCGCATGCACCGCTACGCCTCGCTGGCGGACGAGGACCGGCAGATCCTCGCCTTCGACCCCAGTGGCTCGGGCCGGGTCGCCGAGGTCTTCGGCGACCTCGACAAGGCGGAGCGCGTCTCGGTCGTCGTCCCCGGCGTCGACACCGACATCCTCAACTTCCAGCGCACCAACCGCCGGTACTCGGCGCCCGTCGGCATGGCCGAGGCGCTGTACCGGGCGGAGCGCACGGCGAGCACCCGGACGCGTACCGCCGTGATCGCCTGGGCCGACTACACCGCGCCCGACGGCCTCGGCCTGGACTCGGCCACCGCGCTCCGCGCCGAACAGGGCGCGATCCGACTGAACACACTGGTCAGGGCACTGCCCGGCGGGTCCACCGTCGCTCTGGTGTGCCACAGCTACGGCTCGGTGGTGTGCGGGGTCGCCGCGCGCTCCCTGCCGTCTCGGGTGACCGACATCGCCGTCGCCGGCAGCCCCGGCATGCGGACCGAGAAGGTCTCCGCGCTGCGCACGGCGGCCCGGGTGTGGGCCATGCGGGACGCCGACGACTGGGTCCAGGACGTGCCGTACCTGGAGGTCGGCGGGCTCGGCCACGGCACCGACCCGATGTCGGCGGAGTTCGGGGCGCGCCTGCTGTCGGCGTCCAACGCCGAGGGGCACAGCGGCTACTTCGAGCCCGGGACCGTGAGCCTGTACAACTTCGCGGAGATCGGGGTCGGCGCCTACCACCTGGTGGAGTGCGCGCGGAAGAACGACGGGTGCCGGGCGGGTCTACCGGACACCACCGCCGCCTGACGCGCGTAGAGGCCGTAAAAGTGCGGTTCGCCATGGGTCGGGACTTCACCGCCCCGTCCGCATACGATGAGCCGCATGGGTGACGTACTGGCCGGATTTCATGCCGCCTGGGAGTTCGAGTCCGACTCCGTGCTCATCCGCTTCGAACGGGGGATCCGAACACCGAAACTGTTCCAGGCGCTCGGCGAGCGACGCGTCCCCCTGGAGGCGATCGCGGGGGTGACGCTGACACCGGGCAAGCGGGGCACCGTCGTCCTGCGTGCCGCGCCCCGGCCGGGTGCCGACCCGCTGATGGAGGCGGCCGCCGAGCAGCTGAAGGAGGGCTCCGATCCGTACCGGCTGGTGCTGCCGGCCGAGCGGGAGACCCTCGCCGAGTACTACGCGGACGAACTGCGGGCCCGGCTGACCGAGTCGGGACCGGCCGAGCGGTTCCTGGTGGCGGCGCCGGAGGTGCCGTTGCAGTTCAAGGCGTACGACGGGAAGGCGTCGTTCGACGGGCGGTCGGTGTCGTTCCGGTGGTCCTGGACGGGTGCGTCCTCGGCGAAGTGGAAGGCCGGGGACCAGAGTTTCCCGGTGAGCGAGCTGAGCGGCGTCGAGTGGCGGTCGCCGGAGGTCTTCGAGGGGTATCTGCGGCTGCTTCGGCGGGACACCGCCGGTGAGCGCCCGCCCCAGGCGGACCATGATCCGGCCGCCGTGGTGTTCGGGCTGGGGTACGGGCCGGTGCACGAGTCGCTGCCGTTCGCCGCGGCGGTGCTGGCGGCGGCGCGGTCCACGGGCGCCGGGGCCCTGGCTCCGGTCGCGGCCGGGCCCCGACGGGACCCGGCCGACATCGCCGACCGGATCCGGCACCTCGGGGAACTGCACGAGGCGGGGCTGGTCACCGACGAGGAGTTCAGCGCGAAGAAGGCGGAACTCCTCTCGGAACTGTGAGCCTTGACCTGCTCCCCGCCTGTTGCTCCCCGCTGTTGCTCCCCGCTTGTCTCCTACCTGCCCGTTACTCCCTGCCTGCCGACGTGAACCTCATGTCCGGGTAGCGGTCGCCCGCCACCTCGGCCGCTATCGGCTCCAGTACGGCCAGGTCCGCCTCGGTCAGGGCGAGCCTCGTGGCCGCGGCGTTCTCCTCGATCCGGCCCGGCTTGCGGGTGCCCGGGATGGGGACGACCGGGAGGTCGTGCACGGACGCCCGGTGGTGGACCCAGGCGAGGGCGACCTGGCCGAGGGAGGCGCCGTGGGCGTCGGCGACCTGGCGGATCGGCTCCAGCAGGGCCGCGTTCGCGGCGGCGTTGTCGCCGGTGAAGCGGGGCTGATGACGGCGGAAGTCGTCGGCGGTGAGGTCCTCGGCCCTGGCGAAGGAACCGGTGAGGAAGCCCCGGCCGAGCGGGGAGTACGCCACGAGCGCCACGCCGAGGTCGCGGGCCGCGGGGACCACCGTGGCCTCGATGTCCCGGCTGAAGAGGGACCACTCGGACTGGAGGGCGGCGATGGGGTGCACGTCGTGCGCGGCACGGAGTTCCCCGGCCGTGACCTCGCTGAGCCCCAGGTGCTTCACCTTGCCCTCGCGGACCAGTTCGGCCATCACGCCGACGGTCTCCTCGATGGGGACGTCCACGTCCCGGCGGTGCATGTAGTAGAGGTCGATCGCCTCGACGTCGAGTCGGCGCAGACTGCCCTCGACGGACTCGCGGATGTGCGGGGCGTCGTTGCGGATGATCCGCCTGGTCGGGTCGTCCGGGTGCACGGCCAGGCCGAACTTCGTGGCGATGACGACGTCGTCGCGGTGCGCCTTGAGGAACGGGGAGAGGAACCTCTCGTTCTCCCCCGCGCCGTAGGCGTGGGCCGTGTCGTAGAGGGTGACGCCCAGCTCCAGCGCCCGTTCCAGGGTGGCCCGGGACTCCGCCGCGTCCGAGGGGCCGTACGCGAAGCTCATGCCCATGCAGCCGAGGCCCTGTACGCCGACCTCGGGGCCGTGGGCTCCCAGTCGTGCCTTCGCGATCGTGCCGTTCGAGCCGTTCGAGCCGTTCGTCATGAGGCCCTCTCCGACGCCAGGGCCTGCCCGGCGTCCGCGTAGAAATTGATCTTCCGGTCGAGCACGGCCAGGGTGTCCTGGAGCTCGGCGATCCGGGACAGGACGTCGTCCCGGGTCGACTTGAGCAGGTCGAAGCGCTCGGCGTAGGTGTGGTCGCCCTCGCGCACGAGTTCCGCGTACCGGACCATGTCGGCGACCGGCATTCCGGTGAGCCGGAGCTTGCCGACGAGGTCGAGCCAGTCGAGGTCGCGGTTGCGGTAGCGGCGCTGGCCGGTGTGCGAGCGGTCGATGTGCGGCATCAGGCCGATCCGCTCGTACCAGCGCAGGGTGTGCGCTGTCAGACCGGTGAGGGTGACGACCTCGCTGATCGTGTACTTGTCCTGCCCGTCCGGCCGCCGGGGTTGCCGGGGCGGACCCGCACAACTGTCGGTACTGGCAGTGCTGGTGGTACTCGTGGTCTCCATCACCGTCATGCCCTCCACGCTAAAACCTTGGAGTGCGCTCCAAGCAAGCGAATACGGTGAGAAAACATGAGGACGTGACGTGGGCCCGCTGGCTAGCGTGCGGGACATGGGTCTCGTACGACGTGCCACGGACGGGGACGCGGCGGAAGTGCTCCGACTGCGTCAGGTGATGATCGACTCCTTGGCCGGGGCGCCCGGCGCCGCGGACTGGCACGCCGCGTCGCTGCCCACACTGACCGCCGAACTCGCCGAGCCCGGCGGCAGGTTCGCCGCGTTCGTCGTCGACCACCCCGGACGGCCGGGCACGTTGGCCGCGCTGGCGGCGGGGACGCTGGAGTACCGGATCGGGCGGGCCGGCAACCCGCACGGGCTGATCGGGTACGTCTTCAGCGTCGCCACGGACCCGGACGCCCGCCGCAGGGGGTACGCCCGCGCCTGCGTGGAGGAGCTCCTGGACTGGTTCCGGGAACGGGGCGCCGGGTATGTCATGCTCACCGCGTCACCGGACGCGGAGCCGCTGTACGCGTCCATGGGGTTCACCCGCGACACGGACCCCTCGATGCGTCTGCTCCTCGGGCCCGCATAGGCTCGTCGCATGTCCTTGCAGAGCCTCGCCCTGATCGAGAACTGGCCGGTCCCCACGGCCGCCGCGGCCGTCGTCCGGGCGGACGGCACCGTCCTCGGGTCGCACGGCCCCACCGGGCACCGTTTCCCGCTGGCCTCGGTCACCAAGCCGCTCGCCGCGTACGCGGTGCTCGTCGCGTACGAGGAGGGGGCGATCGAGCTGGACGAACCGGCCGGGCCCGCGGGGGCGACCGTACGGCATCTGCTGGCGCACACCTCGGGGCTGGCCTTCGACGAGCACCGGGCGATGTCGGCGCCCGGGGAGCGGCGGCTGTACTCCAACGCCGGGTTCGAGGTGCTCGGCGACCATGTGGCGAAGGCGACGGACATCCCGTTCGCCGAGTATCTGCGGCAGGCGGTGCTCGCGCCGCTGGGGATGACCGCCACCACGCTCGACGGATCACCGGCCAAGGACGGCGTGTCCACCGTCGACGACCTCGTCCGGTTCGCCGCCGAGGTGCAGGCGCCCCGGCTGCTCGACCCGCGGACGGTCGCCGAGGCGATGACCGTGCAGTACCCCGGCACGAAGGGCGTGCTGCCGGGCTACGGGCACCAGAACCCCAACGACTGGGGGCTCGGTTTCGAGATCCGGGACTCCAAGTCACCGCACTGGACCGGGACGGCGTCCTCGCCGGGCACGTTCGGCCACTTCGGCCAGTCGGGCACGTTCCTGTGGATCGACCCCGCGGCGGGCCTCGCGTGCGTCGCGCTGACGGACCGGGCGTTCGGGCCGTGGGCGATCGAGACGTGGACACCGTTCACGGACGCGGTGCTGGCCGAGATCCGGGGCTGAGGCACGTCACCCACCGGCGGACCGGGCACGTGATTCCCACCCCCGCGCCACGACTCCTCGCTTACGCTCGACTACGCAACGAGACGAACGCCGCGAGGCGTTGGAGGCCGGAGGCACCACGGTGGCCCACACCCAACCACTCGATCCCAGCGCGTCCCCGCTCGACTACTACGGCTGGGAACTCCGCCGGCAGCGCGAGGCCCACGGCCTCAGACAGGGCCAGCTCGGCGACATCATCTTCTGCTCGGCCTCGTTGATCGGGCAGATCGAGACGACGAGGAAGGTCCCCACCCGCGACTTCTCCGAGCGCGTGGACGCGGCGCTCGGCACGGACGGTGTCTTCTCCCGGCTGATCGGCCTCGTGCTGCGCAGCCAACTGCCCAGCTGGTTCCAGCCGTACGCGGAGATGGAGGCGAAGGCCACCTACATCTCGACGTACCAGGCGCAGGTGGTGTACGGGCTGTTGCAGACGGAGGAGTACGCGCGGGCGGTCCTGGCCACCGGCATGCCGGACGACCTCGACGGCCTGGTCGCGGCGCGGATGGAGCGCCAGCGCATCCTGGAGAGGGAGCAGCCGCCGCTGGCCTGGGCGATCCTCGACGAGGCGGTGCTGCACCGGCCCATCGGCGGGCCTGAGGTCATGCGGGGCCAACTGGCCCGGCTGTTGGACTTCACCGGGCACCGGTGGATGCGGGTGCAGGTGTTGCCGAACGTGGCGGGTGAACACGCGAGTCTGGCCGGGTCGTTCAACCTCCTGCGATTCGAGGAGGACCCTGATGTCGTCTACACCGAGGACGTCATCGCCGGTCACATGACCGCCAACCCTGAGACCATCAGGGAGGCCGCACGCCGTTACGCTCATCTCCAGGCCGCCGCTCTGTCCATTGAGGCTTCGGCGGCGTTGATCACCCGTGTGATGGAGGAGCGTTATGGAGAACAGCCCCGACCTGACGAAAGCACGGTGGCGTAAGTCCAGCTTCAGCGGAAACACCGGCGGCGACTGCGTCGAGGTGGCCGACGGCTTCCCCGGCGCGGTCCCCGTGCGCGACAGCAAGAACACCGGTGGCCCCGTCCTGCTCGTCGGCCCGGACGCCTGGCGGACCTTCGTGGACGGGCTGCGGCGGTAGAGCGCACGGGAAGCGGATTCGCAGCGGGAACAACAAGATCGTCCTGCTGAACGCCCAGAAGGGGTCCTTGAAGACCTGCCGCGAGGAGACCCGGTTCGCCGAGAGCGTGTCGTTGTCGCAGCTCTCGAAGGGCACGCAGCTCCAGTGCGATGTGTCCGGAGTCGGCGCAACGCGGAGGAGCCGGAGAGCTGAGCGGGTCTCACTCCCCCAGCTCCCACACCAGCACCTCCACCGGGCCCGACACCCCTACCAATTCCAGCCCCTTCTCCTCCTCCACCCGCACCGAGTCGCCGGGCCCCAGCTCATGGGGCCCGAGCCGGACCGTGCCGCGTACGACGTGCACATACGCGCGGGGCGCGTCGGGTACGGCGGTGCGCTCCCCCGGCGCGGTCAGGCGGCGTACATGCAGCATGGCGCCGGCCTCGGGGACGGCGTACGGGGTGGAGTCGGCGATGCCGCGGACGATCTCGTAGGCGGGATCGCCGCCGGGGGCCGCCGGGGCCAGCCACATCTGGACGAAGGTCAGCGGCTCGGTGCCGTCGTTGCGTTCGACGTGGCGGACGCCGCCCGCCGAACTGAGCCGCTGGACGTCGCCAGGGCGGACCACCGTCTCGTGGCCGGTGGTGTCGCGATGGGTCAGCTCGCCCTCGACGACCCAGGTGACGATCTCGGTGTGGCTGTGCGGGTGCTCGTCGAACCCGGCGCCCGGCGCAAGCCGCTCCTCGTTGCACGCGATCATCGCCCCGAACCGGAGGTTGTCCGGGTCGTAGTGGGCCCCGAACGAGAACGCGTGCCGGGAGACGATCCCGGCCTCCGCATCACCACCGGGGTAGCGCGTACCGGCGCGTCTGACGTCCATCACGTACTCCACGGTAGCGACCCGCGCCGCATGTCGGGCCGTTGATGAGGCACTCTAGGTCCCGTGCCCGAACCAGAAGCCAGCAAGTCCGAGACCGCACCGTACGTCCACGCGCACTCCGCGACGTTGAAGCGGCTGGAGAAGTCGTCCGGAAGCCTCGCCGCGCAGGCCATCGCGCGGATGGACGAGACGCTGCCCTGGTACCGGGCGATGCCGCCCGAGAACCGGTCGTGGATCGGACTGGTCGCCCAGGCGGGTATCGCGGCGTTCACGGAGTGGTTCCGGCACCCCGACGCCCCCCAGGCGATCTCGACGGACGTGTTCGGGACCGCGCCGCGCGAACTGACCCGGGCGATCACGCTCCGCCAGACCGTCGAGATGGTGCGCACGACCATCGAGGTCATGGAGTCCGCGATCGACGAGGTCGCGGCCCCCGGCGACGAGAGCGTGCTGCGCGAGGCGCTGCTCGTGTACGCGCGGGAGATCGCGTTCGCCACCGCCCAGGTGTACGCGCAGGCCGCCGAGGCCCGGGGCGCGTGGGACGCCCGCCTGGAGTCCCTGGTCGTGAACGCGGTGCTCAGCGGCGAGGCCGACGAGGGCGCGGTGAGCCGGGCCGCCGCCCTCGGCTGGAACTCGCCCGAGCATGTGTGCGTGGTCCTCGGCACGGCCCCCGACGGTGACAGCGAGCTGACCGTGGAGGCCATCCGCCGGGCGGCCCGGCACGCCAAGCTCCAGGTGCTCACGGGTGTGCTCGGCGACCGGCTCGTGGTGATCGCCGGTGGCAACAACGACCCGTTGCAGGTGGCGAAGTCGCTGATCGGTCCGTATGCGGCGGGCCCGGTCGTGGCGGGGCCGATCGTGCCCGACCTGCTGGCCGCGACCCGGTCCGCGCAGGCGGCGGCCGCGGGCCTCAAGGCCTGTTCCGCCTGGCAGGACGCGCCCCGGCCCGTGCTGGCGGACGATCTGCTTCCGGAGCGGGCGATCGCGGGTGACCCCAATGCGCGCGAGCAGTTGGTGGAGGAGATCTACAGACCACTGGAGGAGGCCGGCTCCGCGCTCCTGGAGACGCTCAGCGTCTATCTCGAACAAGCGTCCAGTCTGGAGGGTGCGGCGCGGATGCTGTTCGTCCATCCCAACACCGTGCGCTACCGGCTTCGACGTGTGACTGACGTCACCGGCTGGTCGCCCTCCGATGTACGCTCTGCGTTCACGTTGCGGATCGCGTTGATCCTGGGGCGTCTGGTCGATGGGGATCACCAGCTCTAGGGTTTTGTCGAAGGGCTACAAAAGGCCCTGCTGTTCTTCGTCCCTGTCCTCACGGGCGGCTTCGGCCGTCCCCAAGAGAGAGTGTGAGAGTGCTCGTACTCGTCGCTCCCGGCCAGGGCGCCCAGACGCCCGGCTTCCTGAACCCCTGGCTCGAACTGCCCGGTGCCGCCGACCGCCTCGCCGCGTGGTCGGACGCCATCGGACTCGACCTCGCCCACTACGGGACGCAGGCCGACGCCGACGACATCCGGGACACCGCCGTCGCCCAGCCGCTGCTGGTCGCCGCGGGACTGCTGTCCGCCACCGCCCTCGGGGAGGTCTCCCCCGGTGCGGTCGCGGGTCACAGCGTCGGTGAGATCACCGCCGCCGCCTTCGCCGGTGTCCTCGACGACACGGCCGCGCTGACCCTCGTGCGCAAGCGGGGTCTGGCGATGGCCGAGGCCGCCGCGATCACCGAGACCGGTATGTCCGCGCTGCTCGGCGGCGACCCGGCGACGACGGTGCCCCACCTGGAGAAGCTGGGGCTGACCCCGGCGAACATGAACGGCGCGGGCCAGATCGTGGCCGCGGGCACCCTGGAGCAGCTGGCCGCCCTGGCGGAGGACAAGCCCGAGGGCGTCCGCAAGGTCGTGGCGCTCAAGGTCGCCGGCGCCTTCCACACGCACCACATGGGTCCGGCCGTGGACGCGCTCGCCAAGGCCGCCGAGGCCCTGGCGCCCGCGGACCCGACCGTCACCTATGTCTCCAACAAGGACGGCAAGGCCGTCGCGACCGGCACCGAGGTGCTGGAGCGGCTGGTCGGACAGGTCGCCAACCCGGTCCGCTGGGACCTGTGCATGGAGACCTTCAAGGAGCTGGGCGTGACCGGCCTGATCGAGGTCTGCCCCGGCGGTACGCTCACCGGTCTCGCCAAGCGCGCACTGCCTGGCGTACGGACGGTGGCCCTCAAGACTCCCGACGACCTCGACGCCGCTCGTGAGCTCATCGCCGAGACATCGACACCTGCCGCTGACGCGGCGGGCGCCTGAGACCTTAGGAGCCAGACAGAAATGTCGAAGATCAGGCCGAGCAAGGGCGCCCCGTACGCACGCATCCTCGGCGTCGGCGGCTACCGCCCGGTCCGAGTGGTGCCCAACGACGTGATCCTGGAGCGGATCGACTCCTCCGACGAGTGGATCCGCTCCCGCTCCGGCATCGAGAGCCGGCACTGGGCGAACGACGAGGAGACCGTCGCCGCCATGTCGATCGAGGCGTCCGGCAAGGCCATCGCGGACGCCGGCATCACCGCCGAGCAGATCGGCGCCGTGGTCGTCTCCACCGTCTCGCACTTCAGCCAGACCCCGGCCGTCGCCACGGAGATCGCCGACAAGCTCGGCACGGCGAAGGCCGCCGCCTTCGACATCTCGGCCGGCTGCGCGGGCTTCGGCTACGGCCTGACCCTCGCCAAGGGCATGGTCGTCGAGGGCTCCGCGGAGTACGTCCTCGTCATCGGCGTGGAGCGGTTGTCGGACCTCACCGACCTGGAGGACCGGGCCACCGCGTTCCTCTTCGGTGACGGCGCCGGCGCGGTCGTCGTCGGCCCCTCCCAGGAGCCGCACATCGGCCCCACGGTCTGGGGCTCCGAGGGCGACAAGGCCGGAACGATCAAGCAGACGGTGCCGTGGACCGAGTTCCGGCTCGGTGACGTCGCCCAGCTCCCGCTGGACAGCGAGGGCAACGTCAAGTTCCCCGCGATCACCCAGGAAGGCCAGGCGGTGTTCCGCTGGGCCGTGTTCGAGATGGCGAAGGTCGCTCAGCAGGCGCTGGACGCGGCCGGGATCAGCCCGGACGACCTGGACGTCTTCATCCCCCACCAGGCCAACGAGCGGATCATCGACTCGATGGTGAAGACACTCAAGCTGCCGGAGCACGTCACGGTCGCCCGTGATGTGCGCACCACCGGCAACACCTCGGCCGCCTCGATCCCGCTCGCCATGGAGCGGCTCCTGGCGACCGGCGAGGCGAAGAGCGGCGACACCGCGCTCGTCATCGGCTTCGGGGCGGGTCTCGTGTACGCAGCGACGGTCGTTACCCTCCCCTAGGCAACCGTTCCGGATCTTGCGGTCCGGCGCGGTACAGCAACACCTGCCGCTGACGCGGCGGACGCCCACCCTCTGGATATCTACGAAGGAGCGCCTGACATGGCCGCCACTCAGGAAGAGATCGTCGCCGGTCTCGCCGACATCGTGAACGAGATCGCCGGCATCCCGGTCGAGGACGTCCAGCTGGACAAGTCCTTCACCGACGACCTGGACGTCGACTCCCTGTCCATGGTCGAGGTCGTCGTCGCCGCCGAAGAGCGCTTCGACGTCAAGATCCCGGACGACGACGTCAAGAACCTCAAGACCGTCGGCGACGCGACCGACTACATCCTCAAGCACCAGGCCTGATCCACCGGGACCGGGTCCGGCCGTCCGGCCGCCCGGTCCCGGGAATCGGTCCCCGCAAGCCCCGCCACCCGGCGGTGGCGCCGCTGAATCCTCGTAACCGTTGGAGAACATTCCCGTGAGTTCGACCAATCGCACCGTGGTCGTCACCGGTATCGGCGCAACCACACCGCTGGGTGGCGACGCGACTTCCACCTGGGAGGGGCTGGTGGCCGGCAGGTCCGGTGTCCGCCCCCTGGAGCAGGACTGGGCCGCCGACCAGGCGGTCCGTATCGCGGCGCAGATCGCCGTCGAGCCGACCGAGGTCATCCCCCGGCCGCAGGCCCGCAAGCTGGACCGTTCGGCGCAGTTCGCGCTGATCGCGGCCAAGGAGGCGTGGGCCGACGCCGGTTACACCGAGACCTCCGCCGACGACGGCACCGTCGACGCCGACCGGGTCGGCGCGGTCATCGCCTCCGGCATCGGTGGTGTGACGACGCTGCTCGACCAGTACGACGTGCTGAAGGACAAGGGCGTACGCCGTGTGTCCCCGCACACCGTGCCCATGCTGATGCCCAACGGCCCGTCCGCCAACGTCGGTCTGTACGTGGGGGCCCGTGCCGGTGTGCACACCCCCGTGTCCGCCTGCGCGTCGGGCGCCGAGGCCATCGGCTACGCCATCGAGATGATCCGCACCGGCCGCGCCGACGTCGTGGTCGCCGGTGGCACCGAGGCGGCGATCCACCCGCTGCCCATCGCCGCGTTCGGCAACATGATGGCGATGTCCAAGAACAACGAGAACCCGCAGGCCGCGTCGCGTCCGTACGACACCGCCCGCGACGGCTTCGTCCTCGGTGAGGGCGCCGGCGTCGTGGTCCTGGAGTCCGCGGAGCACGCCGCCGCCCGTGGCGCCCGGGTCTACGCCGAGGCGGTCGGGCAGGGCATCTCCGCCGACGGCCACGACATCGTGCAGCCCGAGCCGGAGGGGCGGGGCATCGCCCACGCCCTGCAGAACCTGCTGGACCGCACCGACCTGGATCCGGCGGAGATCGTGCACGTCAACGCGCACGCGACGTCGACGCCGGCCGGTGACATCGCCGAACTGAAGGCGCTGCGCAAGGTGTTCGGCGACGACACCGACCACATGGCCGTGTCCGGTACGAAGTCCATGACCGGGCATCTGCTGGGTGGTGCCGGTGGTGTGGAGACCGTCGCGACGGTGCTCGCGCTGTACCACCGGGTGGCTCCGCCGACGATCAACGTCGACGACCTGGACCCGGAGGCCGAGGCCAACGCGGACGTGGTGCGGGGTGAGGCCCGCAAGCTGCCCGTGGAGGGCCGGATCGCCGCGCTGAACGACTCGTTCGGCTTCGGTGGGCACAACGTGGTGCTGGCGTTCAGGACGATCTGACACCGGCGTCGCATGACGATGGCCCGGACTCTGGGAAGAGTCCGGGCCGTTCGCCGTTGTGGGACGAGTACGCCGGCGGTGCGGGCCGGTTCTGGCTACACGACCTGGTGGAGCCAGCGGACGGGGGCACCCTCTCCCGCGTACCTGAAGGGCTCAAGTTCGTCGTCCCACGGCTTGCCGAGGAGCTTGGCGATCTCCGCCTCCAGGTCCGTCTCCCCACCGCGGGATCGCGTCAGGGCCGCGCGCAGGCGGTCCTCCGGGATGAGGATGTCGCCGTGGATGCCGGTGACCGCGTGGAAGATGCCCAGGTCGGGGGTGCAGCTGTAGCGCTCGCCCTCGGCTGTGGGACAGGGCTCGGCGGTGACCTCGAAGCGGAGCAGGTGCCAGCCGCGGAGCGCGGAGGCCAGCTGGGAGGCGGTACCGGCCCGGCCCTGCCAGGAGAACTCCGAGCGCCAGGTGCCCGGCGCGGCCGGCTGGCGGATCCAGTCGAGGTTCACCCGGGTGCCCAGAACGCCCGCGACGGCCCACTCGACGTGCGGGCACAGCGCACGCGGCGCGGAGTGCACGTACAGAACTCCACGTGTCGTCACCGGGGCCTCCACAGAGCGGGACGTCTTGCAGTTTGACGGATCGGCAGTGGCAGAGCGGCCACGGGCCGAGGCTACCGTGCGGCGGGGCGGGGAGTGTGACGTACCGTCGGAGCCGGCGCCGGGAAGCGGCGCGGTTTCACCCGGCGGGACGCGTGTCCGACCCTTCGATTGGGCCATCGGGGGTGGCCCCCCGGAGGAACTAGGCCATCTGAGGGGACGTCCGGAATGGCTGGATCAGTTGCGTCGTCCGTCACATCCGCCCCGGCCGCCGTCCGTGTCGGGAACCTTCGCGCGTTGTGAAGGGTGGGAACTTGCATGGGGATGACCGAAGAGGGGACCAGGGGATGCGGAAGCGACGCCACCGTTCGAGGGCGGTGTCCGGTGCCGTGCTGGCGGCGGCGCTGCTGGCGGTGACCGGCTGCGACGCCACCGGCGGCAGCTCCCCCGGCCCCGAGGGCACCGGCACGCAGGCCCGCCCCTCCGTGTCACCGACCCCCGCCTGGGACAGCACCCCGCGCTCGCTGGTGGCGGTCGGGGACTCCGTCACCCGTGGCTTCGACGCGTGCTCGGTGCTGTCGGACTGCCCCGAGGTGTCGTGGGCGACCGGCAGCGACGCCTCGGTGGACAGTCTCGCCGTACGGCTGCTCGGCCGGACCGGAGCGGCCGAGCGCAGCTGGAACTACGCGGTCACCGGGGCCCGGATGGCCGACCTGCCGAACCAGGTGGCGCGGGCGGTGACCCGGAAGCCGGAGCTGGTCACGGTCATGATCGGCGCGAACGACGCGTGCCGGGCGACCGCCGACGAGATGACCCCGGTCGCGGACTTCCGCGCGGACTTCGAGGACGCGATGGAGACGCTCCGCGACAGCCTGCCCAAGGCGCAGGTGTTCGTGACGAGCGTGCCCGATCTGAAGCGGCTGTGGTCCGAGGGCCGGAGGAACCCGCTCGGCAAGCAGGTGTGGAAGCTCGGCATCTGCCCGTCCATGCTGGCCGACCCGGATGTCCTCACCACGGCGGCGACGGAGCGGCGGGAGGCCGTCCAGGACCGTGTGGAGGCGTACAACGACGTGCTGCGGGAGGTGTGCGCCGAGGACCGGCACTGCCGGTACGACGGGGACGCCGTCTTCGACTACCGCTTCGGGCAGGCCCAGCTCAGCCAGTGGGACTGGTTCCATCCCAGCGTGGACGGCCAGGCGCGGCTGGCGGAGATCGCCTACCGGATCGTCAGCCGGAAGGGCGAGTGACCCAGGGGGACGGGAGGGTCCGGGCGACCGGTCCCTCACGGCGCGCGGCATGGCGCGCGTCCTTCCGTCACGCGATACTGCCGCGGTCCGGGCTACACCCCCACGCGGCGCACTCGCGCCACAGCTACGGAAGGACTCGAACTCCCTTGCATTCCACAGGACTTGGTTTCAGGTTGGGGCGGCGCGGCAGGACCGGAGCGCGGGGAGCGGTGGGGCTGGTGGCCCTGTTCGCGGGGCTCGCCGTGCCCGGGCCCGCCGCGGCTTCCGGTTCCGGTCCGGCCGCGGGGACCGCCGCGTCCCTCACCGTCGAGGAGCAGCGGCTCGACCGTGCGGTGCCCCAGGAGATTCTGCGGCGGTCCGGATTCGACGGGGTGGCACCGGAGTTGGAGCGGGCGCTCGCCGGGGCGCGGTCGTACCAGCAGGCGGAGCGGATCGTCGTCCGTGAGGGGTCGCGGCTGTGGACGCGTGCCGTGGACCGGGCGCAGGGGCGGGGGCCGGCGGGCGGTGACCTGAGCCGGGACGACGACCGGCCGCTGTACTGGGCCCGGTTGGGCATGACGCGGGAAGTCCGCGAGTGGGCACCGGGGTTCGGGCTGAGCGACACCCAACGGGCCGCGCTGCTCGGGAGGCTGGAGCAGGCGTCGCGGGGGCAGGACGCGATCAGTTACCCCAGCTCCGCCGACGGGAAGGCGCTGAAGCGGATCCTCGTCACCGGGTTCGACCCGTTCACCCTGGACCGGGACATCCGGATCTCCAACCCGTCCGGGGCGACGGCGCTCGCGCTCGACGGCACGGTGATCCGTACCGCCGACGGTCCGGCGCGCATCGAGACCGCCGTCTTCCCCGTCCGCTGGCGGGACTTCACCGACGGGACCGTGGAACGTACCCTGCGCGAGCAGCTGCCCCGGGTGGATCTCTTCGCCACCGTCAGCCAGGGCCGGGTCGGACGCTTCGACATCGAGCGCACCAACGGCGCCTGGCGGGGCGGCTTCCCCGACAACGACAACATCGCGCGCACCGAGACCGTCCCGGTGACCGACCCCGCCACACAGCCGCAGTGGACGTCGACGACCCTGCCGTACGCGGCCGTCGTCGCCGCTGCCACGGGGCGCTTCCCGGTGTACGACAACACGAGCGTGACGGAGATACCGGCGGGCGGCACCACGGCGGTCGTACGGCCGGAGGGGCCGACCGCGGGCTCGACCGCCAGGGCCGGGGGCGGCGGGGACTACCTCTCCAACGAGATCGCCTACCGGGCGACGCTGCTGCGGGACCGGCTGGGGCTGCACGCCACCCTGCCGGGCGGGCATGTGCACACGCCGGTGCTCCAGTTCGGGGCGGGCAACACCGACCCGGCGACCGGGAGGGTCACGGACCCCGAGTTCGTGCGGAACCGGCTGGACATCATCGCGCAGGTACGGGCCATCGTGGGGGTGGCCGCGGACGCGTCGTGACCCGCCCCGGCGGTCACCGCACCCGGGGCTTGGTCCAGGGGTCCGCCGGCCGGGGCCGGGGCGCGTGGCCGCCGCCGGGGCCGCCGCTCCGGCCGTCGTTGCCGCCGTGGTCGTCGTCGTCGCCGCCCGTCGTCTCCTCGCCGAGGAGGTCGCGAGCCATGAGGGTGGCGCCGGCGACCGCGCCCGGCATCAGGAAGACGGCGACGAACGGGACGAGGAAGGCGAGGCCGAGCGGGGTGCCGAAGCCCCACACCAGCATCCGGCGGGAGCGGAGCAGCCGGAGCCGGTCGCGGAGTTCGATCCGGCGGCGCTGGAGGGCGACCCCCGTCAGCTCCTCGGTGAGGAAGAAGCCCGTCACGAAGAAGCCGATGACGGGGACGACGGTCTGTCCGACGAACGGGACGAAGCCGAGGCCGAAGAGCAGGACGCCCCACAGGGCCGCCCTGACGACGATGCGGAGGCTGTCGCGGGCCGAGATCCACAGCTCCCGCCAGAACGGCAGACCGGACTCGGGTGCGGTGCCGTCGGGGGACACGTCGCGGTCGACCTTCTCGGAGAGGTTCTCGTAGAAGGGCTGGCCGATGAGAAGGGTCATGGCCGTGAAGGTCACGACGGACAGGAGGAGGGCGAGGGCGAACAGGACGGCGGTGAGGAGACCGCGGAAGAGGCCGGACCAGGGGCTGGACCAGTCGTCGGCGAAGGGGGTGCACCAGGCGACGAAGTCCGGGCCCCACACGGCCAGGGCCGTCAGGGCGGCCAGGTAGAGGACCAGGGTGATCAGGCCGGGGATCAGGCCGAAGCCGTACTGCCTGCCGTGCCGGGCCACCCACTTCTGGCCCTGGACGAGATATTGGAAACCCACCCCTAGATCGCGCATGGGGGCACTTTATCCATGGGGTGGGCGGGGAGGGCCAGGGGGGCCGCGGCCCTTCAGGGTGCGAAGGGGCCCTCGTCGGTGAAGGCGCGGGCGGCGAAGCGGCGGGCCATGAGCCGGTGGGTGGGCGCGTCCGGGTGGAGGTCGTCGGGAAGGGGATGGGCCTCGGCGTCCTTCTCGCCGTACAGGTCCCGGCCGTCCAGGTGGTGGAGGTTCGGGTCGCTCTGGGCCCGGTCCGCGACCAGGCGGGCGAGTTCGGCCCGGATCACCTCCAGGTTGAGCTTGCCCAGGGGCACCTCGGCGGGGTCGCCCATGGCGCGGAACCGCAGGCGGCCCTCCCCGACGCCGGTGAAGTCGGGGGCGCAGGGGCCGGGGGTCGTCTCGTGGATGGGGCACAGGATGGGCGAGACGACGAGGAGGGGCGTTGTGGGGTGGCCGTCGCGGATGGTGTCGAGGAAGCCGTGGACGGCGGGGGCGAAGGCCCTCAGGCGCATGAGGTCGTGGTTGACGATGTTGATGCCGATCTTGAGGCTGATCAGGTCGGCGGGGGTGTCACGGATGGTGCGGGCGGTGAACGGGTCCAGGAGGGCGCCGCCGCTGAAGCCCAGGTTGATGAGTTCGACGCCGCCGAGGGAGGCGGCGACGGCGGGCCAGATACCGGTGGGGCCGGTGGCGTCGGAGCCGTGGCTGATCGAGCTGCCGTGGTGCAGCCAGGTGCGGCGACCGGGATCGGGGGCGGGCTCCACGGGGGCGTCGGTGCGCAGCGCGACCAGTTCGGTGGTCTCGTTGTGCGGGAGCCAGATCTCGACGGTCTTGTCGGTGTCCGGGAGGTCCGTGAAGCGGACGGTGCCCGGGGCACCCGGTTCGCGCTCGGTGGTTCCGGCCGTCATGTCGATGGTGAGCGTGTGGCCCGAGGTGACGCTGCCCCGGCCCGTCGGGACGCCGTCCACGAGCAGTTCGTAGACGCCGTCCGGGCGGGGCGGGACGCCGACGTAGTTCCGCTTGGTGGGCAGGGTGTCGAGTTCGACGAGGGTCGCGCGGGTACGGAACACCAGGCGTACGCCGGACGGCTGGGCCTCCGCCATGGCGAGTTGGGGGTCGGCGCACTGGGCGCGGGCGCGTGCGGGGAGCCGGTGCGGGAGCAGACCGTGCTCGGTGCGCTCCAGGTCGAGGGCGCCGCGCAGCAGGTCGGCCGTGAGGGGGGTGCTGATCCAGTGGTCGTCGGTGTGCATGCCTCACCTGGGGTCAAGGGGCGGAGGGTGCGGGCCAGTTGCGCAGCAGCGCGTCGAGGGCGTCGAGCAGCCGGGTCCAGGTCTCCTCGGAGTCGGGGAGGCTGTGGCTGAACCCGCCGCCGAGTTCCAGGCTGACGTAGCCGTGGAAGAAGCTGCCGAGCAGCCGGACGGCGTGGGTCTGGTCCGGTTCCTCCAGGTCGTAGCCGCGCAGGATCGCCCGGGTCATCCGGGCGTGTCGGACGCCCGCGCTGGCGGCGGCCGTCTCGGGGTCGAGCCGCATCCGGGCGGCGGTGGCGCGGCCGGGGTGTTCGCGGGCGTAGTCGCGGTACACGTTCGCCATGGCGGCCAGGGCGTCCTTCCCGGCACGTCCGGCGAGCGCGGCGGCGCCCCGGTCGGCGAGCTCCTCCAGGGCGAGCAGGGCGATACGGGTCCGCAGGTCGTGGGAGTTCCGCACGTGCGAGTACAGGCTGGCCACCTTGACGTCGAACCGCCGGGCCAGCGCCGAGACGGTCACCTCGTCGAACCCGACCTCGTCGGCCAGCTCCGCGCCCGCCCGGACGAGACGTTCCGGGGTGAGCCCCACCCGCGCCATGGTCTTCCTCCCGCCGACTGAGGTCGATTATGGAGTTGCCTAAAGGTATTAGGCAAGCGGACACGGTGTTTAGGTTGAGTGGGGCGCTTCCACCGGGACGCGCCGGAGCGCGTCGCCGGGAGACAGGCCGGGTCGGTCAGCCGGCGCGGGTCGGCAGCAGTCCGCGGAGCAGCGCGACGACGTCCTCGGGGTGGTCGTTGAGGAAGAAGTGGCCGCCCTCGAACACGCGGGTGCCGAAGTCGCCCGAGGTCTGCTCACCCCAGCCCCGGACCTCCTCGACGGTCGCCTGCGGGTCCCGGTCGCCGGCCAGGGCGACCACGGGGCAGGACAGGGGCCGGCCGGGGGTGTCCTCGTAGGAGGCGAGGGCCCGGTAGTCGCCGCGCAGCGCCGGCAGGATCAGCTCCAGCAGCTCCGCGTCGTCGAGGATCACGGCGTCGGTGCCGCCCAACCCCCGGATGCGGCGGACGAGTTCGGCGTCGTCCACCGGCCAGGTCAGGTTGCGGTTCCGGCCCCGGGCCGCGGAGGGCGCGCGGCGGCCCGACACGACGAGCAGCCGCGGCTCACCGCCGGGCAGCCGGGCGAGCCGTACCGCCACTTCGTACGCCAGGGAGGCCCCCATGCTGTGGCCGAGCAGTGCGCGGGGCCGGTCGCCCGGCGGGCCCAGCGCCTCGGCGATCAGGTCGGCCAGCAGGTGCAGATCCTCGACCGGCGCCTCGGACAGCCGGTCGAGCCGTCCCGGGTACTGCACGGCCGCCACGTCCACGGCCGGGGCGAGGGCGACGGCCAGGGGCCGCCAGTAGGCGGCGGAGCCGCCCGCGTGCGGGAAGCAGACCAGTTCGCAGTCGGCGCCGATGCCAGGGCCGTCACCGGGGCCGGTGGGGGTGTTCCCCGCCTGCGGGAAGCGGCGCAGCCAGAGGTCTGCTCGGCGGTTCACCATCGCCCGCCCTCCGCCCGCGCGCCCAACAACCTTGTCACGGCGCCCACTTCGCGGTGCGTCCGCGCCTCACCAGACATCCAGGGACCTCTCGAACGGGTTCGTGCGTCGTGCGACAGCACCCGCATCGTCGCATCCCCGCGTCCCCCGCCGTCCGGCACTTCCCCACGACGTCCGCTCACCGTGCCGCCCTGCCCGCCCCACACCCCCAACACGCCTACGCGACCGCCCTGTTCGCGACGTCCGTGACACGGGGGCCCTCTTGTTGCGCGGGAGTCGAACATGTAGACCACCTGTGGTCGACACCCGCTCACCGGCCGTCAAGGATCCCCCACTCCAGGAGGTAGTGTGCGTCCGCCCCGACCCGGTCCGAGATCCACGCTGTTCAGTGCCGCCGTCGTCGCCGTCACCGCCGGCGCGCTGCTCATCGCCCCGTATCCCGCGGGCGCCGACCCCCGGCCGACGGTCCGCGAGGGCGACCCGCTCCCCCGGGGCGCGTCCGACGCCCCCGCGAGCGCGGCCCGAAGGGCCCTCACCGCACCCGAGATAGACCTGGCGGACGACGCCGGGCGCGCCGTCCGCGGCTACCCCCGCGAGCAGGTCCTCGCCCCGGACCCGGAGAACCCCGCCGACAAGTCCATCAAGCTGGGCCTCACCCCGTACCACGCCATCGCCCCCAGGCTGAACGCCCTCCAGGCGCTCGGCGACCGGGTGAGCGTCGAGATCGCCGGGCGCTCGGCCGGCGGCCACCGCCTCTACCTGGTCACCGTGACCGCCCCGGAGACCGCACGGCAGGCCCGCGCCCAGGCCCGGATGCGCGAACGCATCGAGAACGCGCCCCGACTCGCGGCCAAGGACCGGACCCTGAAGAAGACGTACAAGACGCCCGTCTTCTTCAACAGCAACATCCACGGCAACGAGTGGGAGGGCACCGACGCGGCTCTGCGGCTCGTCGAGCGGCTGGCGAAGGCGAAGGACACACGGACGAAGGACCTGCTGGCCCACAGCCGGCTGTACTTCAACATCACGGCGAACCCGGACGGCCGGATCGCCGGCACCCGGACCAACGCGAGCGGCTTCGACATGAACCGCGACTTCGTGACCGCCTCACAGCCCGAGGTGCGCGCGATGCGACGGATCCAGATCGGCAAGCAGCCGGCCGTCATGCTCGACCTGCACGGCTACGTCAACGGCACCCTCATCGAGCCGACCACTCCCCCGCACGGCGAGAACTACGAGTACGACCTCTTCCTGAAGAACACCTACGCCAACGCCCTGCGCATGGAGGCCGCCGTCAACGGCCTCGGCTACACCCACGACAAGGACGGCGTGGACCCCGCCCAGATCCCCTTCCGCGACTCGCAGGAGGGCTGGGACGACTGGCCGCCGGTCTTCACCCCGCAGTACGCGGCCTTCCACGGGACGGTCGCCGCGCACACCGTGGAGATCCCGCTCCAGGTCAACAACGCGGCGTACGAATCGCTGCCGGTCGCCGAGCTGCGCCGTCGGTCCGCGATCAACGTGGACGTGGCGGGCGCCGCCATGGAGGCCACCCTCGCCTTCGTACGGGAGAAGCGGTCCTCGCTCCTCGCCGACCAGATCGAGGTGTTCCGCCGCGGCGCCGCGGGCGCCGCCCAGGTGCCGGTGTCCGAGGAGACCGTGCCCGGTGTGCCCGGCATCGGCCCGGAGGACGTGTACACCGCCGATTTCCCCCGCGCGTACGTCGTTCCGGCGGGCCGTACCCAGCGTTCCGCGACGGCCGCCGCGCGCCTCGTCGACCATCTGATCGCCAACGACGTACGCGTCACCCGCGCCACGGCGGGCTTCCGGCTCGGCGGACGGACGTACGCGAAGGGGTCGTACGTCGTCGACATGCGCCAGGCCAAGCGCGGGCTGGCCAACGCGCTGCTGGCGGACGGGCGGGACATCAGCGACAAGGTGTCGGTGATGTACGACATCTCCGGCTGGAGTCTCGGCCGGCTGTGGGGCGCGACCGTCGTGGCGGCCCAGAGCGGCCGGGTGTCGGCGCTGCCCGTGCGCCCGGTGCGGTCCGCGGCCCCCGTCGGCCGGGTGGCGCCGCGCGGGACGCTCCGTCTGCGTCTCGACTCCCCGCAGGAGATCGCCGCCCTCAACTCCCTGCTGAGGGACGGCGTCCGGGTGCGGCAGGCGGCCGACGGCAGCGCCCTCGTTCCGTCCTCGGCCCGCCGGAAGGCGGCGGCGCTCGCCCGCTCGCACGACGTGGTGTTCGCGTCGACGAGGGCGGGCGGCGGCACGGTGCTGCGGCCCGTCCGGGTCGCGGCGGCGGTCTCGGCGGGCGAGCTGTTCGCGCTGCGGGAGATGGGCTTCGACGTGGTCCCGGTGTCGACCGCGGTCCTCAACGGGGGCTTCGACTGGTCGCGGGCCGATGTGCTGTTCGTGTCGTCCGGTCTGTCGTACGACGGCCTGAACGCGTCCGCGCGGACGGCGCTGACCGGCTTCCTCGCCGGTCACGGCCTCGTGGGCGGGGGCGCGGCCGGTGCCGCGCTGAGCAACGCCACCGGGCTGCTGAAGGCGACGGCGGTCGAGGGCAACGGGGACGCCAACGGCGTGGTGCGCGTGGTGAACGCGGGCGGACCGATCACGGGCGGCGCCCCCGACCACGGCTTCGTCTACGCGCCCGTCTGGTTCACCGGCCTCGGCCCCGAGGTCACCGTGGAGCAGTCGTACGGCACGGGGGACCCGCTGGTGTCCGGGCACTGGCGGCCTCAGGGCGACGGGAGCGGCGGCCCGGCAGCGGCGGCGGGGCAGGCGTCCGTGGTCCGCGGCCCGCACGCGGTCCTCTTCGGCACCGAGCCGCTCTTCCGCGCCCACCCGAAGGGGGAATTCCCGCAGGTGGGGCGGGCGTTGCTGACGGTGTCCCGATAGACCGCGCGATCAGTCGAACCGTCGTCGGCGGTCGCCGGCCGTCCGTCGGCGATCGGTCGGCCGCCGTCGGCCGAGCAAGGAGAGCACAGGTATGACCGAGGCGAACCGGACGGTCACCGTCCAGGGCACGGTGGCCGCCGGATTCGAGGAGGTGCGGGAGCGCTTCACCGCGTTCGTGGCGGGCGAACGCTCCGACTACGAGGGCCAGTTGTGTGCCCATGTGCGCGGGCGGCGGGTCGTGGACCTGTGGGTCGGCCCCGACGGGGAGGCGTCCGCGGACGCGCTGCACGGAGTGTTCTCCTCCACCAAGGGGGCCGCCCATCTCGTGGTCGCGCTCCTCGTCCAGGACGGTGTCCTCGACCTGGACCGCGAAGTCGCCCACTACTGGCCCGAGTTCGCGGCCGAGGGCAAGGGTGCGGTGACGCTGCGGCAGCTGCTGGCGCACCGGGCGGGCCTCCTCGGCCCGGACACCGGGTTCACGGCCGAGGAGCTGGCCGACGACCGGGTCATCGCCGAACGCCTTGCCGGGCAGCGCCCGTTCTGGCGTCCGGGCGCGGCCTTCGGCTACCACGCGCTCGTCATCGGCGCACTGACGGGAGAGGTCGTGCGCCGCGCCACGGGGCGTTCGCTCCAGGAGGTGTACGAGGAGCGGATCCGGGCCCCGTACGAGCTGGACTTCCATCTGGGGCTGCCGGCCGGTGACGAGCCGCGCTTCCGCTCCGTCCAGCCGATGCTGCCGACGCCCGCCCAGCAGGCGGAGCAGGACGCGGTGGAGCAGGGCCCGCACACGCTGGCGTCGATCGCCTTCAACGCGAACGTCCCGGGGGCCGACGATCTGACCTCCTTCCCCAACTCCCGTCTCGTGCGGGAGAAGGGCCAGTCGTCGGCGGGCGGCACGGCGTCGGCCCGCGGACTCGCCGGGATGTACGCGGCGGCCGTCGACGGGCTGAACGGCCGCCCGCCGCTGCTGAAGCCGGACACGGTCGCCGAGTTCGGCCAGATCCACTCCGTCGGCCACGACCTGGTCGCCCGCGCCCACAAGGCGTTCGGGCTCGGCTTCCAGGCGACCGCCGAGAACGCCTACCCGTTCCTCGGCGCCGGCGCCTTCGGGCACAGCGGCGCCGGCGGCTCCCAGGCCTTCGCCGACCCCCGCAGCGGCCTCGCCTACGGCTACACCCGCCGCCGCATGGCCTACCCGGGCGGGGCGGCACCGGAGAACGTGGGCCTGGTGCGGGCGGCCCACGCGGCGGCCCTGAAGGTCTGACCCGAGCGGCCGCAACCCGAGCGGCCGGGAACGCGAGCGGCCGGAACGCGACGGAGTCCGCACCCCACGTCCAGGGGTGCGGACTCCGTCGTGTGCAACGAACGCGACCGGGGCGCGTCACGGGGTGGGGATCAGAGCTTGACGATCATCTTGCCCGTGTTGTCGCCGCGCAGGACGCCGAGGAAGGCCTCCAGGTTGTTCTCGATGCCCTCGACGACGGTCTCGCGGTACTTGAGGGCGCCCGAGGCGACCCAGGGCCCGACCTCCTGGACGAACTGCGACTGGAGGTCGTAGTGGTCGCCGACGAGGAAGCCCTGGATGCGGCCGCGGGTCTGGATGAGGCGGGCGAGGTTCTTCGGGCCGGGGGCGGGCTCGGTGTTGTTGTAGACGGAGATCATGCCGCAGACGGCGATCCGGCCGTCGCGGTTGAGCTGCCCGATGGCGGCCTCCAGGTGGTCGCCGCCCACGTTGTCGAAGTAGACGTCGACGCCGTCGGGCGCCGCCTCGCGCAGCTGCTCGGCGACGGAGCCGTTCTTGTAGTTGAAGGCCGCGTCGAAGCCGTACTCCTCGACGAGGAGCTTGACCTTGTCGTCGGAGCCGGCCGAGCCGATGACGCGGGAGGCGCCCTTGAGCCTGGCGATCTGGCCGACCTGGCTGCCGACGGCACCGGCGGCGCCGGAGACGAAGACGGAGTCGCCCTCCTTGAAGGAGGCGGTGCGCAGCAGACCGGCGTAGGCGGTGAGGCCGGTCATGCCGAGGACACCGAGGTAGGTGGACAGGGGCGCGGCGTCGGGGTCGACCTTGACGGCCTGCTTGGCGTCGAAGGTGGCGTACTCGCGCCAGCCGCCGAAGTGCAGCACGTGGTCGCCGACGGCGATGCCGTCCGCGGCGGAGGCGACGACCTCGCCGACGGCGCCGCCCTGCATGGCCTTGCCCAGCTCGAAGGGGGCGACGTACGACTTGGCGGCGCTCATGCGGCCGCGCATGTACGGGTCCACGGAGAGGAACTTGTTCCTCACCAGGACCTCACCGGCGGCGGGCTGCCGGATCTCCGCCTCGACCAGGGCGAAGTCCTCGGACTTCGGCCAGCCGACGGGGCGGCTGAGCAGGTGCCATTCGCGGCTGGTGGCGGGGAGGGCGGAGGTGTCGGACATGGGGGGCCTTCCTGCGGGTGCGTGCGGTGTACGGATCATCGGGGTCGCCCGTACATACCGTGCGGTTACTTCAGTACCTGAAACAACCATGCTCCTGAATATTTCATGCTGTCAAGTAAAGGGGTAGCCTGGAGAGCATGGCCACACAGAGGACGATCCCCCGCGCCGACCCGCTGACCGTCGAGGTCGTCGAACTCATCGGCACCGTCGTGGCCCGCTACCACGCGGAGTACGAGGACGCCGCGGCCGAGCACGCCCTCACCGGAGCGCAGGCTCGCCTCCTCGGGCTCCTTTCCCTCGAACCGCTCCCCATGCGTCAGCTGGCCCAGAAGTTGCGCTGCGAGCCGTCGAACGTGACCGGCATAGTGGACCGGCTGGAGGCCCGGGGCCTGGTCGAGCGCCGCCCCGACCCCAAGGACCGTCGGGTGAAGCTGGCCGCCGCGACGACGGAGGGCCGCCAGGTCGCCCGCGGCCTGCGCGAGTCCCTGAACTTCGCCCGGGAGCCACTGGCCGGCCTGTCGACGAAGGAACGGGAGTCCCTGCGGGACCTGCTGCGGCGCATGCTGGAGGCTTAGGAGGCCCGACAACGGAAGCGGCCCGACGCACGGTCTTCGTGCGTCGGGCCGCTTCCGTTGTCGAGGACGGCTCTCGCCGGCGGTCAGGTCTTCTTGCGGGCCGTCATCGCGCGCTGGATCAGGATGAACGCGCACAGCAGGACACCCGTGGCGATCTTCGTCCACCAGGAGCTGAGGGTGCCCTCGAACTGGATGATGCTCTTGATGAGGCCGAGGACGAGGACGCCGAACAGCGTGCCGATGACATAGCCGGAGCCGCCGGTCAGCAGGGTGCCGCCGATGACGGTCGCGGCGATCGCGTCGAGCTCCATGCCGACGGCGTGCAGCGGGTCACCGGACTGGATGTACAGCATGAACAGCAGGCCGGCCAGGGCCGAGCAGAAGCCGCTCACCGTGTACACGGCGATCTTGGTGCGGCCCTGCGGGAGACCCATCAGCATGGCCGACTGCTCGTTGCCGCCGATGGCGTACACACGGCGTCCGAAGCGTGTGTAGTGCAGCACGTAGAACGCCACGCCGATGACCAGCAGGGCCGCCATCGCGCCGATCGACAGATCTCCCAGGCCGAGCGACACCCGCGTCTGGGCCAGGCTGCTCACCGAGGCGTCGCTGACCGAGATCGACTCCTCGGTGATGACCAGGCACAGTCCACGGAAGAGGAACAATCCGGCGAGGGTCACGATGAACGGCTGGATCTCGAAGTTGTGGATCACATAGCCCATCAGGTAGCCGCCCAACGCTCCGACGCCCAGGGCGAGGAGGACGGCGAGCGGCAGCGGCACCCCCTGGCGCTCCACCATCCAGGCCGTGAACATCGTCGTGAAGCCGATGACGGAGCCGACGGAGAGGTCGATGCCGCCGGACAGGATGACGAAGGTCGCGCCGACGGCGGCCACCAGCAGATAGCCGTTGTCGATGAACAGGTTCAGGAAGACCTGCGGTTCGCCGAAGCCGTAGTTCTGGTAGCGGCTCAGGCCCGCGATGTACATCACGAGGAAGAGCGTGGCGGTCACCAGGACCGGCAGCCGGCGGTCGCCGAGCAGGGTCGTGAGCTTGGACGTCGGCGTCGGGCGGCTGTCCGGGGCCGTCGGGGTCTGGGTGGTCGCGCTCATCACGACACCTCCATCTTGGGGGCGGCCTCGGCGGTCGTGACGGTCTTCGCCGGCTCGGTGGCGGCGCTGCCGCCGCTCGCCGCACCGGACTTGGGCCCGAACTTGGCGCCGAAGACCTTCGCGCGGAACTTCGGGGACTGGAGCAGGCAGACGATGATGACCACCACGGCCTTGAAGACCAGGTTCGTCTGGGTCGGGACGCCGATCGTGTAGATCGTGGTCGTCAGGGTCTGGATGACCAGGGCGCCGATCACCGTGCCGCCGATGGAGAACCGGCCGCCCAGCAGCGACGTACCGCCGATGACGACGGCGAGGATGGCGTCCAGCTCGATCCACAGACCCGCGTTGTTGCCGTCCGCCGCCGAGGTGTTGGAGCTGATCATCAGGCCGGCGATGCCCGCGCACAGGGCGCAGAAGACGTACACCATGATCTTGATGCGGCGGGAGCGGATGCCGACCAGGCGGCTGGCCTCGGCGTTGCCGCCGACGGACTCGACGAGCAGACCGAGGGCCGTGCGGCGGGTCAGCAGGACGGTGACGGCCACGACGACGGCCACCACGAAGATGGAGAACGGCAGGGTCAGCCAGTAGCCGCCACCGATCAGCTTGTACGGCTCGCTGTTGATCGTGATGATCTGGCCGTCGGTGATCAGCTGGGCCACACCGCGCCCGGCGACCATGATGATCAGCGTGGCGATGATCGGCTGGATGCCCATGCGGGCGACCAGGAAGCCGTTCCACAGGCCGCAGACCACCGCCGCGACGAGGCCGATGCCCATGGCCAGGAACACCCCGGACAGCGCGCTCTGGTCGGCCTGGTCACTGATGTACGAGCAGGTCAGGGCGCCGGTGATGGCGACGACCGCGCCCACGGAGAGGTCGATGCCGCCGGTGGCGATCACCAGGGTCATACCGACCGCCACCAGGATGAGGGGCGAGCCGAACAACACGATCGAGACGAGGCTGCCGTAGAGGTGGCCGTCCGTCATCTTGATCGAGAAGAAGTCGGGCGTGAAGGGCACGTTGACGAGCAGCAGGGCCACCAGGACCGCGACCGGCCAGAACAGGTGGTGGTGTGTCAGCGCCCGCCAGCGGGACGTCGTGGCTGCGGATGGGGTGCTCACTGGTGTTCTCCGCTCGCGATGGTCTCCAGGATCTTGCTGGTGGTGATCTCCGGCCCGTTGGTCAGGCGCGCCACCAGCTTGCGGTCGCGCAGCACGCCGATGGTGTGGCTGAGGCGGAGGACCTCCTCCAGTTCGGCCGCGATGTAGAGCACGGACATGCCGTCCTCGGACAGGGACACCACGAGCTTCTGGATCTCCGCCTTCGCGCCGATGTCGATACCGCGCGTGGGCTCGTCGAGGATCAGCAGCCTGGGCTGGGTGATCAGCCAGCGGGCCAGCAGCACCTTCTGCTGGTTGCCGCCGCTGAGCTGGCCGACGCGGGCCTCCGGGTTGGCGGGGCGGATGTCGAGGGCCTTGATGTACTTGGCCACGAGTTCGTCGCGCTGCGCGGCGGGGATGGGCCGGGTCCAGCCCCGGGCCGCCTGGAGGGCGAGGATGATGTTCTCCCGCACCGTCAGGTCCGGTACCAGGCCCTCGGCCTTGCGGTTCTCCGAGCAGAACGCGACCCCGGCGCCGATGGCGTCGTTGGGGGCGTTCATCGGGACCGGCTTGCCGCCCACGGTGACCTTGCCGCTGTCGGGCTGGTCGGCGCCGAAGAGCAGCCGGGCGAGTTCGGTGCGGCCGGAGCCGAGCAGTCCGGCGAGGCCGACGACCTCGCCCTTCTTGATCTCCAGGTCGAAGGGGGCGATACCACCGGTACGACCGAGTCCCTCGGCGTGCAGCAGGGTCTCGCCGACGTCCGCGCGCAGCTGGTGCTCGTGGAGCTCCTCCAGCTTGTCCAGCTCCTTGCCGATCATGAGCTGGATGAGTCCGACCTGGTCGAGGTCGCTCACCATGTGCTCACCGACGAGGGTGCCGTTGCGCAGGACGGTCATGCGGTCGCAGATCTCGTAGATCTGGTCGAGGAAGTGGGAGACGAACAGGATCGCCACGCCGTCGTCCTTCAACCGCCGCATGAGGCGGAAGAGTTCGAGGACCTCGTCCCGGTCGAGGCTGGACGTCGGCTCGTCGAGGACGAGCACCTTGGTGCCCTGGCCCTCACCGTCGCCTTCGCCGGTGCTCACCGACCGTACGATCGCGACCAGTTGCTGCACGGCCAGCGGGTACGCGGACAGCGGCGCGGTGACGTCGATGTCGAGGCCGAGCCGGTCGACGAGCTCCGCGGCCTCCTTGCGCATCCGCTTCCACTGGATGCGGCCGAAGCGGGTGGGCTCCCGGCCGATGAAGATGTTCTCCGCCACCGACAGGTTGGGGCAGAGGTTGACCTCCTGGTAGACCGTGTTGATCCCGGCCTGCTGCGCCTGGAGGGGGCTGGCGAACCGTACGGACTTCCCGTCGAGGGTGATCGTGCCGCCGTCCAGGGAGTAGACCCCGGTCAGCACCTTGATCAGGGTCGACTTGCCGGCGCCGTTCTCGCCCATGAGGGCGTGGATCTCGCCGGGGAAGAGCCGGAAGTCGACGCCCGACAGAGCCCGTACCCCCGGAAACTCCTTGACTATGCCCGTCATCTCCAGGACGGGCCGTGGCTCTGCCATGGCAGCGCTCCTCTTGGATTTCGTTCAGGCCCGCAGGGAGCCCCGGGACCGAGGGGTCGGTCGGCCGGAGGCTCCCTGCCGGAAGGTGCGGGTCAGTACTTGCGGGTGGGGAGGGCGTCCTTGGCCTGGTCCTGCATGAAGTCGCTCTCCTTGGTCTTGATCCAGCGCTCGACCGAGCCGCCGTCCTTGACCGTCTGCACGACCTCCATCAGCTGGGGGCCGAGCAGCGGGTTGCACTCGACGATGGCGTTGATCTTGCCCTCGGACATGGCCACGAAGCCGTCCTTCACACCGTCGATCGAGACGATCAGGATGTCCTTGCCGGGCTTCTTGCCGGCCGCCTCGATGGACTGGATGGCTCCGATGGCCATGTCGTCGTTGTGCGCGAAGAGGACGTTGATGTCCGGGTTGGACTGCAGGAAGGCCGCCATGACCTGCTTGCCGCCGGCGCGGGTGAAGTCACCGGTCTGCGTGACGACGATCTTCCAGTCGTCCTTGTGCTCCGCGTCCATGACCTCCTTGAAGCCCTTGGCGCGCTCGATCGCGGGGGCGGAACCGGTCGTGCCCTCCAGCTGCGCGATCTTCACCTTCCCCTTGTGCCCGGCCTTCTCCAGGACCTTCTCCAGGATCTTGGCCGCGCGACGGCCCTCGTCCGTGAAGTCGGAGCCCACCAGGGTCACGAACAGGGACTCGTCGGAGGTCTCGACGGAGCGGTCGGTGAGGACCACCGGGATCTTCGCGGCCTTGGCCTCCTTGAGCACGGCGTCCCAGCCGGTGACCTTCACCGGCGAGAAGGCGATGACGTCCACCTTCTGCGCGATGAAGCTGCGGATCGCGGAGATCTGGTTCTCCTGCTTCTGCTGGGCGTCGGAGAACTTCAGGTTGTAACCCGCCTCCTTGGCCGCCGACTTGATGGAGTCGGTGTTGGCGCTGCGCCAGCCGCTCTCGGAGCCGACCTGGGAGAAGCCGAGGGTGATCTTCTTGCTGCCGCCGCCGGAGGAGGAGGAACCGCCGGAGCCGCCGTCCTCCTTGGCGCAGGCCGCCAGACCCGTCGCTGCCGCTACGCCGACCGCCGCCGTGAGGAAGTTCCTTCTGTTGAGCATGTGTCTTCTCCTTTGAAGAGCCGGCCCGGGTGGACCTGCTGGTACTGGGTGGACCGGCCGCATGACGTCCAGCCTGTCGATCATCGTTCGAAATGTCGGCCGTACTGAGGGATGCTGAGGGATGGTGAGTTCGGGGTGGGGGCGCCGGGTCAGCCGGGTGGTGCGGTCCCCGGCGGGGATGCGTACGGGTAGGTGCTGGCCCGGACGACGAGTTGGGGTTCGATGGCGATGCGGGTCGGACCCGAGGGGGTCCGGCCCTCGATCAGGTCCAGGAGCAGTGCGATGCTCCGTTGGCCCACCGCGGAGAAGTCCTGTCGGACCGTGGTGAGCGGTGGTGCGAAGAACTCCGACTCGGGGATGTCGTCGTAGCCGACGACCGCGACGTCCTGGGGAGTGCGTACCCCTGCTTCGCGCAGGGCCCGCAACACACCCAGAGCCATCTGGTCGTTGGCCACGAAGACGGCGGTCAGACCGCGGCCGACCCAGCCGGCGAGTTCCTGGCCCGCACGGTAACCCGAGAGCGGGCTCCAGTCACCCCTCAGGGGCATCGGCGGTTCCACGCCTGCCTCTTCGAGGGTCGCCCGCCAGCCGGCGACCCGGTCGGCGGCCTCCTGCCAGTCCTCGGGTCCGGCGAGGTGCCAGACCGTGCGGTGGCCGGCGGCCAGCAGGTGACCGGTGGCGAGCCGGGCACCGAGGTGCTGGTCGACGTTGGCACTCGGGACCGTGGACGCGGAGCCCGTGCCCACGGCCACCACCGGGAAGGGCCGGCGGAGTTCGGCGAGGGCCTCGACCGCCGACCGCTGCGGGGCGATGGCGATCACACCCTCCACCCCGCCGTCGCTGAGATGGTCCAGGGCCTCGGAGAGGGTCTCCACGGTCAGCTTGCGCATACTGACCGTCGAGACCAGGTACCCCTCGGCCCGGGCCGCCTCCTCCAGCGCGAACAGGGTGCTGGCCGGTCCGTAGAGCGTGGTGTTGGAGGCCACCACGCCCAGGGTCCGGGTGCGCCGGGTGGCCAGGGCCCGCGCGGAGGAGTTGCGACGGTAGCCCATCTCCTCGATCGCGCGCTGCACCCTGGCGCGGGTCTCGTCCCGCACGTTGGGGTGGTCCCCCAGGACCCGTGAGACGGTCTGGTGGGACACCCCCGCGAGGCGGGCGACGTCCGCCATGGTGGGCGGCCGGAGCGGTGAGTGTGTCACGGCCGCACCTCCTTGGCGGTCGTCTGCCGATAAGACCTGTGCTGCGGGTAAGACCTGTGCCGCGGGCGGGGAGCTCCGCGTCGTCGGCTTCACGCCGGGGTCCCGGACGTTCCCATGGCACCCGGGGGCAAAGCGGGTTGGAGCGCTGCTGGCACGACGCTCGTACCTCCTCGGGTGCCGTCGGGAACCGACTGGTGAATGCGGAGGTCATTGTGAGCGCTAACAATTCCTGTGGGTCAAGAGGGCTGCGGCAGGGAAGTCGTCACGGTTGAATAACGCGACCTTCCGCCGGGGTCGCCGCGGAGCCCCTCCGGGGCGCACGTTACAGGCGTGAAAAAGCCCCAGGTCCTGCGGTGTTGACACGACGACCCCCCGCTTCCCCGCCCCCGTCGCCGGCCACTCGGGCCACCGCTGTGGACAAGCACCACGGAGGTGTTCGCGACACCATCGGCGAGCCCACGAGGCCCGACGCGGGGCCCTCAAGGGGCCGCCGCGGGCACCGGGATCGAGGCTGGCACCGGGTGCCGTTGAGGGGCGCTCACGGGGGCTTCGGGACGGGGCGCGGAGGCTCGGCCCCGGGCGCGGGGACTTCGGGACGGGGGCGCGGAGGTGGGGCGGGGCGGCGTGCAGGGGGTTGGCGCGCAGGGGGTCGGCGGGCGGGGCTCGGGCTCCGAGGGATGACGCGCGAGTCCCGACGGGTGGCCGGGGGGGGAGGCGCGACGGGCTGCGCCACGCCAGGGGCTGCGCTCGGGCTGCGGGGAGAGCCCGCCGCAGCCGGGGCCGAGCCGACGTCCCGCGCCCGTCGGCGCCGCCGAGAGGTCCGGGCCGAGGGCGGACCGCCCGGCCATGCTGCGGTCAGCTCGGGCTCGCAGCATCGCCGACATCGCCGCCTGCCCCCGCGTCAACGTCCTGACCTGTGCTCATGCCGGCCCGACGGCCACCGTCACCAGCCACGGGGAGAGCCCTCGCGCCCTACGGGCGCACCCGCCGGGAAGCCGCGCTCTGTCGGCATCGCGCAGCAGGAAGTCCGCACCCTGAAGACGCCACCCGGCGAGAACTTTGCGCCCACGAGCGCCAACTGACAAGAATTCCTGCCGCCCCAGCACTACTCGGCAGGATCCCTCACACCACGGCACCACTCAGCTCGACCCACACCTCACGAGCACCCAGCCGGGTCAGGATCCACGCAGCCTCACGGACGCCCGACCGACCGGACCCCGCACCCCCACGGACGCCCGAGCGACCAGACCCGCACCCCCACGGACGCCCGACCGACCGGACCCCGCACCCCCACGAGCACCACCCCGGAGGACAGAGCTCCCCCACCCCCAGGCGCCACCCAGCGGGCACCACCCCTCGAACCACCCGCCCAGCAAGCCCCGCTCAGCCCTACGAGCACCACCACAGGAAGCGCGTGCAGGTTTCCGACGGGGACGGGGTGGGCGTCGGCTTCGGTGTGGTGGGCGCCGGCTTCGGGGTGTCGGGGTTCTGGGGGGCCTCGGTCTCGGCGGGGGGCGCGGCCGTGGGGCGCACCGAGGCGTTCGACGCGGAACGGTCCTTCGGCTTGTCCTCGCCCTCGGCGTCCTCGTCGCCCTTGGACTTCCCGGACTTCGAGGCGGACGGCGAGGGCGAGTCGTCCGGCGACGTACCGTCCGTCCCGTCCGTCCCGTCCGTCCCGTCGGTGCCGGAGTCGCCGGCCGGCCCGCCCTCCGCCGAGTCCGCCGGCGACGGGGTGACCGCGTCGTCCACGGACGCCGCGTTCGGGTGCGTCGGCGGTGCCTCCATGCCGAGTTCGGCGAGGCTCAGCCCGCCCGCGGCGAGCACCAGCCCGGCCCCGACCAACAGCAGGCGCTTGCGCCGGCGGCGGTGCGCGGCCGCCCGCCGGTCCCGCCGGGCGGCACGGTCGCCGCGCTCGCGGCCCGTGGACCGGGACCGGGCGGCGCGGGCGGCCCGGCGCCCGCCGGCGGTCACCTCGCCGTCGCCCTCACGCACTTCACCGTCACCTTCGCGCGCTTCGCCGCACTCATCCGCTTCGTCGCGCTCGTACGCTTCGCCGCGTTCCTCCGGGGCGAAGTCGGCCGGTTCGGGCGATGCGCCCATGTACGACCGGCTCTCTTCGGCCGGTGCGCCGCACCCGGGACAGGCCAGGGCGCCATTGAGGTGCCGTTGGCACGGGTGGCAGTAGTCCATGACGCCGGAAGATTATTTGGCGCGCCGGTGACGTTCCGAGGCGCCCTCGTGAAAGTTGTGTAGGAACCTCGTGTACTGGCGGGTCAGGACGGCTCAAGCCCTGATCATCACCCCTCTTCGGGACCTTCGCGACGAGACCGTTGTGCGTTCGACCCATTGACACTCGGAGCGGGTCGTCCTTACTGTCGCGCCAGCATTTCGAACGAGCTTCGAAATTTCGAACAGAACCGATGAAGGACAGGGAGCACCGTGCGCATCACGGGAATCAGCACACACGTGGTCGGAACGCCGTGGCGGAACCTGACCTACGTCCAGGTGCACACCGACGAGGGACTCACCGGAGTCGGCGAGACCCGCATGCTGGGCCACACCGACGCCCTGCTGGGCTACTTGCGCGAGGCAGAGGTCAACCACATTCTCGGGTCTGACCCGTTCGCTGTCGAGGATCTCGTCAAGCGGATGAAGTACGGCGACTACGGTCGGGCCGGCGAGATCGTGATGTCCGGCATCGCCGTCATCGAGATGGCCTGCTGGGACATCAAGGGCAAGGCCCTCGGCGTCCCGGTGTGGCAGCTGCTGGGCGGCAAGGTCACCGACAAGGTCAAGGCCTACGCGAACGGTTGGTACACCACCGAGCGCACGCCGGAGGCGTACCACAAGGCGGCGCGGGGCGTCATGGAGCGCGGCTACCGGGCGCTCAAGATCGACCCCTTCGGCACCGGCCACTTCGAACTCGACCACCAGCAGAGCCTGTACGCCGTCTCCCTGATCGAGGCCGTGCGGGACGCCATCGGGCCGGACGCCGAGCTGATGCTGGAGATGCACGGCCGGTTCTCCCCGTCCACCGCGGTCCGCCTGGCCAAGGAACTGGCACCCTTCAAGCCCGCGTGGCTGGAGGAGCCGGTGCCGCCGGAGAACCTGAAGGCACTGGAGAAGGTCGCCGCCAAGGTGGACATGCCGATCGCCACGGGCGAGCGCATCCACGACCGGATCGAGTTCCGCGAGCTGTTCGAGAGCCAGGCCGTCGACATCATCCAGCCGGACCTCGGCCACATCGGCGGCATCTGGGAGACCCGCAAGCTGGCCGCGACCGCCGAGACCCACTACATGCTGGTCGCGCCGCACAACGTGGGCGGCCCGGTACTGACCGCCGCCTCGCTCCAGGTCGGCTTCACCGCGCCGAACTTCAAGATCCTGGAGCACTTCAACGACTTCGCGGACGCGGAGATCAAGAAGGTCATCAAGGGCGCCCCGCAGGTGAACCCCGAGGACGGCTGCTTCCACCTTTCGCACGAGCCGGGCCTCGGTGTCGAGCTGGACGTGGACGCGGCGGCGGAGTTCCCGCAGCAGCAGGCCCGGTTCGACCTGTGGGCCGAGGGCTGGGAGCAGCGCAAGCCCAAGGGGACCCAGTGACGACCTCGCCCGACGCGGCCACCGCCGTCGTCATCG
The DNA here is from genome assembly GCF_055572815.1 of Streptomyces sp. NPDC030296. NCBI lineage: Bacteria > Bacillati > Actinomycetota > Actinomycetes > Kitasatosporales > Streptomycetaceae > Streptomyces > Streptomyces sp. NPDC030296. Next base: position 830,833 of record NZ_JBVICQ010000002.1, read on the forward strand.
AGGCTCCGGGCGAGCACCGGCTCGTCCCGCACGAGCCCCGGCAGCCCGCGGCGGGCGAGGCACTGGTCCGTGTCCACGCCTCCGGGATCTGTGGCAGCGACCGCGAGGTCTACCAGGGCAACCGGCCGGAGGGGTACGTCCGTTACCCCCTCGTCCCCGGCCACGAGTGGTCCGGGACGGTGGTCTCCGTCGGTGACGGCGTGCCTTCAAGTCTTGTAGGCCGCAAGGTCGTGGGCGAGGGCTTCCGGAACTGCCAGGTGTGCGACCGCTGCCACGCGGGCGAGACCACGCTGTGTTCGGCGGGGTACGAGGAGACCGGCTTCACCCAGCCGGGCGCCATGGCCACCACGCTGACGCTTCCCGCCCGCTTGCTGCACGTTCTCCCGGACGACTGCGATCTGACGGCGGCGGCACTGCTGGAGCCGGCCGCGTGCATCGCGGCGGCCGCGCTCAAGGCCAACGCGGTCCCCGGGGAGCGGGTGGCCGTCGTGGGCACCGGCACCCTCGGAATGTTCGCCGTTCAGTTCTTGAAGGCGGCATCCCCGGCCGAGCTGCTCGTCGTGGGCACCCGTCCGGACCGTGCGGAACTGTCCAGGCGGTTCGGCGCCTCGGACTTCCGTACGAAGGAAGAGGAGCTGCCCGACGACTTCGACGTCGTCATCGAGACCGCCGGTTCCGCGGACGCGGCGGTCACCGCCGCCGCGCTGCTGCGGCGCGGCGGGCGGCTGGTCCTGACGGGCATCCCGGCGTCGGGCGCGGACGGCCTCGACCCGACGGACCTCGTCGTACGGCAACTGGAGGTGCACACCGTGTTCGGGGCGCCGCCGGACGCCTGGGCGCACACGGTCCGCGTCTTCGGGGCCGGGCTCCTCGACCCGCTGCCGCTCGTCACGCACGAGCTGCCACTGCACGAGTTCCCGGAAGCCATCGAGTTGGTGGGTTCCGGCGATCCGAAGGTCGGAAAGGTACTCCTGCGGCCGTGACCCAACCCTGAGCCGTACGCCGGTACGGACGTACCTGACTACTCCGTACCGGCGTACACCCCAAGATCTCTGTGCGATGAGCCGCGAACCTCGTCCGAAATATCGAACCTGAAGGACTCCTTGTGACCGACACCAACGCTTCGGCGCCCCGTCGGCCCGGCGAGCAGGCGCTCGCCGCGCTCGGCCTGGACGCGCCCGCTCTCGACCCCGCCGACGCCTCTCCGCACACCTTCCCTGGCGGCGGCCGCTGGCGCACCGAGGTTCCCTCCGTGGAGGGGCCGGAGGCGCTCGCCGTGGTCCTCAAGGAGGCCTCGCGGCTCGACGTGCCGATCCACCGGATCAGCCAGGGCAGCGGTGTCTGGATGCTCACCGACGCCGAGATCACCGAGATGGTGGAGGCGACGGCCGAGCGGGACATCGAGCTCTGCCTGTTCACCGGCCCGCGCGGCACCTGGGACATCGGCGGCTCCACCCGTACCGACTCCAAGGGCGGCGGGCTGCGCGCCCGGGGCCACGACGCGGTCGCCGGCTGCGTCGAGGACGCCGTGCGCGCGACCGAGCTGGGCGTGAAGTGCCTGCTCGTCGCCGACGAGGGCGTGCTCTGGACGCTGCACCGCGCCCGTGAGGCGGGCATCCTGCCGGCCGACACCACCTTCAAGGTCTCGGCGCTCATCGGCCCGGTGAACCCGACCGCGTACGCCGTGTACGAGAACCTCGGCGGCGACTCGATCAATGTGCCGAGCGACCTGACGCTCGATCACCTCACCGAGATCCGGCGGGTGTCCGGTGCTCCGATGGACATGTACATCGAGGCGCCCGACGACCTCGGCGGCTACGTGCGGATGTACGAGGTCGCCGAGCTGATCCGGCGCGGCGCGCCGATCTACCTGAAGTTCGGCCTCTCGAAGGCGCCCGGGATCTACCCCTACGGGCACCACATGCGCGACCTGACGCTGTCCACCGCCAAGGAGCGGGTGCGGCGCGGTCGGCTCGCTCTGGATCTTCTGGCGCGGCACGGGGCGGACGGCGACATGGCGCCGCTCGGCACGCGCCTGCCGGGGAACCTGAAGCGTTTTTGTAATCCCGCATAACGAACCGGCCAACTGTCTTCACAGAAGAAGACGCGGTCACACAGAATCCCCCACATCTTCTTCTGGCGTCCTTTCGGCTCCTCCCTCGCTCGCGAAGCGCCGTCCTCATCGCCAGAACGTTCCAGGCACCAAGACATCAAGGATGATGATCATGCGCACTCGTCGAGCCGCTCTCACCGCCATAGCCTCCGCCGCCTCCCTCGCCCTGACCCTGTCCGCCTGTGGACAGAGCGGTGAGGGCGGCAGCAAGGAGGAGGGTGGCAGCACCAAGGGCGCCACCATCGGCATCGCGATGCCGACCAAGTCCTCCGAGCGGTGGATCGCCGACGGCAACAACGTCGTCTCCAACCTGGAGAAGATGGGCTACAAGACCAAGCTGGTCTACGGCGAGGACGACCCCGACCAGCAGGTCGGCCAGATCGAGAACCTGATCACCCAGGGTGTGAAGGCCCTCATCGTCGCCGCCATCGACAACAAGTCGATGAACAACGTGCTCCAGCAGGCCAAGGACGCGAACATCCCGGTCATCTCCTACGACCGCCTGATCCTCGGCACGCCCAACGTCGACTACTACGCCTCCTTCGACAACGAGAAGGTCGGCGAGCTCCAGGGCGACTACATCGTCAGCAAGCTCGGTCTGAAGGACGGCTCCAAGAAGGGCCCGTTCAACATCGAGCTGTTCGCCGGCTCCAACGACGACAACAACACCCGCTACTTCTTCCAGGGCGCGATGAACGTCCTGCAGCCCTACATCGACAAGAAGCAGCTCGTCGTCAAGTCCGGACAGACCAAGCTCACCCAGGTCACCACCCTGCGCTGGGACGGCGGCACCGCCCAGAAGCGCATGGACGACATCCTGACCTCCACGTACAAGAGCGGCCGGGTCGACGCGGTCCTCTCCCCCTACGACGGCATCTCCATCGGCATCCTCTCGGCGCTGAAGTCGGACGACTACGGCTCCAAGAGCAAGCCGCTGCCGATCGTCACCGGCCAGGACGCCGAGGTCGCCTCGGTGAAGTCGATCATCGCCGACCAGCAGTCCATGACCGTCTACAAGGACACCCGCGAGCTCGCCAAGGTGGCCTCGAACATGGTCGACGCGCTGCTGAACAAGAAGAAGCCCGAGGTCAACGACACCAAGACCTACGACAACGGCTCCAAGGTCGTCCCGGCGTACCTGCTGGAGCCGGTCAGCGTGGACAAGGCCAACTACAAGGAGGCCGTCGTCGACTCCGGCTACATCAAGGAGAGCGACCTCAAGTAATCCGGCGGAACCCGAACCACTGATTGGAAGGCACGACCATGGCGGGACCCGTCCTGGAAATGCGCTCGATCGTCAAGACCTTTCCCGGCGTCAAAGCGCTGTCGGACGTCACCCTGACCGTCCAGCAGGGCGAGGTCCATGCCATCTGCGGTGAGAACGGCGCCGGCAAGTCGACCCTCATGAAGGTCCTCTCCGGCGTCCACCCGCACGGCAGCTACGAGGGGGACATCCTCTTCGAGGGCGAGACCTGCGAGTTCAAGGACATCAGGGCCAGCGAGCAGCACGGCATCGTGATCATCCACCAGGAGCTGGCCCTGGTGCCCTACCTCTCCATCGCGGAGAACATCTTCCTCGGCAACGAGCACGCCACCCGCGGGTTCATCAGCTGGACCGAGACGCTGAGGCACGCGACCGAGCTGCTGCGCCGCGTCGGCCTCGACGAGCACCCGGACACCCGGGTCGCCGACATCGGGGTGGGCAAGCAGCAGCTCGTCGAGATCGCCAAGGCACTGTCGAAGGAGGTGAAGCTGCTCATCCTGGATGAGCCGACCGCCGCCCTGAACGACGAGGACAGCGGCAAGCTCCTGGATCTGATCCTGGAACTGAAGAAGCAGGGCATCACCTCGATCATCATCTCGCACAAGCTGAACGAGATCCGCAAGGTCGCCGACTCGGTGACGATCATCCGGGACGGCCAGACCATCGAGACCCTCGATGTGAAGTCCCCGGAGACCACCGAGGACCGGATCATCAGCGGGATGGTCGGCCGGGACCTGGAGCACCGCTTCCCCGAGCGCACGCCGCACGAGCCCGAGGAGGGCGCGGCCCCCGCGCTGGAGATCCGCGACTGGACCGTCCACCACCCGATCGACCAGCAGCGCAAGGTGGTCGACAGCGTCTCGCTGCACGTGCGGCGCGGCGAGATCGTCGGGATCGCCGGCCTCATGGGCGCCGGCCGCACCGAACTCGCGATGAGCGTCTTCGGGCGGACGTACGGCCGGTACACGGCCGGCACGGTCCTCAAGGACGGCCGGGAGATCCGGACGAAGACCGTCCCCGAGGCGGTGAAGAACGGCATCGCCTACGTCACCGAGGACCGCAAGCACTACGGCCTCAACCTCATCGACACCATCAACCGGAACATCTCGCTCAGCGCGCTGGGCAAGGTCGCCAAGCGGGGTGTGGTCGACGAGCACGGGGAGCGGCAGGTCGCCGAGGGCTTCCGTACATCCATGAACATCAAGGCGCCGACCGTCTTCGAGCCGGTGGGCAAGCTGTCCGGCGGCAACCAGCAGAAGGTCGTCCTCAGCAAGTGGATCTTCGCGGGGCCGGATGTGCTGATCCTTGACGAGCCGACGCGCGGTATCGACGTCGGCGCCAAGTACGAGATCTACACGGTCATCGACAAACTGGCCGCCGAGGGCAAAGCGGTCGTCTTCATCTCCTCCGAGCTGCCGGAACTGCTCGGGATGTGCGACCGCATCTACACCATGGCCGCGGGGCGGCTGACAGGTGAGTTCCCGCGTGCCGAGGCCACGCAGGAGTCGCTGATGCGTCAGATGACTAAGGACAAAGAGGTAACCCGATGAGCACGGAAGTGACCGCCAAGAGCCCGGCCCCCGCGCCGCCCGGCAAGAGCGGGGCGGCGGCGGGCGGGGGTCTGCTCCAGCTGATGCTGGACGGCATGCGCCGCAACATGCGCCAGTACGGCATGCTGATCGCCCTCGGCCTGATCGTGGCGCTGTTCGCGGTGTGGACCGACGGCGACCTGCTGCTGCCGCGCAACGTCTCGAACCTGGTGCTGCAGAACAGCTACATCCTGATCCTCGCGATCGGCATGATGCTGGTCATCATCTCCGGGCACATCGATCTCTCCGTGGGTTCGCTGACCGCGTTCATCGGGTCGATCGCCGCGGTGTTCATGGTCAACAACGACATACCGTGGCCGCTGGCCGTGGTGCTCTGTCTGGCCGTGGGCGCCGTCGCGGGTGCCGCGCAAGGGTTCTTCATCGCGTATCTCGGGATACCGTCGTTCATCGTGACCCTGGCGGGCATGCTCGTCTTCCGCGGTCTCACCGAGATCTTCCTGGAGGGCCAGACCCTCGGCCCGTTCCCGGAGGGCCTGCAGAAGGTCGCCAACGGCTTCCTCCCGGAGGTCGGCCCGCAGACCAACTACCACAACCTGACGCTGCTGATGGGCTTCGCCGTCATCGCGTTCGTGGTGATCCAGGAGTTCCGCGACCGGCGCCGGCAGCAGGAGTTCGCGCTCGACGTGCCGCCGATGAACCTGTTCGTCCTCAAGCTCGTCGCGATCTCCGCCGCCCTGCTCGTCGTCACCATGCTGCTCGCCAGCTACAAGGGCGCCCCCATCGTGCTGCTGATCCTCGGCGCGCTGGTCGTCGGCTTCGGCTACGTGATGCGCAACGCGATCATCGGCCGGCACATCTACGCCATCGGCGGCAACCTGCCCGCAGCGAAGCTGTCCGGTGTGAAGGACAAGAAGGTCGTCTTCCTGATCTTCCTCAACATGGGCATGCTGGCGGCCCTCGCGGGTCTGGTCTTCGCCGCCCGCTTCAACGCCGCCTCGCCGAAGGCGGGCCTCAACTTCGAGCTGGAGGCGATCGCGGCCTCGTTCATCGGCGGCGCGTCGATGAGCGGCGGTGTCGGCACCGTCCTCGGCGCGATCATCGGCGGTGTCGTCCTCGGTGTGCTCAACAACGGTATGAACCTGGTCGGCATCGGTACCGACTGGCAGCAGGTCATCAAGGGCATGGTGCTGCTGGCGGCGGTCGGCTTCGACGTGTGGAACAAGCGCAAGGGCGGTTCCTGACGGAACCGGCAAGGGGGGCCTCGCCTGCGGGCGGGGCCCCCTTTTCCCGTGAGAGGAGCAATCCGGTGAAGGAAGTCTTCGGCAAGCTCGCCGACGGCACCGAGATCCACCGCTGGTCGCTGGAGAACGGCGGCACACGGCTGCGGGTCCTGTCGTACGGCGGGATCGTGCAGTCCCTGGAGGTCCCGGACCGCGAGGGCCGGTACGCGAACGTCTCCCTCGGCTTCGACTCCGTCGAGGAGTACGTCGCCGACTCCCCCTACTTCGGCGCCCTGATCGGCCGCTACGGCAACCGCGTCGGCGGGGGCAGGTTCACCCTGGACGACACGGCGTACGAGCTGTCCGTGAACGACGGCGGCAACAGCCTGCACGGCGGTGCCGACGGCTTCGACAAGACGGTGTGGGACGTCGAGCCGTTCGTTCAGGACTCGAACGTGGGTCTGCGTCTCACCCGCACCAGCCCCGACGGCGAGATGGGCTACCCCGGCACCCTGCGGACCGCGGTCACCTACACCCTCACCGAGGAGGGCGACTGGCGCATCGACTACGAGGCCACCACCGACCGGCCGACCGTCGTCAACCTCACCAGCCACGTCTACTGGAACCTCGCGGGCGAGGGCAGCGGCTCCGCCCACGACCACGAGCTGGAGATCGCCGCCTCCCGCTACACGCCCGTCGACGCCGGACTCATCCCCACAGGCGAACCGGCCGAGGTGGCGGGCACGCCCTTCGACTTCCGCCGGGCCAAGCCGATCGGCGCGGACGTCCGCACGCGTGACCAGCAGCTTCTGTACGCCAAGGGGTTCGACCACAACTGGGTGCTCGACAAGGGGAGGACGGATCTCCCGGAGCGGGCCGCGACTCTGCGCGACCCTTCCTCGGGCCGCACCCTGACGATCTCCACGACCGAGCCGGGGCTCCAGTTCTACTCGGGCAACTTCCTCGACGGCACGCTCGCCGGGCCGTCGGGGCGGATCTACCGCCAGGGCGACGCCGTGTGCCTGGAGACCCAGCACTTCCCGGACTCCCCGAACAAGCCGTCGTACCCGTCGACGGTGCTCCGGCCGGGGGAGACCTACCGCTCGACGACGGTCCACTCGTTCGGAGCCTGAACACGAGGGTGCACAGGTCCTTCACAATTTCCGGCCAACTTCCCAGTGGTTGAACAGCGTCACGCCGTTCTCCGTATGTAGGGGCGGCCCGTGCTCCCCCGCACGGGCCGCCCTTAGTCGTCGGACCCGGTTCGTCCCCACGGGTCCGCCCCCTACGGAGGTTCCATGGCCGACAACGTCACCTCGTTGTTCCGCAGCACGACGGCGCACAGCCCCTCGATGGCGGCGCTGACGCGTGAGGGCGGCGACGGGGTCGGCCCGGTGGACTTCTGCATACCGTGCAACCCGTACTTCCCCACCCCGGCCATGTTCGACGAGATGGCGAGCAGGCTGAAGGACATCATCACGTACTACCCGAGCAGCGCCGACACCATCACCGCGGAGCTGTGCAACCTGCTGCAACTGCCGCCGCAGTGCGTGGCGATGGGCAACGGCTCGACCGAACTCATCACCTGGATCGACCATCTGCTGGTCCGGGAGTCCCTCGCCGTCCCCGTCCCCACCTTCGGCCGCTGGACCGACCAGCCGATGGAGACCGGCAAGCGCGTCGACATGTTCCCGCTCCAGGAGTCCAGCGGCTTCGCCCTGGACCTCGCGCAGTACGCCGAGTTCATCCGGGCCCGCGGCACGAAGGTCGCCGTCATCTGCAACCCGAACAACCCCGACGGCGGCTTCCTGCACCGGCACGCGCTGGTGCAGTTCATGGACGCGATGGCCGACCTGGACCTGATCGTCATCGACGAGTCGTTCCTGGAGTTCGCCGACGCCGAGTCCGAGCCGAGCACGGTGCAGGACGCGGTGATGCGGCCCAACGTCGTCGTGCTGCGGTCGCTCGGCAAGAACTTCGGGCTGCACGGCATCCGCTTCGGCTATCTGGTCGCCAACCCGGCGCTCGCCGGGAAGATCCGCTCGATGCTGCCGAAGTGGAACCTCAACTCCTTCGCCGAGCACGTGGTGTTCATGCTGAAGAACCACGGCCCCGAGTACATGGAGAGCCTGCACCAGGTGCGGCGCGACCGCCTGGACATGGCCCGTCAGCTCTCCGCCCTCCCCGGTCTGACGGTGTATCCGTCCCAGGGCAACTTCCTCTTCGTGCGCCTGCCCGTGGGCGCCGAGGGCACCGTGGTCCGTGACCGGCTGCTCACCGAGCACCGGATCCTGGTCCGCGAGTGCGGCAACAAGGTCGGCTCGTCCAGTCGCTTCCTGCGACTCGTGGTCCGGCCCCAGGTGGACGTGCGTCGCCTGGTGTCCGGCCTGGAGTCGGTTCTCTACGGGTCCAGGAGGGGAGCCGCCGTACCCGAGCTGGGCACCGGGACCAGCTACAGCTCGGGTACGGCGGCCGTGGACCGGCTGATGAGCGAGACCAACGGCGCCGGCATGGCGGGGCTCGCCGCGCAGGCCACCGGCCCGGTCGGCATGCCGGGCATGAACCCGGCCCCGGCCCCGGCCCCCATGCCCACCCCGGCCCCGGCCCCTATGCCCACCCCGGTCGTCGCCCAGATGCCGACCCCGGTCCCCGCCCCCATGCCGACCCCGGCACCCGCTCCGGCGCCGGCGCCCATGCCGGCCCCGATGCCGGCGCCCGTTCCGGCGGCCGCCGCTCCCATGCCGCAGGGGCCGTCGATCCCCTCCATGCCGAACGTGGCCTCCATGCCGGGCATGCCGGGCATCCCGGGCATGACGCCCGCGCCCGCCACCGGGCTGGAGCCGGTCGCCCAGACCGGGATGCCCGGCATGGCCACCGCGGCCGCCAACCGCCGCGCCATGGGCGCCGCCCAGGGACTCACCGCCGCCCAGGTACGCGGCCGTACGGCCCCCGAGGAACAGCCGGAGCCGCTGGGCTGGCCGGCGGCGGGGGCGGTCTACAACCAGGTGGGCTGACCCCCACCGCCGAGAAACCCCATGGGGCGACGCCCCCGACAGACCCTCGTGGCCCTGTCGGGGGCGTCGCCCTGTGTCTCGGGTGCCGCGTCGCCCGGTACGGGGATGCCGGGGCCTGGGCCCCTGTTGTTCTCAGGTGAGTCGGAGGGCGAGGGTGACCTCGGCGCCTGTTCCTGTCGTGTCGGCGGTGACCGTCAGGCGGTCGGTGACCAGGTGGGCGAGCCAGAGGCCGCGGCCCCGGCAGCCTTCGGTGAGGCCGGGGAGGAGTTCGGGGATGGCGGGGACGAAGCCGGGGCCGTCGTCGGTGATGCGGCACTCCAGTTCGTCCGGGAGCCGGCGCAGCTCCAGCCGGCCGCGGCCGCCGGCGTGCTCCACCGCGTTGGCGGCGATCTCGCTGACGGCGAGGGTGAACTCGCCGAGCCGTACGCCCCCGAGGCCCGCGGCGGCCGCCGCGTCCTCGACCTGGGCCCGCACCTGGGGCAGGTTCTCTCCGGTGAAGTGCCGTTTCAGCAGGAGTGTGCCGCGGCGGTTCGGAGCGGCGCCGACAGGGGTGCCGACCGGTGTGGCGGCAGGAGTGCCGACCGGTGGGCCCACGGGAGTGCCGAGGACGCCGCCGCTCGGGCCGCCGGTGCCGCCGGCTTTGCCGTCTGTCTCCCCGCCCGGCATCGCAGCCGCCTCCTCTCGATGGGGGTCGAAGTGCCCGGGCACGGGGCGCTGGGCGTCAAAGGCGAACTGCCGCACGCCGCCCACGCTAGCCGTGCTCGCCCGATGAGTACCCAGGAGATCGAGAGGGCATTGTGCCTGGTCGGAACCGTACGAATTCGACCGAACCTCGATCACTTCCGCTCGACCTCGGCTGATCGGTTGCCGTCCGTCGATCAGGGCGGCACACCGCTCCGCCGATCGGGGCAGTGCGGCTCCGGCTCCGCCGAACACGACGGCACCGGCCCCCTCCCGCACGGTACGGAAGGGGGCCGGTGAAAGGGGTGCCGGTCATACGCGACGAGCCGTACGCGCCGGGCCGGGTCGTACGCGCCGCGTCGTACGCGCCCTGTCGGGACGCGCCCGGTCAGTCGCTCACTCGGCCGTCTTCGCGACCGTCGCTATCGACTCCAGGACCGTCCGCGGATTGCCGTTCGCCTTGACCGCCCCGCCGATCTGCTTGCGGATGGCGGCGGCCACCTGGGACCAGTTGGTCTCGGCTACGGGGTAGAGCCGCAGGTTCTGCAGGGTGTCCAGTCCGCTCCACAGGGCCTTGTGGCGCTTGTCGGCGCGCATCGCGTCGGCGGCGGTCGTGGTGACGGGCAGCAGCTCGTACTCGGCGGCCTGTTCGATCACGTACTTGTCGCTGTAGAGGAAGTCGAGGAACTGCCCCATCGCCTCGCGGTGGTCGTCGTTCTTGAAGGCGACGATCCAGTCCGCGGTGCCCATGGTCGGTGTGGCCCGGCCGTCGCGGCTCGGCAGCGGGACCGACCCGTAGGGCACGGAGTCGGAGGAGTCCTCGATCTGGCGGATCAGCGACAACGGGCCGTTGACCATGGCCGCTTCACCGCGCAGGAAGGTCTGCACGGCGTCGTCACGGTTGAGCTGGCCGGGCGGTATCGGGCCGGCGAGGCCCTCGCCGACCAGCTTGTCCCGCAGCCAGGTCAGCGTCCGCACATTGGCGGGGGACGCGAGGTCGTAGCTGTTGGAGTCGTCGGTGTAGCCGCCGTCACCGGCCAGCAGCCACATCAGCGTCTCGGCCTCCGCCTCCTCCGGGCCGAGCGGCACGGCGATCGGGGACTCCACCCCCTGGGCCTTCAGCTTCCGCGCCGCCGTGAGGAGGCCGTCCCAGCTCTTGGGGGGCTGCAGGCCCGCCGCGGCGAACAGGTCCTTGTTGTAGTAGAGCAGCCGGGTGCTCGCGGTGAACGGCAGCCCGTACTGCACCCGGCCCATCTCGCCGGCGTCGGCGAGGCTCGGTACGAAGGATGCCTGGACCGGCACCGACAGCACCTCGTCGGCGCTGTAGAGGAGGCCCTGGGCGGCGTACTGCGAGTAGCCGTCGGCCTGCACGATGTCGGGCGTCTCGCCCCGCTCGACCAGCTCGGCGACCTTCTCGTCGACCTCGTCCGGGGCGTACACCTCGACGTTCACGTCTACGTCGGGGTGCTCGGCGTTGAAGGCGAGGACGACTCGGTCCCAGTAACCCTCCGAGTTCTTGTGGACGTTGTCGCCGTAGTTGGTGGCGACGACGGTCAGGGAGACCCGGCCGGACTCGGCGTCCGCGTCCCCGCCGCAGCCGGACAGCCCCGCCGCGAGCGTCAGCGCGGCCGTGGCCGCCACGATCATCCGGGCCTTGTGGCGCACGGTTTCCCCACTTCCAGCTTCCGGCACTTCTCCCAGGTCGAGCACGCCGGGCACGTCCCGTCGCCCGTCGGCGCCGCCCGTGCCCGGCCGATGCCGCCTGCCGGGCCCGGGACGCGTCTGTACGTATATACGGATCTCGCCCGTACGTGCTCACGTTCGGGCTTGATCGTATGGCGCGTGCCCGCACCGCACGGTCCGGGGGCGTTGCGTTTTGATTCCAACGATGTGACGGGCGTTCAGGGCCCTAGGGGTTCTCCCAGGCCGCCGGTTCCGCCGCCAGTCGCCGGACCGGTTCGGGCAGCGCGCCGGCCGCGATGTCGGCGACGGTCACGCCCTCCAGGATGCGGCGCACGTTGGCGCGCAGCGCGATCCACAGGGGCAGCAGCGGTTCGGCGGAGCCGGTGTAGGTGAGGCCGGTGGGCCGCTCGCCCCGTACGGACACGATCGGCCCGTCCACCGCGCGGATGATGTCGGCGACGGTGATCGCGGCGGGGTCCCGGGCCAGCCGGTACCCGCCGCTGCCGCCGCGGCGGCTCGTCACGAGGCCGCCGCGCCGCAGGTCCCCGAGGATGCCCTCCAGGAACTTGTGGGGGATCTCCTGCACCGTCGCGATGACCTCGGACTTCACCGGATCGTCGTCCTTCCGTACGGCGAGCTCCAGTACCGCGCGTACGGCGTAGTCCGCTCGTGCAGAGATCCTCATGGGCCACATTGTCGGCCACGCGGGGCGGGCCGGGAGACCCGCCCCGAGTCCGCGCGGCCTGGCGCGCCGGTGGGGCCGCCCGGCGTCAGGCGAGACGGATCACGTTCCAGGAGAGCGGTTCGAGGGCCGCCTTCAGCACCCCGCCCTCCAGCGTCGTCCCCTCGCCCGCGTGCGGACCGACCCGCTCGGGCTCCGCGAGGGTGTTCCGGGCGTCGGGGTCGGCGTCGGCCAGCACGCTGTGCTCCACGACCCGGCTCAGGTCGAGCCCGCCCAGCGCGACCTCCAGCGGAAGCGCCTCCGTACGGCTCCGGTTGACCGCGAAGACGGTCACCGACCCGTCCTCGGCCCGCACGGCGGTCGCGTGCAGCAGGTCCACCTCCCCGTACTTCTGCGTCGCGTACGTCGGCGAGTCCACCCGTACGTCGAGGACCCGGCCGCGGCCGTACCGCGCGGCCTGGGCGAAGGGGAAGAACGTCGTCTGCCGCCAGGCGGGACCGCCGGGCTCGGTCATGATCGGGGCGATGACGTTGACGAGCTGGGCGAGGCAGGCGACGGTGACGCGGTCGGCGTGCCGGAGCAGCGCGATGAGGAGGGAGCCGAAGACGACGGCGTCGGTGACGCTGTAGTTGTCCTCCAGGAGGCGGGGGGCCTCCGCCCAGTCCCTGGTCTCGGAGTTCTCGATCTCGTGCCACTTCGAGATGTACCAGACGTTCCACTCGTCGAAGGAGAGGTTGATCTTCTTCTTCGACTTGAGCTTCGCGCCCACGTGGTCGGCGGTGGCGATCACGTTCTCGATGAAGGACTCCATGTCGACGGCGGAGGCCAGGAAGGAGTCGATGTCGCCGTTCTCGGGCTGGTAGTAGGCGTGCAGGGAGATGTGGTCGACGAGGTCGTACGTCTCCTCCAGGACCGTCGCCTCCCAGGCGGCGAAGGTCGGCATGGACTGGCTGGAGGATCCGCAGGCGACGAGTTCGACGCCCGGGTCGATCTGGCGCATCGCGCGGGCGGTCTCGGCGGCGATCCGGCCGTACTCGGTGGCGGTCTTGTGGCCGGTCTGCCAGGGGCCGTCCATCTCGTTGCCGAGGCACCAGAGTTTGATGCCGAAGGGGTCCTTGTCGCCGTGCGCGGCACGGAGGTCGGACAGGGCGGTGCCGGCGGGGTGGTTGGCGTACTCCTGGAGTTCGAGGGCCTCGGCGACGCCTCGGGTGCCGAGGTTGAGGGCCATCATGGGCTCGGCCTGCGGGCCGAGCTTCTTCAGGAAGGCGATGTACTCGGAGAGGCCGAAGCGGTTGGTCTCGGTGGAGCGCCAGGCGAGGTCGAGGCGGCGGGGGCGGTCCTCGACGGGGCCGACGGAGTCCTCCCACTTGTAGCCGGAGACGAAGTTGCCGCCGGGGTAGCGGATCGTGGTGACGCCCAGCTCGCGGACCAGCTCCAGGACGTCGGTGCGCAGGCCCGCCTCGTCGGCCGCCGGATGGTCCGGCTCGAAGATCCCGGTGTAGACGCAGCGGCCGAGGTGCTCGACGAAGGAGCCGAACAGTCGGGGGTTGACCTCACCGACCTGGAAGGCGGGGTCGAGGGTGAAGCGGGCTGTGCGGGCCATGGACGTCCTTCGCGTTCGATATCACGAATGGTGCTCGTTTGGTCGAACGGGACGTTATGTTCGCCGGTGGAGAGAGTCAATGGGGACCGACGGGGCGAGCGGGACCGGTCGAGCGATCGTTGGTCGAACGATCGTTGGTCGGATTTCAACGATCGTTGGATTTCCGTGGTGTTCAGGCCATCGGGCACGTAGGGTCTGGCCGTGCCCGACCTCCCCGAACCCCTCCCCGAACCTCTCTCCCACACCCTCGCCCGCCTCGACGCCCTCGCAGCCCGGACCGGGGCCGATCGGGGGCAACTCCTCGACGTGGCCGCCCTGTCGGAGCACACCGCGCTCGGTGAGGACGTGGTGCGGGCGCTGCTCGACGGGGGCGAACCGCCGGGCGACCGGATCGACGACCGGGTGCGCGGGCGGGTGCGGGCGCTGCACACGGCGTATCTCGCGCGCAGCGGCAAACGCACCGTCGACGTCTGCAAGGAGGTCGCTCGGCGGCTGTCGATCAGCCCGGAGTGGGCCCGGCAGCTGCTGCTCGGCAAGAAGATGCCGAACGTGCCCGACCTCACCGAACTCGCCGCGTTCTTCGGCGTCGAGGAGGGTGTCCGGTTCTTCACCGACCCGGCCGCCGCCGTCCTGGACCGGGAACTGCGCCGGGTGCTGGAGGAACTGGAGGGGGACGGGGGCGAGGGTCCGCTCGTGGAGTTCGCGACCCGGCACGGAGTGGTGACCCTCGCGCTGCGCGGAGGGCGGATGAACCTGACCCGGCGCAAGCAGGAGGCCCTCGCGGTGATGCTCGACGGGCTGCTCGGCGTCGACGAGGAGGAGCCCGGGAAATGAGCCGTCGTGAACCGGGCGGCGTACGGCCGCGCGGGTCGACCGGGGCCGCCGCGGCCACCGGTGTCCTCGGCCGGGTGCGGGCCGCGCTGCTGCCCGCCCGGTCCGCCGCCGAGCGGCGCAGGCTGACCGCCGGGCTCGCCAAGGCGGTCCGGGCGCGGCTGGACGGCCCCATGGGGGTGCGGGAGTTGGGGGCGGCGCTGTGCGCGGAGATGAGCGCGCGGCGCGGCGGGCGGCCGGTGGAGCTGCGGTTCGAGCGGTTCCCGGACGAGATTGAGGTGACGGGGCTGTGGATGGAGTTCCCCGACTTCGACCTGGTGATCGTCGAGGAGCGGGCCGCTCCCGTGCAGCAACTGGTGATCCTGGGACATGAGTTGTGGCATCTGCACGCCGGGCACAGCCACCACCGGGTGCCGGGCTCGGACGCCGCCGCGTTCGCGCTGTCCGGTGGGCCGGGCTGGCCCGGGTCCGCCCTCGGGGTCGCCGCGCGCAACGGCTCGCACGCCTCGGCCGAACAGGAGGCCGAGGACTTCGGCCACCGGCTCGCCGCCGTCCTGCGCCCCTGGGTGGACACCGGGCACGGAGGCCCCCCGAGTCCGGCCGACCGGGCGGACTCGGTGCGGCAGGCCCTCCAGGCGTCCCTCGGCTACCGCGGGCCGCGCGGATGAGGGGGGCCGCTGTGTCGGCGACCACGACCGGTGCCATGAGCCCCGCCGACTTCTTCGGCGGGCTGTACATCTCGTTCTGGATCCCCACGGCCGTCCTGACGGCCGCGCTGGTCATCAAGCTGCCCAGCATCGTGAAGCTGTGGAAGGACCCGCTGCTGCGGGCCGTCGGCGGTCTGCTGCTGCTCGCGTGCAGCGTGTTCCTGTTCGCGGTGCCGTCGGTGATCGCCTGGACCAACCGGGTCGTCGGCGTGCCGAACGTCGCCGCGCCCTGGGTGTACTCGCTGATCACCGCGTACTGCGCGGCCTGTCTGCTGCTCATCGTCGCCTGGCGCAACGGCCCGGCGGACCGTTCCCCGACGACCCGCCGCGCCATGCGCTGGGTCGTCAGCGTGTACGCGGCGGTGATCGTCGTCCTGTGGGTGCTGTTCGCGCTGGCGGACGTCCCCCGGGAACGGCTGCGCGACCTGGACACGTACTACGCCACCACGCCCTTCATGCGCGAGGAGATCCTCCTCTACCTCGCCGCCCACACCGCGGCCTGCCTGATCACCTGTCACCTGATCCGCAGCTGGGTCCGCACCCAGGGCCTGGACCTGTGGCTGCGCGGCGGTCTGAAGGCGCTCGGGATCGGCTACGCGCTCAACCTGGTGTACGACGCCTCGAAGCTGACGGCGCTGGTCGCCCGCTGGACGGGCCACGACCTGGACTGGCTGAGCACCGATGTGGCGCCGCCGGTGGTGGCCGTGGCGGCGATCTTCATCGCGGTCGGGTTCATCCTGCCGCACGGCGGCCAGTACCTGCACGAGCGCTGGCGGGTGCGGGTGAGCCACTGGCGGCTGCGGCCCCTGTACCTGCTCACCCGGAGCGTCAGCGGCTCCGGGGTGCCGTTCGCCCTGCGCGCCACGGCGGAGCTGCGCCTCACCCGCCGTGAGACCTTCATCCGCGACGCCCTGCTCCAGCTGGCCCGCCACTTCGACGACGAGCTGCACCGCCGCGCCTACGCCGGGGCACTCGCCGTCGGCCACGCTCCCGGCCGGGCACGGGCGCTGGCCGCCGCGGTGACGATCCAGGACGCGCTGGCCGCGCGGAGCGCGTCGCCCGCCCCCGGACCGCCGGCCCTCTCCCTGACATCGGGCCCGCTGATCTTCCCCGACCTCACGGCCGGTCCGGGCCGCGCGGCCTGCCCCGAGTTCACCGTGTCCTCCGACCTCACCGACCTCCTCCAGGACATCGACGCCGTCTCCCAGGCGATGCGCCGCCCCGCGGAGATCGAGGAGGTTCGCACCCTCGCGACCGGATCGGCAGGCTCGGCGGGCCCCGTCGCCCCCGCGAATCCGGCGGCCTCCGCCGCCGAGAGCGGCGTGTCCGCGCACGAGTGACGGCCCGCCCGCCCACCGAGGTAGCTGTGGGCCGACGGGCCGTCGACGGACGTGCGGTGCGGATGGGCTCAGCCGGCGAAGGCGGGCTGCGCGAGGCCCTTGCCCGCGCCCGGCACCACCAGCAGCGAACCCGACAGCGGATGCGGGGTGTCGGTGCCGACCCGGGCCGTGGTGATGTACAGGTCGGTCAGGTCGGCGCCGCCGAACGCGCAGGCCGTGGGGCGGGGCGTGGGCAGTGGGACGACCCGGTCCAGCTCGCCGGAGGGGGTGTAGCGGCGGACGGCGCCGCCCTCCCACAGGGCGACCCAGACACAGCCCTCGGCGTCGACGGTGAGGCCGTCGGGGAAGCCGGCGCCCTCCTCGACGGTGACGAACGGCCGCCGGTCGACGGGGAGCCGCACGCCGTCGGTCTCCGCGTAGTCGAAGACGTCGATGCGCCGGGTCGGCGAATCGATGTAGTACATCAGCTGCCCGTCCGGGCTCCAGCCGATGCCGTTGCTGACGGCGACGTCGTCGAGGAGGGCCTGCGCGAGGCCGTCGGCGGTGAACCGGGCGAGGGTGCCGCCGCCCGGGGCCTCGTCGTAGCGCATGGTGCCGGCGAAGAGGGAGCCGTCGGGGGCCACGGCGGCGTCGTTGGCCCGGCGGCCGGGGACCGGCTCGTGGTGCAGCCAGCGGAAGCCGCCGTCGGCGTCGCGCAGCCCGACACCGTCCCGCAGGTTCAGGACGAGGCCGCCGCCGACGCGGGGCTTGGCCGCGCCGACGTGCTGCTCGGTGACGAGGATGGTGCGGCGGCCGGAGGCCGGGTCGTAGGTGTAGACCCGGGAGCGGAGGATGTCGATCCAGATCAGCCGCTGGGCGTCGGCGTCCCAGGTGGGCCCCTCTCCGAGGGCCGCGTACTCGCGTACGGCGATGTCGTACGTGCTCATGCCACGCTCCGGTGTCCGAGGCGCTCGGAGAGTTCCGCGGCACCCTTGGCGGCGAGCTGCTCCAGCTCGCCGCGGCGGTCCTCGCTCCAGCGGATCATGGGGACCGAGATGGAGAGCGCGGCGACGACCTTGCCCGTGCGGTCGCGGACCGGGGCGGCCACGCAGGAGACGTCGGGGTTGGACTCACGGTTCTCCACGGCGAGACCCCGCTCACGGATCCCGGCCAGGGTCTCGCGCAGCACGCCCGGGTCGGTGATGCTGTTGGGCGTCATGGCGACCAGGTCGGCGTCGTCCGGGATCCGGGCGTTCAGCTCGGCCTCGGGAAGGGAGGCGAGGAGCATCTTGCCGACGGAGGTGCAGTGCGCCGGAAGGCGACGGCCGGCGGCGGACACCATGCGGACGGCGTGCGTGGAGTCGACCTTGGCGATGTAGATGACGTCCGTGTACTCCAGGATCGCCACGTGCACCGTCTCGTCGCAGGTCTCGGCGACGGTGCGGGCGACCTGCTGGCCCTCGGCGGCCAGGTCCAGCTGCTCGGCGTAACGGCTGCCGAGCTGGTACGGACGGACACCGAGGCGGTAGCGTCCCGGCTGACCCGCCACGGGCACGATGTAGCCCCGGGCGGCGAGCGTGGTGACCAGCTCGTGGACGGTGGTGCGCGGCAGCTGGAGCTTGCGCACGATGTCGGGGGCGGAGAGCGTGCCGTCCCCGTCCAGGAAGAGCTCCAATATGTCGAGCGCCCGGGTCACGGCAGGTACTAGGCGTCCCACGGTCGGCCCCCTCCCTTGTTTCTTGGTTCTCGGCTGTGTTCGAAATTTCAACAGTCGATCGGCATGACGAACACAGGCTAATCAACGGGGTGCGGGCGGGCAATGGCCGAGAACGCACCGTGTTTCCCCGGCACATGGGTGAGGGCAGCCCAATTCCACATGAAGGGGACGGAGGCGGACGCGGCGGGGCCTGGCCGGGAGCCCGACAGTGTGTCCGCGGCCGGCGCGCGCCCGTCAGCGTCGGCCGCGCGGGTCGCCCAGCTCTCCCCGGAGCCGCTGCGCCCTGAGGACCAGTTCCAGCTCGAAGCGGCGGTCCGGGTCGTCGATCTCGTCGCCCCACAGTTCCCGGATCTGGCGCAGGCGGTAGCGGACGGTCTGGGGGTGGACGCCGAGGCGGGTGGCGACCTCGGGGGCGCCGCCCCTGGTCTCCAGCCAGGCGAGGAGGGTCTCGGCGAGGCGGCGCCCGTGGGTGGGGCCGCAGTGCGCGAGGGGCGCCAGGCAGCGTAAGGCCAGGTCGTCGATGAGTTCCTCCGGCTGGAGGAGGACCAGGGCCTCGGTGTGCTCGGTGCAGTGCAGCACCTCTCCGGCGGGCAGCAGCCGGCGTTCCATCAGGCTGACCGCGGCCTCCGCCCAGCGCAGCGACTTCGCCGCCTCCGCGAGCGGCACCGGCGGCCCGATCGCGCCGGACCACCCGGCGAGGGCCCGGTGCAGGAGTTCGGGGCGCCCGGCGGCGTCCGGTTCGGGCACGACCATGCGGGGCTGCTCGTACTCCATGTCGAGCAGGACGCCCTGGCCGACGGCCGGGGCCATGGCCTCGCGGGCGGGCCGCAGCAGGACGCCGACGGCGACCTTCTCGGGCAGGGGCCAGCCGATCCGGGCGGCGCGTTCGGTGAGCGCGTCCGCGGGGTCGCCCCGGTGGTGCTCGACGAGGAGCAGCTCCATGAGGCGCCGCTGGAGCCGGAGCCGTTCGCCGGCCTGCCGGGCCGCCGCCTCCGCGTAGCCACGCACCGACTGGTCCACCAGCCCGTCCAGGTACTCGTACCCGGCGTCCACCAGCTCGTACATCGCGGGCGGCGGGATCTCCACGCGCTGGCCGATCTCGGCGAAGCGGCGCCAGGCGAGGCGCACACCGAGGCGGTAGATCGCCTGGAGGGAGTCCAGGCTGCGGCCGTGCAGGCCCTCGCCCCGGCCGAACTCCTGGAACACGCCGGGAGGAACCCGCGGGCGGCCCTCCGCGGTCTGGAGGTGCTGGACGAAGACCTCGATGGCGCGGCGGATGCCGATGAGAGCCATCGGCTCGCCGGAGTCGTCGAGGACGACCGGCAGATGGGGGTACTCGCGGCGGATCTCACCGAGGATCTCCTCGGCGAGGGCGGGCGCCTCGGCCAGGGCGATCGCGGCGAACTCCCGCACCTGGTCACGTGGTACGTCGTGCCAGGCGGAGCGGACTGAGACGGTTCCCGGGCGCCCGGTCACCCCTCAGCGCTCCTGACCGGCGTTCTCGTAGGTGATGAGCGGGGTGTTCGGCTGGTCCGGGGTCGCCTCCAGCAGCGCGACGACACCGAACGCGGCCGCCACGGCGAGCGCGGCGGCGGCCACCATGGTGAGCGCGGCGGCGAGGGCACGCCGCGGAAGTCCCGTCGCCCGCGCGGGGGGCGGGCCTGGCGGCGTCTGGTGCGTGGTCTCGGCGTGCGACATCGCAGGGTCAGCCTCTCGGTCGAAAGGTCGGCCCCACCCAGGGCACCCCGCACGTCGGGACCTCCTGACGGTCCCGGTACTCGTCCACCTCGCCGGGGACATTTGACGCCCCCTCAGCCGGTCGTCCGTCCCGGACACCGGCTCCGGCCCAGTGTCAGCAATGCATTGACACTGCGTCAAGACTCCGCCTACGGTTCCCGGCCCATACGTCACGCGCACCTTCCCCCTTGGCGTCGCCCGTTCCGAGACGCCTACCCGAGCCGCACCTTCCAACGCCCCTGGAGTGCCCGGATGCGCCGTACAGCCTCACCTCTGTCCCTGGTCCTGCTGGGCCTCGGCACCTTCCTGCTGGTCCTCGCACCCCTGCTGGCCTGGTACGTGGAGCCACGGGCCGCGGTGAACCCGATCGACATCGACACGACCGCCGTCTACACCGGCACGGGCAGCGTCTTCGACGTGGAGCAGGTGCGGACCGTACCGGACCAGAAGATCACCGTGACGCAGCGGGTGCGCGGCGACGTGGCCGAAAGCGAACGCAGCGGAGCGGCCGTGTGGGACGTGATCACCAGCGTCGACACGGACAAGTCGCTGCCGGCCGCCGACCCGCACGACGCGCTGGACTTCGTCCCGCACCGCTGGGTCAGCGACCGGAGGACCAACCGGCCGGTGCACTGCTGCGAGGAGAAGCCGTACTTCGAGGGCGAGGCGTACCTGAAGTTCCCCTTCGACGTGCGGGAACGCTCCTACCGCTGGTGGGACAACTCGCTCGGCGCGACGGTCACGCTCCACTACGAGGGCCGCAAGAAGATCCGCGGCTACGAGGGGATGCGTTTCACGGCGACCGTTCCGGCGACGAGGACCGGCACGCGGATGGTGCCCGGCGCCCTCGTCGACGAGCCGGGCCGGCCGCAGGTGCCGGCCGAGGAGTGGTACGCCAACCACGGCCTGGAACTCGTCGTCGACCAGGCCACGGGACGCGTGCTGTACGCCCAGACCGGGCCGCGCCGGACCCTGCGGGCACCGGGCGGCGCCGAGGACGCGGCCGTGCTGCTCGACAGCCGGAAGCTGGCGTTCACCGCCGAGACACAGAAGTTCGCGGTCGAGCAGGCGGAGCGGGACAGCGGACTGCTGCGACTGGTGGGGCGGACGTTGCCGATCGGTAGCGCTGTGGTGGGATTCGTCCTCGCCGTGCCGGGTGCCGTTTTGGTGGTGCGCGGCAGGCGGCGTCCCGAAAAGTCCGAGTCGCCCCAGGATCCGATCACGATATGACAGGGCGTCAGTTCAACAAACCCCGGAAATTGTCACGTCGGTGAGTAGCAGCTTCGAAACTCTCGGCGAAAACTATCCACCCCACCTGAGCACAGCCCACCCATACCTCGCTCCCGACCTCGCTCCCGCGCCCCACGACCTGCCCGCCGCGACCGGACCGTCCCCCCACACGCCCCAACGGAACAACCCTCACAGCGAACCTCCTTCTCCCACGCTGAGTTCCGCACCCCGAGACGAGTTGGAGCACCCATGCCCCAGCACGTGCCGTTCTCGCTGGTCGACGCGTTTCCGCGCGGCGTCCGGCACGCCCCGGCGGGCGCCCCACCGCCACGCCGGATCGTTTTCCTCGCCCGCCGTGACCTCGGTAATCCGGCGGCGGGGGGCTCCGAGCTCCTCGTCCACCGGCTCGCCGAGGGTCTGACGAGACTCGGTCACCAGGTCACCCTGCTCTGCGGGGGCCCGGCGGCCCTGCGCGAGTACCGGGTCGTGTCGGCGGGCGGCGACCTGAGCCACCACTTCCGGGCCAGAAGCACCCTCGCCCGTCAGGTCGGCGACTGCGACCTGCTCGTCGAGGTGTGCAACGGCATGCCGTACCTGACACCGCTGTGGCACCGCGGGCCGACGCTGTGCCTCGTCAACCATGTGCACACCGATCTGTGGCAGATGCGGTTCGGCGGGGCGCTGGCGCCCGCGGCCCGGCTCGGCAGAAGCCTCGAACACTGGGCGCTGACGGGCGCGCAGCGCGGCAACCTCGTGGTCGCCGTCTCCTCGTCCACGGCGACGGCGCTCCGCGCGATCGGCGTGGACGGCGAACGGATCCGGGTCGTCCACAACGGGGTCGAGGAACCGGGGCCGCGTGCCGAACGGTCGCCCGAGCCGCTGTTCGTCGCGGTGGGGCGGCTGGTCGAGTACAAGCGGATCGATCTGCTGCTGCGGCTGTGGGAGCGGGTCAGGCCGGTCACCGGCGGTCGGCTCGTCATCGTCGGCGACGGGCCCGAGCGGCAGCGGCTGGAGGCGATGGCCGGGCCCGGCGTCGAGTTCGCCGGGCATGTCTCCGAGGCCGAGAAGCACCGGCTGCTGTGCGCGGCCTGGCTGCTGCTGCACCCGTCCGCCGTGGAGGGATGGGGGCTCGTCGTCACCGAGGCCGCGGTGCGGCAGACCCCGTCGGTCGCCTTCGACGTACCGGGCCTGCGGGACTCCGTCGTGGACGGGGAGACCGGGGTGCTGGCCCGGGGGGAGTCGTCGTTCGCCGCGGCCTGGTGCGCGCTCGCGCTGTCGGCCGACCGGCGGGAGCTGATGGGGAGGGCGGCGCGGGAGCGGGCGGCGCGCTTCCGGTGGGGTCACACGGTGCGGCAGTTCCGGGCGGTCGCCGCGGAGGCGGTGCGGGGTGGGGGCTCTTGAACGCGCGACCGGGTGCCCTGAAGGATCCGTCCCTGAAGCGGTCTCTCGCCCTCTTCCGGGCCTTCATGAGGGAGCAGGACGATCCCGCGTCCTGCTACGCGCTGCTCGCCCGGGACGCCGTCGACCAGGTCACGGCGTACGGCGGGGCCCTGGAGGGCCGCACGGTCGTCGATGTCGGCGGGGGCAGCGGCTACTTCACCGAGGAGTTCCGGCGCCGCGGGGCGCACGCGTACCTCTTCGAGCCGGACCTCGCCGAGCTGGGGGCGAAGCCGCCCGACGGCGCGGTGGTCGCCGACGGGTATCTGCTGCCGCTGGCCGACGGGGTCGCGGACGTCACGTTCTCGTCCAACGTGCTGGAGCACGTGGCGGATCCGCCGACGTTCCTCAGCGAGCTGGTGCGGGTGACCCGGCCCGACGGGCTGATCTATGTGTCGTTCACCAACTGGCTGTCCCCGTGGGGCGGCCACGAGTGGGCGCCCTGGCACTACCTGGGGGCGGAGCGGGCGCGGGCCCGCTATCGGCGCCGTACCGGGAAGGACGCCAAGCACACGCTCGGCGAGAACCTGTTCGCCGTGCACATCGGACGCACTCTGCGGCAGGTGCGCGCACGGGACGACGTGACGGTCGTGTCGGCGCGCTCCCGCTACTGGCCGTTTCTCGCGGAGACCGTCGTGAAGGCGCCGGGCCTGCGCGAGTTCGCCACCTGGAACCTCCTTCTCATCCTCCGGCGGTGTGCACCATGACGAGCACGGTCCAGGCTCCACCTCCCGCGCCGGTGCGGCCGGCGGGCACGACCGGGCGGCCCCCCGAGGGGCGTCGGTCGCGCCGCTGGCTCCTGGGGTTCTGGGCCGTGGTGTTCGTGCTGCTGGTCGCCGCGCGGCCCGGGCGGCAGACCTTCGACACCAAGCTCGGGGTGACCACCGACCCCTGGCAGTTCGTGTCCGACCTCGGGCAGTTGTGGCACGACCGGGGCGGGTTCGGCGGGATCCAGGACCAGTACGTCGGCTACTTGTGGCCGATGCTGCCCTACTACGGGATCAGCGACCTCGTCGGGCTGCCCGTCTGGCTCGCGGAGCGGCTGTGGATGTCGCTGATCGTGTCGGTGGCCTTCTGGGGCGCGCTGCGGCTGGCCGAGCGGCTGAGGATCGGGAGCCCGGCATCGAGGCTGGTGGCGGCCGCCGCGTACGCGCTGTGGCCGGTGTTCACCACCGTCGTCGGGTCGACGTCGGCGGCCGCCCTGCCGGGGGCGTTCCTGCCGTGGGTGCTGCTGCCGCTGACGAACGAGCGGTACGGCGCGCGGGTGGCCGCGCTGCGGTCGGCGCTGTTCGTCCCGTTCATGGGCGGGGTCAACGCCGCCTCGACCCTCGCCTCGCTGCTGCCCGTGGGCCTGTACCTGCTCAGCCGGCCGCCGGGACCACGCCGGCGGAGACTGATCACCTGGTGGGTGCCGGGGGTGATCCTGGCGACCCTGTGGTGGGTGGTCCCGCTGCTGCTCCTCGGCTTCTACGGGGAGAACTTCCTGCCCTACGTGGAGACCTCGCAGACCACGACGGCCACCATGTCCGCCACCGAGGCGCTCAGGGGCGCCGGGAACTGGGTGGGCTATCTGCACTTCGGTGAGGCGTGGTTGCCGGCCGGCTGGTCCGTGGCCGCGTCGGCGCTGGTGATCCTGTCGTCGGCGCTCGCGGCGGGCCTCGGTCTCGCCGGGCTGGCCCGGCGGGACATGCCCGAGCGGCGCTGGCTGGTGCTGACGGTGCTGACGGTCGCGCTGGTCACGCTCGCCGGGTACGCGGGGTCGTTCGGGGCGCCCTTCCACGGGGTGGTCCAGGACCTGCTGAACGGGGCCCTCGTGCCCTTCCGGAACATCTACAAGTTCCAGACGGGGCTGGCGCTCGCCCTGGTCCTCGGGCTGGCGCACCTCGTGGGCGTGGCCGCGCGGGAGCCGGGGGCCCGGCGCGTGCGGGGGCGCGGGTTCGCGCCGCTGGTCGCGGCCGTGGTCGTCCTGCCGGGGCTGCTGTGGCCGTACCTCAACGGTTCGGTGCTGCAACCCGGTTCGTTCCAGGAGCTGCCGACGTACTGGCGGGCCACGGCCGACTGGCTGGAGAAGTACTCGCCCGACTCCCGCGCCCTGGTCGTGCCCGCCACCGCGCACGGCATCCACACCTGGGGCTCCACCATCGACCAGCCGCTGGACGTGCTCGCCGAGTCCCGCTGGGCGCAGCGCGACTACGTCCCCTTCGGCACGCCCGGCAACCGGCGTGCGATGGACGCCGTCGAGCAGGCCCTGCTGACCGGCGCCGAGGTACCGGGGCTCGCCGACCATCTGAGCCGGGCCGGCCTGTACTACGTCGTCGTCCGCAACGACCTGGACCCCGACCAGATCGGATCCGTGCCCACCACCACCGTGAAGCGGACCCTGGAGCAGTCCGGGTACGAGCGGGTGAAGGGGCTGGGGCCGGTGATGACCGGCGGGGTGATCGCCGAGAACACCCCGTTGCAGGTGGAGGGGTTGTACGCGCGGCAGCGGGCGGTGGAGATCTACCGGCCGGCCGAGGACGTGCCGCGTCCCGGGCAGGCCGGGCTGAAGGCGATCGCGGACACCGCCGTCGTGTCCGGCGGCCCGGAGTCGCTGCTGCCGCTGGCCGCCGACCCGTCGATGCGGGGCCGCGCGACCGTGCTGACCGGTGACAACCATCCCGGTCTCGGCACCCCGGCCGTGCAGGTGGTCGGTGACGGGCTGCGGCGCGCGGACACCCGCTTCGGCCTGGTCAACGCCAACACGTCGTACACGTATACGGCGGACGAGCGGAACCCGAGCGGGAGCGTGCAGGACGCGGGCGGGAAACCGCGGCAGATCCTCCCCCTGAAGGGGCTCGGCCACCAGACGGTGGCGGAGCTGCGCGGCGCGAAGTCCGTCACCGCGTCGACGTCCGGCAACTGGCTGTTCCATCTCCCCCAGTTCGACCCGGTGAACGCCTTCGACGGCGACCCGGCGACGGCCTGGGCGGAGGGTGCGCCGGGGTCGGCGAACGGACAGTGGCTGCGAATCGACTTCGAGGAGGCGCAGGACATCCCGTCGACGTTCGAGGTGACCCCGCTGCCGCAGGACGGCGTGCGGTCGGCGCCCACCCGGATCAAGGTGGAGACCGAGCGGGGCTCCCGGTCCACGAACCTCCAGGGCGACGGCTCCACCCAGACGGTGGGCGCCCGGCCGGGCGGGACCAACTGGCTGAAGGTCACGATCCTGGACTCGGCGGAACGGCACACCGGGCTGGTCGGCGCGGGCTTCTCCGAGATCGAGATCCCCGGCGTCCGGGTGACCCGGACCCTGCGGCTGCCGACGGACGCCCAGGGCCCCGACAACACCGGCGCCCCCACCGAGGTGGTCTCGCTGCGCCGGGCCGCCGACCCCACCGGGCTCTCCCCGACGGGCACCGAACCGGGGCTGCACCGCGTCTTCGGCACGACCACGGCGGGCACGTACGAGGTGAAGGCGAGCGCCGTGCCCGTGCCGGGCGAGGAGCTGGACAGGCTGCTGTACGAGGTCGCCCCGGAGCAGGAGAACCGGATCACGGCGACCGCCGACTCCACCGCCTCCCTCGGCGCCGGGCTGTCGCCGCGCAATCTGACCGACGGGGACCTGACCTCCGCGTGGATCGCGGGCGACGACCCGACCATCCATCTGCGCTGGACGGGCAAGCAGCCCATCGGCTCGCTGGTGCTGGCCCCGGCGGGCGGTCTGTCCACCCGGGCGACCAAGGTCGCGATCAGTTCCCCGGACGGCGCGGCCATCGCCGCCGTCGACGAGAACGGCTGGGTCCGCTTCGACCCGATCACCACCGACCGCCTCGACATCACCGTCACCGGGACGGCCCGGCTCACCGTCCACAACCCCGTCGCCGGTGACGATCTGCGTCTCCCGGTCGGCCTGGTCGAGGCGTACGTCCCGGCGCTCGACCCGTACCGCACCCCGCAGCCCGCCCCGACCCGCGACGTCGACCTCCCGTGCGGCGAGGGCCCGGTCGTCGAGGTCGACGGCAAGCGGTACGAGACGAGCGCGAAGGGGACCGTACGGGACCTCACCGAGCGCCGCCCGCTGGAGTTGACGCTCTGCCAGAACGACCGCCCCGACGCCGCGTTGGAGCTGGGCGCCGACGAACGCCACACCGTCGACTCCGACGACTCGGGCGCCCTCGCCGTCACCGAGGTCACGCTGACCCGCGGCACGGTCACCGCGCCCGCCGCCACCGGACGCGATCTGCGGATACGGGACTGGCTGGGCGACCACCGCGAGGTGACCGTCGGCGACGGCGCCGCCTCGTACCTCACCACGTACGAGAACTACAACGACGGCTGGAAGGCCACCCTGGGCGGCCGCGAGCTGACCCCGGTACGGCTCGACGGCTGGCAGCAGGGCTGGCGGATCCCCGGCGGGGCGGGCGGCACGGTCAAGCTGTCCTACGAGCCGTCCGTGACGTACGAGGCCGGGCTGATCGGGGCCGGGGCGGGCCTCGCGGCCCTCGTCGGGCTGGCGCTGTGGCGGCGCCGGGAGCCCAACCCGGACGCGCCGCAGCCGGCGCCGCCGGCCCCCGGTTTGTGGCTCGGCACGGTCGCCCTCACCCTCGTCGGCATCGTGATCGCGGGCTTCCTCGCCCTCCTCGTCCCGCTCCTGGCGCTCCTGGCCCGGACGCGGCACGCCCTGCTGGTGCCGATCGCGTTCCTCGCGCTCGCCGGGGCGGGCGTCGCGGCGGCGGCCGGAGCGGGCGAGCCGGTGGCGGCGGACCAGGGCGCGTTCGGGCCGGTGGCTCAACTCCTCGCCCTCCTCGGGCTGTTCGCGGCGCTGGTGAGCGTGGGGTCCGGCGCCGAGCCGTCCCCGGACCGGCCCGGCTCCACACGGGAGTTCCGGGTACCGCCGGGTGCGGAGGAGCCGACGGAGCCCTTGCCGCGGCGGACCCCCACCACCGGCCCCGCCGCGAGCCAGACGATCTCCGCACGCGGCCCCGGCGCCCCGTACCGGGAACCGGACACACCGACCCGCCGGATCCCCCTCACCAAGCCGAAGCGCGGGGCCACCGCACCGGCGGACGGCGGGGGCGGCGAGCGCGACGCGGCCCCTACGGGCGGGGGCTCCGGCGGCGCGGGGGGTGCGGGTGCCGCGGATCCTGCGGGTGCCGCGGGTGGTGCGAGCGCCGCAGGTCGTGCGGGTGCCGTGGACGACAGCGACGGCGTCTTCGGGAGGGGCGAGCGGACATGACCACACTGGACCATCCGGCCCGCGACGACGCCGCCCGAGGCCCCGTCCGCATCCCGTTCCCGGTCGTCGACGAGGTGTCCCGCCACTGCCTCCAGGAGGAGGAACCGGAGACCGTCCACATCGAGGTCCACCTGCCGGGCCGCCTCGACCCCGACCGCCTCCGGGCGGCGTTCACCGAGGCCCTCCACCGGCACCCCCGCGTCCTGATGCGGGAGGCACCGGCGCACTGGTACAGCCGCCGCTACGAGTGGGAGCTGACGAAGGAGCCGGAGGTGGAGGTGGTGAGCTTCCCGCCTCCTGGCCCGCACGCCCTGCGGGACGCCCGCACCAGATCGCTGACCCAGGCCCCACCGCTGTCCCTCTCCCCGCCGATCCGCCTGGAGGTGGTCGCGGGCGCGGGCCCGGCGGTGGGCAGCGAGGCGTCCGACGGGGTCGGGGTCATGGACGAACCCCGTGGAACCGTCGGCCGCCCCACCCCGGCGCGCCCGGAACGCCCGGCGCGCCCGGAACGTGAGGGCACCGTCCTCTTCCTCACCATCAACCACACCGCCCTGGACGGCCCCGCCTGCCTCCGCATCCTCGCCACCGCGGCGGAGCTGTACGGCGGCGAGGACAACTCCCCCACCGCGCCCCCGGTCCGCGCCACCACCCCCGACCTGCCCCTGGCCGGTCCCGAGACGCCGTCCACCTGGGCCCCGCCCGCGCGCGTCGCCCCCGGCACCCCCGAACCCTCCCCGGGCAACGGCCTGCTCGTCACCGAACTGCCGGTGCCCCGCCGCCCCAGGTCGGCCCCGTACACCGTGAACGACCAGCTCATGGTCACCACGGCCCTGATGCTGGCCCACTGGAACCGGGAGCACGGCGCCCGCCCGCGCCCCTTCCGCATCACCATGCCCGTGGACGACCGGCCCCGCGACACCCGCATGCCCATCGGCAACGGCACCCGCCTGGTCGACGTCGCCTTCCTCCCCGAGGAGGTGGACCAGCGCCGCACGCCCACCGCCGTCCTGCTGCGCCGCACGGCCGACCGCACCCGAGCCCTGAAGTCACTCGCCCGACCCCAACTGGGGCACGCCGCCTCGCTCCTGACCGCGCCCGTCGTCCCCGTCTCCTGGCGGGCGGCCCTCACCCGGGGCCTGCGCCGGGCGGCCGCCCCCTGGACGTCGACGACCCTGCTCAGCAACATCGGCCGCATCCCGTACCCCCTGGACTTCGGCCGGGAGGCCGGCCGCGCCCACGCCGTGTGGTTCTCGGCGCCCGCCCGCATGCCGCGCGGCCTCACCGTCACGACCGCCTCCACGGCGGGCCGTCTCCACCTGGCCCTGCGCTGGTCCCGTGCCCTGCTCGGCCACGGCGACGGCGCCCACCTCCGCGACCTCTTCGAGCACTACCTCCATGCGACGGAAGAGGACACCCCCTGATGTCCACGAAGACACCGAGGACGACGACTCCGACGGCTCCTGCGGCTCCGACCGGCACCGCGCACCGCCCCGGCCTGCGGGACTTCTACGAGGACCCGGCCGTTCCCGTCGCCTCCGGCGGCCCCCGCAGTCTCCGCCAGGCCCGGATGCTCGCCGAGGCGCTCGGCCCGGCCGCCCACGGCGCCCGCACGATCCTCGACATCGGCTGCGGCGACGGCACCGCCGCCGCCACCGCAGCGCCCCTCCTGCCCGGCCACCGTCTCATCGGCGTCGACTGGTCCCAGGACGCCCTCCGCCGCGCCCGCACCCGTCTGCCGTACGCCGTGCGCGGCGAACTCACCGACGGGGGGCTGCCGTTCCGGGCCGAGTCCGCCGACGCCGTGCTGTTCAGCGAGGTGATCGAGCACCTCGTCGACCCGGACGCGGCGCTCGACGAGATCCGCCGCGTACTGCGCCCCGGCGGCCATCTGATGCTCTCCACCCCGAACCTCGCTGCCTGGTACAACCGGGCCCTGCTGCTCGCGGGCGTCCAGCCGGTGTTCTCGGAGGTCAGCCTGCGCGGCATCCACGGCCGGCCGGGCACCGAGGTCGTGGGCCATCTGCGGCTCTACACGGCCCGCGCGCTGCGGGAGTTCGTGGCCGCGTCGGGCTTCGAGGTCGTCCGGCTGCGGGGCGCGCCCTTCCACGGCGTACCGCGTCCGATGCGCCCGCTGGACCGGCTGGTGTGCGCGACCCCGTCGGCCGCGTCGATCCTGCTGCTGCACGCGCGCAGGCCGTCGACGCGGGGCGCGTGACCATGTGGTGGGGGGTGGCCGCGGCCCTGCTGGCGAACGCGCTGTACAGCACCGGGTTCGTGCTGGAGAAGCGGGCGCTCGGCGCACTGCCCCAGGTGTCGGTGCGGCAGCCGCTGAGACTGCTGCGGCTGGTCCTCGGCAGCCCCTTGTGGATCGGGGGTTCGCTGTCGCTGGCCGCCGGGTTCGCGGCGCAGCTCGCCGTGTACAGGACACTGCCGATCGCCGCCGCCCAGGGCATCTTCGTCTCCGGGCTCGTGCTGCTGGTGCTGCTGTCGGCGCGGCTGCTCGGGGAGGAGACGACGGGCCGCGAGCGGTACGCGCTGGGTGCCATCCTCGCCGCGCTGCTGATGGTGGTGCTGTCGCTGGACGAGGGTTCCGACACGGTCAGCCGCGACGCGCCGTACGCGCTGGTCCTCACCATCTGCCTGCCGTCGCTGGCGCTGGGCGTGTGGCTGTACCGGTCCGCGGAGCGGCGCGCCCGGCACCGGCACCGGCTGCCGACCACGGGCGTCGAGTACGGCGTGGCCGTGGGCCTGCTGTACGGCGTCAGCTCCCTCGCGATCAAGGGGGTGTCGAGCCGTCTCACCGTCGGTGGGATCGGGGATGCGGTGGTCGCCGTATTGCGCTCCCCGTACCCGTATCTGCTGCTGTTCACCGGCGCGTTCGGCCTGGTCATGTCGCAGGCGGCGCTGCAGCGCTGCCGGGCCTCGCTGATCGTGCCGGTGTGCACGACGGTGACCAGTCTGTTCACGGCCGTGCTCGGCACGCTGTCGTTCGGCGAGTCGCTGCCGGACGATCCGTCGCGGCTGGCGCTGCGGCTGTCCGGCACGGTGCTCGCGGTCGGTGTCCTGCTGAGCATGCCCAAGCACGACGCGCCGCCGTCGGCGCCACAACCCCCCGCCCCCGCCAAGGAGTTGACGCCGCCATGAACCCCGACGACCCGTTGCTGCAGATCCTGGCGTGCCCGCTCGACAAGGGGCCGCTGCATCTGGTCGTGCCGGAGGAGGGCACGGACGAGGCGTCCCGGGCACCGGAGTCGCTCTACAACCCGCGGCTGCACCGCCGGTACCCGATCGTCGACGGCATCCCGCAACTGTTGCCGTCGTCGGGCGAGCAGGTCACGGAGGACGAACACGAGGAACTGCTGAGGAGGATGTGTTCATGACCACGCTCGCCGCCCGGCTGGCCCCGCTGCTGCCCGACCGGGCGGTCGCCGCGACCGCCCGGTTCGTCTATCCCCGGTTCGAGCCCGAGCTGACCCGGCTCGACGATCTGTGCCCGCCCGGCTGCGGCACGGCCGTCGACATCGGCGGCTGGTACGGCCCGTGGACGCACCGGCTCGCCCGGCGGGCCGCGCGAGTGGTGACCGTCGAGCCGGTGCCCAGGCTGGCCCGGCTGCTCGTCGCGGGCGCCCCCGGCAACGTCCGGGTCGTCCAGGCCGCCGCCTCCGACCGGCCGGGCACCGCCCGGCTGTGGCTGCCGCCGGGCGACGACGGCGGGCGGGGTGTGTCGTCGCTGGTCCGCCGGGACATCCACGCCCGAGCCCTCGACGTCCCGTGCGTCACCCTCGACGGGCTCGGCCTGAGCGAGGTCGGCTTCGTCAAGATCGACGTGGACGGCAACGAACTCGCCGTGCTGCGCGGTGCCTTGGCGACCCTCGCCCGTGACCGCCCGGCCCTCTTCATCGAGCTGGAGTCGCGGATCCAGCCGATCGCCCCGGTCGTCGACCTCCTCACCGGCCTCGGCTACACCGGCTGGGTACTGCCCGCCGGGACCTGGCACCGGCTGAACCCGGCCGTTCTGGAGGCCCACCAGGCGCGCACGTCGTACGTGGCGTCGCACGGGCTGCTGCGCCGGGTCCTGCCGTTCGGAGGGCCGCGGTACGTGAACTCGGTGCTGTTCCTGCCGGACGGGCGCCGACCGGGCGGGGGCACGGTGGGGGAGCATGGCTCCCATGCCCTCCGCGAAACGCCCCGGTAGCCCCTCGGGCCCGTTCACCCCGCTCGACTTCCAGCTCGTGCTGCTGCGGCGCATGGCCGACCACAATCCCGGGCTCGTGGAGGAGGCCCGGCGGGAGCTGGGGGCGTCGATCGCGGAGATGCGCGAGGCGAACAAGCGGTGGCAGGCGATGGTCCGCTCGCCCCGCGCGCGGGGCGCCGCCGCCCGGTACCGGTCCGTGCTGGGCGCGCCGGAGTCCGTGGCGCCGCGCCGCATCGGCGACCTGGACTGCGAGGCCCGGCTGTGGCCGGTGCCGCTGTGGCCGGACCTCCGGTTCGAGGTGCTGGTCGGCCCGGACGGGGCGGTCTGGAACGAGTGGCTCGTCCGGGCGCCGGGGTCAGCCGGCTCCGCCCCGGCCACGCTGGAGGACCTCACCCCGTGGTCGTGCACGGTCGACGAGGTGGCCCGCGCCTTCGCCCCGGCCCGGCCGCTGGAGGGGACGGCACCGACCCGGTGGGGGCTGGCGTTCACCGCCCCGGACGCGCGGGGCACGCGACGGGAGGTCGTCGCCGAGTTCACGTGGGGGCTGCTGCAGCGGGTGAGTGCCCGCTAGGCGCCTGCCGCCGGTTCAGGTCCGGGTCGCGGGTCCGGGTCGCGGGTCCGGGTCGCGGCTCCGGGTCGCGGTCACGAGTGGCGGCGGACGTGAGCGTTCATCCTTGCCCCTCATTCGCTCGCTGCCGGACCCAAGTCGGCCAGTCGTGATCATCCCCTCAACGGCGGCCCGCGAGGGCTTAACCTCCGCGCAGAGTCCCGTACCGCCAGGGAGGCGCCCCCATGTCGTCCGAACGTTCCGCGGAGCCTCGCATCGTGTCCGTCGACGCGCTGCGGCTGGGGGACCACGCGTGCATGGGGACGGCGGACGTGGCCGGGGAGTCTCCGTGGAAGGTGTTCACGGCGTACACCCGGACCAGTCTGGCGCGCCGGGAGAAGGTGCTGCTGGTGATGGACCCGGACGACCTGACGGACGACGAGGTGGTCACGCTGCTGGACGGGGGCGGCGGGCAGGCGGTGGCGGCGCGGGACAGCGGTCAGCTGGTGCTGCGGCGGAACACCGAGATGTACGTCCCCGACGGCCGCTTCGAGAAGGAGCGCACGACCGACGCGTACCGCGCCGAGGTCGACCGTTCCTACGCGGAGGGCTGGTCGGGGCTGCGGGTCACCGCCGACATGAGCTGGGCGCCCCGCGTCCGTCTCGACCCGGAGCGGCTGCTGGACTACGAGGCGTCGGTGGCGCCGCTGTTCGCGGACCCGTTGTTCACCGCGATCTGCTGGTACGACCGCCGGCGGTTCGGTGACGAGCTGACGGCCCGGGTCGCGGAGGTGCACCCGGTGCGGGCCGTGGAGCTGCTCGACCCTCCGGCGGCCACCGGGATCCCGGAGGGCGGCCGGATCGCCGGTGGCGCCGAACCGGGCACTGGCCCGGAGTTCGTGGAGGCCCTGCGCGAGGCGCTGGACCACCGGAACGACTCGGGGCCCGGCCACTTCGTCCTCGATCTGCGGGACCTGTGCTTCATGGAGGCGCACTGCGCGTGGCAGCTGATCAGTCTCGCCGCGTCCCTGCCGCCCGGCAGCGCGGTGACCGTGCGCTGCGGGGAGCTGCTCGCGCTGGTGCTGGAGCAACTGGGCGCGGCGGAGGTGCCGCAGCTGGTGGTCAGGGTGGAGGACGAGGCGGCGGCCGCCGGGTGAGCCGCCGGGGCGGCCCTAGGACCACGAGCGCGCGCTGAACCAGGCCGCCACCTGGCTGCGGTTGCGGAACCCCAGCTTGACCAGGATCCGCTCGACATGGCCCTCGGCGGTGCGGCGGGCGATGACGAGGTGATCGGCGATCTGCTTGTTGGTGCGGCCCTGGGCGACGAGGGCGGCGACCTGGAGTTCCCGCCGGGTGAGCGGCACGGGCTCGGCGGGGGGCCCGGTGGTCACGGCGGTGTCGGGGGCAAGGCTCCCGTCCGGCGTCCGGACGTCGCGTAAGCCGGGCGCGGGCCCTGCGGCCGCTGCGGGGGCGGGCCCCGTGCGCCCGGCCGGGGCGGGGGGGCCTCCGTGTACGGCAGGGGTGCCGCCGCGGACGCCGGAGCCGGCGGGGCCCCTCCGTGGGTCCGGGACGGGGTCCTCGCCCACGGTCGCCGCCGCCGTCGTCTCCGTCCCTTCGCCGAGGGCGTACGCCACCGCCTCCTCGGGTGACAGGGCGGCGCCGCGCCGACGGGACCGTTCGTAGGCGTGGTCGCCGAGGAGCTCACGGGCCCGGTGTTCGGCGACGCCCAGCCGGCCGGGTCGCTGGGCGGCCGTGGGGTCGCCGCCGATGGCGTGCCAGATGCGGTCGACGGCGCCGTGCAGGACGGCGGCCCGCTCGGCCCGTCCCGCCAGGGCCTCGGCGGCGGCAAGCAGGTCGAGGGTGCGGGCGAGGCTCTGGTGCTGGCGCTCGGTGTACGACAGCCGCAGGCAGGCGCGGGCGTGCCCGGCGGCCCGCGCGTACTCCCCGGCCGACCAGTGGGCGAGGGCGAGGGTGCGCAACGCCCAGGATCGGGCCCACTGTTCCCCGTGGGTCTCGCACAGGGCGACGGCCTCGGCGCACAGCGGGATCGCCTCGGCGGCGCGGCCCCGGCTGACGAGCGTGCAGGCCAGCTCGATCCGGGTGAGGACGACGAAGGAGGCGTGCGACGTCCGGGCCAGGCCGGGGCCGAGAGTGACGGGCGGCGGCGCGGGCACCGGGAGTTCCGAGTCGTCGGCGGGCGCGGGCCGGGCGGGGTCGAGACCGGCGAGCACGGCGGCCGAGCGGCTGTGCACCAGTGAGGTGAGGGCGCCCGCCCACAGGGCGCGGGTGAGGGACCCGTCGGGTCGGGCCCCGGCCAGCAGCGCGCCGTCCATCCAGTGCCGGCCCTCGCCCCAGATGCCGTACGCGACCCAGTGGAACCACAGGGTGGAGGCGAGCCTCAGCCCGTGCTGCGCCTCGCCGGGGGTGGTGAGGCAGAAGTCCAGCGCGGCCCGGAAGTCGTCCTGGTCGACGCGCAGCCGTTCGGTGATGCCGACCTGGTCGGGGCCGAACCAGGCCCGCTCGTACGCGGCGCCCAGCCGGGCGAAGTGGTCGCGGTGCCGCCGCCGGGTGGCGACCGTCTCCCCGAGGTCGTTCAGCTTCTCCAGGCCGTACTCGCGCAGGGAGACCAGCAGCCGGTAGCGGACCCGGCCGTCGTGCTCCTCCCGGACGAGCACGGACTTGTCGACGAGCCCGGCGACGGCGTCGAGCACGTCAGTCCCGGCGGTGAGGCCGGTTCCGGCGGCTTCGGCGGCTCCGGCGACTCCGGCGGTACCACCCTCCCCGGCCCCTGCGTCACCGGTCCCGCCCTCATCGGTTCCGGCCCCACCGCCCGCGCCGCCTCCCCCGTCCCCGTCCGGCGCGTCGCCGCCGCAGACGGCCTCGGCTGCGGCCAGGTCGAAGCCGCCGACGAACACCGACAGCCTGGCCCAGACCGCCTGTTCCTCGGGGGTGCACAGCTCGTGGCTCCAGTCGACGGCGGAGCGCAGCGTGCGGTGGCGGGGCGCGGAGGTGGGGCTGCCGCAGGTGAGCAGCTGGTAGCGGTCGTCGAGGCGTTCGACGAGCTGGTCCACGCCGAGGGCGCGGACCCGGACGGCCGCGAGTTCGATGGCGAGCGGCAGCCCGTCGAGGCGCCGGCACAGCCGGGCCACGGCCCGCTGGTTTGCCGCGCCGACCGTGAAGCCGGGGACCACGGCCGCCGCCCGGTCCGCGAACAGCCGCAGCGCCGGGAACGTCTCCACCGCCTCCGGGCCGATGTCCTCCGCAGGGGGCGCGGGCAGCGGCGGCACCTCGAACAGCCGCTCCCCGGCGACCCCGAGCCGGTGCCTGCTGGTGGCGAGGATCCGTACGCCCTCGGTGGCCGCCAGCACGGTCCCGGCGAGCGTGGCGCAACTGCGCGGCAGGTGCTCGCAGTTGTCGAGCACGATCAGTGACCGCCGGTCGCGCAGATACTCGACGAGGACGTCCAGCGGCGGCCGTACGGTCTCGTTGCGCACCCCGAGCGCGTCGTTCACGGCGTGCGGGACGAACGCCTCGTCCCGCAGCGCGGCCAGCGGCACGAGCCACACACCGTCCGGGAAGGCCCGCGTGACCTGTTCCGCGACATGTCCGGCGAGCCGGGTCTTGCCCACCCCGCCGGGTCCCGTCAGCGTCAGCAGTCTCCCCACCGACAGCAATCGTCTGACTTCCGCCGCCTCGTCCCGCCGCCCCACGAAGCTCGTCAGCTCCGCCGGGAAGCCGGAGGTGCGCCGCGACTCCGATCCGCTCACGACCCCGGTCACGCCCTCACTTGTGGTTCCCGTACAGGCTGTTGTAACCGTGAAGACCAGCCACCGGGCACGGGCGGGCCGCCGGGGAACCGGATTTGCCGCCGGTTCGGGTGAGCGACCGGAACCGTCCGAGGTGGGCGCCGGGCAGGGGGCTCCGGGCCTCGGCGTCAGCGTGTGGCGGCCGCGAGCACCGCCTCGACGACCCGTCCCACCGACTCCGGGTGCAGCCACAGGAACAGGTTCGGCTCGACGAGTTCCAGCTCCATGACGCAGGGCCGCCCGTCCTGCCCGGTGACGAGGTCCACCCGCGCGTACAGCAGCTCCGGTTGACCCGGCACCGCCGCCAACGCCCGCCGCGCCACATCGAGTTCGTCCTCGGTGGGCGTCCAGCGCTCCAGGTCGGGGTGGGCCACCTTGTCCGCGTCGTAGGCCGTGCCCGGCGACAGCACCGCGCCCTTGCGGCCGGCGTGCAGCAGCCGGCCGCCGAAGAACTGCAGTGCCCGCTCCCCCTCGGTGTCGATGCTGGCCACGAACGGCTGCACCATCGCGGTGAGCCCCTCGGCGTGCATCCGCTCGACATGCCGTACGGCGATCTCCCGCTGCTCCGCCCCGGCCCCGTACCGTGCGGCGAACCGGGCCCCGGCCCCGGAGGTCGGCTTCACGACGTACTCGTGCGCGTCGGGCAGCTCCACGGGGTCGCCCGGCGCGAGATAGGAGGTCGGGACGACGGGCACCCCGGCCCGCGCGAGGTCGCCGAGGTACCGCTTGTCGGTGTTCCAGCGGACGACGTCGGCGGGGTTGGCGAGCCGGGTGGCCCGGCCGCACTTCTCCACCCATGCCGTGAACTCGGCCGCCCGCCAGCTGTAGTCCCAGGTGGACCGGATGACGACGAGGTCGTGGGCCGACCAGTCCACGTCCGGGTCGTCCCAGTGCACGGCCTCCGCATCGGCACCGGCCGCCCGCAGCGCGCCCACCAGCACCGGCAGATCCCGGTCGGCACTGGCCTCCGCGCCGGGGTCGTAGGTGGCGAGGGCGATCCGGGGGGCGGCGGTGCGGGCCACGGGGACTCCGTTCTCGTACGGGGGCTCGTACATCCGTCCGGGCGTGGACGGATGCTCGGGCATCTGGCTCTCCGGCGCAGGCTAACAACCAAGGGTGCCGGACCGGGGTGCCGGACCGGGGTGCCGGTCGGCCCCCCGCCGGGCCACCGGGCCCCACCCGTCACGGCACGGCGGGCCCGGTGATGAGCCTCCCCTTGGTGTCGTAGGGCCAGACGTTGGGGACGCAGCCCTTCATGCCCTTGATCTGCTGCATCATCGCGGGGGCGGGCTTGCCGCGGCCGGGGCAGCCGACGTGGCCCTCGCCGAGGAAGTGGCCGACCTCGTGGTTGATGATGAGGGCGCGGTAGGCCGTGACGTCGTCGGCGTAGACGGGGGTGGCCAGCTCCCACCGCTTGAGGTTGACCATGACGTTGTCGTCGACGTTGCAGTTGACCTCGCCGCGGGTGTCGAGGCCGTACGCGCCGCAGATGTCGTCGACGGTGCCCGGCGTGGCGACCTTCACGACGAAGTCGGTGGCGCCGCCGGAGACCCGCTGGAACGCGGAGTCGCCGTCCGCAGTCCATCCGCGCGGGTCGCCCAGGATGCGCTCCACCTCCTCGGCGACGTCGGCGGCGGAGAGGGACAGCCCCTTCTCGACCTCGACGCGGTAGCGCAGGACCTTGCCGTCGCCCACCTTGGGGCCACTGCCGGGAGCCCTGGTGAAGGTGCCGGGCCCGGACTCGGGGATGGCGCGCCCGGACGGCGACGGCGAGGCGGAGCGCCCGGCGGAGCCGCCGGAGGAACCGCCGGTCGAGGCCCCGGAGCCACCGGAGCCACCGCCGGCCGACTCGTCGGTCGAGTCGTCGGCCGAACCGCCAGTCGAACCCCCGGTCGAGCGGCTCGGTGACGTGCTGGGCGAGACGACGGACCCGCGTTCGCCATCGGCCCCGGTACCAGCACCCTCACCCGCACCCGCACCCGCCGTGCGTCGGGACCGCTCCGGTTCGGGCTCGGCGGAGACGGCGGACCGGGCCCCGGCGGACTCGTCCCGGTCGGCGGGCGCCCAGCCCACGGCCGCGAACCCGGCGGCGCCGAGGACGGTGATCGCCCCCAGCCCGCCCCACAGCCGCCCGCGCCCCGGACGCCCCGCACCGGACCGCCCCTTCCCGCGGCGACCATGGCGGGCCCGACGGCCCCGACCCGCACGCCCGTCGCCCTTATCGCCGCTGCTCGCGCGGGCGTCGTTCTCCCGCCCCGTCTCCACGCCGGCCCCGGCGTCACCGGGCTCGCGGCCCTGGCCAGAACGTGCGGGGGCCTTGCGGCGGCGCCCGCCGCCCTTGGCCCGACGCCCGGCGGGCTCCGCGGAGCCGCTCCGGCGGCGACGGTCAGGGGAAGGCGTTGCTCTGCGCTCGGTCATGTTCCTTCAGAGTGTGATCAGGTTGTGATCGGATGAGACCCATTCGATCACGAAACGATAACGGATGATCGGCATAGTTCCGAACACGCGCTTGACCTTCACCTTTGGTGAAGCCCCAGCATCGAGAGCGGAACGAGGAACAGTCGGGGCAAGGTGAACCGGCCTGCACAAAGGGGGAGTTGTGGCCGAACCAGGAGCCATGCTGACGATCGGCGCGTTCGCGAAGGCGTGCCGGCTGTCGCCCAAGGCACTGCGGCTCTACGACGAGTTGGACCTCCTGCGCCCCGCCCGGGTCGACCCGGACACCGGCTACCGCTACTACACCACCGGGCAGTTGGAACAGGCCCGGCTGGTGGCGTGGCTGCGCCGCCTGGGCATGCCGCTCGCCCGCATCCGTACGGTGTGCGCGCTGCCGCCCGCCCCCGCGGCCCGGGAGATCCGGGCGTACTGGGCCGGCGTCGAGGCCGACACGGCAGCCCGGCGCGAGCTGGCGGCGTTCCTCATGGACCACCTCACCGACACACCGGGAAGGAACTCCACCATGCTGGAACTCCGTTACGCCGCTCTCTCCGACACCGGACGCGTGCGCGCCGCCAACCAGGACACCGCGTACGCCGGCGCCCGCCTCCTCGCCGTGGCCGACGGCTTCGGCCCCGGCGGGGCCCCCGTGAGCACGGCGGCCGTGGAGGCACTGAAGACCCTGGAGCGCGAGCCTCTTCCGGCGGGCGACGTGCTGAACGTGCTGGAGGACGCCGTACGGAACGCCACGGACGCCGTACGGGAGAGCGCGGCGACCGAGGACGACGGCACCACCCTGACCGCGCTGCTGTGGACCGGCTCCCGGCTCGCCCTCGTCCACATCGGCGACTCCCGCGCGTATCTCCTGCGCGGCGGCGAACTGTTCCGGATCACCCATGACCACACCGTCGTCCAGTCCCTGGTCGACGAGGGCCGGCTGACCCCCGAGGAGGCGGCGACCCATCCCCAACCGGCCCTGCTGTTGCGGGCGTTGACGGGCCGCGAGGACACCTCCGCCCCGGATGTGCGGCTGCGGGACGCACACCCCGGCGACCGCTACCTCCTCTGCTCCGACGGCCTCTCCACGGTCGTCCCCGACTCGGACATCCGACGGATCCTGACCTCGTCCGGGACCCCCGCGGCAGCCGTGGACACCCTCGTCGCCGAGGCGAACGGCGCGGGCGGACCGGACAACGTCAGCTGCGTGGTGGCCGACGTGGTGGAGGGGTAGCGCCCCCTGGGCCGTGTCTCCGGGTCCCGGTCGAGGAGGCGGGCCTTCGCGGCCGTACGCACATGGCGGCGCATCGCGGAGGCCGACTGCCGGGAGATGGGCACCACCACCTGGGCCGGCGAGGGAGTGAGCGGCATCGGCGTGCCCCTGCTCACCGCCGTCCCGCTCTGCTCCATCGGCGCGATCGTCGTGGCGGTGGTGGCGGTGGTGGCGGTGGTGGCGGTGGTGGCGGTGGTGGCGGTGGTGGTGCGGCTGGTACTGGTCGTGCCGGGATTCGGGTAGGCCCCCACGGACCGCCCATACCCTCAGACCTCAGCCCCCGGCTTTCACCCCTCGCCTCCCACAGCGACCAAGGAGTACGACGCGTGTCCCCCCTCTTCCCGGACCTGGCCCTGCCCGTCCCGCCCGACCGTCCCGCCCTCCGCTTCGGCGACCGCTCCCTCACCTACGCCGACCTGGCCGCCGCGGCGGGCGCCCTCGCACGCCGCCTGCGCGACGCGGGCCGCGTGGCCGTGTGGGCGACGCCGACGCTGGAGACGGCGGTCGGTGTCGTCGCCGCGCTGCTCGCCGGGGTCCCCGCCGTACCGCTCAACCCGAAGTCGGGCGACAGCGAGCTCGGCCACATCGTGAAGGACAGCGCCCCCACCCTGATCCTGACGGCACCGGGCACCGAACTCCCGGCCGCACTGAATGACCTGCCCCGCGTGGACATCGAGGACGTCGAGGACGTCGACGCCACCCCGGGCCGCGAAGCCCCGTACGCCGTCGAGGACGTCCCGGACACCGCCCCCGCCCTCGTCGTGTACACCTCCGGCACCACCGGTCCGCCCAAGGGCGCCGTGATCCCCCGCCGCGCCGTCGCGACCACCCTGGACGCCCTGGCGGACGCCTGGCAGTGGACCGGCGACGACGTCCTCGTCCACGCCCTGCCCCTGTTCCATGTGCACGGCCTGATCCTCGGCATCCTGGGCCCGCTGCGCCGCGGCGGCTCGGTGCGTCACCTGGGCCGGTTCGGCACCGAGGGCGTGGCCCGGGAGCTGAACGCGGGCGCGACCATGCTGTTCGGCGTGCCGACGATGTACCACCGCATCGCCGAGGCCCTGCCCACCGACCCGGACCTGGCGAAGGCCCTGGCGCGTGCGCGCCTGCTCGTCTCCGGTTCGGCCGCGCTGCCCGTGCACGACCACGAACGGATCGCGGCGGCCACCGGACGCCGGGTGATCGAGCGGTACGGCATGACGGAGACCCTCATGAACACCAGCGTCCGCGCCGACGGCGAACCCCGCGCCGGCACGGTCGGAGTCCCGCTGCCGGGCGTGGAGTTGCGGCTGGTGGAGGACGACGGCACGCCGCTCACCGCGTACGACGGGGAGTCGGTCGGCGAGATCCAGGTGCGGGGCCCGAACCTGTTCACCGAGTACCTCAACCGCCCCGACGCGACCGCCGCCGCGTTCACCGCGGACGGTTGGTTCCGCACCGGCGACATGGCGGTCCGCGACCCCGACGGCTACATCCGCATCGTCGGCCGCAAGGCCACCGACCTCATCAAGAGCGGCGGCTACAAGATCGGCGCGGGCGAGATCGAGAACGCGCTCCTCGAACACCCGGCGGTGAAGGAGGCCGCGGTCACCGGCGCGCCCGACCCCGACCTCGGCGAACGCGTGGTCGCCTGGATCGTCCCCGCGGACCCCGGCGCCCGCCCCGACCCCGACGAACTGGCCGCCCATGTGGCCGCGAGGCTGGCTCCCCACAAGCGGCCGCGGACCGTCCACTACCTCGGTTCCCTCCCCCGCAACGACATGGGCAAGATCATGAAGCGGGCGCTGAAGACGGATGACTGACCACCGCTTCTCAGCCCGCGAGGCCATCGCGTTCCTCACCGACGACTTCACCCGCCTCCCCGTCCCGCCGAAGGAGTACGTCCCCGACGGCCCCCTTGCCTGGCAGGGCTACGACATGGCCCGCGCCCGTGCCGCCGAACACACGGGCGAGGAGGAGTCGGTGGTGTGCGGAGTGGCGACGATCGGCGTGACAACGAACGGCACGCCGACGCCCCCGCCACCCCCGCCACCTCCCTCACCTCCGTCACCCCCCTCACCGGCCTCCGCCCCCTTCCCCGCCCCCGTCCCCGCCGACGGCCCGGCGGGAGCGGTCCGTGCCGTCCTCATCGCCTTCGAGTTCGGCTTCCTCGGCGGCTCCCTCGGCGAACGTACCGGCGACCGGCTGGAGTCGGCGTACCGGTACGCGCGGGAGCACCGTCTGCCGGTCGTGTCGCTGGTGGCGACCGGCGGCAGCCGGATGCAGGAGGGCATGCGCGCACTCACCCAACTCCAGCGAGTGGCCCGCCAGTCGGCCCTCACCCGTGCGGCGGGCCTCCCCCAGATCGCCGTACTCCGCGACCCCACGACGGGCGGCGGCTGGGCCACCCTGGGCGCCGGCGCCGATGTCGTCCTCGCGCTCCCCGCCGCCCAGGTCGGCTTCGCCGGCTCCCGGGTCCGCCCGCCCGACGCCGACCCCGCCGCGTACACGGCCGAGGCACAGCGGGATGCGGGCGCCGTGGACGCGATCGTGGCCGCCGAGCACCTCCGCGAGACCCTGGCCCGCTGGCTCCGCCTCCTGACGGCCCCCTCGACGGCCCCGGCCCCGCCCCCGCCCCACCTGCCGACGCCGCCCCCGCCCCACCTGCCGACTTCGGCCACGGGCGCCCCGCCCCCGAGTGGCCCGCGTCCCCTCCCCGCCAACGGCTGGGAGGCCGTGGAGCGGGCCCGCTCCGCCCGCCGCCCGCGCGCCTACGCCTACCTGGACGCCTACTTCACGCACCGCACGGCCATCAGCGGCGACCGGGCGGGCGGCACCGACCCCGGCATGCTGTGCGGCTTCGGCGAGCACGAGGGCCGGACGATCGCCTACGCGGCCCAGTGCGGCACGGCCA
Organism: Streptomyces sp. NPDC030296; assembly: GCF_055572815.1. Lineage (NCBI taxonomy): Bacteria > Bacillati > Actinomycetota > Actinomycetes > Kitasatosporales > Streptomycetaceae > Streptomyces > Streptomyces sp. NPDC030296. The sequence continues at coordinate 873,986 of NZ_JBVICQ010000002.1, forward strand.
CCCGCCCGGCCGGCTACCGCACCGCCGCCCGTCTGATCCGCCTCGCGGACCGGCTCGGCATCCCCGTGCTCACGCTGGTGGACACCCCCGGCGCGGCGAACGACGCCGAGGCGGAACGCCAGGGCGCGGGCGCCGCCATCGCCGACCTGTTCACGGCCGTCGCCACCGCCCGCACCCCCGTCACCACCCTCGTCATCGGCGAGGGCGGCTCGGGCGGCGCCCTCGCCCTCGCCGCCCCCGGCAACACCTGGGCCACCCCCGACAGCTACTTCTCGGTGATCGCCCCGGAACTGGCCGCCGCGATCCTCAAACGCCCGGAGAGCCAGGTCAGGGCCACGGCCGACGAACTCCGCATCCGCCCACAGGACTTGGTGGACCTGGGGGTGGTCCGGGGTATCACGAGCCCGGTGACCGGAGGGTGACGGGCGGCCGGCCGGCCGGGAGACCGGAGGGTGACGCGCGGCCGGCGGGCGACCGGAGGGCTGCCGGTGTGACGCGCGGCGGGCGACCGAGGTGACCGGCTGGCGACCCAGGTGACCGGGTGTCACAGAAACCACCCGTCCAGCCGCACCCCACCCGGCCCACCCCAGCGGGCACCCGGCCCCCCGCCCGCGCACGATGCAAGGGAACCAGGGAACCGCCGCCCGGCGGTCCGCACGGCCCGTGCTCTCGGGAGGATCCGCCGCCATGACGACCATGACCGCCAGTCTGGAGCAGCTGCGCCGCTGCCATTTCGCCGTCGACCTGGGTGCGGCGCGGACCCGTGTCTATGTGAAGGGCGCTGGTCTGGTGGTGGACCAGCCGAGCGTGGCCGCCGTGAACACGAGGACGGGGGCCCTGATCGCCGTCGGAGAGTTCGCGGAGAGGATGACGGGCCGTACGCCCCACTACATCCGCGTCGCGCGGCCCGTCTCCGGGGGCACGGTGGTGGACATCGACATGGCCCAGCGGATGCTGCGCCAGCTGCTCGGCGACAAGGTCCGCCGCACCCTGCGCCGCAAGCCGGTCCTCCGGGCGGCGGCCTGCACCCCGCACGACGCGGACCCCCTCGCCCAGCGCGCCACGATCGAGACGCTGGTGGGGCTGGGGGCGCGCCGGGTGGAGCTGGTGGACACGCTGATCGCGGCCGCGGTCGGCTGCGGTCTGCCCGTGGAGCAGCCCGAGGCGACCATGATCATGGTGTGCGGCGCGGCGGCCACGCAGCTCGCCGTGCTCTCCCTGGGCTCGGTGGTCAACGCCGTGCGCATCCCGGTGGGCGGCGAGGCCATCGACCACGCGATCGTGCAGCACCTGCGCCTGCGGCACGAACTGACCCTGCCCAGCCAGTCGGTACGGCCGCTCCAACTGGCCCTGTCCGGCAACGGCCTCACCCCGCACGGCCCCGCGTCCACGGAGATCCACGGCCTGGACGTGGCGACAGGGCTCGCCCGTTCCGTCCAGGTCGACACGGCGGCCGTGCGCGACGCCATCCAGACCCCGCTGACGGCGGTCGTCGACGGCATCGGCAAGGTCCTGCGCGACTGCCCGCCCGACCTGGTGGCCGATCTCGCCGACCGCGGCATCATGATGGTCGGCGGCAGCGCCCTGCTCCCCGGCTTCGACCAGATGCTCCGACACGCGACGGGCATGCCGGTGGCGATCGCCGAGAGACCGGACGTCTGCGCGGCCCTCGGAGTCGGCGCGATGCTGGAGGGCCGCCTCGCACCCATCTCCCTGGACCCGGTAGCCGACTGACCCACCACGGCGGCGCAGGCCCCGCCACGGCGCTTCCGCCGAGCGGCGGACGGACGACGACGGACGGCGTGCGGTGGCGGACGGCGAGCGGTGGGCGACGGACATCCGCCGGGCGCACGCCCGGCGGACAACAAGCAGCGCACGGCGAGCAGCCAGCGGCGGCAGCGGCATTGGAGGCACGCGGAAGCCAGCGGCATTCGAGGCACGCGGAGGCCGCCAGCGACGGCATTCGAGGCATGCGGAGGCCGCCAGCGGCGGCATTCGAGGCGTGCGGAGGCGGTCGGCAGCGGGCCGGTCACCCGCTCGTCGCCCCCGTGAGTCCACGACGCCCACCCGAACACCCGTACGCGTCATTCTCGCTGAAGTCCCGTGCCGCTAGGGTGGGTTGGACGACCGCGGCCACGGAGGTGAGCGCACGGATGCCAGGGCCCGTGACCCGGATCGGCATCACCGGACACCGGCAGATCCCGGAGGCCGCCCTGTCCGCCGTAAGGTCCGGCATCCGGTCGGAACTGCGCAACCGTCCGACGGCCCGGGCCCTCAGCAGCCTCGCCGCCGGAGCCGACCAGTTGTTCGCGGAGATCGCCCTGGACTGCGGTGTCCCGGTGACGGCCGTGATCCCCGGCATGGACTACGAGACCCACCTGGGCGGCGACGAGGTGCGGGCGGAGTACCGCCGGCTCCTCAAATGCTGCGCGGAACGCGTGGAGCTGCCGTACGAACGCACGCACGACGAGGCGTACTACGCGGCGGGACGCTACATCGTCGACCACGCGGACCGCATGGTCGCCGTCTGGGACGGCGCCCCGGCCCGCGGCCTGGGCGGCACGGCCGACATCGTCGCGTACGCGCGGCGGACGGGCGTCCCGGTGACGGTGCTGTGGAGCCCCGGAGCACGCCGGGCCTGACGCGTCGACGGCGACGCCCTCTCAGGACCCGAACCGCACGAGCCAGTCCGTGTGCTGGGGGGAGACCAGGCGCTCGGCCTCGGCGACCGCGTCGGCCCAGCCGTCCTCGGTGACCGTGGTGCCCATGGCGACGCGATGGGTGTCGAGGTCCTGTTCGACGAGCTTGTGGGCGTAGGTGAGGGGGCGGTGCCGGCGGACCTCCTGCCAGGCCACACCGGCCGCGGCGGCGGCGCTGAGCACGCCGGTCGGGTCCCAGCGGCTGCCGATCGCCCCGAGGGCGCGCAGCACGGCGGTGATCAGGGCCAGACCGGTCAGTGTGGTCGTGACGCCGGACCAGCGCACGGAGGCCTGGTGGGCCTGCCCGGCCTTGCCTCCATACCAGGCCAGCTGCTCCAGCACCCGGTCCCGGAGGTAGATGTCCCGCCGCGCGGGGAACCGCTTGGCGCGCACGGCCCGCATCCGGGGGGTGATCTGCCCGAGCCCGAGCTCGGCGGAGCTCTCCCGCGGGTCGTCCCAGCCCACCTTCCGCAGCTCGCTCAGCCGCTCCTCCAGCCGTTCGGCGAAGAGGGCCTCCGGGTTGACGTGCCGTGAGTGGAAGGGACCGCCGTGCACCATGTACTGCCAGGCCAGCGACTTGATGACCTCGGCGGCGGCACGATGCGCCTGCCAGTGCACCCGGGCCCGGCGCCGGGAGGCATGGATCCCGATGGCGATGGTCGCGGCGTACAGCACGGCCGCGACGGCGGACGGTATCCGACTGCCCACCCGCTCCGCGAGCGAGGCGGTCCCCGTGGCGAGCAGCAACGCGAACAACTGCGTCCGCACGATCTTGAACGACTCCCCCTGATGGACCAGCGCGAGCTGATCACACACATGGAACAACGGGGGTAAATCACGATCACTCACCGTGGTGCTCGGGCCGGGCGTGGCAGCCATAGGAGGACCTCGCACAGATGTCTGGAGACAACGGGCAGATCATGCTCTCGTCAATTCGAGAACTCCACCAGAGCGCCCCGTCTTACCTCCCGAACTCCTGCACTACGCAGGCGCGCATGGAATGGGGCGTACATGCTAAAAACGTCCCAGGCGATATCATCCCACCCGCAATGACGATGCCCCTCCCGCGGGATCTCGTCGGCCAAAGGCCGATGACACACACACTGGTTCGTTGATCGAGACGGGAAAGACATGATCCCTTCGTGCACGAAGCCAAACCGTCGACCTGACGCAGTCGAGCCGGCCACCAACCGCGTGACCTCCCTCGGGACGATCAACCCTCGGGAGCCCCGAGCCCGGCGCTCCACCGATCGACTGATCGACACACGCAAGGCTACAGCCAGGTTCAACTCGGTCATCTGACCCGGCACGCCAACAGACCCCAATCCCGATCTGAGCAGCAGGGGTTGGGGTCTCGTCATGCGACTTCGAGGAGAGCGACGCACATTGCAAGAAGTGAGGGACGACCACGACCGTATACCGGTCCAGCAGTTGGTCCTCAAGGTGCACAGCCGATGCGATCTGGCTTGCGACCACTGCTATGTGTACGAGCACGCCGACCAGAGCTGGCGTGCGCGGCCGATCGTGATCGCCGAGGACGTCGTCGGCCAGGTCGCCCGCCGCTTGACCGAATACGTGACCACCACCTCCCCGAAGTCGTTCACGGTCATCCTGCACGGAGGCGAACCCCTGCTCGCCGGCCCGGACCGACTGCGCGACATCTGCGCGGAACTCACCGGTGCGCTGGCGCCCGTCACCGCACTGGACCTGCGGATCCACACGAACGGCATACAACTGGGCCGACGGCACATGGAGGTCTTCCGGGAGTTCAGCGTGAAGGTCGGGGTCTCCCTGGACGGCGACCGGGCCTCCAACGACCGCCACAGACTCGACCGCCGGGGCCGCAGCAGCTATGACCGGGTCCTGCGGGCCCTCGACCTGCTGGGTCTCCCGGAGTATCGGCATCTGTACCAGGGCCTGCTGTGCACAGTGGACGTGGCGAACGACCCGATCGCGGTGCACGACGCGCTGACCGCGCTGGAGCCGCCCCGGATCGACTACCTGCTCCCTCACTCCACCTGGGCCTCACCTCCGCCCGGCCACGGCCATGGGACGCCCTACGCCGACTGGCTGCTCAAGGTCTTCGACCGCTGGGAGGAGCAAGGCCGGCCCATGCCGGTCAGGACCTTCGACTCAGTGCTCAGCACACTCCGAGGCGGCTCCAGCCTCACCGAGGCCCTGGGGCTGGCTCCGTCCGACCTCGCGGTCATCGAGACCGACGGCTCGTTCGAGCAGGCCGACTCCCTGAAGACGGCGTACGACGGCGCCCCGGCCACCGGCTATGACGTCTTCCGGCACAGCTTCGCGGAGTTCGCGGACCATCCCGGCGTCCGTGCCCGCCAACAGGGCGTGGACGGGCTGAGTGCGGCGTGCCGCTCCTGTCCGGTCGTGGAGTCCTGCGGTGGCGGGCTCTACGCCCACCGATACAGCGACGTAGGTGGATTCGACAACCCGTCCGTCTTCTGCACCGACCTCCGGGCGCTCATCGAGGGTGTCGCCGAGCGGATCACCGAACGCGCCCTGGTCCCGTCCGTCACCGGAATCGAGGAACTCCGTCTGGCCCAGACCGAGCTGAGCCGACTGCTCGTCGCCGGTGCGCACGAGCACCTCGCCGGCCACCCCGACTGGGACACCGCCTGGGAGCTGCTGATAGGGCTGGACACCGATGAGACGAGCGGAGTGGCGCTCAACGCCGTGCTCTCCCACCCCTATCTACGCCCCTCCCTGCACAGGGCCGACGCGCGGAACCGGTTGCCCCGGCTCATGGCCACGGCCGTCGCGGCCGCGATGCGGGCCGGCGTGGAGACGACCCTCAGTTGGGATGAGCCGTCCAGCGAGGTGTACCTCCCGACGCTCGGGACGGTGTCGCTGCAGCAGCACGGTCGAGTCGAGTTCGTGGTCGCAGACCACGACTTCCGGTGCCGTGTGCTGAGCGGCGGCTCTGAACCGCCGCTGGGGTGGCGGCCCCTAATGAGAGTCTCCCCGTCCGACGGGCCGTCGCTGCTCATCGACGACGCCGATCCGCACCGGGCCTGCTTCGGCGCATCGCTCACCGACCCGCTGAGCCCCAGTGATCTCGCGCTCTTCGGCAAGAGGCTCCAGGCCGCCCACGATCTGTTGGACGAGCGCCGCCCCGGCCTGCGCGAGAGTGCCAACGTCCTCTTCGCTACCACAGTGACCCCCCTCGCGGAGGGCTCCGGGCTGAGGATCGACGCAAAGGTGCCCGACGCCCTGGGCCTGGCCCTCGACTTCGAACCGGAGATGTTCGTCAGTGAACTCCCCCATTTGGCACGGACGTCGAGGCTCGCTGCTCTGTGCCAGGTGTCAGACCTGTCTGTGCCCGGTACGGGTACTGGGCGTCTTTTCGAAGAGGTGAACGCCTGTCTCGGCAGAGCGGCCTCAGGGCAGGATCGATTCTCCGTCGACGAGGAACTGAAGCGGGCCCGACACGCCCTCGAAAGCCTGACTGCGCTTTCGGCAAGCGAACTCACTGAGAATGGACGGTACTTGGTCCAAGAATTCAACGAGGAATGGCGAGCACTCCATGACTGATGCCACTCAATCGCGGAATCTTCTGCACCAGCTGCAGAACACTCTGACCGAGCTGGGCGTCCGCCCAGGTGCCATCCTCATGGTGCACTCCGCCCTGGGCGGCACCGGACTCGGCGCAACCGCCGTGCGAGACGCGCTGCTGCGCGTCCTGGGCCCGGACGGCACACTCGTCGTCCCCGCGTTCACACCGGAGAACTCCGACACGTCTCGCGAGTACCGCCGGAGGGTCGAGGGCATGACGGAGCACGAAAGGGACGAACACCGGGCCGCAATGCTGCCGTTCGAGCAGAACACCACCCCCTGCCCAGCCATGGGTGCCCTCGCCGAATGTGTACGGAGCACACCCGGCGCGGTCCGCAGCGCCCACCCGCAGACCTCCTTCGCCGCGCTCGGGCCACGCGCCCTGGACTTGCTCTCCGACCACGATCCGTACTGCCACCTCGGCGAGGGCTCCCCCATGGCACGGCTGTACGAGGCCAACGCGCAGACGCTACTGCTGCGTGTGGGGTTCGAGGTGTGCAGCGCCTTCCATCTCGCCGAGTACCGGATGACGCCTCCCCCAGCGCGTCGGACGTACCGCTGCGTGGTGGAGGAAAAGGGCAACTGGATCGAGTACGAGGATCTCGACCTGCACGACGGGGACTTCGGCGAGATCGGGGCACGGGTCCCACGCGACCTGTACGAGGAACGGGAGTGGGCGGGAAGGCGGGTCGTGCACATCGGTGTGCGTGACGCGGTCGACTCGGCGAGCAGGCTCATGTCCGGATATCGCAGATGATTGGCGTGAAACACGCCATCCGACAACCGGACGGGTCAGGCACATTGTTGGCTCCGGCCAGATGACTCTTCGGCGGGGGAACGAGGGCGTCCAGAGGCGGGGGGCATGTGAACACGTACGCACGGGGACGGGTCGTTCCGGACATGAGACCCTATTTCTTTCTGAGTTACGCCCATACGCCGTCCTCGGGGCCCGGTAGCGGCGACCCGAACCACTGGGTGCACACGCTCTTCAAGGATCTGTGCAAGGACATCCTTGAACTCACCGCCATCGACGGCACGCCCGTGGGTTTCATCGACCGGGAGATGCGGTCGGGAGAGGGCTGGCCGGAGCAGCTCAGCCTGAATCTCGCGCACTGCCGGGTCTTCGTGCCGCTGTACTCCCCTCGCTACTTCAGCAGTCCGTACTGCGGTCGGGAATGGTTCGCCTTCACCGACCGCATGCGCCAGGCACGGGACACGGGCGTCGGCGACATTCCGGCCATCGTGCCGGTGCTGTGGACCCGCGTCGACCTCAATCGGCTCCCGGAGTCGGTGCGTAACATCCAGGTGGAGCAGACGGCTTTCGGCGAGCGTTACCTGTCCCACGGAATCTTCGGACTGATCAAGCTCAAGCGATTGCGGAACGAGTACGACGAGACCGTGCTGATGCTGGCCCAGCGCATCGTGCAGATCGCCGAGGAGACACCACTGCCTTCCGGCGACCCCCGCCCGTTCGAGTCGCTGCCGAGCGCTTTCCGGCCCGCGGGTGACGGGCCCCGCCGGATCCATGTCAGCGTGGCCGCGCCCACCCGGCACACCGTTCCGGAACACCTGGACTACCAGATCACCGTGTCCGACTTCGACGACTCGGATCCCGTCACCGCCGACCTCACCACGGGCGGCGCCGACGCCGAACCCGGCAGCGAGTCCAGCCCGTCCGGTCATCCCGCGCTGCTGCTCGTCGACTGCTGGTCGGTCCTCGACGAGGAACGTCGGCGCAGACTCAAGGCCTTCGACTCCGCCGCCCAGCCCTGGGTGGCGGCGGTGGTGCCCTGGAACCGCGCGGACACCCCCTGCCAGGGTGACGAGGGGCGCCAGGTCAAGGCCGAGCTCGAGCGCACCCTCCCGTCGATCCTGGATCGCGGCCGCCGCACCGACTTCCGGATCGCCGGGCCCCTACCCGCCGTACACCACCGCGGGTCCCGACCCCCGAGGAGAAGCATGACGGCCCGGCCCGGCGGACGCATCATCACCTTCTACTCGTACAAAGGCGGAACGGGCCGCACGATGGCCCTGGCCAACACGGCCTGGATCCTCGCGGCCAACGGCAAGCGCGTGCTGGCCGTCGACTGGGACCTGGAGGCGCCGGGCCTGCACCGGTTCTTCGAACCGTTCCTCGACCCCAACGCGCTGGCCGCGACCTCAGGTGTCATCGACATCATCACCGAGTACTCCTGGGCGGCCACCACGGGCGAACCCCGTCCCGGGCCGTGGCACCTGGACTACGCCCGTGTCGAGGACCACGCCGTCTCCCTCGAACCCGAGCGGTTCGGCCTGTCCTTCCCGGACGGCGGCACGCTCGACTTCCTGTCCGCCGGACGGCAGAACCGGGACTACTCGGCGACCGTCTCCTCGTTCGAGTGGGACAACTTCTACGAACGGCTCGGCGGCGGTCTGTTCCTGGACGCGCTGCGCGACGACATGAAGGCGTCGTACGACTACGTCTTCATCGACAGCCGCACGGGCCTGTCCGACAACGCGGACATCTGCACGATCCAGATGCCCGACGTGCTCGTGGACTGCTTCACGCTCAGCGGCCAGGCGCTGGACGGCGCCGCCGCCGTCGCGCAGACCGTGGCCATGGGCTACCGCAAGCGGCGCATCCGGGTGCTGCCCGTGCCGATGCGGATCGACGAGGGCGAGAAGGAGAAGGTCGACGCGGGGCGAGCGCTGGCCCGGCTGAAGTTCGACGGGCTGCCCAAGGGAGCCGACGGGCAGGAGCTGAGCCCGGAGGAGCAGACCGCGTACTGGGGCACGGTGGAGATCCCCTATCGCCCGTACTACGCCTACGAGGAGACTCTCGCCACCGTCGGCGACAAGAGCGGCATCGCGAACTCCCTGCTTTCGGCCTTCGAACGGCTGACAGCGGTGCTCTCCGACGGCGAGGTCACCCAGTTGCCGCCGGTGCCCGAACCGGTACGGCTGCGCTGTCTGGAGGCGTTCACACGGCAGTCGCCGGCGACGCAGACAGTGCATGTCCTCGTGGCGTACGCGGCGGAGAACCGTATGTGGGCCGAGTGGACCGAAGGTGTGCTCAAACGGGCCGGCTGTCGGGTGGCCCTGCACGACGTGGCCACCGAACCCGAGGAGAGGCCCGGCGCGGAGACCCGTGTGCTGTTCCTGCTGTCGCACGCCTTCCAGAAGTCCCGCAACGCGGAGTCGGTACGGCGTGTCCTCACCCGCACCCTGCAGAACGCACCCGCCGCCGTCTCCGCCCACGCGCGCGTGGACGACGTCCGGCCGACCGGCCACACCTCGGACCTGGTCGACCTGCACCGAATGGACGAGACGGACGGTGCCAGGGCCCTCCTGGAGGCCCTGGGCCTGCGGGCGGAGCCCGTGGCCACCGGAGCGTCCGACCCTCGCTTCCCGGGCCGGGCACCGGCCATCTGGAACGCCCCCCAGCGCAACACCACCTTCACCGGGCGCGGCGTCATCCTCGACGAACTGCGGGAGCAGCTCCGCGGCGGCATGTCCGTCGTACTGCCGCGTCCGCAGGCGCTGTTCGGGCTCGGAGGCGTGGGCAAGACCCAGTTGGCGCTGGAGTACGTGCACCGGTTCATGGCCGACTACGACCTGGTGTGGTGGATCTCCGCCGAGCATGTCGACAACGTCGTGGACTCGCTCGCCCTGCTCGGCTCCAGGATCGGTGCGCCCGGCGGCGACGACATGGCGCTGGCCAGCCAGGAAGCGGTACAGATGCTGGCCCGGGGAGTGCCGACCACGCGCTGGCTGCTGGTCTTCGACAACGCGGACGACCCCGGAGTGCTCTCGCCGTTCTTCCCGATGGGCGGCGGCGGGCACATCCTCGTCACCTCCCGCAACCAGTCCTGGGCCGACCGGGGTGCCTCACTGACGGTCGATGTGTTCCTGCGTCAGGAGAGCATCGAGCATCTTTCACTGCGGGCGCCCGGACTGAGCAGCGAGGAGGCCGACCGGGTCGCGGAGGCGGTCGGTGACCTGCCGCTGGCCGTGGAGCAGGCGGCGGCCTGGCTCGCCGAGACGGCCACCCCCGTGGAGGAGTACCTGCGCGAACTCACCGAGCAGACCACCCACGTCCTGGACCTCAACCAGCCCACCGACTACCCGATGACGGTGGCCGCGACCTGGAACATCTCGATCGCCCGCCTGGCGGAGCGTTCCCCTGCCTCGGTGCGGCTCCTCCAGCTGTGCGCGTTCATGGCTCCCGAGCCGATCTCCTCCCGGCTGCTGTACAGCAAGGAGATGCGCGACGAGCTACGGAAGGTCGATCCCGCTCTCCAGGAGAACCTGATGCTGGGCCGGGTGATCCGCGAGATAGCCCGCCTGGCCCTCGCCAAGGTCGACCAGGTCAGCAACAGCGTGCAGATCCACCGTCTGGTCCAGGCCGTGATCCGCTCCCAGCTCACCGTGGACGAGCAGCGGCGCGCCCGGCACGTCGTCCACACCGTCCTGGCGGGCGCCCGCCCCGACGTCGACGAGCCCACCGACGACCCCGGTACGTGGCCGCTCTTCGAGGGCATCTGGCCCCATCTGCGTCCGTCGGACATCCGTGACTGCACCGAGGTCGAACCCCGCCGACTGCTCATCGACCGCATCCGCTACCTGTGGAAGCGCGGCGCCTTCCCGGACGCCCAGCGCCTGGCCGAGGAACTGCTGGTGCACTGGCGGCAGACGCTCGGCGAGAACGACCGGCAGCATCTGTACCTGCGGGGCCAGCTCGCCAACGTCCTGCGTTCCCAGGGGCGTTTCGTGGAGGCCAAGGCGATCGACGAAGACCTCGTGGAACACCAGCGCCGTGTCCTCGGCCCGTCCGACGCCCACACGTACATCACCACCTCGTCCCTCGCCAGTGACTACGCGGCCCTCGGCGAGTACCGCAACGCGGTGGAGCTCGCCCGCGACGCCCACCAGGGGTTCAGCCAGATCTTTCACGAAGCGCATCCGCGGACGCTGAGCGCCGCGAACAACCTCGCGCTGGCGCTGCGGATGGTCGGCCGCTACGACGACGCCCGGGACATCGACCAGGACACCTACGGCCGCCGCAAGGACGTCCTCGGCCCCGACCACCCGTACACGCTGTCGTCCGCCACGAGCCTCGGCCGTGACCTGCGCGAAGTGGGCCGTTACACGGACTCGGTGGCCCTGCTGTCGGAGGCGTACGAGGCGCACAAACGGGTGCTGGGCAAGAACTTCCCCGGCACCCTCAGCTGCGCGAAGTCGCTTGCCGTGTCGCTGAGACGAGCGGGGGACTTCGAGAACGCGAAGCGGCTGACGCGGGCGACCAGGGAGCAGTACCACAAGCAGTACGACGCCCATACCCCGGACTCCCTGGCCTGTGACCTGAACTGGGCGGCGGACCTGTACGCCGACGACAAGCGGGAGGAGGCACGCCGGATCGCGCTGGCCGCGCTGGCCGAGTACGTGCGGGTGCCCGGGGAAGAGCATCCGTACACCCAGGCCGCGCTCAACAACCTCGGCATCTACCACTGGGCCTGCGGGGACGTCGAGGAGGCGGACGCGGTGTTCCAGCGCGTGATGCACCGGATGGGGGACGTGCTGGGCGACCAGCATCCGCACACGCTCTTCTGCCAGGCCAACTACGCCAACATCTGTGCCGAACAGGGCCGGTACGAGGAGGCGTGGGCGCTGGAGGAGCGGGCCCGGGCCGCGCTCCAGCAGGTACTCGGCCCGCACCATCCGGAGGCGCTGGGTGTCGTCGCCAACTCCACCCTGACGCTGCGACGGCTCGGCCGGACAGAGGAGGCGGAGCGCCTGCGCGCGGAGACGATCGCGGAACTCACCCGGCAGAGCCGCCAGTTGGGTGAGGACAACGGCATCTTCCACCTCGTCTCCCGGGAACGCCGGGTCTATCGCGATCTGGAGCCACTGGCGGTCTGACGGACGCCGTCTCAAGGACGGGCGTGGGAGCGGGGGTGCTCGTGCACCGCATCCGCCCCTACGCACTTCCCGGACCGCCGGGCTCCACCACCGGACAGAGCAAGACCGACGACTGCGGACGCAACGCCGGGGCCCATCGCCCCGACCGCGTCGGCGGAGTCGGGGCGAGCCGGAGGTCGATAGGACCGACGCGTGCCTTGACTTCGCCATCCCCGCCCGTCAGATTCGAGGCTCCGCACCCCACCCGGGACGCACGGCAGACGTGTGTCCGCCGGGCGAACAGCACGGCCACCCACCCCTTCACCAGGCTGGAGCGACCTGCATGTCCAAGAGCGCGGACCCCCACAGACGTACGACCGTACCGGCCGCCGCCCCGTCGCGGCGGCGTGTGCTCGGGGCCGCCGCCGGGGCCGGGGCCGCCGTCGCGGCCGGGGGGCTCGGTGGTACGGCCGTCGCGGCGGAATCCGCCGCCGCCCCTCCCCTGCTCGGCACCTACGACGTCGTCGTCATCGGCTCCGGTGCCGCCGGGATGACCGCCGCGCTGACGGCGGCCAGGAAGGGGCTGAGCTGTGTCGTCGTGGAGAAGGCGCCGACCTTCGGGGGGTCGGCGGCCCGTTCCGGCGCGGGGATCTGGCTGCCCAACAACAGCGTCATCAAGGCCGCCGGTGTGCCCGACACCCCGGCCAAGGCCGCCCAGTACCTCGCGGCGGTGGTCGGCGACGACGTGCCGGCCGACCGGCAGAAGGCGTTCCTGGACCACGGCCCCGCCATGCTCTCCTTCGTCATGGCGAACAGCCCCCTCAGGTTCCGCTGGATGGAGGGGTACAGCGACTACTACCCGGAGCTGCCCGGAGGTCTGCCCAACGGCCGCTCCATCGAGCCCGACCAGCTCGACGGGAACGTGCTCGGCGCCGAACTCGCCCGGCTGAACGCGGCGTACCTTGCCACCCCGCCCGGCATGGTCGTCTTCAGCGCCGACTACAAGTGGCTCGCCCTGACCGCCGTGAGCGCCAAGGGGCTCGCCGTCGCCACCGAGTGCCTCGCGCGGGGCACCAAGGCCGCGCTGCTCGGGCAGAAGCCGCTCACCATGGGCCAGGCCCTGGCGGGCGGACTGCGCGCCGGGCTCCTCTCCGCCGGCGTACCGGTGTGGCTCGACACCCCGCTGACCGACCTGCACATCGAGAACGGGGCGGTCACCGGGGCCGTCGTCACCCGCGCCGGCGCCCCCGGGCTGCTGCGCGCCCGACGCGGCGTCATCGTCGGCTCCGGCGGCTTCGAGCACAACGCCGCCATGCGCGAGCAGTACCAGGAGCCGCCCATCGCCCACTGGTCCGTGGGCGCCAAGGAGAACACCGGCGACGGTATCCGCGCCGGGCAGCGCGCGGGCGCCGACGTGGCGCTGATGGACGACGCCTGGTGGGGGCCGGCCGTCGCCACACCGGGGCAGCCGTGGTTCTGTCTCGCCGAACGCACGCTCCCCGGTGGTCTGTTGGTCAACGCGGCGGGTGCCCGGTTCGTCAACGAGGCCGGGCCGTACAGCGATGTCGTCCACACGATGTACGAGCGCGACACCCCGTCCGCCCGGCACATCCCGGCCTGGCTGATCGTCGACCAGAACTACCGCAACCGGTACCTGTTCAAGGACATCGTGCCGACGTTCCCGTTCCCCGCCGACTGGTACGACGCGGGGGCCGTCCACAAGGCGTGGTCGCTGGACGCGCTCGCCTCGGCGATCGGCGTCCCCGCGGGCGCGCTGCGCGCCACCGTCGACCGCTTCAACTCCCTGGCCCGGCAGGGTGACGACGCCGACTTCGGGCGCGGCGACAGCGCCTACGACCACTACTACACGGACCCGTCCGTGCAGCCCAACTCCTGCCTGGCGCCACTGTGGCTGCCGCCGTACTACGCCCTGCGCATCGTCCCCGGCGACCTCGGCACCAAGGGCGGGCTCCTCACCGACGCCCGCGCCCGCGTGCTGCGCCCGGACGGCTCGGTGATCCGCGGCCTGTACGCGGCGGGCAACGCCAGCGCCGCGGTGATGGGCCGCAGTTACGCGGGGGCCGGCTCGACGATCGGGCCCGCGATGACCTTCGGTTACGTGGCGGCGCTGGACATCGCGGGCGCCCTGTGAGCCCGGCGGCCGGGCCGCTTACCCGGCCAGCCGCAGGTCGATCCACCAGGTCGTGTCGCCGTCCAGTCGGTAGCGGTCGATCTGTACGAAGCCGTGTTTCTCGGCGAAGCGGAGGCCGGTCTCGTTGGACTCCAGGACGCAGGTCTCGATGACCCGGGCGCCCAGTTCGCGTGCCTTCCGGAGCGCGCGTTCGTACAGGTGCCCGCCGTGTCCGCGGCCTCGGTGCTCGGCGAGGACGCGGGCGATGACCGTGGCCGTGGCGTCGTCCCCGCCGGGCGGGCGGACCGTGGAGTTGCCGATCAACTCGCCGTCCGCGTAGGCCAGTTCGAGGTGGTTGCGGGTGGCGCGCTCGCGGACGTCGTCCAGGGAGAGGACGTGCGCGGGGATGATCGTGTTGTGGACGTACCGCCAGGCTTCGAGTTGCTCGTCGCCTGCGGCACCGTCCACGTGCTGGATGTCGAGGGCGGTCACCGGCTCAGCCTAGGCATCCCGCACCGTCCCGCACACCCGGTATTTCAGCGGCCGTCCCGGTCGTTCTCGTCGATGTCGTCGTCGAGGAGCGCGTACGCCCGTACGGGGAACGTGCCCATTCCCTCGACGGCCGGTGGCGCGGCGTGGAAGCGGAAGCCCTGTGGCGGGAGTTGCTCCAGGCCGCGCAGGTGCTCCACGACGGGGATGCCGGCGGCGAGGAGCCCGGTGTGGGCGGGACGGGTGCCGTCGTCGGTGTCGTCGATGTTGAGGGAGTCGATGCCGACCAGGGCCGCCCCCTGGTCCACCAGCCAGGCCACGGCGTCCGCCGTCAGGTAGGGGTGGCCGTGGCCGTACCGGTCGGTGCCCCAGTGCCGGTCCCACCCGGTGTGGATGAGTACGGCCCGCCCCGTGACGTCGTACGGCAGCAGCGCCGCCCGGTCCACGGCCCGGCGTCCGGCGTCGTGCACGCGGACGACGAGGCCGTCGAGGTCGGTGAACGTGCCGATCGGCAGCCCGGCCAGGTCGTGCCCGCCGCTGAAGCGGTGGAAGGGGCTGTCCAGGTACGTGCCCGTGTTGGAGACCATCGCGATGCGGCCGATGGCGAACTCGGTGCCGGGCGCGTAGTGGTCGCGGGACGCGTCCCGCGTGAGGTGCTCGCCGATCTCGGGGCCGGGCAGTCCGGGGTACGTGGTCATCCCGTGCCGGATGGTGTGGCTGAGGTCGACGATCCGGCGGCGTTCCCGCCTCCGCTCACCGTCCGCGCCGGGCGCGGCGCCCGCCTCCCGCGCGCCGCTCTCCCTGCCGTCCGCGGTCCGGCGGCCCTCGCCGCTCGTGCCGCGTGACCCCTTGTGCGGTTCCCGCACCGCCTCCCGGCCGCTGACCCGCACCTTGTCGACCATGAGCAGCCCGAGATGCCGGACGAACAGCTCGGCCAGCTCTCCGTCACCGATCTCCGGCCCGGGCACGTCCAGCATGAAGCCCTGCGTCTGCAGTCCGCCGCCGTTGCCGAACGTCACCTCGGCGTCGAACCGGATCCGCCACTGCTCGTCGTTCTCGCTCATGGGCCGATCCTCCATGCAGTGGCACTTCACCACAAGCAAGGATTACTGAAGCGGAGCTACAGTGCCGCTTATGGAACTCGACCCCCGCCGCCTGCGCGTCCTGCGCGCCGTGGCGCTGCGCGGCGGTGTGGTGGACGCCGCGAAGGTGCTGCATCTGACGCCGTCGGCCGTCTCGCAGCATCTCGCGCAGCTGGAGCGGGAGGTCGGCCGTCCGCTGGTGGACCGCTCGCGCCGCCGGGCCGGGCTGACACCGGCGGGGCGGCTGCTGGCGGCTCGCGCCGAACGCATCGAGCAGGAGCTGGCCGAGGCACGCCGCGAGCTGGCCGAACTCACCGGCCGGGCGACCGGCCCGGTGGCGGTCGCCGCGTTCTCCTCGGCGGTGTGCCACCTCCTGGTCCCGGCCCTCGCCGCCCTCGCCCGCACCCATCCGGGCCTGGAACCGCGCGTCATCGAGGCCGAGGGCGCCGACGCCCTGCGGGAGCTGCGCACAGGAGGCCTGGACGTGCTGGTCGTCGAGTACGACGGCGCGGATCCCGACCCCGACCAGCAGTGGCGCGATCTGGCGTCCACGCCCGTCGCGGACGACGAGTACCGGGTGATCACCCCGGCGGACTGGTCACCGCCGCCCCGCTCGGTGCGTGATCTCGCCGAGCGCCCCTGGGTGGCGGCGCCGTCCGACACCGCGTGCGGGCGCGCCCTGGAGCGCATCTCCGCGGAGTACGGCTTCACCGCCCGACGCGCCCATGTCGGCCGGGAGTTCCCGACCGTCCTCGCCCTGGTCCGGGCGGGGCTCGGCGCCGCCGTCGTCCCGACGCTGGCCCTCTCCGGGGCCCCCGCCGAGACCGTCGCCCTTCCGTCGGCCCCCGTGGCGGGCCACCGCCGCATCGCCGCGGTGCACCGAGCCTCCCGCTCGGGCCCCGAGCCCCTGGTCGCAGCGGTGACGGACGCCCTACGCAAGGCGGCGGTGGACCTGGGGCTGACCCCCACGACGGCGGGTTGACCGACACGGCCACGGGTTGACCGACGCGGCCACGGGTTGACCGACACGGCCACGGGTTGACCGACGCGGCCACGGGTTGACCGACGCGGCCCAGCCACGCCCGCGGTGCCCGCGTACGGGCGGGCCGGGCGGGGGCGTGGGGTGAGCGGCCGGTCGTGGGGTCAGCCGCCGTTCGTGGGCGTCGACCCGCAGCCGTGACGATCAACCGGTGACGGCGTCGCTGAGGCGGTCGTGGGCGGCGGCCGGGGGGCGCGGGTCCAGGGCGGACGCGGCGCGGGTGAGGCGGACCTCGCCGGCCCGCCCAACCGCCGGCCTGCTCCCACGGCCGCCGACTGACCCACGGTTGGCCAGTCGATCCACCCCCGCCGACGGCCCGTTCGACCAGCACCGGCTGACCCCACGGCCCCCGGCCGGCCCGCCCCCGCGCGCGGCGGTGGCACGGAGGCCGTGGGGGTCGTGCGGTGAGGCCGGTGGTCAGGGGGTTTTGATGATCGTGTCTATCGCCCGGACGAACGCGTCGGGGCTCTCCTCGTCGCCCATGGCCAGGCGCAGGGTGTAGCCGGTGAGGAGGGCCAGGAGGACGTGGGCCGTTCCGGTGGCGTCGGGGTCGGCGGGGACGCCGCGGACGGTGCGTTCCACGCGGATGAGATCGGTGGCCTTGGCGTGGGCCGTCGCCAGGTGGTGGCGGACCCGTTCGGCCAGCCGGGGCGAGACGGCCGCCTCGCCCCAGATCTGTGCCATCAGCCGCGCGTGTTCCCGCCCGTCACCGGTGCCGTGGACGCGTTCCGGCGACTCGGGCAGGCTCGACGAGGTGACGTCGTCCAGGGCCGTGTGGATCGCGTCCTCGCACACGGCCTGGATCAGGTGGTCCTTGCTCGGGAAGTAGTGGTAGAGCGCACCGGCGGACAGTCCGGAGCGCGCCACGATGTCACCGGTGGAGGACTGGGCGAACCCCTTCTCCGCGAACACGGTGCGGGCGGCGTCCAGGATCTGCCGCCGGCGGGCGTCCCGGTGGGCCTGGGTGACCTTCGGCATGGGCGGACGGCCTTTCGTCGTGTCGGGCGGTGGGGGCGGTGGGCGGTGGTGGCGGTGGGCGGTGGGGCGGTGGTGGTGACCTTTCCGACCGGCCCCGGCCGGCCCCCGTCCGACCTGGGGACGGGCCGGGGGCGGCCGAGGGGGGCCGAGGGGGCGCCGCCGAAGGGCGGCCGGGCTGTCAGCCGACGGGCGCGGCCGTCTTGTCGGGGGCCGGGGTGGACGCGGCGGTGTCCTCCGCGGCGTGTTCCATCCGGTCGAGGCGCAGGGCTCGGTGCAGTGCGCGCAGGGGGGACGGGGCCCACCAGTTGGCCGCGCCGAGGAGGGCCATCAGGGAGGGGACGAGGAAGGCGCGTACCACCGTCGCGTCGATGAGGACGGCGAACGCCGCGCCGAGACCCAGTTCCTGGATGAACACCAGCCGGGCCATCGCGAGCGCGCCCACCGGGATGCAGAACAGGACCGCGGCCGAGGTGACGATCCCGCCGGTGCGGGACAGGCCCTGGGCGACCGCCTCGCGGTTGTCCAGACCCTGGGCCCTGGCCTCCTTGATACGGCTCAGCAGGAAGACGTTGTAGTCCGTGGACAGGCCGAACGCGAGCGCGAAGACCAGGACGGGTGTGGTGGCCTCCAGCCCGGTCTGCGGGGCGAAGCCGAGGTTGCCGTCCTGGAACACCCACACCAGGAAACCGAAGGCGGCGCCGGTGGACAGCAGGTTCATCACGAGGGCCTTCAGCGGCAGCACCACCGAGCCGGAGAAGGCGAAGAGGAGCAGCAGGGTGACGACGACCAGGATGCCGCCGGCCAGGGGCAGGCTGTCGGCGATGCTCTGGCGCTGCGCCAGGAAGTCGGCGGTCCGGCCTGTGTACCGGGCGGGGTACGGGGCGGCCAGGTCCTGCACGGCCTCGACGGCGTCCTTGGAGGAGTCGGTCAGGGGGTCCTCGGCGAGGACGGCGTCGATCTCCCAGTACCGGTCGTCGAGTTCGACGGGGGTGCCCACCGACTTGACGCCGGGAACGGCGCCGATCCGCTCGGTGTAGTCGGCGAGCCGGGACGTGTCCGGGGCGCCGTCGGTCTCCAGCACGATCTGCAGGGGCGAGGTGGCCCTCGCGTCGTAGTCCTCGTCGAGCACGGCGGCCACCCGGCCCGCGCTGGTCTCCTCGGGCAGGAGGGTGGGGTCCACTCCGGTGAAGCGCACGCCCAGCAGCGGCGAGGCGATGAGCAGCAGCACGGCCGTGGCGGCGAGCGCGAACACCGCGGGGCGGCGCATCACGGCCTGCGCGACGCGGTACCAGCGTCCCTCGGTGGCGCGGGCGGCACCGGCCGTACGCTGCCAGCGGCGCGGGGCGAGGGAGTTGACCCGCTTGCCCAGCAGGGCGAGCAGCGGGGGCAGTCCGAGGAGGGCGAACAGGGCCGCGGACACCACGGTGATGACGCCGGCCAGGCCCATGGACCGCAGATAGGGCTGCGGGAAGGCCATCAGCGCGGCGAGGGCCGCGGCCACGGTGAGGGCGCTGAACAGCACGGTGCGGCCGGCGGTGGTGACGGTCCGCAGGACGGCCTCGGCGCCCGGTCCGTGCTCGGCGAGTTCCTCGCGGTAGCGGGAGACGAGCAGCAGTCCGAAGTCGATGGACAGGCCGAGGCCGAGGGCGAAGGCGAGGCTCGTCGCGCCGGTGGAGACGTTCATGAACTCGGTGGCGACGCGCAGACCCGCCATGGTGAGCAGCAGGGAGACGATGCCGCCCAGCAGGGGGATCAGCGCGGCGACCAGTCCGCGGAAGACCAGGAAGAGCACCACGAGGATCACCGGGGTGGCGAGGAGTTCGGCCTGCGCCAGGTCGGTGCTCGACACTTCGGCCACCTGGACGTGACCGGGCGTGGCGCCGCCCAGCCAGGTGTGGCCGCGCAGGGTGGGATCGTCGTCGATGGCCTTCTGGAGGCCCTCCACGGCCCGGGCGCTCTCCTGGTCCGTCATGGAGCCGGTGGCGCCGACGACCACGGTGCTGCGTCCGTCGCGGGAGATGAGCGCGGCGCCGTCCGGGGAGGTGTAGTCGACCACCTGCTCGACCTCGGGGCGGGACCGCAGGAGCTCCGCGGCGGCCGTGACGGCCTTCGGCGGGGCGGTGTCCTTGTCGAGCCGCTCATCGGTGCGGACCAGCAGCAGGTGGCCCTGCTGGGGATCGATGCCGGTGGCCCGTTCGATGATCTCGCGGGCCGCGACGTTGCCGCCGCCCGGGTCGTCGTAGTCGGACAGGCCGTTGGAGAGCCTCTCCTCCACGGTGCCGCCGTACACGGTGGCCAGGGCGGTGACCAGGAGGGTCAGCAGGAGCACGACGATCCGCCGGCGGTGCAGGGCCGAGCCCAGAGCCGAGAACATGGGTTTTCCTTCCTTCGCGCCCGTGGGGGGCGGGACGCGTACGCCAAGCGTCGGGCAGGGCGCTGGATTCTCACTGAAGCGTCCGGAGGGGACCCTGCTGACCGGCGCTAAGGTCGTGCTAGAGCCGGAGGCCCGCGAACCGCGCCGGTCCGGGTGCGGCCGGTAGCGTCGGCCTCCCGAGGCCCTTCACGGCTCGCCCTGCCCTCGCCGCCCTGCCCGCCGCCACGCCACCGTGCCCCGCCACCGTGCCCCCACCCCGCACCGTCACCGCCCCGCAGGCCCGGCCCCGCGCCGCCGGAACACCGGCCGCCCCCGTGCCCCGCCCCGTCCCGCCGCCTCCCGCCCTTCTCTCCTCCTCTCTCTCCCCCTCTCCCGCCCTCTTCGTCCGTACGACCGTCACGGGGCCGCTTCCTCGCGCCCGTGTTCACCGCAGTCCGTCCCGGAAGGAATGTCATGCGCCGTATCTCGTCAGCCGTGCACATCCACAGCACCGTCGACCGGGTGTGGTCGGTGCTCACCGACTTCGAACGGTTCCACGAATGGAACCCCTTCCTCGTCGAGGCCGCAGGCCGGGCCGAGCCGGGTGCCCGGCTCACCCTGCGCTTCCGACTGCCCGGCAGCGGGCGGGAGATGGTGTTCCGGCCGACCGTGCTGGAGAGCGAGCCGGGGCGGCTGCTGCGCTGGCGCGGCCGGCTGGGCGTGCCCGGTGTCTTCGACGGGGTGCACAGCTTCGAGCTGATCCCGCGCGACGGCGGCACCCACGTGGTGCAGACGGAGCGGTTCAGCGGGCTGCTGGTGCCGTTCACGGATTCGATCATCACGCCGTCCGAGCAGGGGTTCCGCCACCTCACCGACGCGCTGAAGACCAGGGTGGAGTCCTCCGGCGTCAGGGGCATGTCCGGGTAGCCGGGCGCGGAGCGGTCGCTGCAAGGGGAGCTTTAGCCCGCGGTCCCACCATCGACCGACCATGACTCCGCTGGAGAGGCAGCAAAAACGATGACAGCAGAGCTGACCGCACAGGTGTGCGTGGTCGGAGGGGGGCCGGCCGGGCTCACTCTGGCCGTGGAGCTCGCCAAGCGTTCCGTGTCGGTGGTGGTTCTGGAGCAGAGCGGACACTTCAACCGGTCCTTCCGCGGCGAGTCGGTGTCCCCGGACTCGGTGTGGCTGCTCGACCGGCTCGGTCTGCTCGACCGGCTCGACGGAACCTACGCGCAGATGCACCACATGGAGATCATCGACTCCGGCAGCACCGTGCTGGGCGTCGACTTCTCCGACTTCCGCTACCCCCACCCCTACCCGGTGGAACTGCCGCAGCCCGCTCTGCTGTCCGCCCTGGCCGACGCCGGGCGTGCGCACCCGGGCTTCACGCTGCGTCAGTCCGCCACCGCCGTCGGCCTGCTCCGGGAGCAGGGCGACAGCGGCCCGGTGACCGGTGTGCGCGCCCGCACCCCCGACGGCGAGCTGGTCGTGCGGGCCGCGCTGACCGTCGCGGCCGACGGACGGTTCAGCAAGGTCCGGGAGATGTCCGGGCTGGCGTACGAGAAGCAGCCGCTGGACCGGGACGTCATCTGGCTGCGGCTGCCCTTCCCCGAGGAGTGGGACAGCCACACGTACCGCATCCGCATCCGGGGCGGTGAGCACGGGCTGTTCATCCCCACCCATCCGGACAGCGTGCGCGTGGGCCTCAACATCCCGAAGGGGGGCCTGAAGGACCTGCGCGCCCAGGGGCTGGGCGCGCTGCACGAGCGGCTGGACCGGCTCGCCCCGGAGCTGTCGGACACCGTGCGCAAGGAGGTGCGGGCCTGGTCGGACACCTCGATGCTGGACATCTTCACCACGGTGGTGCCGCGTTGGTCCATGCCCGGTCTGGTTCTCATGGGCGACGCGGCGCACACCCTGACGCCGATCCTCGGTCAGGGCGTGAACCACGCGATCATCGACGCGGTGACGCTGGCGCCGCTCGTCGGCGAGGCGCTCGCCGACGACAGCGCGGCCGCGCTGGTTCGGGCCTGCGAGACGTTCCAGTCCTCGCGGGAGGAGGCCGTACGCCGCTCCCGTGCCCTCCAGCTGCGCCAGGAGCGGTTGTTCGCGCTCGACGGGCGGCTCGGCGGTCTCGCCCGCCGGTCCCTCTACCGGGTGGTGGACCGCAACCGTGCGCTCCAGCAGAAGGTGCTGGCGAGGGCGTACTTCCAGGTGCAGGAGCCGGGTCCGGTCGTGGCCCCGCGCGTGGTGCGGCAGCCGGCTCGGCGCCCCTGAGCGCGGCGCGCCCACCACAGACCGCTGCCCGGGTCCCTCGCAGGGGACCCGGGCAGCGGTCTGTGGGCCGGCGATGCCGGCGGAGGTCACCAGGTGACGGGCATCCGGCTCAGGGCGTGCACCATCATGCCGCTGGTGAGGCTGAGGTTGTCGACGTCGTCGGCCAGGGCCAGCCGGGGGAAGCGGCGGATCAGCGAGGAGACGGCGATCTGCAGCTCCGCGCGGGCGAGGGCCGCGCCCAGGCAGAAGTGCGCGCCGTGGCCGAGCGCCAGGTGGGCACTGGCCGAGGGCCGCGCCGGGTCGAAGGCGCCGGAGTCCGCCCCGAAGCGCTCCGGGTCCTGGTTGGCGGAGGCGACCGCCGCGATGACACCGCTGCCCTTGGGGATGGTGGTGCCGGCGATCTCGACGTCCTCCAGGGTGATGCGGAACGGGCCGCCGTCACCGATGGGGTTGATGCGCAGCAGCTCCTCCACCACCTGGTCGATGCTCTCCGGGCGCTCCCGCAGGGCGGCCAGGTGCTCGGGGTGGCGCAGCAGGGTCAGGACGCACTTGCCGATCATGCTGACCGTGGTCTCGTGCCCGGCGACCAGCAGGGTGATGCCCATGGTGATCAGCTCGTGCTCGCTCAGCCGGTCACCGTCGTCGTCGTGCACGGCGACCAGGGCGCTCATGAGGTCGTCGGCGGGCTCCTCGCGCTTGCGCTGGACCAGCTGGGCGAGGTACTGGACCATCGACATCCGCTGCTCCATCACCTCGTCGGCGGTGTGCGCCGTGAGGGAGACGAACGCGTCGGACCAGCCGCGGAATCGGTCCCGGTCCTCGAAGGGCACGCCGAGCAGTTCGCAGATGACCATCACCGGCAGGGGGAACGCGAAGACCGGGTTGAGGTCGACCGGCGGGGAGAGCTTCTCCATGTCGTCCAGCAGCTCGTCGGTCAGCTGCTGGATGCGCGGGCGGAGGTTCTGCACACGTCGGGCGGTGAACTCGCGGGAGACGAGCCTGCGCACCCGGGTGTGCTCGGGCGGGTCCATGGTGAACAGGCTGCCCGGCATGGGCGGGGCCGCGGTGAGGCGGGGGGCGCCCTCGGCCAGCATCGCCGCCCGGCTGAACCTGGGGTCGGCCAGCACGACGCGGGCGTCGTCGTACCTGCTGACGACGTAGCCCTCGTCGCCGCTGGGCAGCCTCACCTTGGCCACCGGGCACTTGGCGCGCAGCTCCTCGTAGACGGGGGGCACCTCCACCGCCGAGGGGCGGTGGAAGGGGTACTCGTACTCGGTCTCGCTATCGGTCCCGGTCCCGGCGGGGGGCACTGAGGCGGTGTCCATCGTGTGGCCTCCAGGGCTACTTCGGTTCACAGACATGTCGGGCTGTCAGCCGACAGTCGCAGGACCGCCTTGTGCAGCGATAAAGGCTCCCTGTACCGGACCGGGCGCGGGCCCCGGGCACGGAACAGGCCCGCGGCCCCGTGGGAAGGGCTGCGGGCCTGGGAGAGGGCGCCGGTTCAGCGCTGCCAGCCGTCCGGTGTCCGCAGGCCGAAGCCGAGGGCGCGGGCGAACGCGATGGAGGTGAGCCAG
This sequence comes from Streptomyces sp. NPDC030296, assembly GCF_055572815.1. Taxonomy (NCBI): domain Bacteria; kingdom Bacillati; phylum Actinomycetota; class Actinomycetes; order Kitasatosporales; family Streptomycetaceae; genus Streptomyces; species Streptomyces sp. NPDC030296. The sequence continues at coordinate 898,058 of NZ_JBVICQ010000002.1, forward strand.
CTCATGCCGAAGGTGAAGGGGGCCGCGATGTCCTCGGGGCCGTCCCCCAGGAACGAGAAGACGACCATGATCGCGAACGGGATCAGGGCCCGGTTGAGGATGTTGTGGAGGGGGACGGCCCGGGGAGCCAGCTGACCCGGCTCGTGGGCCTGGCCCAGCCCGGCGAGCCGGGGGAGGAAGGGCAGGACGGCGCCGAGGAAGGCCCCCGGGATCACCCAGCCCATGTGCTTGAGCACCTCGAAGAGGTCCCAGAGCAGCAGGAAGGCCGCCAGCGCGCCCCAGGCGACGCGCAGCGGGACGGGGGTGGAACTCCTCGTGGCGTTGGTGGACTCGGTCATCACCATGTATTTCTCCTCGGTGTCGAGGCGCACGGCCGGATCGGTCGTGGGGACCGGCCGTACGTCACGAGCGATCGAACAACGCAGTATGCGGCGGGCCGCTGGAGCGCCGCTGAAGCCGCAGGTGGCGGGCGGGTCCTGCCCGCCCGCGCACCCGGTCACGCGTGTGACGGTCCGTCACCGCCCGCCGCCGCGGAAGGGTTCCCACCGCGGTGCGTCGAGGATCTCCACGACGGCGCAGGTGCAGCTGAACCCGGAGCCGCCGCCGACGAACAGCACCCGGTCATCCGCGGCCAACTCCCCGCGTTCCAGCAGGTCGTTGAAGCCGGCGATCTGGTCGCCGGCGCCCAGGTGTCCCACTGTGCGGGAGAACTCCCAGGTGGCGCGCTCCACGGGGATGCCCAGCAGCTGCGGCACCTGCCACTCCAGCCGGCTGCGTCCGCTGGAGAGGGTCACCACCCGGTCGACGTCCGTCCTGGCCATGCCGGCGTCGGCCAGCACGGTGTCCACCACGCCGTTCACCACCGCCGCGACCCGCTCGGTGGCCTCCCGGACACCGCCGTGGGTGCGCATGTAGTGCCCCACCCTGCCCAGCAGGTCCAGCGGTTCACCGGACGGCAGGGGGCGCAGTCCGGGGCCCCGCACCACGGCCTCCAGGGAGTTGTCGGCGCCGGTGGCCGTGGACAGCAGACGGGCGAAGCCACCCCGCGCGGACAGCAGCAGCGCGGTGGCGCCGTCGCCGTAGACGAATCCGGGTTCGCTGCTCCAGCGGCGCACCAGGGGCGCCCCGAAACGGTCCGCGGTGGTGACCATCGCGGCTCCGCTGCCCGGGCGCGCGGCGACCTGGCGGGCGGCCATCTCCAGCGCGCCGAGGCCGCCGTTGCACTCCTGCTCCAGCCCGTACGCGGGCACGCCGCGGCCGAGCGCGTGGCCGGCCACGTAGGAGGCGGCGGGCCACATCTCGACGCCCTGGAACCAGATGCCGCTGTGGATCAGCAGATCCACGTCGGAGGCGTCCACCCCGGACCGTTTGAGCGCGGTCGTCGCGGCGTGGACGGCCATGTCCGGTGGGGCCATGGACTCGTCGGCGACGGAGACGGAGACGATCTCGTCCGCCGCGTACTGCTCCGCGTCGTACGCGCCGGACTCCACGGCCGACCGGGCGTCCTCGGGTGCGCCCAGCCACACCCCCGTCCCCGCGACGTACACACCTTCCCACTGCATGAGCTCTCCTCTCCGTTCGCCGGCGGTCAGGCCGAGCCGACGGACTGCTCCCGCAGGGCGGCCACCACACGCCACAGGGAGGCGGGGGTGGCGAAGGTGTCGGCCATCAGCTCGGAGTCGGGGACGGCGATGCCGTACGTCTCCTCCACGCGGACCAGGACCTCCACCATGGCGAGCGAGTCGAGGCCCGCCGCCTTGAGGCTGCTGTCGGCCCGCAGTTCGCCCTTGGCGGCGAGCCGGGGCAGGGCCTCCAGCAGCAGCGCCTCGAACGTCGCGTCCCAGGGGGCGGCCGGTTCGTCCGCCGCGGCGGGAGCCGCCTGAGTGGTCGTCTCGGTCATGGTGGTGAGGTCCTCCGTACGGGATCCGGTGTGGGGGGCGACGCTGTGGCGCCGCAGGTCCAGGCGGGTGGCGGAGACGGTCTCGCCGCCGTCCACGACGATCTCGGCGGGCGCCGGGTGGCCGAGGAAGCCGAGCAGACTGGCGGAGAGCCCGTAGGCGCCCACGTTGGGGAAGGCCAGCAGGTCGCCCGCGCGCAGCCCGGGCAGTTCGGCCGCGCGGGCGAGGATGTCGGCGGGGGTGCACAGCGGGCCGGCGAGGGTCACGATGGCCGATTCCCGGTCGTCGGCGGTGTCCTCGGGCCGGTCGGTGTCCGACAGCGGCTGGGCGGACAGGGGCAGCAGCCGGCCGAGGCCGGACAGGCCGCCGAGGTGGTTGATGCCGGAGTCGAGGACCGCGTAGGTGCTGCCACGGCTGTTCTTCACGTCGGTGACGGTGACCACCAGCCGGCCGCTGTCGCCGATGAGATAGCGCCCGGACTCGAAGGCGATCACCGGTTCGCCGTCCCGCCAGCCCGGCAGGTGCTCGTCGAGCACGGCGGTCAGGGCCGTGCGCAGCCTGCCGTACACGGGTCGCTCGCCGGGGTTCGCGTACGGGGCGGCGAAGCCTCCGCCGAGGTCCAGCAGGTGCAGGGGGATGCCGAGTTCCTCCCGGAGCTGGGCGGCCGTGCGCACGCTCTGGGCGAGTTCGGCGATGAGGCCGTCCTCGTCCCGGGAGTTGGTGAGCGGGAAGAAGTGCATCCCGATGATTCGGACGCCCTTCACCAGGAGCCGCGCCCCGTGTTCGGCCAGGTCGTCGAGGTCGAAGCCGAACTGGGAGGGGCCGCCGGTCATCCGCAGCCCGGCCTGGCCGGGTGCCCCGGCGGCGTTGATCCGCAGCACGCAGTCCGCGGTGACCCCCTGGGCGTCGGCGGCGGCGCCGATCCGCTCCAGGTCGCCGAAGGACTCGGCGGAGAAGGTGCGCATCCCCGCCGCGATCGCCTCGTCGAGCTCCGCGGGCACCTTGCCGGGGCCGGAGTACATCAGTTCCGCCGCCGGGTGGCCCGCTTCGAGGGCCGCGGCGAGTTCCCCGCGCGAGGTGACCTCGGCGCGGGCCCCGCCCCGGCGCAGCTCGGCGACGAGATCGGGATGGGAGTTGGCCTTCAGGGAGTAGTAGACGCGGCACGGCTGGGGCAGGGCGGCCCGCAGGTCCTCCAGGGAGGCGCGCACGCGGGCCAGGTCGTAGATGTAGAGGGGGCTGCCGTACTGCTCGACGAGCCGGCGGGCCGTCAGGTCGTGGGCGGGGTGCCCGGTGCGGTCGTGGTCAGTGGCCATCGGTGCCCTCCATGAGCCGCCGGCGCAGCTCCTTGCGGTCGGTCTTGCCGTTGGGGGTGAGCGGGAGCGCGGGCAGGACATGGCAGACGTCCGGCACCTTCGCGGCCTCCAGACGGTCCCCGAGCCGGGCCAGCACCTGCTCGCCGGTGACGTCCGGGGTCTCGCCGACGACGAACAGGACCATGTCGCGGTCCTCCTCGGGGACGAGGAGCGCCGCCTCCCGGACGCCGTCGATGTCGAGGACGGCGGCCTCGATCTCGACGGAACTCATGCGCGAGCCGCGCCGCTTGAACAGGTCGTCCCTGCGGCCCTGGAAGTAGACGTGGCCGTCCGCGTCGAGCCGGCCGTAGTCACCGGTGTGCAGGGTGACCGGGCCGCCGTCGGCACCCGGCCGGAACCGCAGCGCGGTCTGCTCCGGGGCCCGCCAGTAGCCGGCCATGACATGCGGGCCGCGCACCACGATCTCGCCGGTCTCCCCGGTCGGCAGCGGCCGGCCGTCGTCGTCGACGACGAGCACCTCGGTGCCGGGCAGCGCGGGCCCCACCGAGCCGGGGCGGGCCAGGTCGCCGTCGGGCTCCAGGATGGTGATCCGCTTGCACTCGGTGGTGCCGTACATGGGGGCGACCGACGCGCCGGGGAAGGTCTCCCGCAGGGTGGCGATGAGCGGGGCGTTGAGGGCGGCGCCGGTGTTGGTGAACAGGCGGATCCGGGTGGGCCGCGGGTCGCGGGAGGCGAGCTTGACGAGGAGTTCGCCGAGCGACGGCACGAGGGGCACGACGGTCGCGCCGTGGTCCCGGGCGAAGCCGAGGAGCCGGGCGTGGTCGGCGGGGCCCGACAGCAGCAGTTCGGCGCCGGACAGCGCGCTGAGGAAGACCTGGTAGAGGCCGTAGTCGAAGGAGAGCGGGACGGCGGTGAGGACGATGTCGTCGGCGCGGTAGTTCAGCCGGGCCTGGATGGCGCGGGCGGCGAACGCCACGGGCCCGTGCGGGCAGGCCACCCCCTTGGGCGCCGCGGTGCTGCCCGAGGTGTAGATGAGCAGGGCGAGCCGGTCGGCGGGCACCTCGGTCTGGGTACGGGCGGCCGGGTCGGCCGGACCGGACAGGTCCAGCTCGGACACGACGGCGACCGGCACCTCGGACGGCCAGCTCAGGCCGTCGGCACCGTCGCGCTCGGCATCCTGGACGACGATCAGCGAGGGTTCGGCGTCGGCGATCACCGACTGGAGGTGGAAGGCCTTCATGCCCGGGTTGATCGGCACCAGGACGGCGCCGCCGCGCCAGGTCCCGTAGAGCAGGGCGGTGAACTCCTTGACGCTGTCGACGCGGGCGAGCACCCGGTCGCCGGGACGGATGCCGCGGCGGTGCAGTTCCCTGGCGAAGGAGTCGGCGGCGGCGTCGAGTTCGGCGTACGTCCACACGCCGTAGCGGTCCCGCACGGCGGGGGCGTCGGGGTGCCGGGCGACGGCGGCGGTGAGGAACACCTCCGCGGCGTTGTCGACCCGGGGGGCGGTGTCGGTGCCCACGGCGTTGTCGATCATTGCCGTGCCGGGGAAGGTTCCGATCACGGTCGCGGTCATCGCTGCTCCTCGGGTGTCTGCGGATCGGCGGCCGGGGTCGTCCAGCCCGGTGTGCGGAGGATCTCCAGGACGGCGCAACTGGCGGTGCCGGGGCCCGCGGAGAGCATCAGCACGCGGTCGCCCGGGCGCAGCGCCCCGGTCTCGGCGAGGTCGTTCAGCGCGGCGAACTGGTCGCCGGCGCCGAGGTGTCCGGTGCGGCGGCCGAACTCCCAGGTGGTGCGCTCCTCGGGCACCCCCAGCAGCTGCTCGGCCTGCCACTGCATCTTGCTGCGGCCGCCGGTCGGGATGACGGCGTGGGCCAGCTCGTCCGGGGTGGTCCCGGCCTCGGCCAGCGCGTCGTCGACGGCGCCCTTGACCATGGCGATCAGCCGGTCGGTGGCCTCGCGGATGTTGCCGCCGCGGGAGCGCAGGTAGTGGGCGAAGCGGTCGGCGTGGTCGTACGGCTCCTGGGTGGGCAGCGGGGTGAGGCCCGCTCCCCTGGCCAGCGCCTCCATGCGGTTGTCGGCGCGGGTCACGGTCGACAGGACGCGGGCGAAGCCGTCGCGGTTGGAGAGGACCAGGGCGGTGCCGCCGTCGGCGTAGACGAGGCCCGCCTCCGCGTTCCAGCGGTTGATGAGCGGCTCGGCGAAGCGGTCGGCGGTGGTGAGCACCACCGCGGCCTCGTCCTGTTCGGTGGTCAGCTGCCGGGCGGCCAGCTCCAGCGAGCCGACGGCCGCGTTGCACTCCTGCTTCACCTCGAACGCGGGCACGCCCCAGTGGACGGCGTGGTCGGCGACGTAGGACGCCACGGGCCACATGGTCTGGCCCTGGAACCAGACGTAGTTGTGCAGCAGCAGACGTACGGTCTCCGGGGCGAGACCGGACCGCTTGAGCGCGGTGGTGGCGGCCTGCACCGCCATGTCGGGTGGCGGGACGTCCTCACCGGCCACCCGTACGGACAGCAGGCCGTCCGCCTCGAACTGCTCGGGGTCGTACTCACCCGCCTCCACGGCGGCGCGGGCGGAGAACGGTTCGGGGAGCCAGGCCCCCGTCCCCGCCACGTAAACGCTTTCCCAGCGCATGGTTCTCCCATCGTCGGTTGGCTCACCCATGGATGACCGGGCAGCCGGGCCGCACGGCCGGGCTCCTGGGATCCGCCCTGCCGGGATCGTCGGCCCTGACGCTTTGGCCCGACTAAAGACCGGGGGCGGGAACGGGGCGGGCGCGAAAGGACGGAACGAAGGTCGAGAGGACGGGACGGGGCGTCGGTGGGCGGTGGCGGGAACGGTCGTGCCCCGGCTGCCGTTCGGGCAGCCGGGGCACGACCGGGTGGGCGCCGCGCCGGGGGACGCGCGGCGCCGTCAGCCGACAGGGGTTCTGGGCGCCTCGGAGCGCGGGGCGCGGGCGGAGGAGCCGGCCGGGTTCGACGCGGCCAGGGAACGGGCCACCAGCAGGACGCACAGCACCAGCAGCAGCGGCACGCACATGGCCGCGCGGTAGGAGACGGCCGCTCCGACGGCCCCGACCAGGGGTGGGCCGATCAGGAAGCCCACGTAGTTGAAGAGGCTGACGCGGGCCACGGCGGTGTCCTCGGCCCCCGGCAGCCGCTGCGCGCCGATCACGAGGGCCTGGGGGATGATCACGGACAGCCCCACACCCAGCACGGCGAAACCGAGGACGGCCGTCAGGGGTTCCGGCGCCGCGGCGACGACGGCGAACCCCAGGGCGGCGAGCACGGCGCCCGCCCGCACCACGGCCGCCGCCCCCCACCGCTGCACCCAGCCGTCACCGAGCGCGCGGCCCAGCAGGGTGGCCACCATGTAGAGGCCGTACGGGACGGTCGCCATCGCCTCCGAGCTGTTGAGGGTGTCCTCCAGGAACTTGGCGCTCCAGTTGGTCGCGGTGGAGTCCGCGACGACGGACACGGCCATGATCAGGCAGAGCGGCAGCAGCGGCTTCCAGGGGACGCCGCGCCGGCCGGTCGGCCGCGCCTCGGGCTTCCCGGCGGTGGTCGGGGCGGCGGAAGGACCGCCGCTCCCGGCACCCGGTCCGTCCGGGCGCGCGTCGAGACGGGGGCCGGCCGCCACCGCGGCCGGGAGCAGCATGACGACCGAGGAGGCGAAGACGGTGAACAGCGAGAGGTGCCAGTGGGCACCGGCCCAGGACAGGGCGGCGCCGAGGATGCCGCCGAGGCTCGCGGCGCCGTGGAAGCCCAGCATGATGCTGCGGCCGTAGCCGCGCTGGATCCCCACGCCGGTCATGTTCAGGCTGGCCTCCATGGCGCCCACCAGCAGCCCAAAGGCCACCAGGCAGACGGCGAGTTGCCAGACGTTCTGGCCCGCGCCCACCCCGGCCAGCGCCAGGCAGATCAGCGGCTGCACGATCCGCACCACGACGTGCGGGCGGACCCGGCGGACCACCCGCGAGGCGGTGACCGTGCCGACGCCGGCCAGGACCGGGACGGCCGCGAGGGCCAGCGGGAGCTCGCCGTCGCTGAGTCCGTACCGGTCCTGGATCGCCGGGATGCGGGTGACCAGCAGGGCGAAGACCGCGCCGTGGACGAGGAAGATCAGCAGTAGTGCGGAGCGGGCCTGCCGCAGCCGAACCGGGAGCTCCATGGCACCTCCTTCGGTGTTCGCCGCCGCTCACCCGAGGGCAGCACCGCCCGGACCGTAGGGAGCGGCGCTGAAGCACGGCTTGAGCGGACGGCGGCCCGGCACGGCGCGGCGGGGCCCGCCGCAAGTCCCCCTTCAGCGGGTGCCGTGAGGGTGGCGGAAACCGCTGTGCCCACCACCGACGGAGGACCGAACCATGACCGGCACCGAGACCGCGGATCCCCGCCGCTGGTGGATCCTCGGTGTGCTCTCCCTCGCCCTGTTCGCGATCGTGCTCAACAACGGCCTGCTCAACGTGGCCATCCCTCAGATGATGCGGAGCCTGGACGCCGACGTCGGCCAGATCCAGTTCATCGTGGACGGCTACGCCCTGGCCCTCGCCGGGGCGTTGCTGACCGCCGGAACGCTCTCCGACCGGTACGGCCACAAGCGCGCGACCCTGCTCGGCACCACTGTCTTCGGCGTGGGTTCGCTGGTCGGCATGACCGCGGACGGCACCGGCCAGCTGATCGGGGCGCGGGTGCTGATGGGGCTGGGTGCCGCGTGCATCATGCCCGGCACGCTCGCCGTCCTGGTCGATGTCTTCCCGCCGGCCGAGCGGGCCCGGGCGATCGGGGTGTGGAGCGGCTGCTCCGCACTGGGGGTCGCGGCCGGTCCGGTGGTCGGCGGCGCCCTGGTCGACAACTTCTGGTGGGGGTCGATCTTCCTGGTGAACCTGGTGCCGGTGGCCGTGGTGCTGGTCGCCGGCGCCCTGCTGCTGCCGGAGTCCGCCGATCCCTCGCCGCGCCGCCCCGACCCGGTGGGCGCGCTGCTCGGCACGGGCGCCATGGTGGGACTGGTCTTCGGGACGATCCAGGCGGCCAAGCACGGCTGGACCTCCACGTGGCCGGTCACCGGTTTCACCGTGGCCGCCGTCGCGGGCGTCTGCTTCGTGCTGTGGGAGCGCCGGCACCCGTACCCCATGGTGGACTTCGCCCTGCTGCGCCGGGCGCCGTTCATCGGGGCGAGCGTGAGCATCCTGCTGCTGATGTTCGGTCTGGCGGGCACCCTGTTCGTCCTCACCCAGCGGCTGCAGTTCGCCTTCGGGTACGGGCCGCTGCGCGCCGGTCTCGCCGTGATGCCGGTGGCGTTCGCCGTCCTGCTCGGCACGATGGTGTGCCCCGCGGTGGTCCGCCGGGTCGGGCCCGGTGGCAGTGTCGCCGTGGGTCTGGCGCTCGGGGCGGCGGGCGTGCTGGTCCTCGGCCGGGTGGGCGAGGGCTACCCGCCGGTGCTCGCCGGGCTGGTCCTCGCGGGGATCGGCTTCGGGCTCGCGATGGGGCCCACCACGGACGTGGTGATGTCGCTGGTGCCGCCGGAGCGGTCGGGTGCGACGGGTTCGCTGGACATGACGATGCAGGAGTTCGGCAACGCGCTGGGGGTCGCCGTGGTCGGCAGTGTGCTGGCCCACAGCTACACGAACGCGATGACCGACGCCGGCCGGCCGCCGGCGGCGAGGCGCACGCTGGAGAACGCCCTGGCACTCGCCGAACGCACCGGGGGCGACGCGGGAGCGGCGCTCGCCGCGGCCGCGAGGTCGGCCTTCGACCACGCCGCCGGGGTGGGCCTGACCGTGGCGGCGGCCGGCGTGGCGGGCGGCGCGGCGATCGCCGCCCTCCTGATGCCGGGCCGCACGTCCGCCGGCGCCCCCGCCGACGAGGCGGCAGCACCGGTCGGGGGCACCGCCCCGGGCCCGGAGACGCCGGCCCCGAAGACGCCGGCCCCGGAGATCCGGGCGGGACAGGCACCCGTCGGCTGAGCCCCTTTGCCGACGGCGCCCCGCGGACGAACGACCGCCCCGGCGCGCGACACGAGCGCCCGACCGCCGGACGGCCACCGGACAGGCGCCCGGCCCGCCACGCGACCGCCCGGCCGACGGAGGGCCGCTCCTCGGGTGAGCATCGGGCGCACGAAACGACATCCCGCCCCACGGACGGCCCCCTCGGACAGGCCGCCCGGCGCGCGAAGCGACCGTAGGGGCGGGCGCGGAGCGGTGCGCGCGGACTGCGCCTCGTCCGGCAGCCCGGCGTGTCCGGGGCGGGGTCCGGGCGGGCGCGCCCTCGGGTGGGCGGTTCCTTGCATGCGAACGGCCGCCTCCTCTCCCTGAGTTCGGGAGGGGAGGCGGCCTCTCGGAGTTCCCCGGAGGGCCTCGTGCCGGAGGGGCGTCAGTCGCTCGGTGCTCCCACCAGGTCCATGCCGAGCAGGTCGGCGATGTCGGTGTACCGGCTCAGGACCTCCGTGAGCCGGTCGAGGAACGCGCTCTCCTGCTCCCTGATGTAGAAGTGGCCGCCCGGCACCACCACGGTCTCGCAGTGCACCGTGGAGTACAGGGACCATTCCCGTACCTCGGGGACGGTCACCAGCCGGTCCTCCGCGCCGGCGAACGTGTGCAGCGGAACCGGCAGCGGGGTGCGGTCCACGCTCCCGGCGCCCTCACAGAGCATCAGGTCGCCCCGCACGACGGGCAGCAGCGCCGCCAGCCATTCCGGGCGGTCCAGCAGCACCCGCGGCAGACCTCCCAGCGCGGACAGCCCACGCATCAGCTCCATGTCGTCCGCCACGTAGCCGTGCGTGATGGGCGGGGCGGGCAGGTGCGGGGCCCGGTGCGCGCCGAGGAGGAGCGCGAGGGGCAGCCGTTCGCCGCGGGCCCGACGGTACTGCGCCAGGGCGAACGCGACGAGGGCGCCCATGCTGTGCCCGAACAGCACGTGCGGGCCGTCGAGTTCCTCGCCGAGCTCCCGGTCCAGGTCCGCCACGAGCGCGGGGAGGTCGGTGAAGCGCGGCTCCGCCATCCGGCCCTCGCGGCCGGGCAACTGCACCGGCAGCACCTCCACGCCGGATCCCAGCCACCGCTGCCAGCCCGCGTAGGCGGAGGCACCGCCCCCCGCGTAGGGGAAGCAGAACATGCGCAGGCGACCGTCGTGGCGTGTGCCACCGCGTCTCAGATATCGCGTCATAGTGCCCCGGAACTCCTCTCGTCACGCGGTGGCCACCAGGTGACCAGCCCCCGCAGTGCCCACAGCGTCGGGAGCGGCGCTTAAGGGCCGCCAAACGACGACAGGGCCCGAAGAGAGAGGAACGTCCCCGATCGCCCACACGACCGCCGCCGAACGCCGGGCGAACAGGAGCCCGCGGCGGGGCAGGGACGGATCGGACCGAGGTGGGACGCGGTCCAGACCGAGGCGGCCCGCGGGTCGAACCGCAACGGTGCGCGTCAGACCGAGGCCGGTGCCAGCGGCCTGACGCTCGGTGCGGGGCCGTCGGACACGGCCGGGTCGGGGGACTCCAGGACGGGGTCGGCCCGCAGGATCGCCTGGTGCAGCCGCTGCAGCCGTGTCGACGGCTCCAACGCCAGCTCACGGATGAGGCACTGACGCAGCCGCTGGTAGATACCGAGGGCGTGGGAGGGCCGGCCCGAGCGGTACAGCGCGAGCATCAGCTGCGCGTGCACGGTCTCGTGCAGGGGGTGCTGGGCGGCCAGCGCGGTCAGCTCCCCGAGCAGCGCGGCGTGCCGGCCGAGCCGCATGTCCGCCTCGATCCTGGCGTCGAGGGCGCCCAGCCTGGTCTCCTCCAGCCGTACCGTCTCCACCTCCAGCGCCCGGCCGATCTGCACGTCGGCCAGGGCGGGGCCGCGCCACAGCGCCAGCGCCTGGTGCAGCAGGACCGACGCCTCCCGGACGGAGCCCTCGCGCAGGGCCGTCTGCCCGGCCGCGGACAGCCGCTGGAACTCCGTGGCGTCATAGGCGCCGGCCACGTCGAGCGCGTAGCCGCCGTACCGCGTGCACAGGACGTCCTTCGGCCCGCGCACCGCGGTCGGGCCCAGCGCCGTGGCCAGTCGGCGGCGCAGTTGCCGTATGTAGGTCTGGAGGGTCGCGGGCGCGGTGCGTGGCGGCGCGTCCCCCCACAGTTCGTCGAGCAGGGTGGACACGGTCACGACCTGGCCGGCGTGCAGTGCCAGCAGGGCGAGCACCTGGCGGGGCTTGGCCGCGCTGGGCACTACGGACGTGTGGTCGAGCTGGGCGACGAGCGGCCCCAGGACCCGGACCTCCATTGTGGTTCTCCCTCCAGCCAAAACCGCTCGGCTTGCGTTTCCGAGCGCTCCACAGTGGCATGGCGGGCCCCGCCACTCCCAGTGAGCGCTTCATCGCCGCCGCGTGAATAACGGAGGCGGTGACCCATGACGAATTCACATGGGAGGCATGAAGGGAACACTGTCGGTGACGACCCCGCTGCCCGAAGAATCCTGTCTGCCGGTCCGATCACGGCGACTTCCGATCCACACACAGGTCTTTGCGGAGGGCAACGTGCACGAAGGCGTTATTTCCACTCTCGAAGGTACGCACGCCACGGAGCAGACCGTGGCCTTGGACCGGATGCCCGGCCAGGAACTGCGGTTCATGGAACTGGTCGCACGGGCGTGGTCGGAGCCGGAGCTGTCACGCCGCTACCAGGTGGACGCCACATCGGTGCTCGACGAGTTCGGCGTCACGCTCGCTCAGGGGCAGCAGCCCCCCTCGCTGCCCGAGAACCCGGTGGGTGAACTGACCATCGAGGAGCTCTCCCAGCCGACGACCGCGCACGCGTTCCTCTGCTTCTGCCTGACCGACGAGGTGTCCCCCGAGGCCCGTCACACGTCGTCGGGGACCGGCAGCCGGAGGATCGTTCGGTGACCGCCGTCTTCGGTGAGCGTCCCGCGCACCCGTCGAGAACGCACGACCCACGGCTCGTGGGGTTCCGCAGTCACCTGAGAGCGGAGGTCGTCGCCGACGACGCCGCGTACCTCCTGTCGGACCGGGGTGTGACCGCGTTACAGGGCGATCACATCGAGGCCCTGGTACCGCTGTTGGACGGTACCAGGGACCTGCCGTCCCTGCTGCGGGACGCGGCCCCCGAGATACCGCCCGAGCAGGTCGGCCGGCTGGTCGCGCGGCTCGCCCAGGCCGGTCTCGTGGGCTATTCGACGCCGGTCACGGTGGCGGGCGGCTCCGAGGAGGCGGGCCGGCCGGCCCGCGCGTTCTGGGAGCTGGCCGGACTGGACGGCACGGTGGCCCTGCGGCGGCTGGCGGCCGCCTCGCTGGAGGTCGTCACGGTGGGCGGCGCGTGCGCCGAGGGGGTGCTGGAGGCGTGCCGGGCCGCGGGCCTCGCGGTGGGCGGGAACGGCCGGGCCCACGGCGCGCACGACATGGCCGGGAGCGACCTCGCCCCGCTGTCCCTCGTCGTGTGCGACGACTACCTGAACCCCGAGTTGCGTGAGATCGACGCCCTGCACCGGGCCACGGGGCGGCCCTGGCTGCTGTCCCGGCCCGGTGGTTCCACCGCGTGGGTGGGTCCGGTGTTCCAGCCGGACTCCGGCCCCTGCTGGTCGTGCCTGGCCCACCGGCTGCGCGGCCACCGGCTGTGCGAGGCGCCGGTGCGGCGGGCGCTCGGCCTGACCGGCCCGGTCCCCCGGCCGGCCGCCCAGGTGCCGCCGTCCGCGGCGGCGGCCGCACAGCTCGCCGCCCTGGAGACGGCGAAGTGGCTGGCCGGTTACCGCTATCCGGGCCAGTCCGCGGTCCTGACCCTGGACACCCTCGCTCTGACGACCCGTCACCACGAGCTGCGGCGCCGCCCCCAGTGCCCGGACTGCGGTGACCCCGGCCTCGTCGCGCGTCAGGTGCGGCAGCCGGTGACGCTCGTCTCCCGGCCCAAGGCGCCCTACGCGGGGGGCGGACACCGGGCGCTCTCCCCCCAGGAGGTCCGTGACCGGTACGCGCATCTGGTCAGCCCCGTGACCGGGGTGATCGAGGAGATCCGCAGGGACCCGCGGGCACCGTCGGGCCTGCACTGCTATCTGGCGGGCCGCAACGCGGCGCTGGGCGGAACCGACCTGGCGCGGCTGCGGGCCGGGCTGCGTCACCTCAGCGGCGGCAAGGGCGCCACCGCGCTGGACGCCGAGGTGAGCGCCATGTGCGAGGCGCTGGAGCGGTACAGCGGCACCCTCCAGGGGGACGAGCCGCGCACCAGGGACAGCCTGCGGGGCCTGGGGGACGTCGCCGTCTCCCCGGACGCATGCCAGCTGTTCGCCCCGCGGCAGTTCCGCGACCGGGAGCGGTGGAACGCCCTGCACGACGCGTTCCAGTACGTTCCCGAGCCCTTCGACGACCGGGCCGCGGTCGACTGGACGCCGGTGTGGTCGCTCACCGAGCAGCGGCAGCGGCTGCTGCCGACCGGCATGCTGTACTTCCCGGGTGCCGCGGACGGGTCGTCCCGACCGGTGGCCGGGCGGCGCTCGCTGCGCGCCGACTCCAACGGCAACGCCGCGGGCAGCAGCCCGGAGGACGCGATCCTGCACGGCTTCCTGGAGCTGGTGGAGCGGGACGCCGTCGCCCTGTGGTGGTACAACCGCACCCGGCAGCCCGGTGTGCGGCTGCACGGCGCCGACGGCTTCGGCGACGCCTGGACCGAGGAACTCCTCGACGTGTACCGGCACATGAACCGTGAGGTGTGGGTCCTGGACCTCACCTCCGACCTGGGCGTGCCGGTGTTCGCGGCGGTGTCGCGGCGCACCGACAAACCCGCCGAGGACATCATGTTCGGGTTCGGGGCGCACTTCGACCCGGCGGTGGCGCTGCGCCGCGCGCTGACCGAGATGAACCAGCTGCTGCCCGCGGTGGTCGGCGCACGGGCCGACGGCACGGGCTACGGCACGACGGCGCCCGAACCGCTCGGCTGGTGGTGGGGGGCGACCGTGGCCACGCAGCCGTATCTGCTGCCCGACCCCTCCCTCCCGGCGCGCGGCCCGGCCGACTTCGCCTTCCGCAACCGGCCGGACCTGCGGGACGACGTCGAGGCCGTCGTCGAACTGCTGCGCGGGCACGGCATGGACCTGCTGGTGCTCGACCAGACGAGGCCCGACATCGGGATCCCGGTGGTGAAGGTGGTCGTACCGGGCCTGCGGCACTTCTGGGCCCGGTTCGCGCCCGGCCGACTCTTCGACGTGCCGGTGCGGCTGGGCCGGCTGGCCGCGCCGACACCGTACGAGGACCTCAACCCCGTCCCCTTGTTCCTCTGACTGTTCATCTGAACGGTACGGCGCCCCACCGCCGTCCCCGCCTTGCCCCCCAGGAGCCCCCATGACCGCCGAGAGGCCGTTGAGCACCGTCGTGACACCGCAGAGCGAGAGGCGCTGCGTCGCCCTGTGGTCGCTCCGTGAGGACGTCCTGGTGGACATGGGCGGCCCTGCCAGTCCCGTGGTGCTCTCCGGCCGGTGGGGCGAGACCCGGCTGCACCGGGCGGGCCCGCTGGTCCGCGAGGCGCTGCGGCGGATGAGCCTCGGCCCGATCTCGCTGGCCAACGTGGTGGCCGAGCTGGCCGCCGACAGCTCCGTGCGCCCCTCCTCCCCCGGGGGGCGCACGGCCACGGTCACGGGTGCGCAGGCCGAGATCCTGATGGTGCTGCACCGGTTGCAGCACATGGTGGTGCGTTCACTGACGCTGGAGGGCGCCGACCACCCCCTGCTGTCGGTGGTGCCGATCGCGCAGTCGGCCCGGTACCGGCCGGACACCGTGGACCGGCAGCGTCCTGTGCGGCTGTCCCGCTTCGCGTTCCTGCGCAGCGAGGGCGAGGGGTTCGTGCTGGAGGGGCCGGTGTCGCTGTACCGGGTCGTCCTGCACGCTCCGGAGGCCTCGTGGGTCGTGAGCATGCTCGGCCGCGCGCTCACGGTCGACGAGATCGCCGCGGCCGTGCCGCTGCCCGCCGCGGTGGTCGCCGAGATCGTCGGCCATCTGCTGGGGACCGGCATGGTGCTCTCCGCTGAGCCGCCGTCGCCCGCCGCCGACCCCGGCGGCCCGGGCGCGTACGAGGAGGGCCGGGGCGGCGGTGCCCCGGTCCCGTCCTTCGCGGAGGACCGGGACCCGGCGCTGCTGTCGTGGGGCGCCGTCGACCTGCTCTTCCACAGCCGCTCCACGCTCGGCCGGCACGACGCGGACTTCGGCGCGACGTATCCGCTGGCCGGGCGCCTGCCCCCGGCCCCGGCCGTCAAGCCGCTGCCGGACGGGCCGCGCATCGCCCTGCCCCGGCCGTCCCTGAGCGAGGTGACGGCCGGGGACCCGCCGCTGACCACGGTGGTGGAGGGGCGCCAGAGCATCCGGAGCTACGGTGCGGAGCCGCTCACCGCCGCCGCGCTGGGCGAGTTCCTGTACCGGGCGCTGCGGGTCCGCGGCCTGCACGAGCGGCGGGGCGAGGGCCGGCAGGAGGAGGCGTACACCGACCGGCCGTACCCCAGCGGCGGCCGCGCCTACGAGCTCGAGTTCTATCTCACCGTCCGGGACTGCGCCGGCATCCCGTCGGGCACCCACTACTACGCGCCGCTGGAGCACTGCCTGGTGCAGGTCGGCGACGGGGAGACGGACTCGGCGACGGCGGAGCTGGTCGCGGAGGCGCAGATCAGCGCCGGGCTGGTGGACCCGCCCGCGGTGGTCATCACCATCACCTCGCGCATCCACCGGCTGTCCTGGAAGTACAGCGGTCTCCCCTACGCGCTGACGCTGAAGCACGTCGGCGCGGTCATTCAGAACTTGTATCTGATCGGCACCGCGATGGGCCTGGCCGCGTGCGCCCTGGGGAGCGGTGACGTCGAGCTGGCCGCCCGCACCACCGGCACGGACTGGCTGACCGAGCCGAGTGTCGGGGGATTCGCCCTGGGTGTGGCCCCGCAACTGTCACCAACCATCCCTTAAAATCGCACAGTTGGTCCATGAGTCCTGCATTTAATACTTACAGTTCAATGATCCCGCATACACTGGTCGCTCCTTGATCCCGTTCTGGTGAGGGGCTTTCATGGAGGCAGCCGCGCCGGCCGCGGAGACACAGGTCGACCGCTCCTTAGGAGAGACCGCCACCGGCGGGGTCGGCGGCAATCCCACACTGTCGGCGGCGGTGCGCGCCCTGGGCCTCAGTGCCCCGCCGCCCCGGCTCGCCCAGAGTGTCGTCCTGATCGTCGAGTGCGGTTTCGTCCTGACCGGGTTCCTCAACATCGCGGACGCGAGGCCGGGGCCGCTGACCCTCGTCGCCTCGGCCCTCGGCTTCAGCCTGGTCTTCCTTCTTCAACTCGTGCACACCACCCAGCGCCTGCGGCGGTTCCGGGCTCGCTGGTACCGGTGGACGCTCACTCTGCAGGCGCTGCTGACGTATCTGCCGCTGTTCGTCCTGGGTTTCGGCTGGGGCGGGATGGCCGGCTTCCTCGGCGCCTCCCTGCTGCTGGTGCTCCAGCCCAGGGTGGCCTGGCCGCTGTTCGGCCTGGTCGCCGTCGCGGCCGCGGGCACCGGCCCGCTGCTGGGCATGCACTTCGTCGGCTCGGTGTACATCGCCGTCTCCACGGTGCTGACGGGACTGATCGTGTACGGCCTGAACCGGCTCGCCCAGCTGGTGGTCGAGGTGCACGCGGCCCAGACGGAACTCGCGCGGCTGGCCGTCACCCAGGAGCGGCTCCGCTTCGCCCGGGACCTGCACGACCTGCTCGGCTACAGCCTGTCGGCGGTGACCCTCAAGAGCGAACTGGCGTGCCGTCTGGTGCCCGCGGCGCCCGAGCGGGCCCTGGAGGAGCTCAAGAGCATCCTGGAGATCTCCCGGCAGGCCCTCTCCGACGTGCGCACCGTCGCCCGCGGCTACCGGGACATGTCGCTGTCCACCGAGGCCGTGTCGGCGCAGGCGGTCCTGGCGGCCGCCGGCATCCAGGCGGAGGTGGAGTGCCAGGTGGACCTTCCCGAGGGGGAGGTGAGCACCATCATGGCGACCGTGCTCCGCGAGGCCATCACCAACCTGCTGCGCCACAGCAAGGCGGAGCACTGCCGGATCCACTTCCGCGGGACGTCGTCGGGCGAACTGGTCCTCACCATCGCCAACGACGGGGTGCAGAAGACCGCCACGGCCTTCCGGGACCTGTCGGACGGCTCGGACGGCAGCGGCCTGGGCAATCTGCAGTTCCGGCTGGCCTCGATCGGGGGCCGGCTGATGTCCGGGCTGGACGAGGCGGGCTGGTTCGTCCTGCGGGCCGCGGTCCCGCTGGGCCAGGCCGCCCACCGGACCGACTGAGAGCCGCGGGCGGCGGGGCGGGCGGGGACCGGGAAAGGACTCGGGGCCGCGGGCCGGGCGGGGGTGTCGTGCCCCGTCCGGCCCGCGGCCTCTCACAGCCAGCCGCTCTCCCTGGCGACCCGGATCGCGTCGACCCGGTTGCGCGCGTTGAGCTTGGTGACCACCGTCGTCAGGTAGTTGCGCACCGTCCCCACGGAGAGGAACAGCAGCCGCGCGATGTCCGCGGCCTCCGCCCCGTCCGCGGCCAGCCGCAGCACCTCCGTCTCACGGGGCGTCAGCGGGTTCTCCCCGTTGTCCAGGGCCGCCAGGGCCAGCTGGGGATCGATCACCCGCTTGCCGGCCGCGACGTCCCGGACCGCGTCGGCCAGCCGGTCCGGCGGTGCGTCCTTGAGGAGGAAACCGCCCACCTGGGCCGCGAGCGCCTTGCGGAGCGTGCCCGGCCGACCGAGGCTGGTCAGGATCAACGTGCGGCACGAGGGCAGCTGTTGGGCCAGCTGGGCCGCCGCGCTCAGGCCGTCGAGGCCGGGCAGGTCGACATCGATGATGGCGACATCCGGCTGGTGCTCCAGTGCCGTGGGGAGGATCCGGTCCCCACGCTCGACCTCGGCCACGACCGTGAGGTCACCCTCCAAGGCCAGTAGTGCCACCAGGGCCCCACGGACCATGTGCATGTCCTCGGCGAGCAGGATGCGTATCACTGTGCTCCCCCCGGGGGGCCGAGAAGGTCACGTCGGCCCGATTGACGAGGACATTACTTGACAGAGGGTGCGCGTAAAAGATCAGAGAGCGATTTCCTTTAAACTTCACCTTAATCCTGGGCCCACTGCGCCACCTCGATCCGCATGGCGGTGGTGACGGTGCTCTCCTGTACGGCGTGCACCTCGACCGGGATGGTGAAGGTGCCCAGTTCCTCGTCGGAACGGAACCCTCCGACCGTCGCCCGCAGGCTGGTGATGCGGTCCAGCTCGGCGTAGTCGGTGAAATCGGTTTCTATGGAGGCGATCGACAGGCTGCACGGGTCGAGGCCGTGCAGTCGCGCCACGGAGGCCACCGCCAACTGCCGCGCCGCCTCCATCTGCAGATGGCCCGGCACATGGTCCAGCGGGTGGTCGAACACGTGCGGGTGGCTGGTGTCCACCACCAACTGGCAGGAGAACGCGCCCTGTTCGCCGTCCGCGACGGGCTCGGTGACGAACACGTTCCGGGCGTCGCGGCGACCCACGGCGCACGGTTCGGCCGCCGTGAAGCGCGGCAGCAGGAAACCGGGGTGGTCGGGCAGCTGCCGCCTGCTCCGCATGGCCTGGTAGGCGGTCCTGGACAGGATCAGCAGCCCGCCCTCCCCGCGCATCGCCGGGCGCCCGTCGACCGCGACGTCCCCGGTGAAGGTGAACCCCTGGACGCGGCCCGCCCGGTTGCGCCGGGTCCGCACGGTCACCTCGACCCGCAGGTCGGCCGGCCGTCGGCCGATGCGCAGCGGTTCGAACGCGGTGACCCGCAGTCTGAGATCCCGGAAGATGAACGCCGCTCCCAGCTCCACCCCGAGATGGCGGTGGGCGATCAGGACCCCGGCCTGCCGCACCACCTCCACCAGCAGCGTGAAGTCGTACGACGGGGAGGCCTCCCCGATCAGGTGGCCGCGCGGCAGCTGGGCGGCGACGGCGAAGGTGTCCTCGCCCGTCTCGGCGGAGTCGGTGACGAAGACCTCGGCGATCGAGGCCCGGTGGACGAGGGTGCGGGGAACGGTCGCGTCGTAGCTCAGCTCCACCTCGGCGGCCCGCGGACGCGCCGGGGCCGCCTCGGAGACGGCGGGGTCCACGACGGCGGACGCGGTGGCGGACGTGATGGCCGACGTGGTGGCGGACGTGGACATGCTCATGGTCGGTTGGTCCTTCCAAGGAAGTCTGGGTGTCGCGAGCAAATCGACTCGCTAAGGGTGGCCGGGCCCGCTCAGGGCCGCAGGGACGGCACCGGCGCGGTGAGGGGCTCACGGGACGGCAGCCGGGCGAGGAGCGCGTCGAGGCCGGCCGGGGCGGAGCAGGCGGCGACGACACCGTCCGGCCGCACGTACGCGACCCACGGGGAGCCGGCGGCACCGAGCGTGCGGCCCTGCTCCCGGGCGACGATCAACTCGCCTGTTTCCTCCGGTACTTGCGCGGCCGCGGTGTCGGCGGGCTGGATCCACAGCACCTGGGCCGTGTCGCCGACGCCCCGCTCCCGCACGGCCTCCGCCGCGCGCACGGCCGCCTCACCGGCCGTCCCCGCGCCGTACACGAGCAGGGTGTGCCGTCCGGCCGCCAGATGGTCGTGCAGCGACGTCGCGGCCATGCCCTGCACCGGGGCCAGCGCCGCGTCGGGGGACCGCCTCCCGAGCCTCAGGGTGCGCGGCACGCCGGGCACGGCGTCGGACGCGGCCACCGCCGGGCTCCCGGAGTGGTCCAGGTCGAGTTGGGCGAGCAGGGGGATCGCCTTGCGCTCCAGCAGCCCGGTGGCGGACAGCACCCGCATGACCGTGTTCCGCAGGAGCCGGGCCGCCGGACGGCGCAGCAACCACATCCGGGTCTGCTGGTCACCGTTCGCGACCGCCCGGACGGACGCGGGACGCCGTTCGGCCTCGTAGCTGTCGAGCAGCGCCGGGTCGCCGCCGCGCACCACGGTCGCCAGCTTCCACCCCACGTCGTAGCCGTCCTGGACACCGGTGTTGAGGCCCTGGCCACCGGCGGTGGTGTGGGCGTGCACCGCGTCGCCCGCCAGCAGCACCGGGCCCTCACAAAAGCGCGGGGCGACCTTGGCGTGCACCCGGAATCGGCTGGTCCACCAGGTGCCGTGCAACCGCAGCCCGCCCGGGCCCCGCTCGTCGAGGAGCCGCTGCAGCAGTTCCTCGGAGGGCGGATCGGTGCGCTCGTCCGGTTCCGTGTCGAAGAAGACCCGGTGGCCGTCGGGCTGCGGGACGATCACCAGCACCCCGTCGGGTGTGATGTGGTGCTGCACCTCGGCCTCGTCGGGCGCGCCCTCCAGCCTGCCGTCCCCGATGAGGAACGTACGGTCGAAGGTGTGGCCCTCGAAGGGGATGCCGACGCTGTCGCGCACCAGGCTGCGGGCGCCGTCGGCGGCGACGAGCCAGGGCACCGTCACCGTCTCCTCCGCGCCGCCCGCGCTCAGCGTCACGGTCACCGACTCCTCGGGGCCGCCGCGGTGCACGGTCACCGCCGTTGCCTCGGTCTCCCACTCGACGGTGCCGCCCAGCTCCGTCAGCCGCTCCAGCAGCGCCCGTTCGGTGACGGGCTGCGGTACGCAGAGGGGGCCGGGGAACGCGGTGCCCGTCAGTCCGCCGAACCGCACACCGGCGATCCGCCTGCCCTTCGACCAGTACGACGCCCCGGCCAGCGGGAGGGCCGTGCCGGTGAGCTTCTCGGCGACCCCGAGACGGTCGAGGCACTCGAGGGCGCCGCTCCACAGCACCAGCCCCTTGGGCGCGATGCCGGGGCCCGGACGCCGGTCGACGACACGGCAGGGCACGCCGAGGTCCCACAGGGCGCACGCGGCGGACAGCCCGGTGGGCCCGGCGCCGACGACGAGAACCGGGGTGGCGGTCATCGGGCACCTCCCGCGGCGCCGGCGGCCACGGCCACGGGGCGGTGGAGCAGGGCCGAGATCTCGCGGACGGCGCTGTCGGTGTCGGCGAACCGCACGGCGCGCATGCCGAGTTCGGCGGCGGCCCGGCAGTTCTCCTCCGTGTCGTCGACGAACAGGCAGCGCTTCGCCGGGGTGCCGAGCCGGTCGAGCAGGATCCGGTAGATCTCCGGTTCCGGTTTGCGTACGCCTTCCCGGTGCGAGTCCACGACCACGTCGAAGAGTTCGTCGACGGGCAGCTGGGCGCGCCACAGCGGCTCCCACTCGCGGACGTTGTTGGTCAGCAGGGCGAGCCGGTAGCCGTCGCGGCGCAGGGCGCGCAGGAAGGCCAGGAACGGCTCGTTGGCGCGCCGGCCCCGGAACCACAGCTCACCGAAGCTCTGTCCGTCCGCGAGGATCCGGCCCGCCCCCTCGGGGAGTTCGGCGAGGATCCGGTCGACCATCTGCCGCTCGGTGATCGCGCCGGTCTCCAGGGCGGCCATCGGGGTCTCCCCGTGGCGCTCCGTCGCCGCCAGGAACGCCTGCGCCAGGTCGCCCGCGTCGATGCCGGCGAGTTCGGCGAAGGCGGCGAAGGTCTCCACGAGCGGGTTGGTGAGAACCCCTCCGTAGTCGACGACGACGGTGTCGACCGCCATGGCGCTCCCCTCGCCCACCGCGACGCGGCGTACGGGCCGGGCCTGCGGCCCGGTCTGGTGTGTGGATGTCATCGGGCTGTTCCCCCTTGCTCTGGTCGATCTGCTCGCTCTGGGTGCTCTGGTGCGCGATGTGCTCTGGTGATCCGGTCGCTCTGGTGATCCGGTCGCTCTGGTGATCCGGGTGATCCCTCGGGCCGGGATCGGGGTGGCGGGTGCCGGAGTGGGTGGGTCGGGTGATCGCTGGACGGGTGGGCCGGCGACCGGGCTGAACCTGACCGACCGGGCCGCACCGGGCTTGACCGGTCCGGTCGTTCGGGTCGTTCGGGTCGTTCGGGTCGGTGGGTTCGGCCAGGTCGTCGGCCGGTCCGGTCGCGGCCGGTCCGCTGATCGCGGCCGGCCGACTGCGGCCGTTCCGGCGCGCAGGCCGTGCGGGGCGGGCCCGGCGGTGCCGTGACCACTCGGTCGGGTCGGGTGTCCGTGCGACGTTGCCGCGGCGTCCGCCCGACGCGTTGCCCGGACGCTAACGACGATCGCTTGCGCCCCGCCAAAGAGGTGCGGGAGGACCTGTCGAGGTCCTCCCGCACCCTGTTTCCCGCGTATTCACCTACCCGCGCGGCCGTGTGGCCGTCGCGGTGTCAGCCGGACTGTTTCCCGGCTGCCGCGCCGGCCCGTTCCCGCTCCTGTGTCACCGGCGCCGGCCCGTCCGCCGCGGTCGGCGGGACGGAGGCGTCCGGCGTGTCCGACGGGGCCGATGCGGCCGGGGCCGGGCCGCCCTCGCGGATGCCGAAGCGGGCGTGCAGGCGGCGCAGCGGTCCGGGCGCCCACCAGGTCGCCCGGCCGGTGAGCGACAGCACCGCGGGGACGAGGAGCGTACGGATCACCATGGCGTCCATGAGGATGGCCAGGGCGACGCCCAGTCCGAGCATCTTGGTGTTGGTGATGCGGGACGTGCCGATGGCCACCATGACCACCGACAGGACGAGCGCGGCGGCGGTGATGACACCGCCGGTCGAGCGGATCCCCTCGACCACCGCGGCCTTGTGGTCGAGCGTCCGCTCCTGCTCCTCCTTGATGCGGGAGAGCAGGAAGACGCCGTAGTCCATGGAGAGTCCGAACGCGAGGCAGAACATCAGCACCGGGAGTGCCGTCTCGATGCTCCCGGTCGGGGTGAAGCCCAGCACCCCCGACAGGTGCCCGTCCTGGAAGATCCACACCACGGCGCCCAGCATCGCGGTGAGGCTCAGCGCGTTGAGCAGGACGGCCTGCAGCGGCACCAGCACACTGCCGGTGAGCAGGAACACCAGGACCAGCGTGGCGAGCACGATGATGCCGATCGCCCACGGCAGGCCGCGGCCGATGGCGGCCTGACTGTCGATCAGTGCCGCGGTCGTCCCGGAGGTGTAGCTGGGGAAGTCGGCGTCGACGGCCCTGACGTCCCGCACCAGGTCCTTGCCCTCGTCGGAGACGGCCTCCACGCCGGGCACCACGGTGAGGTACGCGATCTCGCCCGCCGTGCGGCCCGGCTGCGCCGGTCCGGCGGCACGGCCGTCCTGGTAGCTGCCGGTGGGCCCGTCCACCCGGATCACTCCGTCGAGCCGGGACAACCGCTCGGCGTAGTCGCCGAGCCCGTCGGCGGGCGCGTCGCGGGTGACGACCTCGATCGCTCCGGTGGGGCTGCCCTGGAAGTGGTCCCTGATGTTCTCCTGCACCACACGGGAGTCGGCGGAGGAGGGCAGCTGCCGGTAGTCGGCGGTGCCGAAGTCGACGTTCAGGAAGGGCGCCCCGAGCAGCAGCAGGACGGCCAGGGTGCCGGTGGCGACCAGCGGCGCGCGCCGCATCACTCCCCGGGCGAGCCGGGCCCAGCCGGCCCCGGGGGCGGCGGGCTCGGTGGTCTTGCGGGAACCGCGCCGGACCAGCTTGCGCACGTCCCAGGCGTCGATCCGCCGGCCGAGGACGGCGAGCAGGGCCGGCAGCACCACCAGGGCGGCGACGGCGGCGAGGACCACGACGCTGATCCCGGCGTAGGCGAGGGACCGCAGGAAGTACAGCGGGAACACCATCATCGCGGCGAGCGACACGGCGACGGTCGCGGCCGAGAACAGCACGGTCCGCCCGGCCGTGTTGAGGGTGACGGCGAGCGCGGCGGGCGTGTCGCGGCCGGCGGCGAGTTCCTCGCGGTAGCGGCGCACGATGAGCAGCGCGTAGTCGATGGCGAGGCCGAGACCGAGGGCGGTGGTGAGGTTGGTGGCGAAGACGGAGACGTCGGTGAAGGAGGTGAGGACCCTCAGCACCGCGTTGGTGCCGAGGATCGCGATCACGCCGATGCCGACGGGGAGCAGCGCGGCCACGGCGCTGCCGAACACGACCATGAGGATGAGGAGCGTGATCGGCAGCGCGATGACCTCGGCGCGCACGAGATCCTCGCGGATGAAGGTCTGCTGCTCGTTCTGGACGGCGACGCTGCCGCCGATCCGGACCGTGAGGTCGCCCTGCCGTCCGTCGAAGTGCCCGACGATACGGTCCTTCAGGGTGCGGTCGGCCTCCAGTTCGTCACCGGTGAGCCGGGCCACCACCAGGGCCTCCCGGCCGTCGTCGGAGCGCAGTGCCCCGGCGCCGGTGTCCCAGTAGGAGGTGACGCCGGTGACGCCCCGCTCGTCGGCGAGCCGGGCGGCGAGTTCCCGGCCCTGGCGTGCCACGTCGGCATCGTCGACCTCGCCGTCGGCCCGCGCCAGCAGCACGAGGTTGGGGCGGGCCCCGGGGAACTCCCGTTCCAGGATGTCCGCGGCGTACGAGGACTCGGAGGACGGGTCGACGACACCGCCGCTGCCCCCGCTGCGCAGCCGGTCGGCGACGCCGCTGCCGAGGACGACGGCACCGGCCAGCAGGACCACGGTGAGGACGAGCAGCAGCCGGGACCGGCGGACGGCCAGCCCGGCGATCGCGGTGAACAGGCCCCGGGGTGGGGCGGTTTCGGGGGGCGGGGTGGGTGTGGTGGCGGGGGACATGGGGGCTCCCGGAGGTCGGGGTGGGTGAGGTGCGGGCCGGCCGTACGCCCGGGGACGCCGACCGGTGTCGTCAGCGGCGGCGCAGGTGGAACTGGCCGGGCGTGGTGGAGGGGACGCCGGTGAGGATCTCCCGGAGCCCGCCGCTGACCACGTAGTCGCCGTACGGGGTCACGGCGACGGTGGTGGGGTCCTCGAACGGCCAGGTCTGGTCCCGCACGGTGCGCGCGGTGCGCCAGCAGTCGGTGGACCGCAGCTCCAGGACGGCGTCGCGGCCGGGGCGGCCGTCGGCCGGTGACAGATCGTTGGACACGACGACCAGGGAGCCGTCCGGGCGCAGGGCGATGCCGTCCATGGTGGCGGGCGCGCGGTCGAGGCGGACCTCGCTGACCTTGGGCCGCGCCGAGCGGGGGCGGTCGACGCGGAAGAGGCGGCCGCCGTCGTACTTGCCCATGAGGAGGAATCCGGCGGGGTGGTGGACGATGCCGTTGGGGCCGGTGGCCTCGGTGAGGAAGCGGTCGTCGCGGATCACGTGGAGGAGCCGGCCGGCACGGCTGACCACGCTGATCGTGTCGACCCCGGTGTCGGTGACGTAGATGGTGCCCTCACGGTCGACGGTGACGTCGTTGGCGCGGGGCTGGGCCTGTCCGTCGGTCAGGTCGACCAGGTGCTGGACGGCACCGGTGTCGAGGTCGAAGACACCCACTCCGGACACCGGGGGCAGCGTCGGGTCGACGATGCCCATCAGCCGGAAGAAGTAGTCGGTGTAGGCGGCCAGGACGCGGCGGCGGGGCGCGTCCACGACGATGCCGAGGACCGACACACGGGCGAACGGGGCCACCAGCGGGGTCACGGTGCCGTCGGCGCGGACCACCGAGATGGTGCCCTGCGCACTGGACCCCACGAGGAAGGCCTTCCTCGTGGGGTCCCAGGCGACGCCCTCCGGGTACACGCCGGGAGCGGTGACGCTGAGGCTGCGCGGCAGCGGGCAGCGGGCGGACTTCGCGAACGCCGGCAGCGGGGTGGCGGCGACCGCCCCGCCCAGGGAAACCGCGGTGGCGAGTCTGAGCAGCGTGCGGCGGGAGGCCGGGGATGACACGTCCATGGTGTGCTCCTGGAAAAAGGGTGACGAAGTAAACGGGAAGTGGGCTGGGCCGGTACGTGGTCGCGCGGGCCGGGTCGTGTGATGGCGCACCTGATGCCCCGCTGGGGGGAAGCGCCGGGTCCGGCTGTCCAGCGGACATGGGAAAGGGTCCCGAGCCGCTCTGGAGAACCACTGAACCTGCGCTGAACCGGCCAGGGGCGGCCGGAAGCGGAGCACGGCGCCCGTGGGGGCGCTTTGGTCCGGCGCAAGGCGGGCTGCCTAACGTCCCGGCCTGCCAGGTCCCGTCGGCGTGTGCCCGGCGTCCCCGAGTTACGGGAAGCGCCGACGGGGTCCGGCCCACGCAGCGGCGCCGGACAGCGGAAAGCCAGAGGAGACGAGTCGCGTGACGGTAGACACCGTGGACATCGAAGAGGCCGAGCCGACGTCGGCCGGGATCCGCACCAAGGAGGTGCACCGTCTGGACCGGGTGGTCATTCGGTTCGCGGGTGATTCCGGTGACGGTATGCAGCTCACCGGTGACCGTTTCACCTCAGAGACCGCTTCGTTCGGCAACGACCTGTCAACCCTGCCGAACTTCCCCGCCGAGATCCGCGCCCCCGCCGGCACCCTGCCCGGCGTCTCCAGCTTCCAGCTCCACTTCGCCGACCACGACATCCTCACCCCCGGCGACGCCCCCAACGTCCTGGTCGCCATGAACCCCGCCGCCCTCAAAGCCAACATCACCGACATCCCCCGCGGCGCCGAGATCATCGTCAACACCGACGAATTCACCAAACGCGCCATGCAAAAGGTCGGCTACACCACCAACCCCCTCGAAGACGGCTCCCTCGACGCCTACCACGTCCACCCCGTCCCGCTGACCACCCTCACGGTCGAGGCGCTCAAGGACTTCAACCTCACCCGCAAGGAAGCCGAACGCAGCAAGAACATGTTCGCGCTCGGCCTGCTGTCGTGGATGTACCACCGGCCCACCGAGGGCACCGAGAAGTTCCTCAAAACCAAGTTCGCCAAGAAACCCGACATCGCCGCCGCGAACATCGCCGCCTTCCGCGCCGGCTGGAACTTCGGCGAGACCACCGAGGACTTCGCCGTCTCCTACGAAGTGGCCCCGGCGGCCACCGCGTTCCCACCGGGCGTGTACCGGAACATCTCCGGGAACCTGGCCCTGTCCTACGGACTGATCGCCGCCTCCCGCCAGGCCGACCTCCCGCTGTATCTGGGCTCGTACCCGATCACCCCGGCCTCGGACATCCTCCACGAACTGAGCCGGCACAAGAACTTCGGTGTGCGCACCTTCCAGGCCGAGGACGAGATCGCCGGGATCGGCGCCGCCCTGGGCGCGGCCTTCGGCGGCTCCCTCGCCGTCACCACCACCTCCGGCCCCGGCGTCGCCCTCAAATCCGAGACCATCGGCCTCGCGGTGTCACTGGAACTGCCGCTGCTGATCATCGACATCCAGCGCGGCGGCCCCTCCACCGGCCTGCCCACCAAGACCGAACAGGCCGACCTGCTCCA